>DATEEH010000001.1:0-3689 GCA_035281245.1 Nitrospira sp.
CCCACCGACATGCAGGCGCAAATGGTTGCCTTGATGTCCGTGACGGACGGCACCAGCATCATCACGGAAACAGTGTTTGAAAGTCGCTTTATGCATGTGGAAGAACTGCGCCGCATGGGAGCCGATATCCGCGTCGAGGGCAACCGGGTGGTCGTGACCGGCCGCGAAGGGTTAGCCGGCGCCCCGGTCATGGCGTCGGACCTGCGCGCCAGCGCCGGGCTGGTCTTGGCTGGCCTGGCCGCCGAAGGCATCACGGAGGTGTTGCGGGTCTATCACTTGGATCGCGGCTACGAGCGGATCGAAGACAAGCTTCGCGGGCTCGGCGCAGTCATCGAGCGACAAAAGGGGTAAGGAATGCTCACAGTGGCGCTCTGTAAAGGGAAGCTGATCGAGCCGACGCTCAAGCTGTTTGCGAAGGCCGGGTATGGCGCTGCCATGCCCGCGGCCGACAGCCGCAGATTGCTGTTTCCCTGTCCAGAAATCGGGATGACGTTTCTGGTCGTCAGACCCACCGACGTGCCCACGTATGTTGAGCACGGCGCGGCGGACGTCGGTGTTGTCGGCAAGGATGTGTTGCTCGAGCAAGACTGCGATGTCAATGAGCCATTGGATTTGGGATTTGGAGCGTGTAGAATTGCCGTCGCCGCCTTCCGTGGGCAGTCGGCGCGCGACCGGCTCTCATCAAAAATCCGCGTTGCGACCAAATATCCGAAGATTACCGAGCGGTATTTCAATCAGCGAGGCGTGCCGGTTGAAATCATCAAGCTCTACGGCTCAATCGAACTGGCTCCCATCGTCGGACTGGCTGATCGCATCGTCGACCTGGTCGAAACCGGCAATACACTCAAGGCGCACGGACTCATAGAGATCGAGTGCATCGCCCGCTCCACAGCGCGTTTGATCGTCAACAGGGCCAGTCTGAAGTTGAAACACCAAGCGATCGCCGAACTGGTGAAGCATCTTCGATCAGCCTGCGCTTCCCCTGATCGATCTGCACGGGCTACATCGGCGAAGTCTGTCCGGCCCGCCGGCCGAAAGGAGAAACGGGCACGTACATGAAGATTGTCTCTTCCACCGATCGCGCGTTTCTTCCCACCCTGAAGAAGGTCGCAGGGCGCGCGCGAATCCAGGGGGATGCCGTCGAGAAGCCGGTCAAGAAGATCTTGCAGGCCGTCGAACGGGGCGGCGACAAGGCGATCCTTCGCTTCACCAAGCAATTCGACAAGGTGTCGCTCACCCCCGAGCAGTTGAAAGTGACTCCCGAAGAGATCAAAGAAGCGTACTACCACATTCGCAAGGAAGAAGGTGATGCCCTGCGCTTTGCGGCCCAGCGTATCGAAGCCTTCCATGAACGGCAACGGACGAAGACGTGGATGTATCAGGATGGCGCGGCCACCCTAGGACAAGTCGTCACGGCGATCGACACAGTCGGCGTCTATGTGCCCGGGGGCAAAGCAGTCTATCCCTCAACCGTGCTGATGAGCGCCATTCCGGCCAAGGTGGCGGGCGTCAAACGGATTGTGATGTGTACACCGCCTCAAAAAGGACGAATAAACCCGTATTTGCTGGTGGCCGCGGACATTGCGGGCGTCACGGAGATTTATCGCGTGGGAGGGGTGCAGGCCATTGGAGCCCTGGCGTTTGGCACGAAAACGATCGGCAAGGTCGACAAGATCGTGGGGCCGGGGAATCTCTATGTGGCGACGGCGAAACGAATGTTGTATGGCACCGTCGGAATTGACATGGTCGCCGGGCCCAGCGAATTGCTGGTCGTGGCCGATGAAGGGGCGAAGCCGGCACATGTCGCGGCGGATCTGTTGTGCGAAGCCGAGCATGACGAAGAGGCACAGGTCTGGCTGGTGACGACCTCCACATCGCTCGCGAAAGAGGCGGTCGATCTCGTCGAACGGCAATTGAAAGGGTTGCAACGGGAAAAGATCGCGGCCAAATCGATCGGCAGATATTCGGTCGCGTTCGTCGTCACCACCATGGATGAGGCGATCGATATCGCCAACGAAATTGCGGCTGAGCATCTCACGCTTTCCGTGGATCAACCGTTCGATTACCTCGAGCGAATCCGGCACGCGGGAGCGCTGTTCCTCGGTCGCTACACGCCGCCCTCCGTGGCGGACTATATTGCCGGGCCCAATCATGTCCTTCCGACCGGCGCGACGGCCCGTTTTTTTTCGGCCTTGTCGATTCATGACTACACGAAGATCAGCAACATCGTGCACTACACGAAGGAAGAACTGAGCAAAGTGAAGGATCATCTGGTCCGGCTTGCGCAAATCGAAGGGTTCGATGCGCACGCCAAATCCGCTCAAAGCAGGTTCTCATGAAAAAAAACGGATCGGCCCCCAGACAGGCGTCCCTGCATCGTGCGACGAAGGAAACCGACATCCGCGTCGAGTGGGTGCTTGACGGGAGCGGCCAGGGAAAAATTGACACGGGTATTCGGTTTTTTGACCATATGCTCGAATTGCTGGCCAAGCACGGCTTTTTCGACCTGACGGTTCAGGCCAAAGGCGATCTCGACATCGACGAGCATCACACGGTCGAAGACGTCGGCATCGTCATGGGAAAGGCGCTTCATCAGGCATTGGGCGAGAAAGCGGGCATCAAGCGATTCGGATTTGCTTCCGCGCCGTTGGATGAAACGCTGGCGCAGGTGACGGTCGATCTCAGTGGCAGACCGTTTTTGGTCTACAACGTGTCTCTGCCGGACCGGAAGATCAAAGCGTTCGATCTGGGCCTCTTCGAAGACTTTTTTCAGGCCTTCGTGACCCATGGCGGGCTGAATCTGCATGTCAACTTGCTGTACGGCCGCAACCCGCACCACATTATGGAAGCGATCTTCAAAGCGACGGCCAAGGCCCTCGATCAGGCCACCATGTTGGAGGAACGACTGGCCGGAAAGGTGCTGTCGACGAAGGGAATGTTGTGAGCCGCGGGTCCTGCCATCGAGCAGCCCAGCGCCGCCCAGTGTGGGGTCCCCCGCTGCGGGTGCTTGGTGAAAGCCGCGTCTTGGCGCGGCTGGGTGGGAGGGTGAGAAGTCGCCCAGCGGGATGTCACCCGCGACTTCTGGGGAAGTAAGGGGAATACAAGCTGGGGAAGTAAGGGGAATACAAGCTTCTAAGAATTCACTTCGGGCAGGTTTCTGAAACAGAAACCTGCCCTTTTTGTTTGCCGGGAGGAGTGACGGGCTGCATGCGGTTGCGGTATTGTTACAGGCTTTCAAGGAAGAGGACATGATTGCCATCGTCGACTACGGAATGGGTAACCTCAGGAGCGTCTCGAAAGCGTTTGAGGCGGTGGGTCATCGTGCACTCGTGACGCGGGATCCGATCGCGATCAAAAATGCCAGTCATCTCGTCTTGCCGGGCGTCGGGGCCTTTGGCGATTGCATGGCAAACTTGGAGCGGTTCAATCTGATCGAGCCAATCCGGTCTACCATTCAAGCCGGTAAGCCATTTTTGGGAATCTGTCTGGGCCTCCAGCTCTTGTTCACCGAAAGCGAGGAGTTCGGCGTTCACAAGGGAATGAACCTGATCTGCGGGAAGGTCAGAAAATTCGTCCTCGACCCGGAATTGAAAGTGCCGCATATGGGTTGGAACCAAGTGCAGCTTCAGCGAAGCTGTCCGCTCTTCGCCGAAATCCCGAATGGCTCTGATTGGTATTTTGTCCACTCC
>DATEEH010000002.1:0-58362 GCA_035281245.1 Nitrospira sp.
ACGCGCTTATAGTCGACAGGCATGATCTTCACGAATTTCGGCAAGGTGGCATCGAACGCATCCAGCACCTGCTTGGCCTTGCGGCTGCCGGTATACATGAAGTGCTTGGTGATCAGCTCATGCAGCAGCTGTTTATCTTCCTTCGTCGCGAGAGGCTCGAGTTCGACCATACCGGTATTGCACCGGCTTTGGAACTTTCCCGCGTCATCCAACACGAAGGCAATACCGCCGGACATGCCGGCGGCGAAGTTCCTGCCCGTGCGGCCGAGCACGACCACGACGCCGCCCGTCATATATTCGCAGCCGTGATCGCCCGTACCTTCGACGACGGCCCGGGCACCGCTGTTGCGCACGGCAAACCGCTCCCCGGCCATGCCGTAAAAGTACGCCTCGCCTTGTGTGGCTCCGTACAGTGACGTGTTGCCGATCAGGATGGTCTCCTCGGGCGTGTACAAGATATTCTTGGGAGGAAATACGATGATCTTGCCACCCGAGAGCCCCTTGCCGATGTAATCGTTGGACTCGCCTTCCAAGGTCAATGTGACGCCTCTGGCGAGAAACGCTCCGAACGATTGTCCCGCCGACCCCGTGAACTTGATTGAGATCGTATCTTCCGGCAATCCTTCCAGGCCGTACTTCTTCGCAACCCGGCTGGAGAGCATCGTTCCGGTCGTGCGGTTGACGTTCTTGATGGGGAGATCCAGCGTCACCTTGTCGCCCTTTTCGATGGCCGGCTGACAGAGTTCGATCAGCTTGTTGTCCAGAATACATTCAAGGCCGTGGTCCTGTTTCTGCACACAGTAGCGCGCCACATCCGGGCCCACGTCCGGCATGGTCAACAGCGGCGTGAGGTCTAAGCCTTTGGCCTTCCAGTGATCGACCGCTTTCGTAATCTTCAGCTTGTCGACGCGTCCGACCATCTCATTGATCGTCCGGAATCCCAGCTTGGCCATGAGTTGCCGAGCCTCTTCCGCCACGAAGAACAAGTAATTGACGATGTGCTCGGGCTTTCCGTTGAACTTTTTGCGCAGCTCGGGATCCTGTGTGGCGATGCCAACCGGGCACGTGTTGAGGTGGCACTTGCGCATCATGATGCAGCCCTCGACGATCAGCGGCGCCGTGGCAAACCCATATTCCTCGGCACCGAGAAGAGTGGCGATGACCACATCGCGTCCGGTCTTCATTTGCCCGTCGGTTTCCACTCGGATGCGGCCGCGCAGATCGTTCAAGACCAGCGTCTGGTGTGTTTCTGCGAGCCCGAGTTCCCACGGAATGCCGCCGTATTTAATCGACGAGAGCGGCGAGGCGCCGGTCCCACCCGAATCACCGCTGATCAAGACCTTGTCCGCGTGCGCCTTGGAAACACCCGCAGCCACGGTCCCGACCCCGACTTCCGCCACCAGCTTGACGGACACTCCGGCCTCGGGGTTGGAATTCTTCAGGTCGAAAATCAACTGCGCCAAATCCTCGATGGAATAAATATCGTGATGCGGCGGCGGCGAGATCAGTTGCACGCCCGGAGTGGCATAGCGGAACTTGGCGATGTTTTCGTCGACCTTGTGTCCGGGCAGCTGGCCGCCTTCACCCGGCTTGGCGCCCTGCGCCATCTTGATCTGCAACTCGCGCGCATTCACCAGATAATGAGCCGTCACTCCGAAGCGAGCGGAGGCCACTTGCTTGATGTAACTGTTCTTGGAATCGCCGTTCGGCAGGGGCTTGAAACGTTCCGGATCCTCACCGCCTTCGCCGGTGTTGCTCTTGCCGCCAAGGCGGTTCATCGCGATCGCCAGCGTCTCGTGCGCTTCCTTGCTGATCGACCCGAACGACATCGCGCCGGTGTTGAACCGCTTGACGATCGCGCTCGCCGGCTCGACCTCTTCGATGGGAATCGGCGTGGGAGCAAACTTGAAGTCGAGCAGGCCGCGCAGGTTCGACCGGCGCTGGCCCTCGTCGTTCACCAGCTGGGCGAACTCCGCGTACGTCTTGGGATCGTTCGATTGGCTCGCGTGCTGCAGCTTGTAAATCGTGTCGGGATTCCAGTTATGGTGTTCGCCCTGAATGCGATAATGGATTTCTCCGCCGAAATCGAGTTGGCGAATGGCGGCCGGTTCGTACGCCACACGGTGCCGGCGAAGGGTCTCTTCGCCGATCTCCCGGACGCCGACACCTTCGACGCGCGAAGGCGTGCCGGTGAAGTACCGGTCGATGATCTCGTGGTTCAACCCGATCGCCTCGAAGATCTGCGCGCCGCAATAGGACTGCACCGTGGAAATCCCCATCTTCGAGAAAATTTTGAGCAGGCCCTTGTTGATCGCCTTGATGAATTTGCCTTCGGCCGTCTGTGCATCGAGGCCTTCGGGAAGATAGTTGTCTCGCTCCATATCGACGAGCGATTCGAACACGAGATACGGATTGATCGTTCCCGCCCCATAGCCGATCAGACAGGCGAACTGGTGCACGTCGCGCGGCTCGCCGGTTTCGAGAATCAAGCCGACTTCCGTTCTCGTGCACTCGCGCACCAGATGGTGATGCACGGCGGAGATGCCGAGCAGGCTCGGGATCGGCGCCCATTGCTCATCGACGCCGCGGTCGCTGAGGATCAGGAATTTGTAGCCGTCCTTGATCGCTTGCGAAGCCTCGCGGCACATGGCGTCGACCGCCGCGCCGAGCCCATCGGGCCCTTCGGCCACTCGAAACAACATGCGCAACGTCTTGCTCTTGAAATGGGGATCCGAGATGCCGCGGATCTTTTGCAGATCCGCGTTCGTCAGAATCGGCTGCTGCACCTTGATGCGGCGGCAGGATTCCGGCGATTCGTCCATCAGATTGGGCTTGGGACCGATATTGGTCACGAGCGACATGACGAGTTGCTCGCGGATCGGATCGATGGGCGGATTCGTCACCTGCGCGAACAATTGCTTGAAGTACTTGAACAAGAGCTGCGGGCGGTCGGACAGCACGGCCAGCGGCGTATCCGTTCCCATCGACGACACGGCTTCTTCGCCGGTCACGATCATCGGCGTGATGACCATTTTCAGCTCTTCGACGGTATAGCCGAAGGCCTGTTGCCGTTGGCGGATCGTCGGGTGATCCGGTTGCGGGACGTTCAAGGGCTCGGGCAGCTCATCGAGCGAGACGCCGTACTGCGTCACCCAACTGCGATAGGGTTTGCGGCCCACGATGTCGGCCTTGATCTCCTCGTCATCGATGATCCGGCCCTGCATCGTATCGACCAGGAACATGCGGCCGGGTTGCAACCGCCCCTTCATGCGAATGGTTTTGGGATCCACCGGCAAGACACCCGCTTCGGAGGCCAGCACAACCATGCCATCGGTCGTCACCTGGTAGCGGCAGGGACGCAGGCCGTTGCGGTCCAGCGTCGCGCCGATCATCTTGCCATCGGTGAAACACACCGCCGCCGGGCCATCCCAGGGTTCCATCATCGCCGCGTGGTACTGATAGAAACCCCGGCGGTCGAGATCCATCTGTGGATTGGCCACCCATGGCTCCGGTATCAGCATCATCATCGCGTGGGGCAGCGACCGGCCGCCCAGCAACAAGAACTCGAGCGCGTTGTCAAGGCAGGCCGAATCGCTTTGGCGCTCATAGACGATCGGAAACAGTTTTTCCATGTCCTTGCCGAACAGTTCCGAATGCAGCCGTCCCTGCCGGGCCTTCATCCAATTCACGTTGCCCTTCAGCGTATTGATCTCACCGTTGTGGCAGATGTAGCGATAGGGATGCGCGAGCGGCCAGGTGGGAAACGTGTTGGTGCTGAAGCGGGAGTGCACGAGCGCGAGTGCGCTGACCATGCTGGCGTCTTCGAGATCTCGATAATAGGCCGCCATTTGATGCGGCAACAGCAACCCTTTGTAGACGATGGTGTTGGCGGAG
The DNA here is from genome assembly GCA_035281245.1 of Nitrospira sp. GTDB lineage: Bacteria > Nitrospirota > Nitrospiria > Nitrospirales > Nitrospiraceae > Nitrospira_C. Next base: position 3,895 of record DATEEH010000002.1, read on the forward strand.
AGGCTCGAGATGTAAAAGTGCTCGCGGCCATCGATGGCCGATTCGAGGATCGCCTTTTCGACGAGCTTGCGGATGACGTAGAGCTTGCGTTCGAACTGCGCTTCGTTCAGCACGTCGCGAGCGATGAACACCTGGCGCATGAACGGCTCGGTCTTGCGTGCCTGAACGCCGATCGTATCGCTCTTGACCGGCACGTCTCGCCAGCCGAGCAGCCGCGCGCCTTCCTGCTCGATGACCTTGCTGAAAAGCGTTTCGCATTGCTGCCGTGCCGCCGGATTCGGAGGCAGGAACACCTGGCCGACTCCGTACTCCCCGGCTCCCGGCAGTTTGACGCCGACATCGATGGCGGCGCGACGCATAAACTCGTGAGGCACTTGCAGCAGAATGCCCGCCCCGTCGCCGGTACAGGGGTCGCAGCCCTGCGCGCCGCGGTGCGTGAGATTTTCGAGTACTTGTAAACCTTGACGGACGATGTCGTGCGATTTTTGGCCCTTGATGTTGACGACAAAGCCGATGCCGCAGGAATCTTTCTCGTGTTCAGGGTCGTAGAGCCCTTGCTTCGGTGGAAGCCCTGGAAGTTCCATGTTACCTATCTCGTAGAAAAGGCAGGTTTTTTTCCTGCTGGGTAGAGGCCCAATCGAGAGGACTCAGGGGATGCGGAACCTCGTTCCTCGTGAGGCATGATCCCATCGGAAATTCGTCGTCAGATTAATGGAAGGGTGATTCTTCTGTCAAGCCGATCAATGCATGGATTTCGTTGCGATTCCCTTGACTTTGTTTGCTGCGCTGCCCTACCATCCGCCGCATGCCACAGGGTCCTGTCACCTCCACGATTCATACGATGGCGGATGTCTGGGACGCCTATCGGAGTGAACTCGAAGGGGTCGAAGATCGGATCCACATCAATCTGACCTCCAGCGTCGCCCTGGTCAATACGGTCGCGGCGCACATCCTTAATAGCGGCGGCAAGCGCATCCGGCCTCTCCTGCTGCTCCTGTGCGCCCGTCTCTGCGGCTATGCCGGCCGCGAGCATCATCAACTCGGCAGCCTGGTCGAATTCATTCATACCGCCACCCTCCTCCATGACGATGTCGTGGACGACGCCGACATCAGGCGAGGTCGTCAAACCGCACGAAAAGTCTGGGGAAATCAAGTCAGCATCCTCGTGGGCGACTACTTGTATTCCAAGGCGATGTGCCAAGTGGTCGAGTTCCGCAGCCAGCGGATCAATGAGGTACTCGCCGAGGCATGCAAGAAGATGGCAGAAGGCGAAGTCCTGCAACTCTACTATAACGGCAATCCGGCGATGCCGGAGACCGACTACATCAAGATCGTCGAGCACAAGACGGCCGGCTTGATCGCCGCCTCCTGCCGGATGGGCGCGATTCTGGCCGAGGCGTCGGATGTCCAGCAGGAGTGCCTCTTCCGCTTTGGACAATACCTAGGCATCGCGTTTCAAGTCGTTGATGACACCTTGGATTACACCGCCAACGGCGCTTCGTTGGGAAAGACGCTCGGCCAGGACCTTCGCCAGGGCAAGGCGACTCTGCCCCTGCTGCATCTCCTGAACCATTGCTCTGACGCCGATCGGCAGATGATCAAAGACCGGATGGAAACGCGCACATTGACGGAAGACGATTTACAACGGTTGATCGGCCTCATGGACGAGTACGGATCCATCGTCTATGCGTTGGACCATGCTCAAGCCTACATCAGCGCGGCCAAGCGAGAGTTGAGCGAGTTTGAAGACAGCACCGCTCGACGGGCGCTCTCGGTTGCCGCGGATTATATGGTGACCCGCGACCGGTAGCCGCTTCCGCATGGCCGGTGCCACTCGGCATCCGGCGGGCAGCGTGGGACGGCGGCCCCGCCTTCACAGTTTGTCCAACACTGGTTGGTGACGCGTCCGGCTCTTACGCGTGGCGAGCACAGCGCTGGCGACTTTTTCAATTCAGCAGAAAAGAGGAAGACATGGCACAGATCCTTCCATTTCGTGGGACATTGTACGACCCGGCGGCGGTCGGTTCGATCCGAGACGTCGTGGCCCCTCCCTACGACATCATCGACACCGCGGGGCAGAAGGCCCTGCACGACCGTCATCCTCACAACATCATCCGGCTCGAACTGGGGTTCGATCAGCCCGGCGACGATGCCACGAAGAACCGGTATACGCGCGCCGCCGAGACACTCATCGCCTGGCTTAAGAGTGGCGCACTCAAGCGGGACACGCAACCGGCGATCTATTATCACACCATCGAATATGCGCCTCCTTCTTCGGATGCGCGCGCCCCGAGGAAAACGCTGCGGGGCATTCTCACGACGACGAAACTCGAGCCGCTCGATTCCGGCCACATTTATCCGCATGAAAACACGAGATCGGCGGCAAAAGCCGACCGACTCAATCTGTTGAAAGCCTGCAAGTCGAATTTGAGCCCCATCTGGCTGCTCTATTCGGATCCCCAGCATGCCATTCTTGGACTCCTCGAACGCGCTGTCAAAGGCCAGTCGCCGCGCATCGATTTTCAGGACGACAACGGATGCCGGCAGCAACTCTGGTCGATCACGGATGCGGCCGTCCTTGCCCAGATGGTCGACATCATGCAAAGCAAGCCTCTCTTCATCGCCGATGGTCATCATCGGTATGAAACCGCGCTCAATTATCAGCGCTTCCGCAGGGAGCAGGCCGGACCGTCTGAGACGCTCAAGCCCTATGACGCGGTGCTCATGCTCTTGTCGCCGCTCGAAGATCCCGGCTTGACCGTCCTTCCCACTCACCGCGTCATGACGACGCCTCTACCGCCGTACGGCACCATCAAGACGCAGCTCGGGGAGAAATTCGATTTCAGGGAGTTCCCGTTCACCGGCGAAACCAAGGGGGCAGTGCGCACGCAGTTCATTGAGGCCTTGCGCACCCAGGGCCGCACGACGCCGACGTTCGGCCTCGCTCTCAAGGGTGAAGCCCGCTATGTCACGCTTTCGCTCAAGCCGGCGCATCGTCCCGATGCGAACGCTTCTCCTCGTGCGAAGCTCGACGTTTCCCTGCTCCAACAGCTGGTCGTGAGCCCGCTTTGTCCCACCCAGCAGGAGCAGGAAGCCATCTTGTACACGAAGGACGATCATGAAGCGCTCGATTGGGCCGCGGACGGAACGGGAACGGGTGCCCTGCTCCTGAACGCCACCAAAGTGAGCGAAGTGCAGGCGGTGGCCACAGCCGGCGAGCGGATGCCGCATAAATCCACGTACTTCTATCCGAAGCCCTTGACCGGATTGGTGATCAATGTGATGGAGACGTAAGGCGTCAGGGGTCAGGCGTGTGGGAAATGAACGTGCAATTAGTCCAAGTCCAATCGCCTGACGCCTGACGCCTGACGCCTAACGGAGGAGAGATGAACGCGAAAATACTGATCGTCGACGATGATGAAGACATCACGACGATGCTGGAGGATCGCCTACAAGCTTCCGACTACGGCACCTTGGTGGCCGGCGACGGCATCGAGGCGCTCGAAAAGATCGAGCAGGAGGCGCCCCACCTCATGTTGCTCGATCTCGACATGCCCAGGCTCGGCGGCCTCGACGTGTTGAAGCGGCTCCCCACGGTCAAACACGCTGAGGACATCCCCGTCATCGTGATGACGGCCCATGGCTCGATCGAGGCGGCAGTCGAAGCCATGAAGCATGGCGCCTACGATTTTCTCACGAAACCGCTGGACAAGGACCATCTCCTGATCGTGATCGGCAAGGCGCTCGAACGCGCCTCGCTCAAGCGCCAAGTCGCCTGCCTCAAACATGAAGTGGACAGCCGTTACGCGTCTATTATCGGGACCAGTGCCAAGATCCGCACCGTGTTGGAAGCCGCGCAACGCGCCGCGAAATCAGACGCCGGCGTCCTCCTGTTGGGCGAAAGCGGCACAGGTAAGGAACTGCTGGCCCGATCCATCCATCAATGGAGCCCGCGCCGCGCGATGCCCCTCGTCGTCATCAATTGCGTCGCCTTGACCGAAACATTATTGGAAAATGAGCTCTTCGGCCACGAACGCGGCGCCTTCACGGGTGCCGACCGCCTGCAAAAAGGCAAGTTGGAAATGGCCGAAGGCGGCACCGTGTTTTTGGACGAAATCGGGGACATGTCGTTGCCACTGCAGGCCAAATTGTTGCGCGTGCTCCAGGATCGAGAATTTCACCGGGTCGGCGGCACGAGGCTTGTTTCAGTCAACATCCGGATCATCGCCGCCACGAACAAGGATTTGAAGCAGGCCGTGAAAGCCGGGGATTTCCGCGAGGATTTGTTTTTCCGTCTGAACGTGATCGGGTTGACGCTTCCGCCGCTGCGCGAGCGGCTCGAGGATTTCCCGGCTCTGGCGAAATTCTTTTTGAGCCGCCACGCCAAAGAAGCCAAACGTCCCGGTATGTGGTTTAGTCCCGCCGCCATGGAGGCCCTGGCGCGATATTCATGGCCGGGGAACATTCGCGAATTGGATAACGTGATCGCCCGTGCCGTCATCCTGAGTCACACGGATATCATCGAACCGGATGTGCTGGCCCTCGATTTCGCGTCGCCGGATGCGAACGACGATGCCCTGCCCTACCTGAGACTGCCGTACCATGAATCCATGGAAGCCCACAGCCGCCACGTCATCGAGCTGGCGCTACGAGACTTCGACGGCAATCAAACCAAGGCCGCCGATCGCCTCAAACTGCAGCGCACCTACCTCGCACGCTTGCTCAGACAGCAACGGCAAAAGCTGGAAAAGAACGATGAAGCGGACGAAGATGTGATCGAGCAGACGACGAAATCATGACGAGAGATACCGCCTTCGGACGGGGCAAACAACTCGCCGGCTATTAAGGCTGTTCAAAAAGTTTTCGTTTTCACCGACCCAACCCGGGCGGATGTTCTCACCCACCCACCCTCCGATTGTTGCCAATCGAAAACCCGGGACGCGCCTTTCCGCAGGTCGGCCTCATCGAGCGAGGTGAGAACAAAGCTTGGTGAGGAGCGCGTTCTGACGCGATGGGTGGGCGGGTGAGGAAGACGCTTTTTCAACAGCCTTCTAAGCCAGCGGAGCGGCAGGGAGTCGTTCGCTCAGCCTGATCAGCCCGCTGGTTGCGTCATGCTCGGCCTGGGCATAGCGTTCCGGGGTTCCCACGTCGGACCAATAACCGGTGAGCTCGTATCCTGTCACGAGATCGCCACGCTGAATCGCCGCGACGTATGCGTCGATGATCGACGATGCTTTTCCTTTCGGCACATCACGCAGCAGCCGCGGATGAAGAATATGAATGCCGGCAAACATGCGAGGCTTCGTCTCGCCGGCGTCCATCCTGCCGCGGCCGGTGATGCGGACGAGGCGCTCATCCGCATCCACGTCGACGACTCCCCAGCGAGCGGGATCGACATCGGATCGAACGACCAATGTCGCCGCTGCCTGACGCCGCTGGTGGTAGGCGCAGAGCGCCTCCAGATCCAGCTCAAACAGCGTATCGCCGTTCAACACGAGCACAGGTTCGCCTGAAAAATTCGACTCTGCCTGCTTGAGGGCTCCGCCCGTTCCGAGTATCACCGGCTCGTGCGAGTAGTAGATCCGCAGGCCATATTTCGATCCGTTGCCTACCGCCTGCTCGATCATCGGACCCAGATGATGCAGGTTGATGATGACGTCGTGGAACCCATGACGCTTGAGCAGCAAGAGATTCCACACGATGAGGGGAGTGCCGGCGATCGGCAGGAGCGGCTTCGGAATCGTATTCGTGAGCGGTCTCAGGCGGGTGCCGAGGCCGGCCGCGAGAATCATGGCCTTCATAACGGCTCGTGATGGGTGAAGGGTGATTGGTGATGGGCGAAAGGCCCCCCCCTAGTTGGAAACTCATCACGCATCACGGATCACTCATCACTGTAGTTCAGGTACATAAGCGCTCATGAGTTTGCGCAAGGTGAACAACTCGGGATACTTGTGGAGGTTTCGTTTCACGTAGCCGAGCGTCCGAGGAATGTCCCCCAGAAATTTGGGATTTCCCTTGACGTGATCGATATAGACGAACCGGCCGGCAGCCTTGAGATTGCGTTGAATGCTCGTAAAATCGAACAACCGGCGGAACGCGTCGCGGTTCGTCCACAGATGGTGTCCTTCTTGAAGCTGGTCGAGATAGTACTCGATGAGCCGATCGATCAGCGATTCATCAAGGGCGATGTACGCATCGCGCAGAAGCGAGGCCAGGTCGTAGGTGGCGGGTCCCATCAGTGCGTCCTGAAAATCGATCACACCCAGCCGTGTTCCGGCGACCATCAGGTTTCTCGAATGGTAATCGCGATGCACGAACACCCGCGGCTGTCCGGCCAGAAGTTCGGAGATTTTTCGAAACTCGTCACGCATCGCCGCTTCATCTGCACTCCCGATGGGAGAGCCCTGCCGTGCCGCAATCCCGTACTCGAGGAAGTGATCGAACTCCCACATGAGTAGCGGCACGTCGAAGCTTCGATGAAATGCCAGGCATCGCGGATCGGCAGGCGAGGTCGCTTTGGCTTGCATCCGAACGAGCACGTCGATCGCCTGCCTATACCACGGCGCAAGGTCCTCGGTGTGGGCCCGAGCACAGGCCTCCGACAAGGTGAGGTCCCCAAAATCCTCCAGATAGAGCAGTCCGGCAGGCTGGTCATAATAATAGAGCGTGGGAACGGGAACCCCGGCCTTCCCCAGATGCGTTTGGATGTTGATGAACGGCAGTTCGGCGATGGCATGGACCGCTCCGCTCACCGCCTCTTCGGACTGTTTGAACGCTTCCGGCTCGGCCAACTGCATGAGAATGACGGAGGAGGGTGCCGTGTCACTCAATTCGATCCGGAAATACCGTCGGTTGGACGCATCGCCGGGAAGGGGGTGAAGTTTTTTGAAGGTCGCTCGAAAGGGCAACCGGGTCTGGATGGTCTCGGCCACGAGCGCTCGATCCGGAAGAGCGAGCGGTCGTTTGGCGGTGGCGGGATCGATCGTGGCCATCAGCGCGGCATTATACTGGCACAAGAAAAACTTGTCACGAAATCCCGCCCTTGACCCCGCGTTCCATCACACGTCGAGATCCGATGACGCCGATCACGGCACCGGCGGTATCTGCAATCCAATCCGACCAGGTCGATGTGCGAAACGGGACGAACGCCTGGTGCATTTCATCCGTCGCCCCGTACATGGATGACGCCGCGATGGCCAGCACGACCGCATACTCTACGGCGTACGAGCCGGCCGCGCGGCGGAACGCCCGATAGAAGAGGAAGCCGAGTACTGCGTATTCGATGATGTGCAACAGCTTGTCGCCCAGTTTTTCGAAGAGAATTTTGGGCAGCTGCTCATCCGGGTGCGGCAACGAGGACAGATAAAAAATCAGCGCCATGTAGCCCGCCACGGGAAGCCATAGTCGCAGCCAGTGGCTGCCCGTGTTCTCGGCGGTGCGGGCGCGAACCTTTGCCATTTTCCTCCGTTGATTGCAAGGTCGGTATCCCTATGACATACTCCTTTCGAGTCCGCAACGTGCTTTCCGGCCTGCCTATGAAGACTATTCGCATCTGTTTTCTTTGGCATATGCATCAGCCCTATTACACCGACCCTGTCACGGGGTCCGCCAGCATGCCCTGGGTGCGTCTGCATGCCACCAAGGCCTATTTTGACATGGCTTTTCTCTTGGACCGGTTCCCGCATGTTCATGCCACGTTCAACTTCACCCCCTCGCTCCTGGTCCAGCTCAAGGAAATGGGCGACGGCACCGTGCATGATCTCTTTTTGGACCATGCACAGCGACGTGCCGACGACCTGAGTCACGAGGAACAGGCATTTCTCATCCGTCATTACTTCTCGATCAATTGGGCCACGATGATTCGGCCCTACCCGCGGTACCACGAGCTGTTGGTCAAGCGCGGCTTGGACATCGACGGACAAGATCTCGAGCGGATCGCTCGCCAGTTCACCACACAGGATCTGTTGGATCTTCAAGTCTGGTTCAACCTGGCCTGGTTTGGATTTGGCACGGTCCAGCGTCATCCGCGGCTGGCAGCGCTGAAAACGAAAGGCCGAGGGTTCACCGAGGAAGAGAAGCAGGAGGTACTGGCGCTGCAACGGCAGACGGTGCAGGACATCGTGCCGATGTACAGGCGGCTGGCCGATCGCGGACAAATTGAATTGACGACCACGCCCTTCTATCACCCGATTCTCCCGCTCGTCATCGATACCGAGCATACGCGCCGGGCCAGGCCCGATCTGCCTCTGCCGGCGCGGTTCAGGGCTCCGGAGGATGCCGAGGCGCAGTTGCGGCTGGCCGTCGACTATCATGCGGCCACGTTCGGCAGACCTCCGTCGGGGTTGTGGCCCTCGGAAGGCTCCGTCTGCCCCGAACTCATTCCCCTGCTCCGCCGCGTCGGACTCCGCTGGCTGGCCACCGACGAGGGAATCCTTGCGCGTTCGCTCGAGGCCTTGCAGGTGGCCTGGCATCGGCAATCCCAACTCTACCGTCCCTACCGGGTGGGGCCGACCGGAGAGGAAGCGGCGATTGTCTTTCGTGATCGCGAGCTGTCCGACGGATTCGGCTTTTTGTATCACAAGACGACGCCCGACACGGCCGGCGACGACGCGCTGCGCCGCATCAGGCAAATCGCCATGGACACGCCACAGGGCGATGTCTTCTTGCCCATCATTCTGGACGGCGAAAATCCCTGGGAACATTACTACGAAGGAGGCGAACAGTTCCTCACCTGTCTCTACCGGGCATTGTCACAAGAGGCGCTGAACGATGGCGCGTCCTTCCGCATCACCACCGCCACAATCTCCGAGGCCATCGCCGCCACATCGGAGATGCCGCACCTTGACCATCTGCACTCAGGCTCTTGGATCAATCAGGACTTCAAAATCTGGATCGGCCATGCCGAGGACAATAGAGGCTGGGATCTGTTGAGCCACACACGCTCCCGCTTGTTGGAGGTCGGCCCGAGCTTGCCGCCCGATCGGGCGAATGCCGCCTGGCACGAGTTGTACGCGGCCGAGGGCAGCGACTGGTTCTGGTGGTACGGCGACGATTTTGATACCGCCTACAAAGAGGAATTCGACCGGTTGTTCCGCACCCATCTCCGCAACGTCTGGACGCTCGCCGGCATGTCGCCACCGGACCTCCTCAATCTACCGCTCTGCGCGGTGCGCCGATTCCACGGCCGTGATCAGGTCACACCGCCGCTCTCGCTGCTGCGACCGACTCTCGACGGACGAGTGACTGACTTTTTCGAATGGCGGGGCGCCGGGACGATCAATCCGAACCCTCCGCTGGGCGCGATGTGGAAGGCCGAGGGCCTGTTCACCGCCATTCGCTTCGGCTTCGACTTGGAGCATTTGTATCTTCGGCTCGATCCCGACGCATCCCTCAAGAATCAGAAAGCGGAGCTTCGCATCGAATGTTGGCTGCAGACGCCGGCTCAGAGTTTTCGGCTCGAGATGACGCTCTTCTCCCCTGATCACTACGTGGTGTCACAACGGCGCGATGACGGGGGCTGGCAACCCATGAGTCGTTCTGAACGGATCGCGTGCGACGAGGTGATGGAACTGGCCCTTCCGTTCAAAGAGCTTCACGTGGAAGAGGGACAGACCATTCACATGACGCTGCTCGTACAAGGCAATGGCTTGGAACTCGCGCGGTATCCCCGCCATCAACCGGTGACACTGACGGTGCCAGGACCGGAATTCGAAGCAACGGTGTGGAGGGTATAAGGGACAATTATGCCCGACTTACGGCGCGATCCCATTGTCGGTCGCTGGGTCATCATCTCCACGGACCGGAACGGCCGTCCTCACGACTTTGCGCACATGCAATCGATTCGGCCGATTTCGGCTGCTCTCTGCCCCTTCTGCCCGGGACAAGAACGCCTCACGCCCAAGGAAATCATGGCCTATCGGCCGCAGCCTGTCGAGGCGGATGTCCCCAATTGGACCGTCCGGGTGGTACCGAACAAGTTCCCTGCGTTGCAGGTGGAGGGAGACTTGGGTCGGGAGGGCATGGGACTCTACGATCGGATGAACGGCATCGGCGCCCACGAAGTCATCATCGAGACGCCCGGCCACAAGGACAGCCTCGCGGAGATGCCCAGTCGGCGGATCGAGGATGTGCTGTGGGCCTATCGCGACCGCATCATCGATTTGAAGAAGGATCTTCGTCTGCGCTACATCCTCATTTTCAAGAACCATGGCGCCGCGGCCGGTGCCACGCTCGAACACAGCCACTCCCAATTGATTGCGTTGCCGGTGATCCCGACCAGCGTCATGAATGAAATCGAGGGCTGCCGTGCGCATTATCAGCAGAAGGAGCGCTGCATCTATTGCGACATTCTCCGGCAGGACCTGTCGGACGGCGACCGCATCGTGGCAGACAACCCTGAGTTCGTCTGCGTGACGCCGTTTGCCCCGCGGTTCCCGTTCGAAATGTGGATTCTGCCCAAGCGGCATGCCGGCTATTTCGAGGAAGGCCAGAAGCAGCAGTTTGAATTTCTCGCGCCAATCCTCTCGGAATCGCTTCGTCGCATGGACAAGGTACTGTCAAAACCCGCCTACAACTTCGTGCTGCACAGCTCGCCGCTGCACGAACGAACCGGTGATTTCTATCACTGGCACATCGAGATTATTCCCAAGCTGACCCAGGTCGCCGGCTTTGAGTGGGGCACGGGCTTCTATATCAATCCCGTGTCGCCGGAGGAAGCGGCCAAGGCTCTCAGAGCAGCGGTGCTGTAGACCCTTCAACTTGCTCTTGCCGACTTGCAAGCCCTATGATGCCGGCATGCAGGTGCAACTCAGCCATCCTCAAAGGACCGTCGAGATCCGAGGGCCGAAGCGGGCCAAAGATGTCTTGCGAGAACTCAACCTCGTCGTTGAAGCTCACTTGGTGATCCGCGGAGACGAGCTCGTGACCGAAGATGAAATGCTGAGTGACAGGGATCAGATCGAGATCAGGCCGGTGATTTCGGGCGGGACGCCCTCACAGATTCATTTCGGCGGAAATTGCGACAGGATGCGCTGAACAATGACCCTCGTCCGCTCGTCTCGTTGCTGCGAAGTGAGACTCGGATCGACTTCGCCCGCGGCGGAGCCTCTCCACACGAGTTTCTGTGAGGCGGCGTCGATGATGTCGATGAGCAACGATCCCGTGAGGTAGGACGCGGGCGCCTCGTTCGCAGCAGGTGTCGATTTGCCGGCGGAACGGGTATCTGCCGCATGGCTGAAGGCATGTCCTGCCATACCCTCGGAATAGTATTGCGTCGAGATGCTCGGAGAGCTGTCTTTGAGACCGATGTGATAGGCCACGTAGAAGTCCGGCGTTCCATCAGTCAGCGCGTGATAGCCCTTCAGGCGTAGTTGTGTGCCGACGGCAATACGAATTCGCATGTCCACCACGCTGCTGTCCGCCCGACGGTCTCCCGTTTTTTCCTGATCAGCGGAAAGCCACGCATAGCTGCGATACGCGCTGAAATCCGCGCCGCGATCATAGTCGTAGCCGATTTTGGGGGACGGCGCACAAGCCACGGTCATCCAGAGGATGACCAACACCAAGAAGCGCCCCATGGCCGCCCGCATGTTGTTCCGGGACATCAGGACCTACCGAGGTGGAAAATGTGACAGCATGGAGCGGACGACGTGGTTGACACGTGCATCCCGTTCACTCGGACCAAGGCTTTGGTCGACCTCCGCCTTGGTTGACGCCTGCCAGACCAGCTGTTGAGACTTGGCATCCACGATGTCGATTACAAGAGCGCCCTCGTTGTATGGCTGAATGTCGCTGGTCGTGGTGAACGTCCCGTGCGCTCGGTCACCGATATAATGTTGCGTGGAGGCCCCCTTCATCATGTCCTTCATGCCCACGTGGTAGGCCACCAGGAAGTCCGGGTTGCCGTTGCCCGAGGCGACAAATCCCTTTTCACGCAACTGGGTATCAATGGCCGTGCGAATACGGGTGTCCACAAGGGAACTATCCAAGCGCCGGTCACCGGTCTGTGCTTGTGCGCCGGTCGCCCAGGCATAGCTGTGATACCGGCCGAAATTCGTGCTGCGATCGTAATCGTAGCCGATCTTCGGCGCGCTACAGGCTGCGGCCGCCAGGATCACTCCACACCATGCGAGACCCGATTTCATAGATGCGGCTGCATGGTATCAGAATCACGGCGCCGTCGACAGTGCCATCGCGTCTTCAGGGATCTGTGGCACCGGGCGGTGTCCGGGTGAGCGGCAGGGTCAGCGTCGCCGTGGTCCCCTGCCCAGGAGCGGATTGAATGTCGAACGATCCTCCCAATGCCATCATCCGTTCGCGGATGCTGAACAGCCCAAATTTGGATGATGCTCCACCGCTGGATGGTCCGGCAGCCGCGACGTTCACATCGAAGCCTGCACCTTCATCGCGCACGTGTATGCGCAACAGATCGTCTCCACATTCGAGGGTGACCGTGGCGGCGCCGGTCCCCGCATACTTCGAGGCGTTGATCAGCAGTTCGCGCACGGACTGAAACAGCAGCACTGCTTGATCCTCCGGCAAGGCGAGCTGCTGCTCTTCCGGCACATGCACCATCACGGTCATCGCGAGTTTTTTCATGTACTCGCCGAGCCATTTCAGCGCCGCAATGAGCCCATGGTCCCTCAACACGGCAGGACTGAGATCGGCGACTAACGTCCGCGTATAGCGGAGGGCATCGGATAAGACGTCGTCGACCTGCCTCATGGCTTCCGTCAACACAGGGATGGGCGGCGCATAGCGCTTTCCCTGCCCGATCTTTAATTTCCCCAGCACCAGGAGATGTTGCAGATGATCGTGCAGCTCGGCAGCCAGCCGTTTCCGCTCTTGCTGCTCGGCGAGATTCAGTTCGGTGGCCAGAGCCCGTAGTTGTCGCGTGCGCTCGATGATTCGCGCTTCGAGGTTTTTGGTCAGATCGGCCAAGGCTTCTTCGGCGCGTTTCCGCTTGATGATCTCTCCCAACAAGACCGCTTCACTCCGCAACCGTGCTTTCGCGACGGCCACGATAAATTGCGGACGGGACGGCATCTTTGCACTGAGCTCGCGCAGCTTTCCCATCTCCACGCCGTACCGCTCGGCGACTTCCATCAGCCGCTCATCGTCCTTGGGCGGATCTCCGTAGCCGATGGTGATCGTGCCGACGGTTTCTCCACCGACCTTGATCGGCGCGGCATACAGATTGATTCCGCCTTTGCACGGCATATCGACCGGCTTGCCTGTCTGCATGGCACGGATCGACACTTCCTTTCCCGATTCACGACAATGCCACTGGCCGCTCATCAAGGCAGCCCGATTGTCGTCCGTACCGCAGTTCGCACGCGAGGTCTGGTCCAGGAACCGGCACCAGTCGGATGCCACGAGACATGAGGCGTAATCTCCGTTCTTTTCGCATACCGCACCGGACGTACCGATGAGATGCAATGCATCACCGGCGACAGTGACGAGCAGTTCCTTCCCAACGTTACGGAGAATGGTCTGCTCGGTGTTGAGTTCCGTGAGATCTCCGTAGGGCTGCAAATCCGGCACTCTAAATGGTGTCCTGCCCTCCCGTAACAGCCAGGCAATGGCCTGGAGCTCCGCTTCCGTTTGTCTCCGCTGCGCGAGCAACATGCGAATGGCAAGCGCCGCGAGGACCAAGAGGGATCCGACCAAATATTTTCGTCCCTGTGCACTTTTGCCGAGAAGCACTTCTTTGACGGGGTGCTTGAAAGGCATGAGTTGCATAGATCTCGACAGCCTCGCATTGAAATAATTGTCGCGGGAAGTGGCCGAAAGGGTAATATCGGCAAGCCGCATGCCGCGACGTATCGCGACAGAATCTTTGCAAGGTGGTGATTTTATGGCGACACGGGGGTCGGGCGGAGGTCCGCGCATTGTAATGCTGTATGAACACGGATACGGACGGCGGAAGAAGATGAGATGGTTTGTCTGTCAGCGCAACCTGGACGCCTGCCAAGGCACATACCGGATTCGGCTATCTTGTTGAGATGGCTTGTTCGAGCAAAACTCACATTGATCACTGAGAGGAGGTGCAGCCATGCCGACAATGGATCTCGTCACTGAATACGTCATTCGTTATGGGTTTCAAGTCTTGGGCGCAGTTCTCGTCTTTTCAGTCGGCGCCCTACTGGCTCGTTGGGCGGGAAAACTCGCGCAACAGTGGCTCGAGCGGCAGGACATGGAGCCTCCAGTCCGCATGTTGCTCATCAAAATCATTCAGGTCTTGATTCTCGTGTTTACCGCAATGGCGGCCTTGGGCCAGTTGGGCGTGCAAATTGCGCCGCTGCTTGCCGGCATCGGGGTTGCCGGCTTGGGCCTGGGGTTGGCACTGCAAGGGGTGCTGAGCAATGTGATCGCCGGCCTGTCGATCATCTTTACCAAGCCCTATCGAGTGGGCGAACACATCTCGCTGTTGGGAGTGCAGGGCGATGTGCGAACGATCGACCTCTTCTCAACGACGCTGCAGCATCCCGACCGTTCTCTGGTGATCATTCCCAACCGGAAGATTGTCGGAGAGATCCTCCACAATTTCAGCAATATCCGCCAACTGCATCTCTTGGTCACGGTGGCGTACACGACGAACCTCTCGGAAGCGCTCGCTCTCGTCCGCTCCATTCTGGCGTCAAATCCCGGTGTGCTCAAAGATCCGGCGCCCGCGGTGGGCATTTCACAACTTGGAGATTCGGGAATCACCATCTCAATTGATCCCTGGGTCTCGGTGACAGACTTCGGAAGGGTTCAGGGGGAGTTAAACCAGGCCTTCGTCGAACGATTCCAATCCGCTCACATTCAGATTCCGTATCCGCAACGTGAGGTGCGTCTGCTCTCGGCGACCTAGATACGCTCGTCACTGGCCGAAAGGAGATTGCATTCGTCCCGATCCCGCTCGTATCATCGATCCATGAACTGCACGAAATGTAAGACCAAAGCGGTCATCAAGATTCCCCGGCACCATGCGGCCTTCTGCAAAGGCTGCTTCACGAGCTTTGTGCACGACCAGGTGGCGCGAGCGGTCAAATCCGAAAAAATGTTTGGGAAAGACGACCGCGTGCTGGTCGCGGTCTCGGGCGGGAAAGACAGTCTGGCGTTGTGGGACATTCTCCTCAGGCTCGGTTACAAGGCCGACGGATTCTACGTCCACTTGGGAATCGGGGCGTATTCGGAGCGGTCCTATCATTTCGTACGACGATTTGCCGACGTGATCGCCGCCCCGCTCGGCTCCACTCTGCACACCCACACGGTGGAACAGGAAGAAGGCGCCGGCATCAAGGAACTTGCCCAATTGGTCCATCGCCCTACATGCTCGACGTGCGGAACCATCAAGCGCTATCAATTCAACCGTGCCGCGATCGAACAGGACTACGACGTGATGGCGACCGGCCACAACCTTGACGACGAAGCCGCCCGTCTGCTCGGCAATGTCCTGCACTGGCAGGCGGAGTACCTGGAAAAACAGGGCCCCACTCTGCCCGCGTCGGTGGAAGGATTCGCGAAGAAGGTCAAACCGCTCTACCGTCTCTCCGAGCGGGAGCTTGCCGCCTATTGCGTCCTGCACAAGATCGAGTACATCGTGGACGAATGCCCCATGGCGCAAGGGGCACGAACGCTGCTCTATAAAGAGGTGCTCAACCGCTTGGAAACCGAATCGCCTGGCACCAAGCAGTATTTCTATTGGGGGTTCCTGGAGAAGCAACGCGAGAAACAGTCCTCTGACTCTGCGATGACGGAAAAGGATCAAGCCCTGCTCCATCCTTGCTCCGCTTGCGGCCAACCAACGACCGCGGACATCTGCTCGTACTGCAAATTGATCGCGCGCGCGAAGCGGGAGGTGCCGGGGTGAAACGGACGCGAGCGAACGCAGATCGATGACTGCGAAGTGCTGCTAACTGACTGCCGACAGCTGAGTTGAGTTGATTGACCTGAAATCGTCCTTATTGGTAGTTCATGGCGACCGCTCCACGAGATTTTTATCAAGTTCTCGGCGTTTCGCGTACGGCCTCGGCCGATGACATCAAAAAGGCGTATCGGCGCTTGGCCCGTCAATACCATCCTGATCTCCATTCCGGCGCGAAGAAGACCGAGATGGAGAAAAAGTTCAAAGAGCTCAACGAAGCCAACGAAGTGCTTTCCGATCCCGACAAACGCAAAAAATACGATCAGTACGGGGCTCAATGGGAGCAGGCTGAGGCGTATGAAAAGGCACGCCAGCAAGCCGGCGCTCAGGGATTCCGTTGGGAACACACAGGACCCGGCGGGGGCGGAGCCGAATTCAACAGCGAGGCGTTTTCGGATATCTTTGAAAATCTCTTCGGCGGTCGGGGTCGAGCCGGAGGTGCGCGGGGGTTCTCGGTGCCCGGCGAGGATCTCGAGGCCGAGGTCGAGCTGACCCTGCGTGAAGTGCTGAGCGGCGTCACCAAACGGGTCAGCCTGAGAGAACCGATCCCCTGCCCGACCTGTCAAGGCAGCGGCACCGTACGGGGTCGGACATGCTCGACCTGCTACGGCTCAGGCTCGACCACGGAACAGAAGACCATCGAGGTGAGGATTCCCGCCGGCGTCCAGGAAGGGACCCGAGTGCGCGTCGGAGGGAAAGGTCAGCCTGGATCCAACGGCGGAAAACGCGGCGATCTCTACCTCCATGTGACCATCAAACCCGATCCCATCTTTCGCCGTCAGGGCAGCGACATCCACGTGATCCTGCCCGTCTATCCCTGGGAAGCGGTGCTCGGCGCAGAAGTCATGGCTCCCACGCTGACCGAGCCGGTCAAAGTCAAAGTGCCCCCCGGCAGCAAAGCGGAGGGCAAGCTCCGGCTCAAGGACAAGGGATTGCCGTCGGCCGGCGGCGGATACGGCGATCTCTTCTTGAACTTACACATTGTTGTCCCCCCAACCGTGACGGCGGAAGAGTCCGCTCTCTACCTCCGGTTGGCCAAAGGGACGCATCCTGATCCGCGCGCAGAGCTGCTGCGACAAACTCGAAGCCGATGACCGCATGACCCCGACCGAATACGGGGTGCTGGCCTTCAGCTCCCTTTTCGTCATCGTCGATCCCCTCGCGACCGTTCCCGCCTTCCTCGCCATGACCACCCGTTACACGCTGGTCCAGCGGTTGCGCATGGCGCGCGTCGCCTGCCTGGTCGCCGTCATGATCTTGGGCGGCTTCGCGCTGACCGGCCAATGGTTATTTTCCCTGCTAGGGATTACGCTCGCCGCCGTTCAAGTCGCCGGTGCGCTCGTGCTGTTGCTCGTCGCCCTGGACATGCTCCGTGCGCAACGTTCGCCGGTGCAGGAAACGGCGGCTGAGACGGCCGAGGGCGCCGCGAAAGACGACATTGCCATTACGCCGCTCGCGGTGCCCATGCTCGCCGGCCCTGCTGCCATTTCTACCATCATCCTGCTGGATGCCCAGGCGTCCACCTGGCTCCATCGAGGCATCTTGTTGGCTTGCGTTGGGCTGGTCGGTCTGGCAAGCTACGGCATCCTGGCTCTCGGCGCATCCGGAGCCAAATGGATGAGCCCCCTGGCGGAAAAAATCATCACACGCCTCATGGGCTTGTTGCTGGCCGCCTTGGCCGTTCAGTTCCTGTTCAACGGGCTGAAGGGCGAAGGCGGTTTGTTTGTGCGATAATGTTCCGTCATCATTCATCACATCAGGGCTATCACCAAGGAGGAGTCGCATGAAGAAGGGAATGCAGGCAGTATCGGGACTCGTCATGGCCGGAGCCTTTACGTTGGCCATGGGAACAGCCGGGGTATTGGCCAACGAGCCGGGATACGGCCATGGGGGTGTAAAGGACGGATACGGCGGCCGCGGCTACGGCACGATGGGCGGTCATGGCATGGGCATGATGCACAGCAGCACCGGCCACCTCATCCGTCATCTCCTCAAGCACGAAAAGGAAATCGGTCTGACGGACGACCAGGTCAAAAAGCTGAAGGACATCCAACTGAACCTCGACAAGACGCGGATCAAGTCGGAAGCGGACATTCAGGTCGCCGAGCGGGAACTGAAGGCGTTGACCGATGACGAGAAGTCGGATCTGGGGGCCATCGAATCCAAGTTGAAACAGAGCGAAGATTTCCAAGTACAGCTGCGGATGACCTCCATCAAGACCCGCCGCGAGGTGCTGGCGTTGTTGACACCCGAGCAACGTGCCAAGGAAAAGGCCGAACACGAGAAAATGATGCAGCAACACAAAGAAGGCGGCAAGGGCCACGGCAGCGGAATGTCGAATCCGCACGGAGCCATGAGCGGTCCGCACGGCTCCATGCAGGGGAATCCGCATGCAGGCGGTGCCGCGCCGACGCCTCCCGCCAGCATCAAAACGCAATAACGCACTTCCATCGAAAGGAGAAGGTATGCGCGCACATGCACTGACAGGTCTGCTGGTGATCGGTCTCGTCGTCGGTGTCAGTACGGCGGCTCTCAGCGACGACAAGGAGGGCAAGGTCGCCGATCTCGTGAAAGATGCGAAGGTGACGGCCGAGCAGGCGATCAAAACCGCAATGGAGAAGGTACCCGGAACCGTCGTGGAAGCCGAGCTCGAAAAAAAGCATGGGAAAACGGTCTGGGAAGTGGAAGTCCTGGGCGCCGACGGCAAAGTGACCGAAGTTCATATCGATGCCGCCGACGGCACGGTCATCGACACGGAAGCGAAAAAAGAGAAGCACGAAGACAAGAAAAAGAAGAAGTAGTCAAGAGACCAAAGACTTCCATGCCGAAAGAGATCAAGCTCAAGAGTCACGATCTGCTCGTCGGTCCCGGCCGGGCGCCTGCCCGAGCCATGCTGAAGGCCGTCGGATTCACCGACGAAGATCTCTCCCGTCCGCTGATCGGCGTCGCGAACACCTGGATCGAGGTCATGCCCTGTAACTTTCACCTCCGCCGTCTGTCGGAGCGGGTGAAAGCCGGCATCCGGGCGGCAGGCGGCACACCCGTCGAGTACAACACGATTGCCGTCTCGGACGGCATTTCCATGGGCACGGAAGGCATGAAGGCCTCGCTGATCAGCCGAGAGGTGATCGCCGACTCGATCGAGCTCGTGGCGCGGGGCCATCTCTTCGACGGCGTCGTGGCGCTGTCCGGCTGCGACAAGACCATTCCGGGAACGGTCATGGCGCTCGCGCGCCTGAACGTGCCCTCGCTCATGCTGTACGGCGGCTCGATTATGCCGGGACAGTTCCAGGGTCATGACGTGACGATCCAGGACGTCTTCGAGGCCGTGGGCAAGCATGCGTCAGGCAAGATGACGAATGCCGAATTAAAGGATCTCGAGGACCACGCCTGCCCAGGCCCAGGCGCCTGCGGCGGCCAGTTCACGGCCAACACCATGGCGATCGCCTTCGAATTCCTGGGCATGTCGCCGATGGGGCGCAACGGCGTGCCGGCTATGGACAGCCGCAAGGACGACGTCGCATTCGAATGCGGCAAGTTGGTCATGGAGCTCTTGAAGCAGGACCTCCGGCCCCGGCAGATCATCACACGCAAGTCGCTGGAGAATGCGATCGCCGCCGTGGCGACGACGGGCGGCTCGACCAATGCCGTGCTGCATCTGCTCGCCGTGGCCCATGAATCCGGCATCAAGCTGAGCATCGACGATTTCGACCGCATCAACCGCAAGGTTCCCTTGCTTGCCGACTTGAAACCGGGGGGCCGCTTCACCGCCGCGGATCTCTATGCCGCCGGCGGGACCACCTTGGTGGCCAAACGCTTGCTCGATGCCGGCCTCCTTCACGCCAATCAACCGACCGTGACGGGACGCACCATCGGAGAGGAAGCGAAGGACGCAGCAGAGACGCCTGGGCAACAAGTGTTGCGGCCGCTGATGAACCCGATCAAAGCGACGGGCGGGCTGGTCATTCTCAAAGGCAATCTGGCTCCGCAAGGCTCAGTCGTGAAAGTCGCAGGTCACTCGATGATGCACTTCCGAGGCCCGGCGAAGGTCTATGACCGGGAAGAAGACGCCTTCGTGGCGGTGAAGGCCGGACACATCAAGGCCGGCGACGTCGTCGTGATCCGATATGAAGGGCCGTCCGGTGGTCCGGGCATGCGAGAGATGCTGGGAGTGACGGCGGCCATCGTGGGGGCGGGACTGGGCGACTCCGTCGCGCTTCTGACTGATGGCCGCTTTTCCGGCGCCACGCACGGCCTCATGGCCGGCCATGTCGCTCCCGAGGCCGTCAGAGGCGGCCCGATCGGCGCGGTCAAGAACGGCGACATGATCGTCTTCGACATCGCCAAACGCCGACTCGACGTTGAGCTTTCCGCCAAGGAGATCAAGGCGCGGCTCAAGAAGGTGAAGCTGCCGGTCCCACGCTACACCACCGGCGTCATGGCGAAATACGCCCGTCACGTGTCGTCAGCGTCCGAGGGCGCAATTACGAGCTAGGCGGCTGAAGAAGGGAGCGGTGTTCAGACCGGCTTGTCCAACCGGACCGTCAGCACCGCGGTCACGGCATCCTCGTGGCTATAGGCGTGGAGGTACGGAAGCGCGGGCAGCGCGCGCTCGATCTCCTCGCTGATACGAGAACACTCTGCTCCTACGACAAACCCCGCCTTCTCAAATAACCGCATCCAGCCTGATTTCCTCAGCCGGTTGACGTAGGAACTGCGGTTCCACTTCATCAATGTCCAGAGCCATGAAGGATAGCGAAGACATTCGAACGCCCGCAATGGCTGCGGCGGTTGACATCCATAATAGGAATGGTCTGCCAGATCGATGTGCGCGACCATGGAGCCGCCCGGGCGCAGCACGCGAAAACATTCGTTCACGGTGATTTCCGGATACCTGAGATGCTCGAAGGCAGTGTGAGACCAGATGCAGTCGAATCGCCCCGTGACAAACGGCAACCCTCTTCCGTCGTATACCCGATACTCGATGCCTCTTCTCGCCGCCTCCTCGGCTGTCAGATACCCTGAGACATCGGCCGCCGTGCAGCTCTTGGCGCCGGACTTGAGCGCCTCCTCCAATACCTCCAGCGTCTGTCCCGGTCCGATTTCCAAAATGTCCTTCCCGGCCGCAGGCGTGAACCGGGAATACAACTCGAAGACCCGCCTGGCCATGACGGCATCGGCATTCAGGCCGGTGTGGTGCCGGCGTTCCGCCAGCTTGGCGATGGATGGAATGCCCATCACGCCATTTTTCAGAATTTCGAGGAGAACCGTCATCCGTGAAGGGGGCTCAGTAGTATGTAATCGTACGTTCCCGGTTGACCACGGTCTCCGTGAGGACGACTGACAGATTCTTCTGGGACCACCGCTGCACCGTTTCCTTGATCCAGTTGCCGGCCTGATCGAACTCGTAGGTTGCGACCGATTTGCGAAGATGCGATTGACGGAGATAGTCGCTCGCTTGTTCGATGCGATGGCCCGCTTGATCATAGCGGTAGCGGTCGGTCCGCATCGGAGCGCCGTCGCTTCCGTAGAAGCGACTTTCCTTGAGCCGGTCCATGGGGTCGTAGTGATGCGCCCCTTCGAGCATCAATCGTCCCTGAAAAAAGCGGGCATGGTAGACGAGATTGCCGCGCACATCGAACAGGCTTTTTTCGGCCACGCCCTGGGCATTCACCATGATTTCTTCCGAGAGAAGCCCTCTGCGGTCATAAAAGGAGAACGCTGCTTGAGTAAACAGCCCTTGATCAGTCACCGCTACTTGAGCCGATGGTCGTCCCTGGTCATTGAGCGCATAGCGAAACGTTTTGCGATAGGCCACGGCGCCTTCCGGATCGAAGGTTTCTTCTTCGGTGAGCCGGCCGCTCGCGTCATACCGGTAGACGTACCGCACGGCCCCGGCCTGAATCACCGGCTGCAGTTCAAAGGCTGTCAGGCGCCCGTCGCGATCAAACTGATGCGTCGTCGTCAATTGCGAATATCTTGTCACGACCGTCTGGACGGCTCCCCGCAAATCAAAACGATCGAGATCGTGTTTCGCGATGGTCCACTGAGGGAAGGTCAGCTGAAAACAACAACCCAGTGCGAGCAAGAAGGTCAACGGGCGACGGAGGGGCGAGAGGCTCATGCCGTCCAATTCTCGGCGGACGAACTAGCGTCCTTTCATTCGTCCACGCATTTCCGACATCATCCCTTCCAGGTCCGCTTCGGCTTTGGCCCGGTCGCTGATCAGCGCGTCGAGATTATAGGGACGGCCGGGTGGCGGCGGCACAGGCTTGACCGGCGCCGCTGCAGGCGCTTTGGACGGAGCAGGCATCACCTCGGCTTGCGAAGGCTGTGGAACCGGTTTGGGCGAAAGGTCGGGAGAAACCGACGCGGCGTTCCTGGGTGCAGGCGACAGCGCAGGCGCGTTGGGCGCCTGAGGACGGCTCAAGCCCTGTTCCCGTAACCATTGCGCGGCTACATTCGACTTGAGAGAAAAACTGATGCTCGTAATCGGAAGCCCGTCGGCGGCCACACGGGCAATGGCCGTATTGACGGCGATCATGCGTCCTTCGCTGTCCAGCAGCGGCCCACCCGAGTTGCCTCTATTCAGTCCCGTCTCCGTCTGAAAGACATGCTTGCCCTTGACGCCGTTGAAATTATCCACTTCGGCGCTGATCACGCCGGTCGTCAATGTCCATAATCCTCCCTGTTCCGGATGGCCGATCGCCACGACCCGGTCGCCGATCCGGCCCTGGGTGGATTCGCTGAACGCCACGACGGGCAAGGGAGCTGGCGGGGACTCGAGCTTGAGCAGGGCCAGATCCAAGGGCGTTGAATAGGCGACCACTTTTGCCCGCAGCATCCGGGAGAGATCGGTTCGACTGTCGCCGGTGACGCGCGATGGTTTCAAGAAGACGGACAATCGGGGAAAAGGTTGGCCGGTTCTCTCTTCGATGACGACGTGCGCATTGGTCAAGACCAAACCATCGGCCTGGATGATCGAGCCGGTGCCCCCGTTGCCGCTCTTGCCGCTGTCGGAATGGCCCATGACCATGACGACGGCAGGAGACGTCTGCTCGTAGATGTCACGTGGTGAAAGCTCCCTGGCGTTCAGCGCGCTGGTCCAGAGGAGACCGAGTGCGCATAGCCCGACCAGCAGCTGCTTCATGTGCCCCTCTGTCCGTCGGAACACCATCCTGGTGCGCACTTTCCGTGAAACAGCTGAAGGACGTGATGCGCCCGCCTATGAGAAGTCGACACGGCGTGGTTAGGTCCGTCGATAAAATTCACCGATCATCTGAACGACATACGCCTGCTGCTCTTCCGTCAGTTCAGCATAGATGGGAAGCGACAGCACTTCTTCCGCCGCGCGTTCGGAGACGGGAAACGATCCCTTGTGATAGCCGAGATCGTGGTAGCAATTCTGCAGATGCATGGGCAGTGGGTAGTAGACTTCCGTGCCGACGCCCTTCTCCTTGAGGAAACTTCTCAGCTCGTCCCGTTGCCGGACCCTGACCGTGTACTGGTTGTACACATGGAAATTCCCGGAGGTGGTGACCGGTAACAGGACCCGATCGAGCAATTGGGCGTGCGCAAACAGCCGTTGATAGCGTTCCGCATTGCGCCGTCGACCCTCCGTCCACTGGTCCAGGTACTTGAGTTTGACGTGGAGCACTGCCGCCTGCAGGGCATCCAGTCGGCTGTTGATGCCCACGGCTTCATGAAGGTAGCGCACGCGGCTTCCATGCACGCGCAACATGGCCAGTTCATCGGCCAGCGTGTCGTCGTCCGTCGTCATCAACCCGCCGTCTCCGAATCCGCCGAGATTTTTCGTCGGGAAGAAACTGAAGCATCCGATATCGGCAAGCACTCCGGCGCGCCGCTCCCCCTGCCCCGCCCCGATGGCCTGACAGGCGTCCTCGATGACGCGGATGCCGCGCCGGCTGGCAATGCCGTGGATCGCCGCCATGTCCGCGCACTGACCGAAGAGGTGCACAGGAATGAGGGCCTTGGTTCGCGACGTGATCGCGCGTTCGATGAGATGCGGGTCGATGTTGAACGAGTCGGACTCGATGTCGACAAACACGGGCTTGGCACCGAGGCGGGAGATCGCGCCGGCGGTGGCAAAAAAAGTGAACGGCACCGTGATCACTTCATCACCGGCCTTGACGCCCAATGCCATGAGCGCCAGTAGCAACGCGTCGCTTCCTGACGCGCAACCGATCGCATGGCGGCTGCCGATGTACTGTGCCGTCGCCTTCTCGAACTCGACGAGTCGAGGCCCGAGGACAAAACCTTGTTCGTCGCAGACCGCTTCCATCACGGCCGACACTTCCGCTTTGATTCCGCGATACTGGGCTTTCAGATCCAAAAGAGGAACGTTCACGACCACTCCATCATGAGGGTGACGCTGGGCTCAACGAACCGGATACCAGCTTATTGTGTGGCTGCGACAGGAGCCTATCATACAGGGATTGATACTGTTTGACCATTTCTTCGACGTGGAACTCCTTTGGCAATGGAGATTCACCGGCGGACGGGCGTCTGTCCCCCGCTCGAGATGCCCGCAACAGGGTTTCGACGCCTGTTGCCAGACCGGTAATATCTCCCGCCTCGTACAACCGGACCCGGTCCGGCAGAACGACCGCTTCTTCGACTCCTCCGACTCTCGTCGCCACGATGGGCAACCTCGCCGCTGCCGCTTCGAGCATCACTCGAGGAAGCCCCTCCCACCGGGACGTCAGGAGAAGCAGATCGAAACAGCCCATTGCGCGAGGCACATCGCGGCGCCAGCCGGCCAGACGCACCCTGTCTTGTAACCCCTGCTCCTTGATGAGCGCTTCGATCTGAGGCCGCAAAATACCATCCCCGATGACAACGAATCGAGCTTCGGGTATTGCGGCGCTCACCAATCCGGCCACCGCGATGACATCGTCCGGCGCCTTTTGCGGCTTGAGGCAGGCGACCGTCCCGATCAGATACTCGCCTGAGCCAATCCCCAACTCCCGCCTGAGACTGTCCCGTACCTCCAACGGGAGCGGCCGCGTAAATGGAGCAGGATCGATGCCGGGCCTGATGACGGATACATTTCCGTCGAACAATTTCCATTCTCTTCCGTGACGGACATCGATCTCGGCGACAGTGATCCAGTGGGTGGTGATCCAACCGGTGATTCGTTCGAGGAGAATGAACAGGCGCCGCATCCACCGGGGTTGCGCCGGAGTGATGCCGAATCCGTGCACGGTGTGCAGGATCAACGGCACACGGGCACACCAGGCCGCCCAACGGCCGAGGATGCCGGCTTTGGAACTGTGCGTATGGACGATGGCGGGCTTGAGGCGCCGCAGCAGGATCACCAGGTGCAGAAACGCGAGCAGGTCGCTGATCGCGTGAATGCGACGGCCAAGTGATGGCACGATGATCGTCTGGACACCGGGCAACCGGCGAGCCTCTTCGGTCAGGAGCCCCCCGGCACCCGCCAAGAGCACGGGACGAAACCTCGCTCGATCCAGATGAGACACCGCATAGAGCGCCACCTCCTGCGCTCCACCCAGTTCCAGCTTGGTGATGATATGGCAGATGGTGTCCACGATGGCCTATCAGGATGTTGAAAAAACCTTTCTCACCCTCCCGCCCGCGTGCGCGGAACGCACGTTTCCCGAAGCAGCTTTGTTCTCGCGTCGCTCAGAAGCTCAACGTACGAGCGATTGGCCTTCAACCGCGTTTAAAGTCGTTTTTCAACAACCGCTAGGCGGACCGAGGCTGGGCCCCCGCGACAAGCCGCTCGGCCAGTCGCTTGCCTTGGCTGATCGCATCCTCCATCGACGTATGCTCCCACGCCCCGTAGCGGCCGATGGAGTGGATGCCGCGCCGCTCGAGCTCGCTCAGGATGGCCGGCACCGCACGGGCCCGATGACGATCAAAATAGACATAGGCGTAATGCAGGTTCTTGACATCCGCCACGACGATCTCATCGTCCGGTCGCAGAATACCGGCTCGTTCCAGTCCCCTGCGAGCGACGGCGAGAAGATGATCGGCCGACTGCTGTTCCGTCGGGCGATGGGACATTTCGATGTACATCGAGCTGCACCCCGGCCGTCCCAGTGCCGGAGAGAAATTCATGGGAAACCCGATGCGATAGAACGGATATTCCGGCTCGGGGAAATACAGCCAGTGCTTGTCCGAGATCTGTTCGCGGGCGACGCCGACATTGAGGTTGTACACTGAAACCCAGCGCAGCCCTTCTGCGGCCTCTTTGAGATGGGCGGGCATGTCGACACACCGTCGCATGAGCTCCGGGACGGGAATCGTCGAGACCAGCGAGTCGTAATGCTCGCTGCGGCTTTCTCCGGTCTGACGATTGCGGAAGAGGGCGCGACGGCGCTTGGTATCGACTTCCACGAGTTCCATCGCGTTGTGCACTGCCGCGATGCCCGGCAGAAAGGATTCGGGAAGGACCCGAATACCGTCGGCCCCCGGATATTGAAACGAGGGGTTGTAGCCGAAGGCTTTGTCCTTGATGCCCAGGGCGCCATTGACGACGTCTCTCAGTTCCGGTTTCGGCACGAGCCAGGACACCCAGTCGGAGGTCAGTTCGTCCAGCGAAACCTGCCACAGCTTTTCGTTGAACGGCACCATGAAATGCTTGGCGATGCCTTCGCCGAGATTGTCCAGAATCCACTGCTTGAAAGAGCGGTCTTTCGCCGTGCTGCCCGGCGGCGAGGTCGTGAGCGTGGCGATGAATCCCAGCAGGCATTCCCGCACCACTTCCGGCGGCAGGCCATGCGTGTTCACCTGAAACGGATATTCGGTGTACGTCTGATGCGAATAGATAAACGACTTGCGCCGATGTGTTTGGAGTTTTCCGGCCAACAAGCGTTCGATCAGGGCTTTGATGTCCGGCTGACGGAAATGCAGCAAATGCCCCGTGTAGTCGAAGGTGAAGCCATCCTTGCGGTAGGAACGACACAGGCCTCCCACTTCCGCTTCCCGCTCATAGAGCCGATAGGAGACTCCCGACAGATGATACGCCGTGCTGAGACCGGCCAGGCCGGCGCCGACGATGACGATCATGCGGCCGGCGATCCTTCCGTGGCTGGCGAGGTCACGACCGAAGCACGAGGGTTCCGGACGTCGATTTTCTTCAGCGCGAACGTCGAGCCCAACAGTGTGCCAACGGTGCCAAGACAGAGAATCCATGCCACGTCCGGCCCGACCATCATCAACAGAAGACCGATGGCGCCTACGAGGGCCGTCGCCGCGTAGCTCACCAGCACAATGCGGGGCACCGGCATTCCCCAATGCCGCAAGCGGATCGCGATGTGATCGGGACTGCCCCAGAAGATGGGAAGACCTCGCTGATACCGGATCCACATCACGAACAGGGTGTCGAAGATCGGAATGCCGAGGATAAAGACCGGTGTGAGCAACGAGAGCGCATGATCGCTCGGATATCTGCCGATCATCGCCATGGCGCCCAGCAGGAGGCCGATGAACATGGCGCCCGTATCGCCCATGTAAATGCGTGCGGGCTGC
The DNA here is from genome assembly GCA_035281245.1 of Nitrospira sp. Classification (GTDB taxonomy): domain Bacteria; phylum Nitrospirota; class Nitrospiria; order Nitrospirales; family Nitrospiraceae; genus Nitrospira_C. The sequence continues at coordinate 31,322 of DATEEH010000002.1, forward strand.
CAGTTGTATCTCAGAAACCCCGCCAGGCTGCCGATCAGTGCAGCCAGCATGAAGACAATCGTCTGATCGCCTTGCAGCCAGGCCGCAATAAAGAGGCCTACGGCACTGACCGCGCCGACGCCGGCCGAGAGACCGTCCATAATGTCCAGGAGGTTGAACGCATTGATCAGTCCGATCATCCACAGGACCGTCAACAGCAGGTCCATCCACTCCGGCAGAGCCGCGATCTGAATCCTGATGCCGCTCTTGATCAACACGAACACGGCAAGCAGTTGGCCGGCCAACTTGGTCCAAGGCGTCAGCACGCCAAAATCGTCAATAAGGCCGAGCATGACGACGATCGTGCCGCCCAGGATGATGCCGAGCACGTCATGGCGGAACTCGAAGGTAAAGGCCAGACTCATCAGGAAGGCGAGATAGATGGCCAGGCCTCCGAAGTAGGGCACGGGTTCTCGTTGATGCTTGAGGCGCCCATCCGGTGCATCCACGATGCCGTACTTCAACGCCGCCTGCCTGGCAATCGGGACGCCGTACAAGGCAATCGCGAGCGATAAGAGGAATGTCAGTATCAGCAGGGACATGGTGTCGCCTTACGCGTTCGCCAGACAGGCCTCGTACACCTGTTCATGCCGCCGGACCACCGTGGACATTTCAAATGCAGCGAGTGCCCTCGCACGGCCCCTGGTGCCCATGCGCTGGGCTCGTTCGGGATCACGCAACAGACTGGCGATCGCTTCGGCCAATGCCGCTGCGTTTCCCGGCTCCACGAGCAGTCCGGTCTCGCCCGGCACGACAAATTCCGGGATGCCGCCCACCCTTGTGGCCACCACCGGCTTTCCGGCCGCCATCGCTTCCAGGATCGCAATTCCGAAGCCTTCATAGAGGGACGGCAGCACGAACGCGTCCAATGCGTGAAGCACGCAGGGGATATCGCGCCTCGTGCCCGTAAACACGACCCATCGAGACAGCCCCAAGCGCTCGCACTGCGATTTCAAGGTCTCGCGCGCCGGTCCGTCTCCGACGATCAGCAATTGGCACGGTGGCTTCCCGATCCGCCGTTTCAACTCAAACATCGCCTGGAGCAGAATGCTCAGCCCCTTTTTCGGCTCGACCAACCGACAGACCGTCCCGATCACCGGACCATCGTCGAACAAACCAAGGTCGCGCCTCGTGGCGGCCGAGGCATTCTGAAATCGGTCGACATCCACGCCGAATGGAATGACCGTACAGCAATCACCCCTGCCCCCGATCCGAGACAGCACGGAGCGGCGGACCGCCTCCGAACAACAGAGAATCCCGTGGGTCCATTTGAGCGTGAGACGATCGACCAAACGAACGATCCATCCTTCGCTGACGATCTCATCGTGGTAGGACGAGACGATGGAAAACGTTCGTACGATGCGTCCACAGATTCTGGCGGCGACATTTGCCCAGAACAGGAATGCCTGGACGACGTCCGGCCGCTCTTCTCGAATGATTTTCAGCAAACGGAACATCACTCGCGCATCCAGCTTCCCCGTACCGTCCAGCGATACGACTTTGATTCCGCGAGCCTGGAGCTCCTCGGCGATTCGGCCGCCGGACTTGAGCGTGCAGACCGTCACGGCAAACCGCGAGCGATCGATCCGGGAGGCCAGCTCCAGGATATGACTCTCTGTTCCCCCCACTCCGAGCCCGATCGCGAGGAGCATCAACTTAGCAGGCATAGGCCGGCACGCTTTCCCTTCTGGAAGACGAAAGAATCTGCTCATACCAGTCCAAATACGCCTCGACTTGCTGCTGCACCGTAAAGGAGCGGGCCGCGATCTCCGCAGCCATCGCGCCCATCGAAGCACGCAGCCCATCATTCAGGAGCAGCTGCAGCGTGCGACGGCTCATGGTCTCGGCGTCGCCTCGCGGAACGAGAAAACCGGACCGGCCGTCGTCGATTTGCTCGGGAATCCCGTCGATGGCCGTCGCGACCACGGGGAGGCCGCACGCGAGCGCCTCCAACACCGTATTGGGGAAGGTGTCGGATTTGGCCGCATGCACGTAGAGGTCCGCCGCCCGATAGTACTGGGCCATGGCCTTCTGCTCTCGCTGATAGGGCACGAAGCGGATTTCGCCGTTGTTGAAGAAGACGGGGTCCCCCTTTTCTCCGACGACGAGCAACGTGAGCTTCCCCCGCCGGTAGCCGGCTGCCGTGCTGACCGCGCTCTGTTCCACCGTGTGGTAGTCCTTAAAGACATTGCTCCGGGCGGCGTTGGCGACAAACAATAAGATGGCATCGTGCTGTGGGAGGCCCAACGACTCCCTCGCCTGCTGTTTCGACCCCGGGGAAAAAATGGTGGAGTCCACCCCGTTGGGGATGACACGGCCCTCGACCATGGCGGGAGCCAAGATCGATTGCTCGACCTGACGCAACAGCCAACGCGAGGGCGTCGCAATCTGAAAGCGACCCGTCGCATAGATCTCCCGCTTGCGGTTCCAATTGAAGGCTGTGGCGTCTCGCGAGATCGCGGGATAGATCGATAAGTCGGGGCACTGTCCACAACCAGTTTTCCACCGCTCGCAGCCGAGGGTGTAGGCGCAGTGGCCGGCCAGCATCCACGTGTCATGCAGCGTCAAGACGGTCGGGATTTGCCTGCTCAGCCACGGCAGGGCGCTTAAATCGAAGTATCCACCCCGGGATAACCAGCCGCCATGGAGGTTATGGCAATGAAGAATGTCGGGGCATTCGTGCGAGAGCTCAAGCAGTTGCCACGTTTCCGGGAAATCGAAATTTTCCCTTCCCAATCGGGCCTGCCACCAATTGCGCGGGCGCGCAATGTACGCATCGAGCCATCGCCGCATGCGCCAGATGCCACGGATCCGTCCTTCATAGGGCGATAACCATTGGCTTACCTGAGCCAGGGACGTAGACGAATGCTGATCCGATATCGCCCGAGATAACGGAATGACCTGCGGATCGGTCGTGGTTTTTTCCCCGACCACGAGGGCCGACTCATGGCCTCGCCGCCGGTACTGGTCGAAGAGTTGCCAGGCGATGGCCTCGGCCCCGCCGGCTTTGTCGTAGGTACTAACCTGGAGAATCCGCATCAGGCTAGATTAGCAGCTAGATTACAAAGCCGGAAATGATTCTCCATTCTGCACCGTCCCACACGATGACCTTGGTCGGAAACGTGAGGCCGGCACGATGAGTGAGCGCCCGAACCAGCCGTGGCAAAGGCGTCAGCGACCAATGACGAGCGAGCTTCCACAGCACCCCTCGAAGCAGCGCTTCCGGTCCCCGACAGGGCCTCCCTCCATACTGCGCGAGGACGCGCTGCGCCTCGTCCATGTATTCGGCGGCTTGGAGCACCGACTTCTGCTGTCCGTATGCACGGAATCCGCCCAGCGATGCCAATACTCCGCACAGGTCAGAATGCTTGTAAAACCGAGCCCACAACTCAAAATCCGCCGCCAGCCGCAGCGATGTATCCAATCGTCCCCCCGCCCGTTCCCACAAGGAACGCCGCCAGAACGTCGACTCCTGTTGGACGAAGCGTCTGCCATATGAGCCCGGCGTGGGGAGGTTGCCTCCTTTCAAGAAGGACCGTCGGTTGAATCCTCCGCTGAAATTCATGGACGTGGCTTGCCCCTGTGCGTTCCAGCTCAACGGCTGGACAGTGGTGAGCCATTCGATCTCCGGAAACCGTGAAAAGATTTCCCGTACGATCGAGAAGCACCAGGGGGTGTATTTGTCATCGCTATTGATCCAGGCCATGACGTCGCCGGTCACCTTCGCGAAACCTTTGTTGATCGCGTCGTACTGTCCCTTGTCCGGCTCGCTCACCCAATGAGCCAATCGCGCCGCGTGTCGACGAATAATATCGACGCTCCCGTCGGTCGATCCGCCATCGATGATGACGTACTCCAGATTGGGATCCCGCTGAGAGAGGACGGAATCGATGGTCTCTTCGAGAAACACCGCCTGGTTGAACGACGGTGTGACGATGGATATTTTCAGCGGCGGCGTACTCACGACATTCGCTCTGCGGACAGGGCATTCAACAGGTAGGAACGATACTCTTGGTTTTGTGCCCGGCGCTGCTCGGCCGTGGCGTAGGCATGGATGTGGCGGAAACGCCCATGCTCCTTCACAAACACGACGTCCACCTGTGACAAGGCTCCGTCGATGGGCCGGTACTGCAAGCCGAGAAAATCGTACGGGACGAATCCATGGGACTTCATGTGAGCCACGACCTCGCAGAGCAGCGGCGCTCCGTGAAAGAATTGAAACAACGAGACTTCCAGGACGACCAGTTCCGCGTGGCCTAACGTCGTTCGCGCCCCCGATAACACGTCGAGTTCCGCTCCCTGCACGTCCACTTTGATCATGAAGGGAGGTTGCGCCTGCCTCTGGGCAACCAGGCGATCAACGCTGATCGCCGCCACTTCGCGCGGAACGCCGTTCACCCCTGTGCCCTCTTCCGTTTCCCGGTAGAGCGAGGACCCGACGAGGTCGTCATGAACGTGGAGCACGACCGGACTGTCGGTCGCCGACGCCGCGCGCAGGTCATAGGTTGCAGTTGGAATGACCTGCACGACCTTGTTCAGTGCAGGCACGTATTCCGTTAACGGTTCGATGAGCAGATATTGCGCATGGGGAAAAAATTTGTGGCAGGTCGTGGTAAAGGACCCCATGGCCGCCCCCACATCGATCACGGTCGTGGGAACAAAGCCCGTGTTCTTGACCTGCTGCAAGACGCCCTCGAGGGATTGGCGCAGAACGCTTCGTTCGGTCGTTCGTTCGGCGCGATACTTCGACACCTCGAAGCCCAACGACCGACACAGCCTTTGCACGAGCTTCTTCATCTCATCGTCTCTTTTCGGCCACCACCCTCACCTGGAACCACGTGCGCTCGATCCTGCCGTAGAGACGACAGGCCATCTCGAAGAGTCTTCTTCCACCGATTTTGGCAATGAATTTGTACCCCGGCGGCCACTTGTGCATGTAAGGCTTCGCTTCGATCACCGCAAACCCGGCTTCGCTGAAGAGATTCCCAATGCACATGGGACTCCAGCTGTAAAGATGACGATTGACGTCATTGGGCTGATAGGCGTACGAAATGGATTCGCAGGGAACGACAAACACGATTTTTCCCCCGACACGCAATTTCCGGTGTAAAGCCTTCAATTCTTGCAGGGGGTGAAGGGTATGCTCGAGCGCGTTGTTTGAGATGACGAGATCGACGTAACCATCCGGCACTTCTTCGACCGTCCGGTACACTTCGATGCCGTTCTTCTTCGCCGCCTCAGCAGCGGCGGGATTGAGCTCGACTCCCACTCGTTTACCGCACGGCAGATTCTTGAGAAGAAATCCGCCTCCACAGCCGAAATCCAACACCGTACTTTCTGCGGCAATATACGCCCCGAATTTCGATTGATTGGCCCATCCGCCGAATTCTCCGAGTGGCGCCTGCCATCTGAAATAGGTCTCATCGTAATAGATGGGAGCGGGACCGACGTGCGCTTCATTTTGCTGGCTCATCACGACACCCTACGGCTTCATCGCTTCCATAAACAGCGAGTCCGGCTTTCTCACTTTGCCGTCCACGACGTCCAATCCAAACGATGCAAAGCCCGCGATCCCGCTCTCGAACGCCGAGCAGCGGCGTACCCGGGAGAACCCACAACGCTCAAGCAATTGTTTGAGAGAGAATCGATCGTACATCCACCGATGGCATTCGCCCGAGAGACGAAAATGACCGACCCGCAATGCGTCCTCCTGCCCATCGGCTTCCGTGAGGAGACCTCGTAGGCTCGAGCTGACGCGAGACGTTGCAGACCTGACGCTCCGTGCCACCGCGCACATCATGGAGGCGACGCCCAGGGACGAAGATGAACCGTTCGACCCGCTCTTCACCGTCATATAGTTCATCGCCTCGGGTCCGATGCGCCCGACCACGTATGCGGCATTGTTGACGGCCTTGCTTCGCAAATAGCGCTCCATCTCACCGCCGGACTTGTCGCGGACGAGCTGATCCAACAGTTCGAGCGTGATCCACTCGTATTGATCGATGGCGGCCTCCTCTCCCTTGTCCGCGCGCGTCACCACGTCAAGGTATTCCCGGACAATCCCTTCAAGATCCGGGACCGCGAGACGAACGATGCCGCCCGGACGAAGCACCCGCAAACATTCGATCAGCAAGGCATGAGCCTGCTCTCGCGTGAGATGCTCCAGCACATGTGAGGCATAACAGGCATCCACCTGTTCGTTTGCGAACGGGAGCCCATGGCTGACATCCCAGGCTCGCACCTGTGCACTGACGGGACGTACGTCCAGATTCGTCCATGCGGGATGCCAGGTCGCCCCGCAGCCGATATTGACAAGGGAAGATGACACGAGCAGCATCTCCTCAGTCAAAGACCTTCACTGCGATCCGGCCCGTGTAATCGATGGGATGAAGAAGAAGCCTGAGTTGATGGGTCTCCACATACTCATCGACGGCCCGACGGGCGCCCTGCCAATGTCCATAGTCATCAATGATCAGTACTCCACCGCGCGCCAATCGAGGGAAGAGCACGTTCATTTCCTGCCTCGTCGATTCATACCAGTCGGTATCCAGTCGTAGCAGCGCAATCTCCGTTGGAGCCGCCGCTGACAACGTGTCTTCCACTCGCCCGGGAATCAGGTGAAGCAATCGATTCGGATACCCGGTCAAGCTGAGCGCGTGAGCCACTCGCTCCATCGGCGCAACGCACCACACCATATCGTCTTCGGACCGAGAGCTCCGCTCCAATAGGCTCTTGGCCGTTTCGCCGTTCAGCGCGATATCCTGGGGACCTGGCTCCGTCATCCCCTCGAACGTATCGAAGAGATACAAATCGCGGTGTGCTGAGCCCAGAGTCGAGAGGGTCCGTGCGACCGCCATCATGCTTCCCCCTCGCCAGACGCCGCACTCGACGACCGCTCCCTCGATCCCCGCCTGTTCAATGTATCGAACGGCTGAACACAGCGCGCGAATGCGCTCAGGGGACGTCATCGTATAGGGGCGAACAAACCGAACGGTCTCATCGTCCTGCCGCTCTTCGATGGATCGCAGTTCGGAAGCACCGGGCGTCTCGCTGTGACGCCCCCTCCCCCACCGTGTTCCGAGAGCCCGCATGGGACCAAGTATTCTGGTCAACACGATTGTGCCTCGCATATGCGAGTGATGAACGGCTATGGATTCCGCAATAGAATGAGGGAATCCCGCTGAAGCAGGTCCAAGTCGGCGCTGAGGACTTGCCATCCGGCGTCGGTGGCCAGCCTGGTCATCAGATGCTGGTCGTTGCGCGGCCACCAGATGTCTTCGTCGTTCTTGGCTTTGAATTCTTGCGGCACCCCACCTCGATGCCAGCCGAACGCTTCGAGCTTTTCCCAATCGCCGTACTGATGAATCGCGACCGCCCCAGGCTTCATCCTGCCTCTGGCCTGTGTGAGAATGTGCCGGATCGACGAGGCTTCGTTGTGACAGAGCACGCCGAACGACCAAAACACATCAAAGTACGCCTCGGGGAGCCCATCAAAACTGTTATCCCGCACACGGTGACAGACGAGTCGCCCCGAGTAGCCTTCCGGCTTCAGCCAGGTCGTGACGTCCTGGAAATCGACTGTGTGCAGTTCGCCTTCTGAAATGTGCTGAAGGATCGCGCGCGACCATGACCCTTTCCCCGGCCCCAACTCCAATACCTTGGCCTGGGGAAACAGATAAGGCTGGAGCGCTTTCGTGAAGACGCGACGGTATGATCCACCGCTCCTACGCTCCTCGGAGCGCCGGATGCGGCCGGGAATCAACGACAGAATGTTCCCGCTGTCATAGCCGTAGCTGAATTCCTGCTGTAACCAGCTCAGGGTTGGCATGCGCTCAGATGTTTGTCATGGCCTGCGGTTATCCCGCGGACGTGATTGCCCGTTTCATTCTACCCGCGGCATGGCGTAGGCGAGAAACCAAATCGACTATCGCACCGGTCCGCTTCTGTGCCCGCAGTCCGATGAGAAAGGAGCGAATGGCCTCGAAGGCGGGTGCGGACTCTTGAACGCGATCCGGGAGCTTCCAGGTTTCGCACACGCTCAGTTCGACGTCGAAATCGGAGGAGCGACCGCAATGCATGCCGGTCCCATCCATGCCAATGTTTTGGACCAACGATTGACCGGGATAGAGGCAGAGCCCTCCGGCGGTGAACATGCTGGCATACCAACGGACGCCCCACACGTCGAGCTTGCCTTCAGCCTGTTGGATCAGGTGTTCGAAGTATGGATAGGCCCCGTTCAGGTTGAAGGCCTCACGCCGCTCCGGACTTCGCAGGGATTCCAGCATCTGCGTGGAATCCAGACTGAGGCGTTCCCACGCTCTGGCCCAGGTGGCCCACCCCCAACTGGTGGGAACCCGGCAAAAGAACGTCTGTCCAAGCCGCTTCGGGCGCTCGACAGGAAACATGTACCCGGACACCTGCATGACCCGCGGCTCGTGCTCATACCGTTGCAGCGCCTGATTCATGAACGTCAGAAAGCCCGGTGCCACGACGAGATCATCTTCCAACACGATCACGTGTCCATACGCGGCAGACAATTCGGTGACGCCGGCGATGATGGATTGTGCGAGACCGAGGTTCTTGGGCTGGTGACGAACAACAATCTCGTCGAAGCCGGTCACGCTCTTCACGATACGCCGGACGGCTTGGACCGCCGCGATATCCTGCGAACCGTTTGGACCGTCGCTAAACACGTAGAGCGGGCTTTTTCGAGCCAGCGGATTGGCTTGCAGCGCCGAGATGGTCCGGAGCACGTGATCCGGCCGATTGTAGACAAACAGTGCGATTGGCGCAGGGGACGTGCTCATGTGTTTAAATGGGGATCGGCTCGTGAAGCCTTGCGCGCCCGTTCACTGCTTCCGGCTCTGCGTGAAGGCCGCCAGTCAGATTTCGGCACCACAGCTCGAGCGTCAGGGCTTTGAATGACATCGGCGCGCCTGCTTCAGGGGGATAGGGCCCTTTGGACAAGGCAAGGCCGCTCTCCGGGCGCAAGATACCCGCTTCAACCAGGAATCCATCGCTCAACTTGTCCCCATGTGCGGCAAACAACGCATCGTGCCATTCCTGCAGGGGAGGAGTGAAGCCGCGCTTCGGTCGGCTCGTCACCCACTCCGGCAACACGGTCTTGAGCGCTTCGCGTAGCCAAAACTTCGGAGGGAACGTGTGATCAGGTGTCGCTTTTCGCAAACCGATCACCGTCTCGACCAACCGGTAGTCAACAAACGGCAAGCGCAATTCAACGGATGACGCCATGCTCAGCCGATCCCCCAGAGCCATGCCATTCTCAAGCAAATACGTCTGGGAAATGAGTCGCGTGAGCAGGACGTCCACCTGAGGCCATGGAAGCGGGACGGTGAAGAGATTGCAGGCCTGTGACTCCTTCAGATTGTCGACAAACCGCGCGGGGTACATGTCCTGCACCTCGTTTCGGGCGAGCCGAAAATCGGGGGTCAGGTCGTAAAACACCGTTTGCTCTTTCGGACTCAGCCGGTCTCGGTTGTAGAGCGCCCAGGATTCACGAATGCCCGCTCCGGACTTCAGCCACTCCTTCAGGCCCCACACGTTCCAGTACGCAGGCATCGTGAATGACAGATAATCCAGGAATCGCGGTCCGCCGGCCTGCCATCCCTCCAATTTCCGTCGTGTCTGCATGGCAGCCTGCCGCACCCATGGATAGCCCCAGAAGAGCTCATCTCCCCCGTGCCCTTGGAGCATCACGGAGATACCGTGGGCTTTCGCTGCCTTCATCATCGAATAGGATCCGAATGCCGCAATATCCGCGATGGGATCGTCGAGCCAGTGGATCAGGTCCGGGAAAAACGCGGCCAGGTCGCCGGCGTACAGTTCAAGCGGATGAAAGGGCATGCCGAGAAATTCCGCGAGCGCCCTGGCATGCTCCCGTTCATCATGCCGACTCTTCCCGCCGTACCCCACGGTAATGGCGTGCATGCTCCCGGGATATTTGCGCGAGGTCATGGCCGCGATGGCACTCGAATCCAGCCCTCCGCTGAGCGCCACCCCAACAGGAACGTCCGATCGAATGATCAGCTCGCTGATGGATTCCAACTCGGCCCTGATCAGGTCGACGGGATTGCCGTCCAGCGGCGGAGCTTCTTCCATGCGCCAGTAGCACCATTCCTGTTGTTCTCCTGATTCAGCATCGACGGTGAGGATATGCGCAGCCGGCAGCTTGCGTATGCCTTGTATGGGCGTCAGCGGATCCGGGACATAGCTGTAATAGAAGTACAGGTCGACCGCCACGGGATCTAACGCGAGCGGCATCCCACTCCCGGCCATGATCGCTTTCAGCTCGGAGGCGAAGTAGAGGACCCTGCCGTCCCGATACAGATAGAGCGGCTTCTCTCCCATCCGATCTCGCGCCAGCATGAGCCGTCGTCGACGGGAGTCCCAGAGCGCAAACGCAAACATCCCCCGTAGATGTTTCACGCAATCAAGCCCGTACTGCTCATAGAGATGCACGATCACTTCACAGTCGCTGCCCGTCTTGAAGTGATGTCCTTGTGAACGGAGCTGTGCCCTCAATTCCACATGGTTGTAGATCTCGCCATTGGCCACCAAGACGATCGAGCGATCTTCATTGAACAGGGGTTGCTGACCCCCGCGGAGGTCGATGATGCTCAAACGACGCATCGCCAGGGCCACAGGCCCTTCGTGGAATGAGCCTTGGTCATCGGGACCGCGGTGTACGAGCCGGTCATTCATGCTCATGACACGGGACACGGTGTCGCAGCTCAGCGGCTCTGTTGCGATGGCTCCGGCTATTCCACACATATCGGTGTTCGTTAGTGCGAATTACGGCTTTCTGGCATCGACGATGAGCGAGGTGTAATAGACCGTTCCCCGCTTGAAACGTTCCCGCCTGTCAAATCGGGCAGACCGCCGGATGAGACCGTCGTCCTCCAGCCAGGGATAACAATGAAACTCCTCTTTTGCATCAAAATATTCCAATGGCGTCACCCGAAAACCGACACGAACCAATTGCCGGGTCAAGTCATCAACGGTGAACAGCAATTGATGACCGTCTTTGGGAGGGCTGACCTCCTCACTATACTCGGGATCTTTTCGATTGCCGTCCGGTACGGCGATCCGAAGAAGGCCTCCTGGTTTCAGGTACTGAAAGCATTCCGTGAACGCCGTGGCACATTCAGGCTCGGATAAATGCTCGAAGAGGTGTTCGGCCATCAACCGATCAATGGAACCTGGCGCAAATAACCGCTTCCAGTCCCGACTGGATGTCACGTCGAGCACCGCCGCGTCAGTGGCGACCCATCCCTGCATGGTGACAGGGCCGGCTCCCAAGATGACATTGAGAGGCCGGGCCGTTTTGGCCTCGGCCCGGATCGCTCGAACTCTGAGCGTATGCTGTCGTGCGTGCAGAAGGATCTTCGCGAGAGACCGGACACCTTCTCGCAACACGCGGGCAATCGTTCGTACTCTTGCCTTCACCATACGAAGGGTTTCCATGCGGCTAGAGAAGCAATCGCCCACCCGACGCTTGCCCACGGCGCTTCGCTCTGATCCAACGGGTCATCTTGGTGAGGGGATTCCATGCGCGCCCATACAACCGCCGTAGCTTGGGGTCCTCTGTGATCCGACTTCGAGATCCCTCGTCCAGCAGATACCACTCATCGTGACGCCATGGTTTCAAGACTCCTGTCTTGAGCAACAGGTCGGCATCGCATCCGCAGGCAAGACAGTCCTCCTTGGTCACGTAGTACAGACCGCTCAGAAACCACGCGAGTGGAAGCGCCACGTGTCTCAGTGCCGTTCGACTCGCCACGAGATAGGCGCAGCGCCACATCAAACGCCTCTTCAGCGGCCCGTGTAAGCGGGTTGCGGCGCAGTCTTCGATGAAGCGCCAGTGGTTACGCACATTGTCCATGGATCGCTTCGAAAACAACGCCTGCCATGCCTGTGCGAAGGTGAGGGGATCAGCATGCTGAGTCGAAAGACCTGTCACCTCGACATGGGATCGAATCACCGCTTCCCACGTGACGCCCAACCGAAATCCCTTGCGCTTCAATCGCGAAAAAAATTCACAATCGGCGATGTAGTGGGGAAACCGCGTGCCGTTCACATTGCCTGCCGCCCGGACCATCGCCAAGGGAACCAGCGTCCCGCGGCCGGAAAGAAGATCGACTCCATCGACATATGTTTCTCCCGGCTCCCGGTCGGTTTTTACGGGGAAACTGTATGTGGACCAGTCAATGAATTCTCCGGCATCGAGCACGTTCGACGGGTCTGAGCTATCGACAATGACGCCGCCGACCGCAGCATGCCGTTCCTGTGATACCCGAACGAGTGTCGTCACATAGTCCGGATCGATGAGTGTATCGTTGTTCATCATCAACAGCATGTCGTCATCCCGACGGCTCTGGGCAAGACTGTATTCGACGCCCAACTGCATCGCCTCGCCCCACCACAACTCACGGTCCTCCTGTAGCAACTCGGCATGGGGAAATTCGCGGCGAACCCGCTCGGCCGTGCCATCGGTGGACCCCCCGTCCACGACGATGACGCGCAGGGCGGGATAGGTTTGGGCCGAGAGACATTTGAGACAAGCCTCGGTCAAGGCGAGCCTGTTGAAGACAGGGATGATGGCGAATACGACGGGCGCGCCGTACCCGGCTTCGGGAGCCCTGCTAGGAGCGCGCAAGCTTGATGACGGCATCTGAGGTGTGAGCGACGTCGTAATCGAACTCCGTGACTGTCGAATTGCCGTACTCGAGATAGTGGTCCGCCGATCCGGGATGAACCACGTTGAAAATGGCCGCGTTGACAAGTCCACCCAGGTGAACGCTTTTCTCCACAAGCGCAATAGCCACATCGACCACGAACGTTTGTGGGAACAGTCGGGGGTTCAATACTTTGATTTTGACCGTCCCCGACTGTTCGAGCGACACGAGTTTGAGATTCTGGTAGAGGCGGCCGCCCTGAAAAGGGCCCTCTTGGAGAACGAATTTTTGTACGTCGCGGCCTGAAAACGTTTTGATCGTGACGCGGACTTGAGTGTTCCGTGAAGGCGCCCCACAAAACCGATACGCAAATTGGATGAAGAAGTCCTTTCCAAACTCGATGCGGCGCTCCTCCGGCGCCGTTTCGTGCTGATAGACTTTGACCTCCGAGATCAGCACTTTCCCCAACCCCACCGTCGTCGGCACGACCCCGTTGGTTACCTGCTCCCGGCCGATGTCGTCGAAGTAGCGCCTGATGCACTCACGAATCTCGCCGAGGAAGAGCGGTTTGCCTTGTTTCAACAGCAGACCGGACAGACACAGTCGTTCAACCATATGGACCGAGTGAGACACGAAGATGATGGCGGTCCCTTGCCTGTTGAGTGCCAGGACCTTTTCAATGCATTTGTCCTGAAACGCGCTGTCGCCTACGGCCAACACCTCGTCTACCAACAGGAGGGCGGGGTTCGAGTGGATGGCGATGGCAAATCCCAACCTCACGTGCATTCCCGAGCTATAGGTTTTGACCGGCGCATCAAGACACTCTCCGATGCCGGCAAACTCGACGATCTGGTCGAACCGCCCGTGAATGTCTCGCATCGCCATGCCCAACAGCGCTCCGTTCAGATAGATGTTCTCGCGCCCCGTCAACAGGGGATGGAATCCCGCGCCCAGCGCGATCAATGGGCAGACGTTTCCACGGATTTCGATGCGGCCGGCATCGGGCTGATAGATGCCCGCAAGCAATCGCAAGAGAGTCGACTTCCCGGACCCGTTGCCGCCGAGCAAGCCGAGTCGTTCGCCGCGCCGGAGCGAAAAGCTGACGTCGTCCAAGGCCCAGAACTCGTGGGGACGCAGGGACCCGGAACAGGACGGCCATCCCATCATGCCGCGCAAGACGTCGCTCGTGCCGTAGTACATGCTCTGTCGCATCCGGCGGCAGAACTTCTTGCTGATGTGATCGGCGCGAAGGACCAAGGAATCGTTCACTAGAACCTCTCCGCGACCTTTTGTTCGGACATGAAAAACAGCCGCCAGGCCGCCAGAAAGAGGGATGCGGCCAGCAGGACGGACGCGGCATACCCGATGGGGTGAGCGATGCGACCCTCCAGCACCACGTCGCGCGCTCCTCCGACGAGATACGTCAGCGGATTCCAGGCGATCAGGCGTCGCAGCCAGGCACTTTCGACGTCGGCCGCATAGACGACCGGCGTCATGAACATCGCCAGGCCCAGCACGGTCGTGATCGTTTTCGACATGTCCCGGACGAGCACGGCAAACACCGAGACCACCATCCCGATGCCGGTGCCCAGGAGAAACAGCGGGATCAGACTGAGCGGGAACAGGAGCGCCATCCAGTGAAAGGCCGCACCGAAGACGCCCCACACCACAAGCAGCAACAACATGTTGACGATCACGACGGTCACGGTGTGTGCCATTTGCTGAGCGACGAGCGCTTCGTGCGAAAACTTGGCTTGGACCAGCAGTCCCCCCGCGGATGTCAAGCTCGAGGCCGCCGCTGAATAGAACGCCATGAACAGCCCCCAAATCGCGGTTCCGAACAGGACATAGAGCGGATAAGGGACATCGAGCGCACCGGGTCGCAGCACACCCGCCTCGTGCATCAAGACCCAGGACACAATGCCCAGAAGCGGTGACAGCACAATCCAGAGAAGGCCGAGCATTGACTGTTTGGACCCTGCGAGGAGATCCCGCTTGAACAGTTGCCAGATCAGTTCGCGCGAATTCACGACGTTTTGAATCATCGCCTGCCAGCTGGCCACGAATCCCAGGCCGGTCCGTTGATCAGGTTCGTAAATGACGATTTGGTCCATGCCATGCGTCATGACGAGACACTCCGGTAGGGGAACCTACTCTTTCACAGCAACGGCTCAGCGCGAGGCCCCGGCCGCATACCCCCGACCACTATAACAATGGCCTGCCAGGCTGACGGAGTGAAATCGTGAATTCGAGACGGGATACGGATGGCAGATGTATTTCCTAATACTCAGGCTCATCCGCCGACGGTTCCGCGTTGTCCGGCATTCGTGGTGAGACACAGGCCAGGAGATGCTCCAACCCGATCATTAGCCCGATCATATAGAAGGGAAGAAGAGGATAGGCGTATCTGGCATTTCCAACGGGAACGCTCGCACTCAGGACGTACGTGGCCAGCACAGTGCCCATGAGAATTCCGGCCACCATTCGATTCATCTTCCAGATGACATACAGCCCAATCCCCCACCCGAGGAACCAGATGTCGGAGGGTACGTGCAGCAACCCGAGGGGGTCGCGCATACTCACCGGATGATCCGCCAGAAACGGGCGCACGCTTCGCTCGAAGTTGCCGACCACGGAGGCGTCATATAGCGCGACATTGTCCTTGGAAAACTTCACGACGGTATCGAGTTCCTGGGAATAGTCCTCCCGCAAGGTCCCTCCCTCCCATTTTTCCCAATAGGAGGCATGATGCGCATAGGTTCCATTCGTGAATCCCCGATGGATGACCCTGTCGGGATGTCCCATGAAGACGGGATACTTCATCCCGATGGAGAGCAGCGGGAGGCGCAGTTGGGTCATCATGACTTCTGGGGAATCCGTTCTGACCGCCCAGGCAGCCTTCATGACTTCCCACTTTGCTTGGGAATCATCCATGCCCGATGCTCGCAGATGCGCCCCCATTGCCGCGGCATCCATGTAGTCCATGCCATGGCTTGCAAGCCGATCTGCCGGCAACGTTGCTGGAAGTGAAAACATGTTCAATTTCACGACAAGCGCATCGCTGGGATGGACGTTGTATCGAAGAGCGTGCGCGAGGGCCAGATATGAGGTATTGGGGAGAAAGGCCTGGCCGGTCACGTAAAAGCGATACGCCGGCCACAGGAAGATGCTGCAGGCCACGGATACGACGCAGATCAGTGCGGTCGATCGAATCGGTCGCTCGTGGCGCGACACAACAATTGCAATGAAGAACATCAGAAAATACACCAGCGATTGACTTCTCACCTGGATCGCCACAAGCGCTGAGCCAGTCAGCACGAACAGTGGCATCGTCCCGGTTGGGCGATGGAGCAAGATGCTGCTGGTGGCAGCGATTCCCAGCAGCAACATCGATCCAGTGAGAGATTCGGTCATCAGTCGATTGTGCAACGATTCAAAGAGAGGATTACACGAGACGAGGATGGCGGCCAACGCGATGAAAGGACCCGTGAGGAAGGGACGCCACACCCACAGTAAGTACAGGAGTGATGCGGCGGCGATCGCGTGTTGAACGACTGCAACGAGAACCCATCCGTATGCTCCGGCGATGACAGAGGCCCCAGTCCATAAAAGCGGGACACCGGGAGCCAGGTGTTGGTAGATGTAGAATCGGGGGCCTGTATAAAAGGCCTGAAGCCCACCTTCGGTCAGAAGGGCCTCCCCGAGTTGAGCATAGATCAGGCTGTCATAGTAGAAACCCGCCCCGAGGCTCCAAAGAAAGAACAGGTGAATCCCGGTGACGAGCAGTCCTAGCCTGATGAACATCTTCAATCCGCCGTTTCTTACGCCGCCGATTGCGTGCAGACTGAACGAACCGTTCGGTTGTGAAGAAAGAGCAAATCGATGTATCCCGAGGTTTCCTGCCACTCCAACGCCTGCTCGATCGTCACGGCCTCTGAAATCTTGTAACGGTCCAATCGATGGATCGTATATCCCAATCTGACTACCGTCGAAAGCAGCTTCTCCGCGCTCGAGCCATAGGCCTGCAATGTCGCATCCGACACCTCGACGAATAACGAGGGATGAAAGGCCGCGATCGTGCGCCGCGCACCGGCAATGACGCTGGCCTCGGCTCCCTGCACGTCGATTTTGATCAACGACACCGGAGGCCATCCGGATACGGCCAGGAGATCGTCAATGGAGGTCGTCGTGACTGGAATTCCAGCCTCACCCAGCTTATGATCAACCGGACAAGCGGCATTCAGGGTCAAGCGTCGTTCGCCGCTCTCATGGGCCACAGCCGCTTCAATACAGTCGACGACGGTCGTCAAACCCGCCCGCTCCACCCTATGCCGCAGGCGCGCGAGGCTCTTTGGATCCGGCTCGAGGGCTAAGACCCTCCCGCCGCCGGAAACCCAACGGGCGAACCGGAGCGAGAAAAATCCGATGAACGCCCCGACGTCCACAATCGTCGTCCCGGGACTGATCAATTCTTTGAGCAATCTGACATGGGAGGCTTCAAACACTTCCTTATAGATCAGGTAGGTTCGTTCGAAGACGCCGTTGCCAAGCTGGGTCGAAAGCACTCCTGTCTTCAGCGCTATGCGATAGAGGGAGAGCAATCCGGCCTGGATTCCACCCGGTACCGACACCAACCTCCCCGGCATATCTCTGTGGAGCAACTGTCCCAAGCCTGCGCGTTTCTCGCTCGGGACACAGAGGACGTTGATGCTGCAGCCACCCCGGAGGAACTTTTTCACCCGCTCCACGGCCACTGGGAGCAGTTGACCTGTCGAGACTGCATACAAATGGTACCGGTGTCGCCGCAGAATCTCACATAACCCTTCAACGGACGTCCCTGCCTCGTCGAGCACGTACGGGGCGAACTCCAGGATGATCGGCGGGCGCAAACTTGCCAAAGTCGAATGCGCGCCGCACAAGACCGCAGACTCGTACCCGTCGACGTCGATCTTCATGAGGTCGATCTGTCGGATCCCGGCCTCCCTCACATAGTCATCCACGGATGACACTCGCGCGGCCGGGAGGCATATGAGCCTTCCGCCGTGCCGCTCGTGCAGAACGGAACCGTGAGTGAGCGGCCAACTCGAATACATCCGATCAGGGAGTTGGGTGGTGGAGTCCCCGAGCATCATCTGTTCAAGGATGATGGGGCTTTTGACGTCAGCGTTCAGCTCAATATTGCGCTGAAGCTTGCGGAAGGCAAATGCTGTCGGCTCAAAGGCATAGACTTTTCCATTGGGACCGACCGCGCGTGCCAGAGGGAGCGTATGCGCGCCGACGTTGGCACCGATGTCCAAGACCACGGCCCCCGGTTTCAGCAGACGACGGGCGACTGACAGGGAGTCCTTCTCGAAGAGGCCGAGATAGATGGCGAGGTCGATGCCTTCACAGAGATCGAGCTCCCATCTGAGCCCCTCTCGAACAACCTCCGTGCGGCTCCCCAACCCTGCGAAGCGTCTTCCAAGGCGAATGGCCTGAGAGACGCCCTTGGCCAGCCCGATCTTGGTCATCGTGCTCATCATGCGACGGCAGGGCGGACGCGCCGAACTGTCGCGCAGCTGAGCTTCTCAAATAACTCGTCGAACCGGTGCCGCCAGGTATGGGATTGCAGGGCACGTGCTTTTCCGGCTTCACGTATCCGCGAGGCGGCGGCGGGATTCTTCGTGTAGAAGGACAACTTGTCGGTGAGTTCGTCCGCGTCCTTCCACGTCTCGATTTCCTGGCCGAGCTTGTAGTAGTCCGCATGCCCCGGCGCTTCTTGGACGAGATAAAAACCGCCGGACATGGGCACCTCAAAATCGCGAAGCCGACACTGAAGATTATTCGAGGACACGACGTCCGTGCCCGCATGCCACCCGGTATCGGACATGCCAAGGTTGATCTTGCTCGAACGGAAGATCGCCGGCAGCGCTTCATCCGTGCACGGAGGAAAAAATTCTGGTCCGGCCAATGGTTCGAACGTGCGGGCCCTCGCATGCTTTTTCCTGATCGGGCCGACCACACTCTCGAGGCCCTCGGCGCGGAACCGGGACCAGGCGTAATACCGGATGTCATGGCACAGCTTGTAGGGATCCCACTCGAAGTGATAGGGACTCGGCGCTTCGCTCGTCCATCCCCGCCCGTACACTGAAGGCTTGAATCCCCGCTGGACGCACTCTCCGAGGAGTGCCCGCCGATACGGATTGAAACTGCCCACAAAGCACAGGTCATGCTGAGTTCCCGGATCGATCGTTGCACGGGACGCGTACCACTCAGGATTCGCCGCCATCGGCATCCAATGGATATGCGGATTATGGCGGGCGAGGTGCTCGGCATTCGTCAGCTGGGCCACGGCCAGCACGTCGAAATACGGAGCGGTTCGTATGACGCGGTACCACTGAAACGCCATGTCGACGTGATAATTCACCATCGACACGCCTAATCCACGAAGCTGGTGGGCGGTCTCCACCGTCAGAAAGTCGTCGTACACGATGCAAAACAGGAGATCCAACTCCCCGGAGGCCTTGAGCGCCCGGGCGACGGCGACCAGCTGTGTATTGAGGACATCCCGTTCCTTCCGCCAGGCCTTCGAGCCGAGGCGCCCCATCCCCCCCGGATAGGTGAACACGTGGAGCTTGTCGCAGTAATGCCGACGCAGGGTGTCGAGGAGATTGATCTCCATCCACCGATCGGGAGGCAACACGGCTAGGATCTTCATAGGCGTGGATGCGGCTCTCCCCGGAGCCCTAAAAATCCCGACGCGCGAAAATTCGGCAGGCTCCGAACAAGAGCACGCTTGCGTAGATCAGACCGTATGCGGTGGCCGCCAACTGGTATCCGCCGCTCACCATGACGCCATGTGCGGCTTGGCCCTTGACGTTCAGCCATTCGAGGTTTGGACACACATAGTAGAGGCCCGACATGATCATCTCCGAGACCGGACTTTTGCTTTTTTCCGCGATGCCCTTGAGGTCGGTCGTGAGGTGCCCGATGAGATAAAACCCGATGGTCATGATGGCGCTCAAGGTCGGGGAACTGAACGTAGAAAAAAACATGGCCATGGCGGTCACGAGCAAGGTTTCAACGAGGATGAGCTGAATGGCCTGAAAGAGGGACCCATGGACGGGGCTGCCGCTGAGCAGGAGCGCCATCAAAAACATGGCCACCATGATCGCCAGGTTCACCAACATCACACATCCAAGTCCGCCATATTTGCCGAGGAGGAACTGCGTTCTGGTGATCGGCCTCGCCAGAATCGTGTAGATGGTGCGACGCTCGATCTCCTTTGACACCAGACCGATGCCGACGAAGATGGCAATGATGACGCCCACAAGGTTGATGGCGGCCAGCCCGACGTCGCTGACGATTTTCGACTGTTCCCCGATGGTGAGCGTGCCCAGGAGCAAGGACAGCCCGATGAGGAGCAACGCGAAGAAGACCAGATTGTAGAGGATCTTGTCTCGAACGGTCTCGCGGAACGTGTTGTGGGCGACCACCAGAAGGCTTTTCATCTCAGCTCCGGCGTTTCGTTTGTTCCAAGAAGATGTCCTCGAGCGATCCCTTGTGCGGAATCACCGAAATGAGCCTGCCGCCGGATCCCCGGATGGCTTCCAGGACGTGCTCCAATTCCGATTGATCAGGAAGCACCATCCAGCAACGATTCGCGCGCTGCAACAGACGCTGGGCGGTGGCCTTGATCACGGGGTTTCTCTCGCCGATGAATCCCTCGCAGACGACCTCGACCGACACGGCCTCCTGGCGTCCGACTATCTCTTCGATCCTTCCGACGGCCAGCATCTTCCCCCTGGCGATGATGCCCACTCGATCGCAAATCATCTCGACGTCGGAAATAATGTGTGTGCTGAACAACACCGTCTTGCCCTGATCGCGAAGGCTGAGAATGATGTCGCGCACTTCCTTGCGCCCAATCGGATCCAGCCCCGACATTGGCTCGTCCAAAATGACCAACTCGGGATCGTGAATCAGGGCCTGCGCCAGCCCAATCCGTTGAAGCATGCCCTTCGAGAACTTCCGCAGCGGACGTGTGCGGGCCTCGCTGAGACCCACCTTCTCCAAGAGTTCCTGAATCCGTCGAGCAACCGCTGCCCTGTTGAGCCCGGCAAGACCTCCATAAAACATCAGGAACTCTTCGGCGGTCAGGTAATCGTAGAAATACGGGGACTCCGGCAGGTATCCAATGCGTGTGTGGACCTGGACATCGGTCCATGGGGCGCCCAGCAGCTCAACGGATCCGGTGGTCGCCCGCACCAGACCCAGCATGATCTTCATCGTCGTGGTCTTCCCGGCGCCGTTGGGGCCGAGAAATCCAAATATCTCTCCGAACCCGACGGAGAAAGACACGTCGGAGAGCACCGTGGCCGGAGCCTGCCATGGCCAGGTGGGCCGATATGTCTTCGTCAATTTATCGACGACAATCGCATCCATCACGCACTCCGCACGCTTTTCCCGACGTGATTTTCATCATAGCAATCGGCTGTAGTTCGGCAAGATTTAAGCGGCTTTTCTCAGCGACCTCTTCTCCTGCCTGTCATCTTCGGTCGCTCGGGAAACTCGCTGCTGATGACCGTACCGGTCGTGGGATCATAGACGTACCGCCCACCGGCAGGCTCTTGCGGCAGTTGTTGAATCAGCCCTGCGGCGACCAGCTCCTCCAGTCGAGCAGGGAGCCGGCCGTGCAGCGAGGTGTATCGGTTGACGGCTTGTTCCAATATGACCACATCACGCTCGGCGAGCATGATCTTGAGACGAAGTTCGAGCAGCTGTTTGGCCTGTTCGTCCGAGGTGTTTTGATAGGCCGTCGCAAGGATGTCGACCGCCTGTTGAGGAGACTTCGCGGAGGCAAACAGATTTGCCGCTATGGAAACCAGCCCTGGTGGCGCGCCTGGCACACGGGACGCCCGAGCCATGTACTCGGCGGCCTTGGCATCGTCATACAATTCGAAGTAGTGATTGATGCCGAGATAAAAGAGAAGCTTCCATTCACCTGGATTGTGTTCTACGCCCTTCGTGAGGAGTCGATTGCTCTCCTCCGGAAGCACCACGAGCGTCGTGAGCGCGAGGCCCCCCGCCTCGTAGACGCGCACAAACGTGGGATCCAGCGTGGTGATGATGTCGAACGCTCGGTAGAGCCAACGACCGGCGGACTCCGACACCTTCCGGTCTCCCATCACCTGTATGGCCTGAATCCATAATGCGTCTGCCATTAGTTCGCGATACCCCACCGAGGCCAACTGCAGATATTGGGCGTCAGGGAGATACATGAGATGTTCGAGTTTTTGTTCAGGCATCCGCCATTGTGCGAGATGCAGCTGGAGCCCGATCAGCAGGCTCATTGCGAGAGCCGTCGGCCCGATGATATGGAACGAGTGCCTTGTCGCCGTCATGACCTTGCCTCCAAGGCTATGGCTCTGCCCAACGGATAAAGATCCGCGTCCATGAATTGGCGTTCAAGGTCGTCTCTGACCTGGTGTTCATATTGCGAGTGAATGGCCGTGATGTTCGCCATCTCCCCTGCATAATCGCCGGGAACCCCCGCTTTGAGCGACAGCTCGGCCAGCAAGGCCCTGCCCGGAAGAAAATTCGGCTCGTACGCCTTGGCGGTGGTCAGCAGCGCAATGGCCTCGTCGACACGGCCGTCGGCCATTCGCAATTGCGCGAGTTCGAAATAACTGAACGGGGAATAGGGATCCAACCGGATCGCGTCTCCGTAGGCATCGGCGGCCTTGTCCAACAGGTCGGCGCGTTGGACCTTGGTGAGGGCCTCAGAGGCCATCAGCCGGTACAGCGTGCCTGCGCGAAATGCAAACCGTCCGTCCGCGGGATTCAGCTTTCTTGCCACCGCTTCTTCCTCAGCGGCCTTGAGCAACCAGTGCGATGCGCCGGACTCCCGGTACAACTGCGTGGCCGTTCGCGCGATCGCGTCGTGATATCCCGTCGTGCCCGGATCGATCTCCGAGGCCAGCATGTACCACGAGAGGGCCGCTTCCACATTGTCTTGGGCGGCTCGGTGCTTCCCTTCCTCGTGCGCATACCACCCCGCCGCAGACTGCGCACAAACCCCCGCAACCAACAAGGCGCCGGCAATCACACCGGCCGCATGCATGGGATGGTAGGCGAACGCGACGCGGCGCCACGTCACCCGATCGGGCCGCGCCCGTGTATGGAGATTGTGAATGACACCGCCCAGCAGGACGAGCAGCACGACGAGACCCGGTTCATGAAAGCTGGAATCCACGGCTGCGTGCAGCAGCAGGACAAGCGAGGAGGCCGTCACCCCCATCAACAGGCCGCGGTCGTGTGCGTCGGCCGGCTCGCGCAAGAGTTGGCGGATTTCTGCGGTCCACAGTCCCAGGCCACAGAGCAACAGGCCGAGGCCGACGACACCGAGTTCCACCCCAATCTGCAGGTATTCGTTGTGAGCGGATTCAGGGCGCTTTCGATAGCGCACGATTTCTCCCTCGATGGGAAAGCGGTCTTGAAACGAGCCCTGCTTGAACATGCCCACACCAATCCCGAGCGGTTGATCGGCCAGACGCAGGAACGCACTGTGCCAAATATCCAACCTCGCATAGGCGTAGGGATCCTGCGCTCCCGCATGGAAGATGCGGTGCTGAAGAGGATTGGGGACCACGAGCAGGGCCAGCAGAGAGAGGCTCACGATCACGAGCGCCTTTTTCCCAAACCGGAACAATCCAAGCCACAACGACGCGCCGGCCAGTGCCGCCGAGGCGCCGCGCGATTGGGCCATGACCACGGCTGCCAACGAGACCGCCGCTCCGACGCACAACCACCGACGCATGATCACCGTATGCTCTCCACGACCGGAGAGCATTCCCAACGACAACAGAAAGACCGCCGATTCATAGGCGGCAAAAAAATTCGGATTAAAGAACGTGCCCCGCGCTCGCGCCTCGCCCATCAAGACGTACTGCGTCGCTCCCCAGAGGCCTTCAAAGATCCCCATCCCAGCCACCACAAGGACGAGTGTCCGGATCTGCCCGTGCGATCGAAGGCCCCGCGTGACCATGCCGAACAACGCCACATACGACAGAATGGTGAGCACCCATTGGAGGCTGGCGTTTTTGTACGGTGACCAGAATGACGACACGATCGCCCAGCCGGTGAAGACGGCCACACACACATCCAATGGAGTCTGCGGCAGAAAGAACCCTCCCGCTTTCATGCGGCCGAGCAGCCAGACCACCCCGCTCGTGAGCAGCAGGAGACGCAGGATCAGCACCGGCAGTTGCGTGGTGCCGCCATCAATCAACGGGACGAAGAGGAGAAGGCCTCCGATGAGTGCCCCGAATCCGCCAAGCCTCCAGTCCGCGCTGTGCCGGCTCAGCCATTCCATGGCACGGCGACGAGACGCACCGAAGCCGGCGGGCTGGGCCGCCTCGACGACCAGTTCGTCCGGAAACGCACTGACGTGGTGATGACGGTCGGTCACGGATTTCCTTGTTCTCTCACGACGGAACGCTATGACGAGATTTCATGCGACGGCACGGTACCGAAGATTCACGGTAAGAGGGGTGCGGATGACAGTCAAGAATTTCCCGCCTTCATGCCTTGAAACGACGAGGGAGGAAGACCGTGTGGTCCCCCTCCCTCCGGATCCGAAGATCCGTCTCACACCACAGCGACGCTCTTACAAGGAGACGTCGTTGTTCGAGTTCTGCAGATTCCGCTGGTCATTGATGAACCAGTGGTCGCAGGCCGTATCGCCGTCGATGTTCCCGTTCGCACCGGCGGTGAATCCCTGAGAGGTGGCTCCGACAGTAAAGCCACCGCTGGTCGGCGCAGTCGTCACGTTACACGGAGTGGTTGCATTGGAGCTGCCCGGGAACCGTGTGATCGTCGTTCCGGCACCGGTTGCGAGGTTCACTCCGTCCTGATACCAGAACGAGTAGCGCGGCGTACCCGATGGCATCCAGCCGATCTGGCTGATGACACTTGGAGAATAACTCTGCGGGTTCTGCGATTCAGCTTGATAGGCCACGGCCGATGTAAAGATCGCGCCCAAGCTGACCTTCGCCTCCGACTGCTTCGATTTCGCCTGATACGCGACGAAGTTCGGGATGGCGATCGCCGCCAAGATACCGATGATCGCGACGACGATCATCAACTCAATCAGGGTAAAACCCTTTTGACCTTTGAACAACTTACTCATCGCTGCTCCTCCTTGTTGATGGTTCACTGACTCCATTGCCAATTTCAGTCCCTGGACTGGCTCCTCTGCCGTCACCCGGTGCACTAGCAGGTTCGGTGCCGGGGTATTCTCCCTACCGTGCGGTGGAACGGACATCCTTTTTCAATGGGTTAGATCACGCGCTGGTTCATCCGGAGCAGACACGCCCAAAAATGGTTAACGAGTTCTGCTCGCATCCGCCAATTATTGTCACTGTCGTACGCTGCGAGATCGCGACATTCTGCGCGGTTATCTACGTAGGCCGCCTGGGCTGAACGCCGCCCTTCGGCACGCTCCGCCGCTGCAGCAATTACCGGTTCGACCGCTCAGTTTTGATACGGAAACGGACGATTGGATACGGTGAGTTGTTGTGTAGGCTGAGCAGGAAGAGCAGCACGGTGACGAGGAGGCCGAGGCCGCTGCACCACGCACCGAACCGCAACCACGGTGTTTCATAGTGAAACAGGACCTGAGAGCGTCCGGGGGGAACAATCACCGCCCGAACCAATCCATTGGCGCGAAAGATTTGCAGGGGCTCTCCGCCCTCGATGCGAGCCGTCCAGCCGGGCTCGTAGGCGTCGGTCAAGACGAGAACGGCCGCCTGGGGCGTCTCCACTTCGACACGCACCGTTTCCGGTCGATACTCGACGAGTGTGGCATACGCATCCGCCGGTGATGGCGGCAACAAGAGGTCGGGGCTTTCGATGCCATCCACCGTGCCGTTCAGGAACTCCTCACGTTCCAGCAACGACAGCATCGGCATGCGCGCGGGGAAGGATTCCGGACGCCGGGAGAGGTAGGCGCGTGGCGTGACAGGAACAGGATTCCGTACGAGGGCAAGATCGAAGGCCGGGACCGTGGCAATCACAGAACGCGAAAAGGCCTCGGTCTGAAAGCGCGCGGGACGGCCGATGAAATAGGCGACATTGTATCGGGCAGCCACCCTGGGGCTGCCGTTCCGGCCGATCTCATCGACTCTCGGATTGAGCCCGGCCAGATAATGTTGAATCGATTCGATGCCGAAGACGGCATTGTGCTCCAGGTACAATCCATGACGACGAAGCGCCGCAATTCGCTCGCGTGACGTCAATCCTTTCCCGACGGCGTCGGAGACGTTGGCGATGCCGTCCTTGATGCTCAGGATTCGAAAATGCCCCGGTCCGGTCACCTTGGCGTCGTTCGCCACGGCGGAGGCCAGGCCCGGAGTAAAAGTCCAGGCTTCCGAAGAGGACGTTTGCACGACGGGCAGGTTGGCTCTGGCCAGGTCGAGCGTCAAGAGCAACACGAGAACCGCTCCGGTCCAGGCTCGCTCGGATGGCCGCTTCATCAACCAGGCGAGGAGCGTGCCCATGGTCAACATCCCGGCCGTGGTCCACCAGGCCGAACGTGCCATTGAGTGCGCGATGTGCTGGGCAAGATCCGCAGGAACCAACCAGAGGTCGGAAATCATTCGGGCGCCGGCATCGGTCGCCAACCACGCGCCAAAACCGGCGATCAGCGCGCCTCCCGCACACCAGACGATGGAGTCCCGACGATGGTGACGGACCACGTCGATCCCGCTCGCAGCGAGCATCGCCAGTGCCAACGTGGCAAATCCGATGATCCTTTCCGGATATCGGAACGACGACCATAGCGGCATCCATTCGAAGAAGACTTCGTACAGTCCGCCATAGGATCCCATGGCCAGCACCACGCTCACTGCGCCCAGAACCATGAACACATGCATATCGCGCCTGCGCCAACAAGCCACGATGGCCAGACCGATCAACATGGGTCCCAGATAGAGGCTTTCGGCCCAGAGCCCGGAAGGCCCGCGGCTGTGATCGGTTGTGTGGAAGAACGCTTGTGCAATCTGATCTCCGTGACTCCCGTCCCCGGCCGATGACACCACCATCGTCACGAGCCGCAGCGGATGCGTGGACCAGTGAATGGCTTCGGGATGGAATGAAGCGGGGTCTGTCCGGTCACTGTGCTGGTAGCCCACCCACGCCGGTCCCAACTGAATGGCGGCGACCACCAGAGTCAGAATCACGACGGATATCAGCCTGACAAGGCCTGCGCCGCGCATGCCGCTCGTTCGCACGACCGTCCAGAAGAACGCGACGAAGCCGAGATAATAG
>DATEEH010000003.1:0-3522 GCA_035281245.1 Nitrospira sp.
GCGGGCTTTTGCGGGATCGTGGGGCTGAAGCCGACCTACGGACGTGTCTCGCGGTACGGGCTGGTGGCGTTCGCGTCGTCATTGGATCAAGTCGGCACCATCACGAAAGATGTGCCTGATGCGGCGATGTTGCTCGGGGCCATTGCCGGACATGATCCGATGGATTCGACGTCGGCAGATCTACCGGTCCCGGACTACACGAAGGCGCTGAGGAAGAAAGATCTCAAGAAGCTGACCGTCGGCGTGCCGACGGAGTTTTTTGCCGACGGCCTGGATCCGGAAGTCGAACAGGCGGTGCGCGCCGCGATCGAAGAGTTGAAGAGCCTCGGCGGCACGATCAAGGAAATCCATCTGCCGCGAACGGACGCGGCCGTGGCCGCCTATTATGTCATTGCCACGGCCGAGGCCAGTTCCAATCTCGCACGGTACGACGGCGTGAAATTCGGTCTGCGCGCGAAGGAAACCAAAGACCTGCTCGACCTCTATACGAAAACCCGGCAAGAAGGATTTGGGCCGGAGGTCAAGCGCCGCATCATGCTGGGCACGTATGCGCTCAGCTCGGGCTATTACGACGCCTACTACGGAAAAGCCCAGGCGGTCAGAACGTTGATCTGCCAGGACTTCCGCGAAGCGTTCAACGAGGTGGATCTCATCGTCACCCCGGTGACCCCGACGCCGGCGTTCAAGCTGGGTGAAAAAAGCGAAGACCCGCTGCAAATGTATCTTTCGGACATCTACACGATCTCGGTCAACCTGGCCGGCCTGCCGGCCATTTCCGTGCCCTGTGGGTTCAGCAAAGCCGGTCTGCCCATCGGCATGCAACTGATCGGACGTGCGTTCGAGGAAGAGACGCTGCTTCGGGCCGCCCATGCGTACGAACAATCGACTCAGTGGCATCTCAAGAAACCGGTCGTGCGATGACATCGCCGAGCGCCAATCGCCCCTAGCCCGGAGGTTTCTATGACAGTTCTGGAACTCGCCGCCTGTCTTGGTGCCGCGGCCTTCGCGGTCCTGGTCGGCTTTCTCGTGCCGGTGCTGATCCGGCTTCGCCAGACAGTGTCCCAGTCCGAGCAGCTGTTGACGAAGATGAATGCGGATCTGCCGGCGCTGATCTCGGACCTCCGGTCGATGAGTCACAATCTGAACACCTTGACCAACCAAGCGCGGGAGGGTGTGGAGCACGCCTCGGTGTTGCTCCATGCCGTCGGGGAAGTGGGAGAGTCAGTCCAGCAGGTCCACGATGTCGTGCGGGGCTCGAGCGGAACATTGTTGACCAACGTGGCCAGTCTCGTGGCCGGTGTCCGGGCGGCGACACGGGTGATGCGTGAACGCTATCGCGATGAAGGAGAACCACACAATGGCTCATGAACGGGGATTTGGGGCGACCGCTTTATTGGTGTTCCTTGGTGGAGCGGCATTGGGCGCGGGGGCGGCGCTCTTGCTGGCACCGCAGTCGGGGCGCAAGACGCGGGAGCAGCTGCGCACGTATGCCCGCAAAGCCGAGGACAGCTTGCGTGAAGTGGCCAGCGAAGCCGGCCAGCGCTTCGAAGAGGCGCTCAACGAAGGCAAGGAATATGTCGAAGCCAGGAAATCGGTCTTGCGCGAAGCCTTCGAAGCCGGCAGGGAGGCGATGAAGCGGGAACGTGACCGGGCGCAAGGTGATCCCTCATAGGTCATGACATACGAAGTCGTCATTGGCGTCGAAGTCCATGCGCAGTTGCGGACGAAGTCCAAAATGTTCTGCGGCTGCAGCACCGCGTTCGGTCGTTCCTCGAACAGCCAAACGTGCCCCGTCTGTCTGGGTCTGCCCGGCAGCTTGCCGGTCATCAATAAAGCGGCGGTCGAGATGGCCGTACGCGCCGGATTGGCGTTGAACTGCACGATCGGTCAGCACAATCGGTTCGCCAGGAAAAACTACTTTTATCCCGATCTTCCGAAGGGCTATCAAATTTCACAGTACGAATCACCCATCTGCGAGCATGGCTGGATCGACCTCTCCGTCGGTGGAATGACGAAGCGTGTACGAATCAGGCGCGCGCATCTGGAAGAGGATGCCGGAAAGAATCTTCACGACGGGAGCGTCGGCCGGAGCCTCGTGGACCTGAATCGTGCGGGCACGCCGCTGTTGGAAATCGTGACTGAGCCTGACATGCGATCCGCGGACGAAGTCGTGGCGTATTTGAAGGGACTCCGTGACATCCTCATGTACCTCGAGGTGTGCGACGGCAACATGGAAGAGGGGAGTTTTCGTTGTGAGCCGAATCTCTCGCTGCGGCCGGTCGGGCAGGAAGCCTTGGGGGTCAAGGTTGAGTTGAAGAACATCAATTCCTTCAAGTTCGTCAAGGACGCCATCGAGTATGAGATCAAGCGCCAGACGAAGGTGTTAAACGAAGGTGGATCAATCCGGCAGGAGACCCGCCTCTGGAATCTGGAACGCGGCGAAACCGCGGTCATGCGGAGCAAGGAAGAGGCGCACGATTACCGGTACTTCCCGGACCCCGACCTCGTGCCGTTGAAGCTGGAGAGTGACTGGGTGAACGCGTTTCGAGAACGCCTTCCCGAGCTGCCGGCTGCGCGCGCCCGCCGCTTCGTCGAGCAATACGCCCTGCCCGAATACGATGCAGCCGTGCTCACCGCCGACAAGGATGTGGCCCAATACTTCGAAGCGTCCGTCGAACTATTTCCCCAACCCAAAACAGTGAGCAACTGGGTGATGGGCGAGCTGACAAGGGAGTTGAACCATACAGGCACGCCGGTCGGCGCGTCTCCGGTATCTCCCGAGCGGCTTGCCGCGTTGCTCCACATGGTCGACAAGGGCACGGTCAGTTTGAAGGTGGCCAGAGAGATTTTTCCTGAGATGTACGGTACGGGAAAGGCGCCCGAGCAGATCGTGCAGGAGAAAGGCCTGACTCAAGTGTCCGATGAAGGAGCCCTCACTCGGATCATCGACGAGGTGTTGGAAAAAAATCCCACGCAGGTCGCTCAGTTCAAGGAAGGGAAGTCCCAGGTCCTGGGCTTCCTGGTCGGACAGGTGATGAAAGCGAGCGGAGGGAAGGCAAATCCGGGCAAAGTGAATGAATTGTTAAAGCAAAAGTTGGGATGAACGCGGGTCCTGTCGCCGACCAGCCCGTCCATCCTCGCACCCCGCCCGGTGTGGGAAGAGATAGGGCGGTCCGTTAGCCTCTTGTGCTCGCGGAAGGCGGCACACCAGAAGGAAGGTCGAAGGCGGATGGTTGTCCGTGTCGAAGATACCCTGTCGCGTTTTCGGGTCCTGCCGCTGACCAGCCCAGTCGGCTTCGCACCCCGCTGCAGACGCCTGGGCGCCCAGGTCAACGTCACCCAAAAACGCGACAGATGGGCATCGCGGAATCGCAGAAACATCTGCCCTTTAGGATCAGGATTCAAGAAAGCGGTGCTTCTCCCGCGTCGAGGGATGGCGGGTGAGCTTGGGAAAAGGCGCACGTCTCGGCGTGCGCAGGGTTGGGTGGGTGAAAAAGATCCACACGTTTGAGGGCCACCCTT
>DATEEH010000004.1:0-6720 GCA_035281245.1 Nitrospira sp.
GGTCGGACCGCGCAAAACACATGCTCGACCCGACCGTCCATGATGGCATCGACGGCTGCCAACGCTCCGCCGGCGGCCAAATACGCCGCCGTCAACGAACCGGGGGACATCGAAGTATCAGGATCCAGTGCCACCTTTCCGTGGGCAGGCTGGTGTTTCTTCAACGCTGCAACATAGGAGGGGCTGTGGATTTGTGTAATCCATTCGTCCTCGGCCTTCCGTGGCTCAATTTTCGTCACCTGAGCGGCCGTGCCGCTCCGTTCCAACTGCTGCATGATTGCTCTGAGACGATTCGGAGACTCCGGATGGCCGACGCCCATATCGTGCTCGAGATAGGCGGGATGATAGATGAGACCGGTTTTCCCCATGGTCGCTTCCTGCAAGACGTTCAGAATGGCGGCATTCTCACTCGCCCAGCCCCAGCGAACTTTTACACCCACCCCACCCACCGATTGCTTGCAATCGTGAACCCGGGACGCGCCCTTTTCCCAGGCGGCGATGGCGAGCGAGATGCCGAGCGTACTGCTCAGTACGTTAAGGCATTACGCGACGCAAGAATGAAGCTGGCAGACATTTTCTGCGTCCAGCAATTTAGCATGCAGGAATCGGCATAGACAACGCGCGTTCGCCGCTGCTATCGTTTCATGCCCGGAGGGGGTGCACATGCCGAATCCGAGAATCGAGCCGCTCAAAAAAGTATTGGCCATCGATCCCAACGACGACGTCGCGTGGTTTGGGTTGGGGAAAGCCTATATGGAGGACGGAAACTTCGAAGACGCCGCCAAGGCACTGCGGCAGTGCATCACCGTGAAACCCGCCTATTCAGCCGCCTATTATGCGCTGGCCCAATCGCTCCGCAGCTTGAACCGACTCGAGGAGTGTCGAGCGGTCTGTGAGACAGGCATCGAGGTTTCGACGAAGAACGGCGACGCCATGGTGACGAAAAATCTGGAAGCGCTGAAAACCTCCATCTAGAGTAAGTGACACAAGGCGTCGTGCTGGCGTTCGCTCAAGGCTGCGCCCGCGGCCGGGTTCGTGATCAACATCCGGACGCGCGGATGCCCGCGTTGGTGGGTGTTCCGCTCGACCACTTCCACATTGGCAAACCGGGTACCGGCCTTCGCCGGCATCGCCACGATGTCCCAGAACGATATTAACGCGGCGCTCACGACGCCCAGCTTTGTGAGCAGCAGCGTCACGGCTCCCCCCAGCGACTTCAGATCAAGCCAGATGGCTTGTGAACGCGACGTGTGTTCGCCCCGCAGGTCCGCTCGTGGGATGGAGATGCAGAGGACGACGGGAGCGGCGTAGTCGCCGAGTTGCTTCGCCTTTTGCTGGATGCGCGCCAGAATTCGATGGATGAGTATCACACCGCGGTCCGTTTCGTCGATCCCTGATTCATTCGGAAGTAAGCCACGCAACGGAAGCCGCTGGCGTTCGGCAGAGCCCACCATCGCGGTGATCTCGACGAAGAAGCGTTCGCGACCCAGCCGGCACTCGAGATCCGCGGTCCGCGCTTGGGACTCCGGCAAAAACGTCACTCGGGCGCCCACGCGGATGAGTTGGGTGGCCAACTCGAGTTCGGCAAGTGCCGACTCACGCACCCCATAGTCATAGTGCGTAATCCGTCGGACTAGGCGGGCGAGCCTGAGATGACTCGATTGATCGGCACAATGGTGGCGGAGCGTTGTCCACCGATCCTCCAGATCACGGGAGAGGCCGAGTTCCTCACGCTTCCAAGCCGGAAGGGGCTCGCGATGCCCCTCACGGAGATGAGAGACGAGCCGGAACGTCTTTCGTGGGCGAAACCGCGCCATCGTGGATACTCATGACGCCTGAAGCCGCGATGATTATACCGGTTCGGCGCCTTCATCATCTTGGCTAGGCAGATTCAGCGACTCGGGCTGCCGTTTGGACACTTCCTCGTAGACTTCATCGAGCCAGCGGCCGGCACAACCCAACACTTCACGAACGAGCGGTTCCGGTTGGCCTGTCCGCTTAATCGTCCACTGAGACACATATTCCAACAATGCGTCACGTTCGAATTGACGCGTGGACCGCACGGCCAACTCGGTCAGTTCTCCAAGGCCGGTCTTCAAAATATCGGCCACTGTTTCACGGCCGTAGGAGGTACTGGCCGTGACATACTGGACGGCGCGGTTGATTTCCTGATCGTTCATGGATGAGCTCTCGTGGAGATTTTCACATCCCGATGCCGAGCTGTCAAACGCCGTCGGCTGCCGTGTACAGCAGAGGGCGCATAATTTATTGCCCGTCCGACGTTGACCGATGGTAAGATCGATCACGTCCACATTCGCCGGAGAAGTTTGCATGGCTGGAACTGAGACTGCCGCAAAGCGCGCACCCACGCCAATACCGGACCGGTGGGATTTGTCGGACCTCGTGAAAGACCCTCTCCGCCAACTTGACGCGCATTTGTCGGCGATTGACGTGCAAGTCAGCCAAATCGAAGCGGCGCGAGACACACTCACTCCCTCGTTGTCGAGCGACGACTTTGCCTCTCTTCTCCATCTGAGCGAATCGGTAACTCATAGCTCGTCGCGGCTGGCCGCGTATGCCTATCTGTGGTTTTCCGAAAATACCAAGGACAGCAAAGCACGCTCCTTCAAGGCCCATGTGGAGGAGCGTCTGACGGCGTTGCACAACCGTCTGCTGTTCTTCGAGTTGTGGTGGCAAGGCATTGACGAACACAACGCCGCCCGCCTTTTGGACGGTTCTGGCGATCTGCGGTACCACCTGGAAACCATCCGCCGCTACAAGCCGCACACACTGTCGGAACCCGAGGAGAAGATCATTAACGTGAAGAACGTGACCGGCCGCAGTGCGGTGAACACACTCTACGACGTAGTCACCAATGGATTGACGTTCACGATGAAGGTGGAGGGCAAAAAGAAGAGTCTTAATCGAGAAGCGCTGATGACTTACGTGCGCAGTCCGAAGGCCGCCGTGCGCCAAGCCGCCTATCAGGAATTGTATCGGGTCTTTTCAGCGCAGCGTGATGTGCTTGGAGAAATGTACAAGACCCTGGTCAACGATTGGAAATCCGAGAATGTGGGGCTGCGAAAGTTCCCGTCACCGATTGCCGCTCGCAATCTGGGCAACGACGTGCCGGACCGTGCCGTCGACGTGTTATTGTCCGTCTGTGCCGAGAACGCCTTCCTCTTCCAGCAGTACTTCAAACTCAAGTCACGGATCTGCGGGATCAAATCGATGAGCCGTTATCATTTGTATGCGCCCCACCGAAGCGATGTGAAGAAATATCGGTATGCCGATGCGGTGAATATGGTCTTGGAGGCGTATCGAGGCTTCTCTCCACGACTGGCCGATCTGGCGCAGCAGGTCTTCAGTGATCGTCATATCGACGCACCGACGCGGCCGGGTAAACTCGGCGGCGCCTATTGCTACAGCGTCGTGCCTGGTTTCACGCCCTACGTCATGCTCAACTACACGGGTGATGCCCGAGACATTGCCACGATGGCGCACGAGCTTGGCCATGCGGTGCACGGTATGCTTGCGGCTCATCATTCGGTCTTTACGTTTCATTCGACCCTGCCGCTCGCCGAAACGGCCTCGGTGTTCGGCGAGCGAATCTTGTCCGATGCCCTCATGCAACAGGAGCGCAACAAGAAGATTCGACAGGGACTGTTGCTCAGTCAGCTCGATGACATCTATGCGACCGTGCTGCGGCAGGCCTACTTCGTCCGGTTTGAGCGAACGGCCCATCACATGATCGCCGAAGGGGCGACGGGCGACCAACTGGCTCAAACCTATTTGGGCGAGTTACGCCAGCAATTCGGCAAGGCGGTGAAAGTGCCGGACGAATTCCGATGGGAATGGTTGACCATTCCGCACATCTATGCGAGCCCGTTCTATTGCTACGCGTACAGTTTCGGCAATCTTCTTGTCTTGGCGCTTTATCGCACCTACCAGCAGGAAGGAGCGAGCTTCATCCCAAAATATCTCAATCTGCTGGCCACCGGCGGCTCCATGTCTCCGGAACGCATCCTGGCCTCCGTCAACGTGGACATGACATCCAAGACGTTCTGGCAGTCGGGATTCACCACCATTCGAGACATGATCGGCCAACTCGAAGCGACCCTCTAGCGTCCCATTTTTCAGGGGTTTGCGGCCTGTTGACAGAACGGTCAAGTCGTGACATACTGAGAATGCTTCTCATAATCGTTCTTGAGCAGGGAGGCAATCATGTATCTGTGCTTGTGCAAGGGAATCACTGATTCGGATGTCCGTGACGCTGCGCGCGCGGGCGTCGTGATGCCATGCCAGATCAAAGCCAGGTTCGGACTAAAAGACGCAGGGTGCTGCGGCCGCTGCTCCAAGAACATTAAGGCGTTCGTCGAACTCGCCGCAACCGAACATCGCCTCCTCAATCCCGTGACTCGCTGATCGATTGCCACACACTACCCCGACTCCGCTCCGCAACTGCAATGTTTGATCGGTCTTCCTGAATAACGAACTGAAAACAGAAGGGACTAGTTCACGGGGATGGGTTTGAGCATGGCGGCCACTTCGGCCACCCGTCGTCCGAGCGCCTGTCCGTCGGCGAGTTCTTTTTTATCGATGCCTGGACTGTCGCCTTCCGTCGTCGCGGAGGCGCCAAAGGCGCCGCCTGCGCTGACCACGATCATCTGGTTGCCCAGCATCGCGGCCAGAATTGTCAGCATCGTCACTTCCTTGCCGCTGGAGATCTGCCCGCCGGTGGCAAAGGCCGCGCCGATCTTGTTTTTCATTTTAAATTCCGGAAAGACGCCGAACTTGAATTGCCAGTTGTCGAAGAATGTCTTCACTTCGCCCGACATGTTGGACCAATAGACCGGAGAGCCGATGACGATGGCATCGGACGAAAACAAATCGTCGGCCGTCACCTGCCCCACCCGCTTGAGCACGACGATTGTGCCGGGTAGACTCCGTGCGCCCTCGACGACGGCCTCAGCCATGCGTTCGGTATTGCCGGATTGCGAATGGTAGGCGACCAGTACTTTGACGGCAGGCCGAGCGGACTCATCCGCAAACGCGGTGTTCGGCTCGAGCGCGACATGAGAGGAAGCAAGACAGAAGACGAGGGGGGTGAGAAGCTGATTCCAGTTGCCCTGGATCACCGACGAAACGTTTCCTCTTCCATTCGCTCCTCGACGGAGACATCGGTCAAGGCACCCCGATAATCGCAACGATGGCACCGCACACGCCAGGATTCGATCCATTTTTCTTGAACGTACGACTGGCGGCACTTCGGGCAAACAAACACGCCCTTCACATAATGCACCTTCCTGACTTCCTTCATGGTATCTCCCCCGCTGTTGCCGTGAGAATCGCACAGGTTACGGCGGGAATGCAACGGGGCTGCCGGCGCGCCCGGATGGTCTCCACCTTGACTCGTGCGCCATCCACCGATAGGATCGGCACGTGCACACCCGGTGGGTCATCGCGTCACTACTCGCACTCCTGACGGCGCTTCCTTCCTGTATTCAAGCCGATGACGGTCTCATTCCCATTCAGCTTCCCGGAGGGCTAATCATCCAGGCGGAGATCGCGAATACGATGAAGAAGCGGGCCGAGGGGTTGATGTACCGAGAATATTTGGCCAAGGACCGCGGCATGCTGTTCACGTTCGACCAAGCCCAGCCTTGGACGTTCTGGATGAAAAACACCAGGATCCCGCTCGATATCATTTGGATGAACGAGAAGAAACAGATCATCCATATCGCGCGGAACGTGCCGATCTGCACCAGAACCGACGACGGCTGTCCTCAATACCAGCCCAACGATCCGGCAATGTACGTGCTGGAGCTTGGCGGGGGCGAGGCGGAACGCCTCAAACTCGAAAAGGGCTCGAAACTACAGTTCAAACTACCTTAAGAAACAAGGTTGAGACTTCAGACTGTTCAAAACGATTGTGGGCAAGGCCGCAGCGAGCGAATGCCTGAGGTATACGTTTCTGGTATGTTGAGGGCTTGAGCGATGCGAGAACGACGCCCACGGTCGTTTTCAACAGTCTAAGATTATTTTTCCTGCCAGGCCCTGACCCGTCTCGCCGTAATCACCCCATCCACCCGTTCGATCGCTTTCAAGACCTCATCCAGGTGGTCGGTGCTGGAGATTTCGATGATGAAGTCCAACACCGCTTTCCGATCTTCTCGCGTGGCGATCTCGGCTCGGCTGATGTTGGCGTGGCATTCGGCGATGGCGGAGGAGACGTTGGCCAGCACGCCCGTTTTGTCAACCGCCATCACCGAGACCTTCACCGCATGAGTGCTGGGCGTGGCGTTGTCCCACTCCACTTCCACCAGGCGTTCACGATCATAATCGAGAGCTTCCAGGTTCGGACAGTCGATGGCATGGATCGTTAATCCACGCCCGCGGGTGATGTAACCGAGAATCCGGTCGCCGGGAACGGGATTGCAGCAACGCGACAGCTGCATCAAGACGTCCCGGGCTCCCTTCACCTTCACGCCTTTGTCATCGGACTTGCCCGCGACCTTGCGTGGGGCCGGGGTGGATCGAGTCTCCAGGGGCGCAGCCGGTGAGGAAGTCAGTTTTTCAAGCACGTTCGCCGCAGGAAGATGGCCGAAGCCGACGGAAGCGATCAATTCGTCCGTCGTGTCGTACCCAGATTGCCGGGCCGCCGTTGCCAGCTCGGGAGATTTGAGCATCTGGGCCGGAGCCATCCCGTGGCGGCGAAAT
>DATEEH010000005.1:0-30414 GCA_035281245.1 Nitrospira sp.
GTATTGTCGGGTCGGGCGAAGTAGCTGCTGTTATGAAACAACCACCCGAATCCCGCATAGGCGTTGAGGTTCTGTTTGGGGAAATAGTGCCGCCACCAGGAGAAATCTTCGGCGGCGTGAAGATTACCGGTCCCGAGTACATCGGCGTACGCCTGTTTGAGGCCGCTCCGGTCTAAAGGGGCATCGCGTTCATACTGGATGCGCCAACCCCAGCGATCAACGAGGCCGGTCAACGCATACGTCATATCCCATTCACTCAGTTCAATCCAGCCGTTCTTACGATCAGAGAAGAAATTCTGATCGGTGTAGAAGGTGAGGTAGTGTTTGTAAAGGTCCATCTCGAGATGCGCCATGTAGCGCATCCCCACGAGGCCGGTGTTATCGGGGCGAGCGGCAAATGTGGGGTTCGAGACAAAAGGGGCGGCGAGTAGGTATCCACCGAATAGGGTCTCTTCCCCCTCCGGGGCCCCTCCGCCTTGGTCGTCCATGGAAGGCAGTGGTCGGCCGTATTTTTCCAATCCATAGGCAGATGGGAGCGCTCCGCCCCAGCAAAGAATGAACACGCAGATGATTTTCCCGATGGGTGATCTGAGTGCCGGGCCCCTGTGAACCAAGGAAGAAATCAAGCGGGTCGTTGAGAGAGTGCTGAAAATATCGGCCGAGTCCAAGGGGAATTTGATGCCGGGCTCATTGCGTGCACAGCGCAAAGATCGCCTCGCAATCATCGTCTTCATTCCCCGCTCCCTGAGGGACTGTTCGGAATTCCACCCCCGTGACTTCCTCGTGCTCGATCAAGAGGCTGGCCCAGCAGCCGTGGTGTTCGCCCGGGGTACTGCCTTTGAGAAATCCACGCGACTCTTCCAGGATGGGTGCCTCCTTGTAATAGCGAAGGATGACGCCATGGCCGTAGGGAGCCTTTCTGTGTGGTGTCCCTGCGCATTGAAGAATCTGCGCCTGCGTCTTCCCGATGAGCCGTTGCGCCATGGGGTTATCGCTTTTCGTTTCGATGGGGGCGGATGCGCACCCGCTCAGGAGCAAAACGAATATGGCAGCGGCGGACCGGATGTACATTTCACTCTGCTTGAACGGTTGAGGAATCCCTTAGGCTACGCCAATTGCATGAGCGAGACAAACCATATTTGAAGCAGGGTGAGAACGGAATACGATCACCCACCGTTGAAGCCGCGGGCCTACCTGCCCCTCACGCGGATTTTACAAACGGAAATTTCTCAAGGTATCCCACGTAGCATATTGCCGAGAGGCGTTCAACTTGGTACACTCCGCTCGCGCGAAGCGAAGGCCCGTGGGCATGAGATGGCAACCGTTTCGTGATGTTCACCAAGGAGGGAGTATGTTGAGTCGAATAATCTGTCTGATGCTGGTGGGTGGGATGGCATTGTGGACTGCGGGGTGCTCGAAGAAGTCGGTGCAATCGGACGGGCGCACGACCAGTGCGGCGCGGCCGCCGATTCAAGAACCGCTTCCAAATTTGTCGCTGGACGATCCGGCCGGCACCGAACGGCTGAGTTCCGGCATCGCCGTGGCCAAGAATGACCCGGCGACTGCCAGACGACAAATGGACGAAGCGCGAGCTGAGCAGGCGGCGACCACCGCCGCGGGTCTCCGCGATGTCTTCTTCGGGTACGACAGTTGGACGCTCAGCGATGATGGGCGCCAAGCCCTGACGCGCGATGCCGAGTGGCTGCGGATGCACCCGGCCGTCCAGCTCAAGGTGGAAGGCCATTGCGATGAACGGGGCAGCTCCACCTACAACTTCGTGCTCGCGGAGAAGCGGGCGAAGGTGATCTTGAACTATCTCAACGATCTGGGCATCAAGCGCGAGCGCCTCATCGCCGTGTCATACGGCAAAGAACGGCCGTTTTGCAAGGATCGTAGCGAGGCCTGCTATCAGCAGAATCGGCGGGGCCATCTCGTCGTCAAACCGTAGCGTACCGACCGAGGCTGGCCGCCTTCGGGCGGCCAGCCCTTCCTTCCGTTTGTGACCTCTAGTGCAGGTGCACCCGCATTGCACCGTTCTGGAAATGATTCGGCAACAGCATGATGCAATTCGGATTGTACCCTTGCGACTTCAAGGTATCGATGTTGCCGAGCACCTTGTCCTCCTTCAGATCGATCACGGTGATCGAGCCGTCGCTCATGCCTTCCAAATTCAAGAAACTGTTCTGGACGAAGAGATACCGTTCGTCCGGAGACAGCACGCTATGATGAGCGCCGGGTGCTGAAGGAATCGCTTTGAGGAACTTCGGCTGCTTGGGATCGGCGTTGTCATACAGATTCACGTATCCCGTCTTGGCCGTCGTGACGAAGAGGCGGTCTCCCTTCTTGTTGTAGAGCATCTCCAACGGCATCCCCTGGTCCTTCGCAATGTAATCGTCGACCTGATTGAACGAGAAACCCTTGGTCTTCGGGTCCCAGACGCCGGCCCACAGAGTGCCTTCGAGCATATTGGTAATGTGGACCACCGGCGGATTCGCGTTCGGCGAGAACATGATTTCGACCGGGGCGGACTTCGCGGGTGAAGGCTTCGAGGCCACCTTGTGCGTCGAGAGCACCTTTCCGCTTTTGGCCTCCAGCACGGTCACGGTGTCGCCCTGGTCCGACATATCCGGCTTGACCGTGCTGGTGACGAGCACGCGATCGATGCCGTTGTGAATGGCGATGCCGTGCGGATAGAGGATGAAGGCGGCTGCCTCGGACGAACTGATCGTCTTGATCGGCTTATCGGTTTGGGCATCGCCCATGATGACATTGCTTGAACCCATGCAGGTGAGGAACCAGGTCTTGTTATCCTCCGAGACGACGAGATCCTCGTTGACCTGGCAATCCGGCACATCGATCGTGCGCAGACGATACGGGAACTTGGTGAGATCCACGACAAGAAGGACGTTCTTCCCCAACGACGTGATGTACGCCTTGCTCTTGTCGCGGTTGAAAAAGATGTGATGGGCGACGAGATCGGACGGCAGCGGAATATCCATGAGGATTTTCCCGAAATCCGGTGACTGGGGATCGATCTCCATGATCGCAATCCCTTCGCGTCGCACAGGCTGATCGGGCTTGCTCTCGTAATTCAAGAGGGCCAGCAGTTCGGCCGATGCGGGCGAGGACCATAGGAGCAACACACCGAATGTGATCGACAACACTCTGGACGATACCATGGCATTCCTCCTGGTAATGGCGAATCGAGCGTCAACTCGATCCAAACCTGTTTCGCATCGCCATTGCGATGACATGGCGCGCACTATAGTGAATGACCGTTACGCTGTCTTATCCAAGCGTCTTGATCTCTTGCTCGGGTCATCGAGAGACCATGGATGGCTTATCCGCGCGTCCTTGCCGTTTTGCCGCTCTGTGGCGCCAAAACCCGCCGAAATCTCTACTCCACTTGAGGACCGGAAGCAACAACGTCCTAGGGGTTTCCCCAGGAGCCGGCATCAAGACGGGTTGTTCATCTCAGCACAAGGTTTCCGGATCCTTGCCTGTGGAGACTGTGCTGAGGAAAGCCACTAGTCTCTAGGTATGCGAAGTTAATGGCGGATTTCGGTACCAGGCGAATGGCGGGTGGTCCTGGCTTTGCAACTTCATTTTTATAAGGAGGAAGGTCTTTAACAAGGAGGCGTTATGGGAAGCAGCGCTCCGGATGTGTATGTCGAAGAGCACAACGTCATCATCGCTCCTGGCGGCACAGCGACCAGGGCCTGGCCGGTGTACTGGAGCGCCATCTGGATTGGCGCGCTCTCGGCGCTCGCGGTCGGCCTGATCTTCGGGTTCATCGGCACAGCCTTGGGTGCTCACCAGGTCGGCAAGAAGATCGTCCACCTCCATGATCTGAGCTTTTGGGGATTGGTGTTCAGCGTGGCGGGAGCGTTCTTTTCCTTTGTGGTCGGCGGCTGGGTCGCTTCGTCGATCGCCGGCTTCCGTCGGGCCGAAGACGCCGCCTTGCACGGAGCCATCGCGTGGCTCGTCGCACAGCCGATGTTTCTGGTCCTGGCGGCGTTCGGAGCCGCCAGCTTTTTCGGCACGTGGTACAGCGGGTTGGCCGGAACGCCCGTGTGGGCGAGTTCGTCGTCAATGACCGCCGATCCGAATGCCGCCATCATCGCGCGCAATTCCGCAATCGGCGCCGTCACGGCGATGTTGATCGGTCTCGTCGGCAGTTGCATCGGCGGATGGCTCGCCAGCGGCGAACCGATGTCGCTGACCTACCGCCGGGCGAAACAGGAAAGGCCGGAACGTGTTCGTGCCCGAGCGGCGTAAGAGAAACCGCAGGTGCCATGGAACTCTTTATCATTGAGGGGGGAAGTATGGCGTACGTGATCATGTGGCTATTAGGTCTGCCGCTAAGCTTGATCGTTCTGCTCTGGCTGGTCGGTATCGGCCGGTAGGACGAGAGGAGGGTACCAATAACACTGGTGCCCTCCTGCATCTCACCTCAAATTTCAAATTTCATCCATTTTCTCTTTCCATATGCGGATGGTGGTAGCGGTGACCTGTGATGGCGAGCACCTCTCTCGTCTTCACCAGGGATGCCTTTCGTTTTCTCGAACAGGGACCGGAGGGGCGAGTATCTGCACGGTTGAGCCGCGTGTTCCCATCTCGGGACGGGGGCTGATTGGTCTCTCACTGCGCGCTTGGACGAGCACCGCCTATCTAAGAATACGATAACTCTGGTGTGCGCGTTCGGCGAGCAAGAGAGACCAACAGCCCTACGTCCTACTTTCCTGTGTGCGGATTCCGCGCGGCGAAGCCTGCGCAGATCGCCCCGGGAGGTCAGTGAGAGAAAACGAATGGCATCCCTTTTATTATTCTTCCAGCCGACGCACGAAGGCCCGTGCAGAGACTAAATCGGCTCTGCTCACAAGTTGCTTTTCCCGGAGCAGGTGCTCCAACGCCGCCACACGTGCCGTCACCTCAGGCAGCACGAGATCGAACTTCTCCGACAAATCTTCCAACTGCTGTCGGAGGTCAGCCTCACCGTTCTTTGTCTTGGACGAGCTCACCCGTCGACGCGTCACCCGGCTTCGTGCATCCAGTTTTTTCATCGGTCGGCTCCTTCCCGGGAATTGGTCTGGTCTGTCCTTGCCAGCATAGAAGAACGAGGAACAGAGGGCAACCTGGCCGGTCCCACGTGCCGCCCGAATCTGGACATTCCGGGCAATCCCGGGTACCGTCTTGTCATGGCGACGTCTCACCTCAAGCATTTCTCGTTGATCCGTGAGTTTCATCTGGCCGACGTGCTCACGCTGGCAAACGCGGCGTGTGGCGTGGGGTCCGTGCTCTGCGCCATGTTGTACATGGGCAGCAGGGCATCAACGCATTATTTGACCGCGGCAGCGCTCACACCCGCCGCGCTCCTGTTTGACTGGTTGGACGGCCGCGTGGCCCGGTGGCGACACACGAATTCGGCGCTTGGACGCGAGCTGGATTCGCTGGCCGACATCATTTCGTTCGGCCTGGCGCCGGCAACGCTCGGCTTTGCCGCTGGCCTTCGCGGGGCATGGGATTGGCTCGCGCTCATCTATTTCGTCTGCTGCGGCGTCAGCCGGCTCGCCCGCTACAACATCACCGCCGAGCGGCTTTCCCAGGGCGGCGACAAAGTCGCCTATTTTGAGGGCACGCCCATTCCCACGACTTTTCTGCTCACCGCAGTCCTGGCGGTTGCCGGCTGGCAGGGGCGGGTGGGCGAGCAGCTCTATGGGGGTATGTGGATGCTCGGCCCTTGGGAGTTCCACCCATTGTCGTTCCTCTTCATCGTTTCCGGCAGTCTCATGATCAGCAAGACCCTCCGCATCCCAAAAATCTAAACAGCCTGACGGCCGTAGACACAAATCTGTTATGATGCCTCTCCGCCCGTGACCACACCTGATCAGCCGCAGAAAAAAACCCGACTTCCTCTCTATACGCAAGTTGTCATCGCCGTGATTTTGGGCACGATCGTCGGCGCAGTTTTTGGCCAGGATCCATATCTCGGCGGCCTGCGCAACGAATGGCTCGGCCGGCTCGGCATGTACGTGATCCTGGTGCTCAAAACATTGGCCATCCCCCTCATTTTCTTCGCGGTGCTCGACGCCTTCCTGACGACGGTCCTTCCGCTGCGGCAGGGCACCAGACTGATTCTCATTTGCCTCATTAACGTGTCCGTCGCCATGGCGATTGGTCTGTCCATTATGAATGTCTGGCAGCCGGGCCTTTCGTGGACCGGACGCGTCGACGAATTGCTGAATCTGGCACCGGGATCAACGTCGTCTGTGGTTCCACCGGCCGGCTCCGGGCATCCGCTCGAGGAAATTGCCTCCTACATTCCCCGCACGATGCTCCAGCCGTTCAACAGCAACAACGTCATCGGCGTGGTCATTCTCGCGCTGGTCTTGGGCGCGCTGCTGCGGCGCCTTCGCGGCCCGCAGGATGAACCGCGAACGGCCATGGAACCGCTGGTCGGAGCCGTCGAGCGCATCTATCGCTGGCTCGTCCGCGTCCTCTGGTGGATCATCCGCCTCGTGCCTCTCGCGGTCTTTGGCGTCTTGGCGTCCATCGTCGGACGGGTCGGGTTGGGCGTCTTCTCCGCGGTCTGGATTTTTTTGGTGGCCATCCTCGTTGGGTTGTCGCTCCATGCCCTCGTCTACTATCCGCTCGTGGCCTGGCTGGCGGGGAAAAAATCTCTCCGCGTCTACGTCGGTCGCGGCGCCGACGCCATCCTCACCGCGCTCTCCTGCAACAGCAGCCTCGCGACGGTGCCGGTGACGCTTCGCTGCCTTGATCGCATGGGCGTGTCGCCGCAATCGGCACGCCTCGCCGCCTGTGTCGGCACCAATCTCAACAACGACGGCGTCACGCTGTATGAAGCGATGGCCGCGCTGTTTCTCGCACAGGCGCTCGGCTATGACCTCCAGATGGGACACCAGTTGCTGATCGTCGCGGCCTCGATCATGGCCGGCATCGGGGTGGCGGGCATTCCGGAGGCCGGCCTCGTTGTCCTGCCACTGGTGCTCT
Source organism: Nitrospira sp. (assembly GCA_035281245.1). GTDB lineage: Bacteria > Nitrospirota > Nitrospiria > Nitrospirales > Nitrospiraceae > Nitrospira_C. The sequence goes on from DATEEH010000005.1 coordinate 7,012, forward strand.
CGGCGGCGGGGCTGCCGAACCAGGTGATCGCTGCCGCGATCCCACTCATCATGACGGTCGACTGGATTCTTGCGCGGGTGCGCTCGGGGGTAAACGTGATGAGCGACATGCTGGTGGCGATTCTGTTGCACGAATTGGAGAGTAAGGAAACGTCCGACGAGCCCGCGTCTGTTCCCGCCAAATCCACCGTGCTATGATCCGTGTGAAAATCTTCATCGGAGATGTCGCATGACGGCTGAGCTTGGCAAAGTCGCCTCCTTGTGGCGGTACCCGGTCAAGTCGATGCAGGGCGAGGAATTGTTGGAGGTAGAAGTCACCCAGTATGGCGTGTTGGGCGACCGGGTGTATGCGCTGATCGACGTGGCCGAAGGCAATGCCGCTTCTGCAAAGAACCCCGCAAAGTGGCCGAATCTCCTGGCCTGCAAAGCCGCCTTCGCCGACCACCCCAAGAAAGGTGCGGCTCCTCCGGCCGTTCTCATGATGCTGCCCGATGGATCGGCCACGGAGAGCACCGCCCGCGACTGTCATCAAGTCCTTTCCAAGGCCTTGAATCGACCCGTGATCCTCGCCATCGCGGACAAGGGCTGGATGAGCGGCGTGCACGCCTCGCTGCCGCCCACGTGGAAAGGCAAAGCCGAGCAGTATTGGCCCGACATGGACGGCCTCGACCATCGTGATGCGGTGACGGAATTCACGCTGCCCCGCGGCACGTTCTTCGACGGCGCGATCGTTCACCTCGTTACCACAGCCACGCTGAACCAACTCCACGAGGCCCATCCGAGCGGCCGCTTCGAGCCTCAACGGTTCCGTCCCAACATCCTCGTGGAGACGCCTGAAGGGACGAAGGGCTTCGTTGAACAGTCCTGGATCGGCAGGTCCATCAAGGTCGGCGACGCCCAGCTCGCCATCACCGGCTCCTGCGGCCGTTGCGTCATGACGACGCTCGCGCAGGGCAACCTTCCCAAAGACAACGGCATTCTCCGTGCGGCGGTCCAACAGAACCAGGGCAACGTCGGCGTCTACGCGAAAGTTGTCCAGGGCGGAGCCATCAAACGCGGCGACCGTCTCGACACCGCTGCATAGGACGCAGCCCTTCCGTCTCAACGTCATCACGCTCAACCGACACGGTTTCGCATGGTTTCCTAGGGACCTCGCGGTGTTGGCCAGGGGTGGCGCTAGTTCACTTCCAATTGGCGCTGGGGCGTAATGAGCGGGATTCAGAGAGCCATCTCAGATCTCATATCTCACATCTCAAATTGAATCCGATTCTGTCATGAGTTTGAGACCTTTGAGATTTGAAATCTGAGATTTGAGATTCGTAAGGGAAGCCTGGATCTGGAAATCGAAGGACGGCAAACGGCAGTCACGCCCGAGTGGCGCGCGGACATCGAATCGCGAGTCGCCGACTTGCGTCCAGGGCACGACATTATTCACGTTCGCGCGACGCTGGCCAAGCATGATCACCGCAAGCCGGACGATTCCCATAGCGTCACCTTAGTCGTGCAGATTCCCGGCCACACGATTACAGCCAACAAACGGCAGGCCACGTTCGAGCAAGCCATCAACGACACGTTCGACGCGCTTGGGCTGGAGCTGGAAAGAATTCGGGAAAAGCGGGCATCCCATACCGTCGACGTGAGTGCGCCGCCCGAACGAGGCGTCGTCACCAAACTGTTTCCCGACGATGGCTATGGCTTTATCGCGATGGACGACGGAACCGAAGTGTATTTTCACAAGAATGCGGTGCGCGACATGGCCTTCGAGCACATGGATGGCCTTTCGGTCAGCCTCAGCATCGAACCAGGCGAAAAAGGACCGCAGGCGACTGTCGTCCAGCCGCTTCCGCCGGAGGCCTATTACGTGGACAAGCGATCTGCGGCGTGATGAGGGGGATAGTAAACCGCTGCTTCAGCGAGGGGTGGAACCGCAAGACGAGCAAGGTGCAAGAATGTCGGCCGCTGCGGGCACCTGGTGACGAGCCGCGTCTCGGCGCGGCGGGGTGGGAGGGTGAGAAAACCGCCCAGGTCGACGCCACCCGAAAGCGTGACAAAAAGTTGACAGAGCGACCATCGGCTCGCGTTGAGCGAAGAACCGGCGAAACGGGAAGGACTTTGGGCAGTTGCTGTGAGATCTCCATTCGCCTGCTAAAGAAAAACGAAACGAGCGAGCGTGGAAGGAGCATTTAGATTTGAGATCTGAAATCTGAGATTTGATATTTGAGATAGCGCTTCGCTTATGGCGCTTCGCTAGAGGAGGAACATGATGAGCAACAGTACTAGAGCATTTTCATTGGTCGGAGGCGCGAGTCTTGGCGCTGGACTGATGTTCTTTTTGGATCCCGATCGAGGAAAGCGACGGCGGGCGCTCATGCGCGACCAGGGCGTGCGTTGGTCGAGAAAGACACGGGAATTCGCCGGCAGCACCTCGCGCGATGTACGGAACCGCGCCAAAGGGATTGGAGCAGCAGTAAAGTCCTGGATTCAACCGGAACCGCCGGTACCCGATCAAGTCGTCTCAGAACGCGTCCGAGCGAAACTCGGTCTCTACTCGCGCCATCCGTCAGCCATTAACGTGCACGTGAGGAACGGCATCGTCACGCTCACCGGACCGGTGCTGGAGGATGAAGTCGACACCATCGTCGGCGCCATCGCCCATATTCCCGGTGTCGTGCAGCTCTCCAATCGCATGGAGCAGCATCAAACCCCGTATGTCCCGCCGCTTCAAGGCCCCCTGGGATCTAAACGAGGCCCCCGCTTCGCCTTCATGCAATCGCATTGGTCGCCGACGGCGCGGACAGCGGCCGCCCTCATGGGCAGTGCGGCCCTGCTCTATGGCTTGAGTCAGCGAACGGTTGGGTCGACGACGTTGGCGGCCAGCGGCCTCGGGCTCTTGGTTCGGAGCGCCACCAACCAAAAGTTCACACGCCTGCTTAAATTCAAAGAACAGGGCGAACGGCAACATCTGCCAAAGGCCGCGTAAAAAGAATGGGAGTAAGAAGGCGTATGGCTCGCCCCTGCTTCAGCGCTTCGTAAACCGCAGACCTCGTCGCTGCTTGGGTCCGCAAACTTGGTGCTGGGTGGATAGGCCATTCCCTGCTCAAGCGAGGGGTAAAACCGCAGCGCGCTGTCAGCGCTTGGCTCTGCAAACTTGATCCATTCCTGGCTTCGCCCGAATGGATCTTCAAACATTGCGTCTCGCCATCGCCAAGAGGCGATCGCACTGATAGTGCGCTGCGGTTTTACCCCTCGCAAGTCGCAGGCAAGGCTCCATCCACCCTCTATGGGAAGACCAACAAGCGAGCTTGGAAGGAGCATTTGAGATATGAAATTTGAAATATGAGATCGCGATTCGGACTTAATGCGACTGCAGCGATAGACCGATGCATCCATCGCATGTCGCAGGAGGCGACCATCCGCCTTACCCCCTGTGTAAAAACGAGCAAGCTTGGAAGGATCTTCTATTCACAATTGGAGGTATTCCGATGCGGTCAGTTGGGCGCCCAGGTCGACGCCACCCGAAAACGCGTTTGGCCATTCGGCGCGCATGCCTACCCTCATCAAAAGGGTAGATGGAAAATCGGAAAGTTCGGAAGCGAGCATTCGATGCGGCCGGCGGGGATGCGATTTGAGATCTCAAACTTGAGATTGGTTTGGCGCGACCTGATGCCCCGTTAATAGAATGTAAGCTGATCTCCTACCTGCATGACCCTAGGACCTACGGGATGTGTTACTGGAGCCTTTGCTAGCGGTACGGCCCTACAGACCGAGGCGCAAAAGTGCCACAGAATCATCGGGTTTTTCACTTCGAAAGCTCAGAGAAGCGTAAGCAGGCGCTTACACGTTCTTAGAAACTCCTCCATTATTCTGCCTTTAGTTTTCTAGTCCGCTCTGGCAGCACCCTGGTCTGTCCTTTGCTTTAGTAAGTAGCATCACGGGGCGTCAGGAGGGTCGTTGAAATGGACAACGAGAGCAGAGGTTGGCGGCTGATCAAAACGTGGGATTTTGGATTGTTGTGGTGGGGGCAAGTCACGTCTCAAATCGGTGAGGGCCTCAATAAGGTCGCGTTGCTGTGGTTCGTCTACGAGCTGACCGGCTCGGCCATGATGATCGCGACGGTGGGTCTGATTCAGACGGTGCCGCCGTTGCTTTTTGGTCCGCTCATCGGCGTCTATCTCGATCGTCTGCGGAAGAAACCGGTTATGATCGGGGTGGATCTGATTCGTACCGGGCTAACCTTTTTGATCCCCGCATTATACGGACTGGGCCATCTGAGCATCGAAGGACTGTTTGTCCTCATCTTCCTACAGTCGATGGTTTCCACCGTCTTTGGCCCGGCGCTGGTGTCGGCAGTGCCGCTGCTGGTCCGGCGAAACGAACTCGTTTCGGCAAATGCGCTCATCCAGGGCACCAACAATATCGGCAGCCTGTTGGGACCCGCCGTCAGCGGAGTGCTGATTGCCTTCATCGGCGCGCAGCATGTCCTGTATGTGAACGCAGCCACCTTCTTCATCTCAGCGCTCTGTCTCATGCCGATTCGAAGCCACGAGGCCATTGCTGAGCAGAAGGGAGCGGCTTCGCAACCTGGATCGTTGCTGAGCGATTTGTCCATTGGGTTCCGCTTCGTCTTCGGCAATCGCTCGACGGTATTTTTGCTGGTCGTCATTACGGCGCTCTTCAATCTGGGTGCCAGCGCCTTCGTGTTCGTCCTGCCGGTGTATGCGAAGGAACTCCTGCAGGTGGGGCCGGTGCAACTCGGCTGGCTCTGGTCGGCCCTGGGCGCGGGCATGCTTGCCGCTTCCTCGTGGTTGGCCTTTAGGCAGAAGAACGACGTGCGGAGCCGGATGCAGATTCTCGTCAGCGGGACGACGGTGGGCGGACTGGCGACTTGCACGCTCGCGGCTCTGGAATCCCCGCTCCTGGCGACCGGCTTTGTGATCCTGGTGGGGGCGGGCGCTGCTGTCCTCAATCCTGTCGTGTGGGCATTGCTTCAGGAGGTCACGCCCTCGCATCTCATGGGTCGCGTGCTTACGACGTTCAGCACCGGATCCATGGCGGCAGCGATGGTGGGCATGTCGGGCTTCGGGTGGATTGCAGATGCGATCGGCCCGGCTCAAAGCCTGGTGGGTCTTGGTCTCGTGTTGTTGCTGACAGCCTATGTGGCGACCTACTTCTCTCGTCACGCCCAAGCCACACAACTGCAGCCCGCCGCCGCCTGATAACGTATTCCCGCGGACTTGAGTCGCTCTCCATCCTCCCTGGTGGGTGGAGAGCTTTGTTTCTAGGCAACTCTCCAAGCTCAATGTGCGAGGCGCCATCTCAAATCTCAAATTTCAGATCTCAAATGCTCTTTCCAAGCTTGCGGGGCTGGATTGATCTCCTACTGCGCACCAGGACGCTTTTCGCTCTTTAAATGTAGGTGGATGGTGACCTCGCTGCGATTTGCGGGGGATGCATGACCCCTGTCGTTGTGGTCGCCGAAGGCGATGGCGAGACGCAGTGTCTGAAGGTCCGTTCGGACGAAGTCCGGGATGGACCAAGTTTGCGGAGCCAAGCAACGACAGGGGCATGCGGTTTATCCCACGCTGGAGCAGAAGGTTACCATCCACTTCCTGTACCCCTTCCTAGTGTGCGCGTTCGGCGAGCAAAGGAGATCAACAGCCCTCATGCCCCGCCTCTGTCTTTCGCCGCCCAAACCGGCTATTGTCAGTAGAGAAGGTCTCGGATGCTTGCACACAACCGATGGCTCCTCAGCCGTGACTTCTCGCTCATCTGGTGGAGCCAGGTCCTATCGCAAGTCGCCGACGGCGTCAGCCGCCTCGCGCTGCTTTGGTTCGTGTACTCGGTCACCGGTTCGGCGCTCAAAACCAGTGTCATCGGTTTGCTGCAGACGCTTTCCCCCATTCTCCTTGGTCCGCTCATCGGCGTGACGGTCGACCGTCTGCCGAAAAAAGCCATCTTGATCATCACCGACGTCGCCCGCGGGATTCTGATCGGGTTGATCCCCTGCATTCTCTCGATCGACGTCTTTACGGTCGACATGCTGTACGTCCTGGTGTTTCTCTATGGCATTGCGACGGCGATGTTCGTGCCGACGCTCTCGTCATCCGTTCCATTTCTGGTCGGCCGGTCCCGCTACGTCGCCGCCAATGCGATGCTGCAGAGCACGACGAGCATCGGCATCATCATCGGCCCGGCGCTCAGTGGTCTGGGGATCGCCTTCGCCGGCTCGCAGGAAGTGCTGTGCGCGAATGCCTTGATCTATTTCGCCTCGGCGCTCTGCCTCGTGCCGATCAAACTGCCATGGACCAGGCCCTCGCATCCGGAGGCCGGCGCGGCTGCGGCGACATTCCAAGACCTGATGGACGGCATCCGATACTCGCTGTTCTCCCAGCGGACGATTTTGATATTGATCGGCCTGGCGTCCATCTACACATTCGCCGCCGGCGCCTACACCACCTTGTTCCCGGTATTTGGCAAGAAAATGCTGGCCTTGGGACCGGTGGAAGTCGGCTATCTCTGGTCCTGGCTCGGCATCGGCTTATTTCTCGTCTCGCTGGCGCTCGTGCCCTTGTCCCAATGGGAGACGCACAAGCGGGTGCGAGTGATCGCGATCTCGTGCGTGATTGGAAGCCTCGCCCTCTGCGGGCTTGTCTGGACGCAGAGCCTCGTGATCGCCACCGTGCTCGTGACCATCATCGGCATGGGGTTCGGCACGTGGACGCCGATTGCCTGGAGCATGATTCAAGAGTTCGTGCCGGCCGACATGGTCGGGCGCGTCATGGCGATCTATACGGCGATCGCGACGGCGACGTCGCTTGCCGGCATCTCGTTTTTCGGATGGCTCACCGAACACATGAACGAGCATACCAGCGTGATTGGAATCGGGTTCGTGCTGTTCTCGTTGGGCGTCGCCGCCGCTGTGTTCAGCCGACGGATCCAATCCGGAGGTCCTTCTCCCGACGAACCGGAGCCGGACCCGGCCACGCTGGCCAGTGGATTGGCATGACTTCTCCCTTCCAGTGTAATTCCCAGTGACCAGGGTTCGCCCCAGTTACTTCACTTCCGGATCGGGCGTAGGCGTAAGTTCGCTTTGCTAGGGACTACTCTGTATCGCTCCGCCGGCTGTTCTAATCAGGTCGCAGAATACTTAATTAAAGGAGGCGTTATGAAACGGATTGCTTTCTTGTTGTTTGCCGTGGCGATCGCATGCGGCCTGGTCGCGGCCAGGGCCGAAACATCTGCACCGGCCAACGAGCCTGCCGCCAAACTGATCGTGGACCCGCCGGTTCCCGATCTGCTGGCTAAGGGCGTCGTCTGGATCACGTGGAGGGCGGAGAACGTAAACATCGGACCGATGTCCGGCAAGGACCACCTCAACGCGTCTCCACGGGTTGGACATCTGCATATACACGTGGACGACCTGCCTTGGTTGTGGGCGCACATGAGTACTGCCCCGATCGACGTGGCCCTTTTGCCGCCCGGGCCGCACAAGATCCGGATCGAATTGGTGAACGCCGTCCATCAGGGCGTCCCTGATCAGTCCGAGGTAGTGACGTTCACCATACCTGAGGGAGCGTCTCCCTCTCACTGAAGATCGCAGAAGCGAGGCAAAAATGGACACAAGCCTTCCTGGAGAACAGCGTCAGGCGAAGAAGATGTCGGCGGGAGTCGTCAAAGCTGCCGCGGTCCAACTGAGTCCGGTGCTCTATAGCCGAGAGGGAACGGTCGAAAAGGTCGTGCGGAAGATCCACGAACTGGGCCGGCAGGGGATACAGTTCGCGACGTTTCCCGAGACCGTGGTGCCTTACTACCCGTACTTTTCCTTTGTCCAGTCTCCCTTTCAGAACATCGTAGGCCCCGAGCAGCGGAAGCTGCTTGACCAGGCCGTCACCGTCCCTTCCCCTTCCACGGACGCCATCAGCAAAGCGGCCAGGCAGTCGCGGATGGTGGTATCCATCGGCGTGAATGAGCGCGACGGCGGAAGCCTGTACAACACTCAACTGCTCTTCGACGCCGACGGCACCTTGCTTCAAAGGCGCCGCAAGATCTCGCCGACCTATCACGAGCGCATGATCTGGGGGCAAGGAGACGGCTCGGGACTGCGTGCCGTCGACAGCGAGGTCGGCCGTATTGGTCAGCTGGCATGCTGGGAACATTACAATCCGTTGGCACGATACGCGATGATGGCCGACGGCGAGCAGATTCACTCGGCCATGTACCCGGGCTCCATCTTCGGCGATCTGTTTGCCCAACAGACGGAAATCAACATCCGGCAGCACGCGCTGGAGTCCGGGTGCTTCGTCGTCTGTGCGACGGCGTGGCTGGAGGCCGATCAGCAGGCACAACTCATGAAGGACACGGGGTGCGGCATCGGCCCCATCAGCGGCGGATGCTTTACCTCGATCGTGGCACCCGATGGAAGTCTGATCGGGGAACCGATCCGGTCCGGCGAAGGCGTCGTCATCGCCGACCTCGACTTTACGCTCATCGACAAGCGCAAGCAGCTCATGGACTCACGCGGCCACTACAGTCGGCCGGAATTGCTCAGTCTTCTGATCGACCGCACGCCTGCGGCACCGGTTCATGATCGTGTGGTGAAGCCTCAGTCCGTCGCCGAGCAAGGCACGGAAGATCTTCTCACGACGACTGCGTAACGAGAGAAGGCGGGAGCGAGACGATGTCAACGAAAGAAATCCAGGTCAGGAGAATCAGCGTTGTCTCCACGAGGCCATTCGAAGAGTGTCTACGAAGACTCACGGCGACCATAGGCCGTCCAGACATGAACGCATTCCACAAAGCAGTCGTCACGGCCACAACCCTTGCCGATGTGGAAAAAGTGGTTCATGAGTCGATCGGCTTCTCAGGTCTGATGGAGTTCGTCCGCTTTGACGCCGGCGAAGTCCTGCGCAAGGAACGAGGAGGACGAGGGCCGAAGATCCTCCGCCTCGTCGTCGGCAATCCGATCATCATGAAGGAGATGGCAAAGATCGTTCCCGATGCGGCCTCCTACGCACCGGTCACGATCCTGGTCGATGAACGCGATGACGGCGTGCACTTGTCGTATGACTCGATGGAGAGCCTGCTCGCTCCATACGGTAGCGAGGAAGCTCTCGTGGTCGCCAGGGATCTCGATGCGAAGATTGAAACGCTGCTCGAGACCGCCGCGCGGTGAAATTTGCTTTCCAGGATAGGCGGCAGGAAGTCCTCGACGCTCCACCGGGCCGAGCAGCGCACCTGGTGGCCGGCCAGCGAGATCGTGGACAAGGGAAATCCCTAGGTGGTTCACTGTCAGAATTGACAGGGGCGGGTGGCTCATTCCCTGTGCAATACTGCTCGCAATCCTCACCGCGTGACTGCAGGGCGGCTTATGATGCAAGGCGCCAGAAGGTCAGCCATCTTCTCCCCTCCTTCCGCGAATGGCTCATCTAGATTGGTGAAGTCCTCGTCCGGAGAAGAATAAGCGTTCGAATCTCAAGGAGGCCGGCATGCCACAGATGACCGCCGTTCAAATCCGCTCGCCAGGCGGGCCGTTCGAACTCGTCAAGCGAGAGATTCCCGTACCAAAGGACAACCAGATCCGCATCCGGGTGCAAGCCTGTGGAATCTGTCATAGCGACATGTTTGTGAAAGAAGGCTATTGGCCGGGACTGCAATACCCGCGTGTCCCGGGCCACGAGGTGGCCGGAGTCGTCGACGAGATCGGCGCCGGCGTGACGACATGGAAAAAAGGCCAACGCGTCGGTGTCGGCTGGCATGGCGGCCATTGCGGTCACTGCGATGCTTGCCGTCGCGGCGATTTTATGGGTTGCCAATATTTCCAAGTGACCGGGTTCCAGGAAGACGGCGGATACGCGCAGTACATGATTGCAAGAAGCGAAGCCGTGGCAGCGGTTCCAGATGCGCTCTCGCCGGCCGAAGCGGCCCCCATTCTGTGCGCGGGCGTCACGACCTTCAATAGCCTGCGGCATGGTGGGGCCCGCGCGGGCGCCCTGGTGGCCGTACAGGGTCTCGGGGGACTGGGCCATCTGGGCATCCAGTTCGCGAGCAAGATGGGATTCCACACGGTGGCCATCGGTCGAGGCCAGGACAAAGAATCCCTTGCGTTGAAGCTTGGCGCGACGCGCTACCTCGACACGAATGCCGTCGATCCCGCGAAAGAGCTCACGCGCCTTGGCGGCGCCTCGCTGATCCTTGCAACCGCTCCAGACAGTAAATCCATGTCGGCGCTCATCGACGGTCTGGGCCTTGGCGGGCAGCTGCTGGTCGTCGGCGCATCGACCGATCCCATCAACGTGACACCGGTGCAGCTGATCATGAGCCGGCGGTCCATACGGGGATGGCCATCGGGCACCGCCAAAGATTCGGAAGATACCTTGAACTTTTGTGCGCGGACGGGGATTCGCGCCATGATCGAGACCTTTCCGCTTGATCAAGCTGCTGCCGGCTATGAGCGCATGCTGAGCGGCAAGGCGAGATTCCGCGCGGTGCTGACGATAGACTAAGGGACCCGCTCATCCGTTGAACTATCGATCGACAAATCGCAGACCTTCAAAGGCAGATCAGCGCGGTACGAAGAAGTAGCGATGACCACGACTCTCAAGGGGAAAACGATTCAAGCCCTGGCCATGTGGACTGTGCCCCTCATGGCCTTCCTCGTCGTGTCCGGCTGCAAGGGAGAAGTCCAGTCCTCGCCTGCGCCTCAGATCCCGGAAATCGGGGTCATGACGGTCACCCCCACCTCAGTACCCGACGAGCCGGAGTTCATCGGCCAAGCGGAAGCCTCGCGCATCGTGGAAATTCGCTCGCAGGTGACCGGCATCATCCAAGAGCGCTATTTCCAGGAGGGGAGGGAAATCAAGAAGGGCGATCGGCTGTATCGGATCGACGAGGTGCCATTCCGCGCGGCCGTGGCGAGCGCCACGGGCCGGGTGTCTCAATCCGAGGCGCGCCTCGTGCAAGCCAAGCAAAACCTGGCTCGCGTGAAGCCGCTCTTGGCAGAGCACGCCGTGAGTCAAAAGGACTTCGACGATGCGGTGGCGGAAGAACTGTCGGCGAAGGCTGCCCTCGACACGGCCAAGGGAGATTTGATCAAGGCCAAGTTTGATCTCAACAACACCGTCATCGTCGCGCCGATCACGGGATTGGTCGAGCGAACACGCGTGTATGAAGGCCGCTTGGTGTCGGCGCAGACCGATTTGCTGACGATCATTCACCAGATCGATCCGATGTATGTCGTCGTCAACGCGCCGGAGGCCTTCTTGATCAAGCGGCGGGAGGATATCGCCGCCAAGAAGATCCAGCATCCCGGGGTTTACAAGCTCACCGGCACGCTCATCTTTCTCAACGGCAGTCAGTATCCGGAGGAAGGGACGCTGGACCTGCTCGATGTCGGTCTGCGCAGCGACACCGGCGAACGGCCGGCGCGCGTCACGTTTCCCAACCGTGACGGCATCATCATTCCCGGTCAGTTCGTGACGGTTCGCTTCCACGGGGTCTCAAGGAGCAGCGTCGTGCTCATACCGCAACGAGCGGTGTTGCAAGGGCCGAGAGGTCCGATCGTGTATGTCGTCAGCGCCGAGAACAAGGTCGAGATCCGGGACGTCAAGGCGACCGCCTGGCAGGGCAACCAATGGCTGGTCGAGGCAGGTTTGGCCTCGGGAGAACAAGTCGTCGTCGATAGTCTGCAACGCATCGTCCCTGATTCGACCGTCAAGCCGGTGCCCGTGGAGGTCGAACGATCCGGGACGCCGGCCTCGGCGCCGAATACCGAAGCGTCCAAATGAGCCCGCGGTTTTTCATCGATCGGCCGATCTTCGCCTCGGTCCTTTCGATTGTGATCGTGGTGATCGGCCTCGTGTCGATGGTGACCCTGCCCATCGCGCAGTTTCCGCAAATCACCCCGCCGGTCGTGCAGATCGACGCCGACTATCCCGGGGCCAGCGCTGAGACGGTGGCGGATTCCGTCGCTCGAGTCATCGAACTGCAGATTCCCGGCATCGACAACCTCCTCTACTACGACTCTACGAGCACCAACGACGGGCACATGACCCTCCGCCTCACGTTTGAGATCAAGACCAACATCGACATTGCGCAGGTCCAGGCCCAGAACCGCGAGAAACTCGCAGAACCCCAACTGCCGCCGGAAGTCCTTCGTCAAGGCGTGACGGTAAAAAAACTCTCGACCGATCTCCTGGGCGTCTTAATCTTGCAGTCGACCGATCCCAAGTACGATGCGTTCTTTCTCGCCAATTACGCGACGGTCCGTCTGGTCGACGACATCAGGCGCATCCCGGGCGTCGGCGACGCCTATATTTTCGGGCAACAGAACTACAGCATGCGGGTGGTCCTCGACTCGGTACGCATGGCGCAACTCAATCTGACCCCGAGCGACATCGTCAGCGTCGTCCGCGAACAGAATCGGGACTTTCCCGCCGGATTGATCGGGCGCGAGCCGACGCCGCAGGAAAACGAGCTCACGATTCCCATTATCACGCGCGGCCGCCTGACGGAGGTGAAGGACTTCGAGGAGATGATCGTGCGAGCGATGCCCAACGGCTCCATGATCCGCTTGAAGGATGTGGCCAGGATCGAACTCGGCGCGCAATCGTACGACCTGGAAGGGCGGTATCGGGGAAAGCCCACGGCGCTGCTCGTGACGTTTCTGGCGCCGGGGTTCAACGCGCTCGACACGATCAGACAAGTCCGCCAGCGGATGGATGAGTTGTCGAAGACCTTCCCGCCCGGCGTGTCGTATGACGTGCCCTATGACACCACGAGGTTTATCGAAGTGTCGATCGAAGAGGTGGTCAAGACCCTGCGCGATGCGATGATCCTGGTCATCCTCGTCGTGTATCTGTTTTTACAGTCCTGGCGTGCGACGCTGATTCCGGCGGTGGCGGTGCCCGTGTCGCTCATCGGGACATTTGCCGGCATGGCCGCGCTGGGGTTCTCCATTAATACGCTGACGCTCTTCGGCATGATCCTGGCGATCGGCATCGTCGTGGATGACGCCATCGTCGTGGTTGAGAATGTCGAGCGCCACATCGAAGAAGGCCTGTCGCCGAAGGACGCCGCGAAAAAGGCGATGGAGGAGGTAACCGGCCCCGTGATCGCCATCGTGCTGGTCCTCGCCGCGGTCTTCGTCCCGGTGGGATTCTTGGGCGGCATTACCGGCCAGCTGTACAAACAATTCGCGATCACCATCGCCATCTCGGTCGCGATTTCCGGCTTCGTGGCGTTGACCCTGAGCCCGGCGCTGTGCGCGTTGATCCTGAAACCGCGTCATGCGTCCAGGAAAGGAGTGTTCGCGCATTTCAACCGGTTCTTCGGATGGGCCCAGACGCGCTATGCGGGTGCCGTCGGCCATACCATCGGACGCTCGCTTCTCTCGCTTGCCTTGTTCGGCTTTGTCGCGTGCCTGGCGCTGGCGCTGTTCCGCGTCACGCCGTCGGGATTTCTGCCTGACGAAGACCAAGGCTACATCATCGTGGTCGCGCAGCTTCCCGACGGCGCCTCGAAGAAACGGACTCTCGCCGTCATGGATAAAGTCGAAGGATTTTTTATCTCGAATCCCGCCGTGTACGGAACCAATGCATTGGTCGGCCAGAATTTCGTCTTCAATACCCGCGGGACCTACATGGCGACCACCTTCGTGCCGCTCATACCCTGGGATGAACGGAAGGACCCGCAGTGGCATGCGAAGGCCTTGATCGCCGGCGCGTTCAAGGAATTCGGGAAATTCCGCGACGCCGTCGTATTGGCCTTCAACCCACCGTCGATCCGTGGCCTCGGCGCCACCGGAGGGTTCTCCGTCCAGATCCAGGATCCCAGCGGCGGCGACTTTAAAAAATTTGCCGCTGTGACCAAAGAGTTCGTGGCGAAGGCGAAGCAAGACCCGGCGATCGGCGGCATCAGCACCAGCTTCCGTGTGACGGCGCCCCGACTGTACGCCACGGTCAACCGCGACCGTGCCAAAGCATTAGGAGTGCCGATCTCGGAGGTCTTCGACACCATGCAGGCCTACTTCGGGAATTTTTATATCAACGACTTCGTGAAATTCGGCCGGGTCTATCGGGTGCAGACCGAGGCGGAGGCCCAATATCGCTCGGCGCCGCAGGACATTTCCAAAATTTATGTGCGGGCCATGAACGGCCAGGGCCAAGGCCATGCCATGATTCCCCTCGACACCGTGGTGACCACCGAATCGACGAGCGGGCCGGATCCAGTGACGCATTTCAACGGGTTCAATACCGCCCTGGTGCTCGGCGCTTCGAGTCCGGGTGCCAGCTCCGGACAAACGCTGGACGCGCTTCAACGGGTGGCGCAGGAGGTGTTGGTGCCGCAAGGGTATCGGATCGATTGGAGCGGGATTTCGTTCCAGGAGCGGAAGGCGGGCGCCCAATCGGTGCTCGCTTTCGCGTTCGGTCTCCTGATGGTGTTTCTGGTCCTGGCGGCGCAGTACGAAAGTTGGACCGTGCCCTTTGCCGTGATCCTGGCCGTGCCCTTCGGCGTCTTTGGCGCCTTGTCGGCGGTGTGGTTGCGCGGCATGAACAACGACATATACTTCCAGATCGGGTTGGTCACCCTCATCGGACTGTCCGCCAAGAATGCCATCCTGATCGTAGAGTTTGCGAGCCAGCAGCACCATCACGAGGGCCGCTCGCTGGTCGAGTCGGCAGTCGAGGCGGCCCGGCTGCGGTTTCGTCCCATTATCATGACCTCGATGGCCTTCATTCTGGGCGTCCTGCCGCTGGTCATCGCGACTGGCGCCGGCGCTGCCAGCCGCCGATCCATCGGGACCGGGGTGCTCGGCGGCATGCTGGCGGCCACATTTCTTGCCATCTTTTTTGTGCCTCTGTTTTTTGTGCTGATCGGAAAAATGAACCAGTGGGTCACCGGCCGGGTGGCGAGGGAGCCATCGGTAGTGCCCCAGAAGAAACCCATCGCAACTGGGAGGTGACGATCATGCCTTCCACCATCCTCCGCATCCTGTTGCTCGCGCTGGTGTGGCTGCTGGCTTCCTGCAAAGTGGGGCCCGACTATGCGCGGCCGGACGTCCCCGTATCCGACGCCTTTCGCATGGCCGGGGAGGCAACAGACGTGCAGTCCCTCGCCAATGTTCCGTGGTGGGAACTCTATCGCGATGAAGAGCTTCAGCGACTGATTCGCATCGCGTTGGAGGAAAACAAAGACCTCAAGCGGGTGGTTGCGACCGTCGACGAGTTCGCCGCGCGGCTGCTCGTCGCGAAAACTGATTTTGTGCCACAGATGAGCGCGACGGTGAATGCCCCGGCCTTCGGCAACACGAGAAACGTGGGCTTCCCCGGCTTCCCCAATGTCTTCAACTACTATATTCAAGGCAATCTCTCGTGGGAGCTCGATTTCTGGGGACGCATCCGTCGCTCCAATGAGGCGGCGCTCGGAGACCTGCTCGCCCGGGAGGAGAACCGGAGAGCGATCATCCTCCAGATCGTGGGCGGTGTGGCCCAGGCCTATTTCGAGCTTCGGCAATTCGATCTGCAACTGGAAATCGCCACGCGCACATTGAAGGCGTGGGATGAGTCGGTGAAACTTGCGAAGGCGCGATTCCGCGTGGGCTACATCAACCAACTCGATGTCGATCAATTCGAAGCCGAGCAGGCGAACGCCGCCGCCCGCATCGCCGAGTTGAAACGACAGATGGTGCAGAAGGAAAACGAAATCAGCGTGTTGCTCGGAAGAAATCCGGCCGGAATCACGAGGGGGCGTGCCTTGACGGAACAAGTGATGCCGCCTCTCGTGCCCGCCGGGCTTCCCGCAGAGTTGCTGCAGCGCCGCCCGGACGTCATGCAAGCGGAGCTGCAGCTGGCCGCCGCGACCGCGAGGATCGGTCAGGCCAAGGCCGACCGTTTTCCAAAGATCAGCCTCACGGGCATTCTGGGCGTATCGAGTCCTCAATTGTCGAAACTCGTGAACAACGAGACCTTTTTTGGGGTGGTTGGTCCCGGCGTAGCCGCACCCTTGATCAACGCGCAGGTGTTGGGCTTTCAACAGGAGGCCACGCAAGCCCAAGCGGGCCAGGCCGTGGCCCAATATGAGCAGACGATCCTTACCGCCTTCAGAGAAGTGGAGGATGCGTTGGTCGCGGTGACGACCGCCGTGGAGCAGGTGGGGGCGCAAGAAAAGCAGGTGAAGGCGCTGCAGTCGGCACTGCGTCTGGCGAATCTTCGCTATACCGGCGGAATTGCCAATTATTTGGACGTCCTGATTGCCCAGCGCAATCTCTTCGATGCCGAACTTTCGCTGGCGTCCACGCGCCGACTGCATCTTGTCTCGGTCGTTCAGCTTTACAAGGCCCTGGGCGGAGGATGGTCCCCGGCATCCACTGCATCCTGAAGTGTTCTTCAGTTTGAGATTTGAGATTTAGATTTGCGGTTTGGGAGTTCATTTGAGATTTGAAATATGAGATTTGAGATTTCAGCACAATTCTTTGGTGGCTGCTTCATCATAGTGTCCCTCTTCGCTGCCGGCTGTGGCCTGAGGGCGAGCCCGGTACAGATGTATGAAGGCGCGTCACTCCCTAAGGAGCAAGTCGCCATCGTACGCAGTGCCTGCAAAACGGGGCCGGGACTGACGATCATGATCGTGCGGATCGACGACAAGGTCGTCCCCAATGTCTGCGCCGATTTCGCACTGTTGCCGGGTGACCACAATCTCGAGCTGAGTGCCAAGCGATTGGCGCCAAGGATAGACACGCCCATAATCAGATCGGGATCGATGACGGGCGCACCTCCGTCCCCGATGGGTGCGACTCCGGACGAAGAGCTGCCCGTCATCTGGGCATCCTCATCGCCGCTGCGCATCACGTGTAGTATCCAGGCGGGACAAGAAGTCACCATCCTCGGCACCGTCGGGACGGGACCCGACTGGGAAGCAAAGTGCGTAAAGTGAGATGGTCGTCTTCTGCTCAAGCGATGGATAAACTGCAGGGCCCACATCGGTGCGGTCGTCTCAGGCGCAAATCCTCCAACTTTTCTCTTAAGCGGGTGGTCTCGATGAATCGTTCGCCCGCAGCGGGGCCCCACACCGGGCGGGGTGCGAGGACGAATGATCATCGAGGACAGGACCCGCGGCGGCCCTTCCGAGCTTGCTCGTTTTCTCTATAGAGGTGGATAGTGCCTTACCTGCGACTTGCGAGCGGTGCAGTGCGCTGTCAGGGCATGGCCTGGATCGGTTCCAACGTGCGCACCTTCTCACCCGCCCACCCTTGGCGCGTCGAGACGCGCCGTGTCCCAGAGGAGCACCGCTCGAATATTGGTCAATCCAAGCTCGCTCGCTTTGCTTCCTCGGAGGCGGATAGTCGTGACCTGCGATTTGCGAGGAGTGCAGGCCTGTGTCACTGCGCTCGCCTCTGGGCGATGGCGAGACGCCGTGTTCGAAGGTCCGTTCGGACGCAGTCCGGGACGGAGCAAGTTGGCGGAGCCAAGCAGTGACACGGGCCTGCGGTTCACTCCTCGCTGAGCAGGAACGACCATCCGCCTTCGACCTCCCTTTCTGGTGTGCCGCCTTCCGCGAGCACAGGGACCGACCAGGTCATCGCCCGTCCTTTCTCCAAGCATGGGCAGCGCACTGCATTTTCCCTCGTGTACGCAGGAAGGGCCTATCCACCTCGCTTTCTCCACCTAGGATAATCCCTGTTAGGCAAATCTCGGAAACGTCCTTACACTTGATAGAAAGAGGAGGACGTATGAACGCCTATGTGATCAGAGGGCTACTTGTATGTGGGTTGATGTTCATGGTGACCGGTTGTACCAATTACTATCGTGTGACGGATCCCGCCTCCGGCAAGACCTACTACACGACAGATATCGACAAAGAGGAAGGGGGAGCGGTCACAATCAAGGATGAGAGGACGAGAAGCAATGTCACCCTGCAGTCGACGGAGGTGAGAGAAATTTCAGAAGACGAGTTCGAAGCGGAAGTGAAGGGTACGGGACCGATCGTGATACCGCCGCCTGTGGTGACGCAGCCACCCGTTGCGACCCAGCCCCCGGCAAGAACAGAGCCGTTGCGGTAATAGAAGTCTTACAGAAGAAGCGAGCTAGAAAGGGGACAGGCGACTGTCCCCTTTCCTTTTCCCGTCGAGCCGTCGCCCTAACCGGCTCAAGTCCTACCCCGCGTACTGCCGGGCAAATTGACCCAGTTCGCGATTGAATCGCTCTGCATCTTCCAAGTGCGGGCTATGCCCAGCGCCTTCGAACACCGAGATCTTGGCAAGAGGAATGGCTGCCAAGAGGAGCTCGGTGTGGGCGAGCGTCACGACGCGGTCCTTTTCTCCTCTCGTAATCAGGACGGGTATGGTGAGCTTTTTCATCACGGCATCGCAGTCGATGGTACGGGAGAACATCCCGAGCCGAGCCGTGGGCGGC
Organism: Nitrospira sp.; assembly: GCA_035281245.1. GTDB lineage: Bacteria > Nitrospirota > Nitrospiria > Nitrospirales > Nitrospiraceae > Nitrospira_C. The sequence continues at coordinate 25,418 of DATEEH010000005.1, forward strand.
ACGACCATGCTGTAGGCGACTTGTATCTCAATTTCCTCCTGAGACGGTTGTCGTTCAAACAAAACTCGGATGAGCTTGCGTACAGCTTGAATATTGTCTTCGAGATTGTCCGAACATAACCCTGGGATCGTGTTGATGAAATCGCGACCGAGCAATTGGGTCGTGTTCGCTCCGCCCATGACCACACCAGCACAGACATAATTGAGTCCGCCGATCGCGTCCTGGCCATACTTGGCGAGGTAGTCATTGATGACGTAACCGCCATACGACCAGCCTGCGAGGATGGGCTTGCGCAACGAAAGCGCCTTGAGCACTGCCTGGACGTCGTCGGCCCAAAGGGTGGCCTGGTTGTAATATTCGGGGTCCGTGGGCTTGTCCGACATTCCATGACCGCGAAGATCGGGGCACACCAACCGGAATTCTTCCGCCAGGACACTTCTGTATTGCTGCTCCCAGACGAGAGAACATTGGTTGATCCCGTGAATCAGGACAATCGGCTTCCCTGCAGGCTGGCCATATTCGTGCACGGCCAGCCGTAGTCCGCCAGCTCCGGTTATGCGGTGTATGGGCTCGAGGCTCGCCATCTCAAATCTCATATCTCAAATGCTCATTCCGAGCTTGCTCGCTACGCGCGAAGCACGATCTCAGATTTCAAATCTCATATCTCAAATAATCCTTCCAAGCTCGCTCGTTTCCTTTTTCCCTATAAAGGAAATGATGGCGCTTCTCCGATTTGCGCGGTCATACCCTGTCGCGCTTTTGGGTGACGTTGACCTGGGGGCCCAACTGCCTGCAGCGGGGCCCCACACCGGGCGGGGTGCGAGGACAGTTGGGCTGGTCAGCGGCAGGACCCGGAAGCGCGACAGATATCTTCCAGCTCTATGCCACTTTGGCTTTGCGTTGCTCTCCCAAGAAGCTCATCAGTTCCGACGTCACTTCCTCGGCATGCGTCCAGGTGATGCAGTGCGGTCCCCCTTTCACCACAACCAGCCGCGCTCCTTTGACGAGCTTGGCGGTCCGTTGCCCCGACGCTTCAATCGGAACGATGCGATCGCTGTCACCGTGAATGACGAGCGTGGGCACGTCCATGCGGTGCAGATCTTGGCGAAAGTCCTCGTACCAGGTCGACACACAGGCCAGGCTTGCCGTCGCGGACGCCCCAGCGGCAAGATTCCAACTGGCGCGTATGACCTCCTCGCTCACGCGTGTCCCAAGCAGCTGATCGGTGTTAAAGAAATTCTTAAAGAACTCCGTGAAGAAGGCATAGCGATCTTTCGCCACGGCTTTCTTGATGCCCTCGAACACACCTCCATCCACCCCCTCCTTGTTGTCTTCGGCTTTGCGGAGGAACGGCGGTATCCCGCCGATGATGACGGCCTTGCTTGCGCCGATAGGGCCATACTTTCCAAAATAACGCGCGACTTCTCCACCGCCCATCGAGAATCCCACCAGGCTGAAATCTTGCAGCTTGAGATGCGTGATCAGCTTGTGCAGGTCTTCTGCAAACGTGTCATAGTTGTAGCCCTCGGTCGGTTGGCTGGATTTGCCGAAGCCTCGCCGATCGTAGACGATGACCCGGTATCCTCCTTCCAGCAGCGCGGGGACCTGCTTTTCCCAGGAGGCGCCGCTTAACGGATAGCCGTGGATCAACACGACCGGTTTCCCCGAGCCATGGTCTTCGTAATACAGTTCGATGTCGGCCGAATTCTCTTTTCCGACGGTCAGGTATGGCATGACGGTTCTCCTTTCGCAGTGGACTGAATGGATGTGTTTTCGTCTGGCTGCAATGCAGAGACCTCGATGATCCCACAATTCTGCGTCAACTTCGCCTGTCACTTTTGCCAGTGGATGGAATGGCAGGTGAATGGTCGCCGGTTTAGACATGTAAAAATTGCGGGGCCTGTCGCCGATCACCGCTCGTCCTCGTACCCCGCCCGGTGTGGGGACCCCACTGCGGGCGAGCGGCAGATCGGCACCACCCGCAAAAAGCGTCGAAGGCAGAGCGACCATTCACCTTAAAGAAAGAGAAACGAGCAAGCTCGGAAGGAGCATTTGAAATATGAAATTTGAGATGGCGTGCCTCGCGCCTGATGCATCCCCCGCAAGTCGCAGGAGGCGACGATCCACCTTGTGCGGGCAGGAAAACGAATCGTTCAAGCGCGCTGTAGGAGATCAATCCAGCCCCGCCACGTAGAATCACAAGCGAGCTTGGCAATCAATGCGACACACCGAGCCTTGCCGCGTATGTTGACCCCGGCTATGCTGAACCGAGCGCTTGATTTGAAATTTGAGATCTGAGATCTGAGATCTGAGATGAAAAAGGAGCACCTATGTCCTATCCCGATCCCCGATATTTTGGCGAGAAAGGCGAAATCAGTGCGGTCCTCCGGCCGGCGGACCAGAAGCCCGAGCTGAGAATTGGTTCGAATGTCGCGGTGCGCTATCTGGCGAACGGAGCGTCGACACACGGACAATTTGGCTTGTATCGGTGGGACTCGGCCCCTCGTTCGCCAGGCCCCGCTGCCCACTTTCATCGGACGATGTCCGAATCGTTCTTCGTGCTCTCGGGTAGGGTGCGGCTCTTCAACGGTGACCGCTGGATCGAGGCCAAAGCAGGGGATTTTCTCTTCGTGCCGGAAGGCGGCGTGCACGGCTTTCAAAACGACTCCGACGAGCCCTCATCGATGTTGATTCTGTTTGCCCCAGGCGCGCCACGCGAGGGCTACTTCGAAGCCATTGCCGCCAAAGCCGCGGGCCAAACGTTCACTGAGGAGGAGTGGAAGGACATTTGCGTCCGCCACGACAATTATTTTATTTGAGATCTGAGATGTGAAATCTGAGATCGCACTTCGCGCGCGCGATTGAAAGGAGCGACGATCATGGCTGAGGAGAAAATCATTGCAGTGGTGGGAGCAACGGGAGCGCAGGGCCGCGCGACCCTGCGATTGCCCGTGCCCTGAACCCCTCGCTGCAGAACTTCGAGACGTGGTTGGCTCACAACAAGAGCCGCATCCCCCTCACCTAAACGAAACGAGGTGCGTGGCCGTGAGAGGAAATGCAACCCCTGAATGTCAAAACAACCAAGGATGGTTGGCGGAACCCACGATGTTGTAAATTCCCACGGCGATGATGACGTACGCGAAAATGATGATTATCCAAGACGACACGGTATTGGCTCCCTTCGTTCGCCCTCGAGTACTATCCTTCAGCTTCATCCATTTGTCAGGTGCACTACCGCAGAGACCGTGCCAGGGACGGAGTCGCCTCGGTCTGCACCACAAGTGATGAAAAGCACGCGCATTGTTGGTGAAAGCGAGCTGACTTCTAGTGGGAGGGAAGATACGGGTGACGAAGGATTTCTGTCGTCTTATCGGCAGCGTGCCGAATAATCGGCAGCGAACTTCAATTTCAATGGCCGCTGCCTCTACTCCGAATCTACTCTTTACTCGCAGGGCTTCCGGGTGCGACGGCCATGCCCGGAGGAGCCAGTATGGGTTTGAGTGGCTTCCAATACCCCTCCGTCGTGAAACAGGCATAGCCCCATTTGAGCCAGCGTGTCAGGGCAAGCGCGAGCCAGATTGACCAAGCCAACATGATCGCACGATACCAGAGGATCGAAACGGAAGTGACGGCGGCTTGCGGGAGCGTCTCTCCACTTTGGTCTTGATACCATTTCAACAGATAGGCGTGGCTCCCATTCCCCGCGACGCTCATGTCCGGATCTCCCAGCAATCCCTGTCGAATGGCCCAGAATAAATCGCCGAGCGCCATCACGGTGAGAGCGCCGAGGGCGAGTTGCAGCAGATTGAAATGCCACGGCTTCATCAGATCCGGCTTGAGCGATTGTCGTGCGCCAAGCGCCAAGAGCCAGACGATGACGATGAAGCTGGCGTAGATGGGGACTTGCGTGAGTCCGAGTCCAAGCAAGGCCCAGTGGATCATCCGCAGCGGGGTGATGGGAATGTGACCGAGCCCATAGGCAACTGCGATCAGCATGACCAGCACGCCCCACATCAGGACGGCGGGGCCGATGAAGGGGCCCTGCACGAACATCAACCATCGGTCGCGGGGGAGCGACAGGTGAAGAAAACTATTCACACTCGGGACGCCCAGGTCGACGGCTGGCGTCACGTACCGTGCCTCGATCCCCAGGGGGGCTTGCCAACTTAAATTCACCTGTTGGCTCCCGGGGTGAATCGGCAGCCGAACCACCCGGTCCTCGAGTTGGAGTGGGTGGGAAGTGCCGTCGATCATGACCTTCGTGAGCGTGACCCCTTCGGGCAGGGTGACGGGATGTTGTCCACCCTGGCTGCTTCGAATGGAAAGGTTCAGCGTCGTGTCTGTCGCCCGATGCCCGGGCGTGACGGTGAGTTGACTATGATCGATGGTGAGCGTGCTGCCTTCGGCGCCAATCGGTTTGGTCAATGCGATGGCGAGTTGTTCCCCGGGCCAGGGATGATATTCGGGGGCATACTGTCCCGAGGCGGCGCTCTGATGAATGGCTGCGAGTCCCGTCAGGGTCGGATGCCACAGCGGGGAAATCTGCAAGTGCCACACTTCGATCCAGTGGGTTTGCGCCGGCGCCGTCAACGTGACTGAAGGCTGTTGGGCCAGCAGCGAGTCCCACTGGACGGTGTGTTGCTGAGGACTCAAGCTGACGAGGACTTTCTTGTTCTTGACGTGAAGGTCTGAGGTCACCGCCTCGCCCGGCATCAAGGGGATCTCTTCGATGATCCCGCTGCCGAGCGGTGACGTACGGGAGACGACGGTCGTGACGCGCCACGTGAGATCGAACGTGAACGTGCGATCGATGCGAAGAAACGAAGGGAGCGTGGCGGACTCGAGGGCCGTGCTGCGCGGTTGGTTCGCCTCGCGACTGATGGCCGTCAAGTGCAGCTGGGCGTCCGTTGTGCCGTTGTCGTGAACGCCGTCGACTTTCCACGCGGGCGCGTCGGTGGTGGTGCGATGGGGGATCAAGGGGAGTGCGAGTTGAATCG
>DATEEH010000006.1:0-26348 GCA_035281245.1 Nitrospira sp.
TCGGGAGCCACTTTGAGCCCGAGCATGGGTATGGCGACTGCATTCAATTTTCAGTCTGGAGGAGGGACGAAGGTCGCTGCGACGGGAGATTTTGTGTTGATGCGTGATGATGTCGATCGCGTCAGCAAGGCTTTGACTGAGCAGGGTATCCTTATTACGGCGTTGCATAACCACTTAGTCCACGGATCTCCGGACCTTTATTTCATGCATTTTTGGGTCAATGATAGCGCTGATAAAGTTGCTAAAGGGCTTCGTGCTGGGCTCGACGCCATGAAGCAAGGATAAAGTCTCGAGGCTGTTGAGTGTCGGTATCTCACGACTGTGCTCCACACGAGAGGAGCTACGCATCTAATGATCAGCGGTTCACTTCAATGGATGCGAGGTATTCGGCTGTTCATGGCCTTTTCACTAACCATGTGGATAGTCTCGAGCGAAATCTCTGCAAATGAGTCGCGAGATTGGACTTTTGACACTGATATGCCAGGGACCGCACCGCGAGACTTTGTTATCGGGACCTTGTTTGATGGACGAGCGGCCGGCGATTGGAAGGTACTCCAAAAAAATGATGCACCAAGCCCTTCGCATGTATTTGGCCAAGTTCAAGGGAAGGGAGCGGAACATGCATATAAGGTTGTATTAGTGGAAGGCACCACGGCTTCCGATCTTGAACTGGAAGTATCGCTCCTAGCCGTTGATGGAAAGGCCGATATGGGCGGTGGTCTCATCTGGCGTGCGGCGGATGACCGAAACTACTACCTCACCCGGGCCAATCCGCTGGAACAGAATGTTCGGATCTATCGAGTCGTAAAGGGCGTTCGTCAGCTTCTCAATAACTTCGATCATGTTATAGATGTGCGTCACTGGCACCAATTGCGTGTGACGATGACGGGATGTCACATAGAGGTTTTCTTTGACAAGAAAAAAGTATTCGACCTTTGCGACAAAACATTCACAGAGGGACGCATCGGTCTCTGGACGAAGTCCGATGCTGTCACCTACTTCGATAATCTTCGTCTTATCGACCGATGACGATGTCATGGCACGGTAAAGAGATATGGATTTTTGTTGCCCTCTCTACGCTTGCCATAGCTTTTGTGGCATGGTTCAACCTCTGGGATGCAGGGTACTTGGGTTCATATTGGGAACGATGGAAGGGCGATGCTGGCATTAAATGTTTTGATGCGCAAGGGCGAGTCACGACCAGTGGGCAGCAAACCTGCTTTGTCCTTACCCAACGGGGCATCAACGCTAGAGAGAGATTGATGGAGGAGTGCAAGACGAAAGGTAAAACATGTCTCGAAGGGGCTTTAAAGCAGCTCACATCTTCTCTGCCATCGGCAAGTCATTAGGCGCGCGCGATCAAGGCTTGAGTATGTCGAAGCCCGGGCCCGGACATTAGACACATCGAAAAAACTGGTGGAGGCGAGGGGAACCAACCATCGTTGACGCCGATGTTCCGTTTTGAAATTCAAGGAGTTGCCTTCGCAGCTTGATTTTCGACCGGCGGTTTACGAATTGCCCCGAATCCTACCTCAGACAACCTAACGCCACAAGAAACCATAAAACAGGATGCTCCCGACCTGGGGCCAGATGGGGCTAGTTTGTCTGTGCTGGTAGCAGCGTGGTAGCAGATTCCAGCAGTGAGGAAGAATAAGGATGAGTTATGCAGCTCTATTCTTGTTGGGACCGACGACGGCAATCGCCCTTCGGATAGCAAGATCAAGGTCTTCGACTGAAATCTGGTCCTTTCGCATGCACGATTGTGCGCCATTCTGGAAGGCTAGTTGGCATAGAGCGTCCAAGGGGAAAGTGGTCAGTACGACGACGGCAATTTGCGGGTTGTGGGCGTTACCAACCAAGTCCATGAGAATGCTTAATCCATTTCTATCTCGTAGATCGAGCTCAAGCACGACGCAGTCAACCGGCTCCGACTTGACCAGCCTGACGCCCGTGCGTCCTTCCGCTACCTGGAGGACGACGTACTCCGCTGAGCACCTCATCAGCCGATCTGCCCACTCCTGCCTCACTTCTTCGTTGGGGTCGATGAAGAGTACCTTGACCGCGGAGGGCGAGACTCGTTCATGAGTATCTGTATCCGACATTAGAACACCTGCCACGAGTGGCAACAGAGGTTTCGCTGATGCTCAGGTCCCTGGGCGGCCTTGTCTTGTGCCTGGTAGCCGATCCTGCTGAGAGGAGAGGTAGACACCGCACACCGTACAGACTACCTCTGCAGTGAACAAGGCGCCTTTACGTTCCAACGCGAAAATGCAGACGTGTTTACCAGACTGAGGTTGATCACTCCGTTGTCCCATACCTAGAGAACCGAAAATAGGATTGTTCGACATAGGTCGCGACCGCCTTTCTCACAAGAGTCGGCGGTCGGGCCTTCCAAGAGGCCGTCGGCAGATGTGGGTGGAGTGTAAGGTAGGTTACAGTGTCGGCGTCTCAGAGGCGCACGTCAATGGGAATATCCCTAGAGACAGAGGCTGCTGGGTCCAAGCCGGTTTCGTGCCCGCGTTCGAGCTATGGCTCGCCCGAGTCCGACTTGGAGGCACCCTAGTTTACAGATGAATATAGTTCCGCAGGCTCCCTTGTCAGCTCCTCTAGTGAAGGAGTTTTTGTAATGCTAGGGGATCGTATGTCGCGTTGATCTGGGGGTCTTTTGAGATGAGTTCACGGACAGAACACGGACACTCCTCTTAGTGGATCAACGTATCCAGACGTTCCAACGCTCGTTTTCTGGAGTAGCACTCCACTTTCGTCGCAAGCTCGGAGAAGGACGTAGTGCATTCTTCAGTCCGCAGGATGGTCCGTTGGTAAGAAACAATTGATTGGTCAATGGCCGAAAGCGTCATTTTAAATGTTCTATCAATCTCGTTGCCCGTTGGATAAGCGGCGATGTGGTCACGGTAACTTTGCAGTGTTTTTTCTTTGCAAGCGATCAGAGTCATTAACTTACTTTCCCACAACGCCAAACGAATGGCGTCTACCGCCTGCTCATGTTCGAGAGGAGTAGTGATGAGATCAAAGGCACCGTGTTCCAATACTCGACGTGCAGACTCTTTCTCTGATGCGCTGGCGGTGACCACCACAGGCACAAACGTTTCAAGAGCCTGTGTGCGCTTCAAGAGTAAGAAGTCCTCCATCTCGGTCAGATGCGCACCGCTGATGACGAGCTGATAGGAGGAGGCCAACAACATGCCCACGGCGCCACGAGGAGAGGAAGCGACATCAAAGTCTACGTCGAGTCGCCCATCCCCACAGGTACGGATGAGTGGTTCAATGGCCGAGAAATTCTTCTCGGCAATCAGGAGACGAGGAAGACGCAAAGGGGGAGATGTGGCGGAAGAGAGATACGGACCCATTGGGCCACCGCTTTCTCACAAAGGTGTCGGCGGATGGGCCCTCCAGAAGGCCGTCGGCAGATGTGTGTGGAAGTCTTGGCCCCTAGGTTGGGCTGATTAGGAGACTATGTCAAGCCAGATTTACAGCTATTTGGTAGCGTCTAGGCCAAAAGACCGGTCGTTTGTCGGCAGCAACATCGACTCCATCGCCTGCCAAAGCACCGTCAATGATGAGGAAAACAATGATTTAGCGGACTACCGAGCCCGTGCAGGGGGAGAACAGGCTCTTTGGATTGCTGCTGGTAGTTGGTTTAGCCTATTTTTTGAAATTGTCGCCAACGCGCCTGCCGTGCGAAACGCATCAGACACCGGTTAAAGATGAAGGGAAAGTGTAAGAAGCAGGGATATGCGGCTAAGCAGCTAGCTTCTTCCTGGAGTCCACGGCAGAGTGGCAGGCACAGACATTCTCATAGGCATAGTCCATGTCGGAGGTTTGAAAGGTAGCAGCCGGATAGCCACATAGGAGGGAAAAAGGTCGCTGCCCAGCGAGCTTATTCCAGAGACGCTCAAGTTGAATCGCCGCCAAGGAATTTCCTTCTGCAAACAGAACAGCTACCATTTCACCATAAATGCGTACAGGTTTAGCAGCCGCTGCTGATTGGATAATTTGTCCAATCACACTTAGAAATAAGTGCTCATCAGGCCATCCGTTTCGCATGAAGAGCGCTAGTGTTTCGGAAGCATCAAGGGTGACGTAGTTCCTTGCATTCCATGCGGAAAGGCCAATTACCTCATCCTTTATCAGTTTTAACTTCAGATCGTCTCGGTGTTGGTCAGTTGCGACGACAATCACGGTTTCTTCCCGCTCAAGGCCTGTGTTGACGAATTGGGCGACCTTATGGATTAGGAAGGTATCGTCTTCGTAAAAGTAGACACTGTGATTCTTCATGGCGTCCTGTCATTAGTTGGGCAAAAGAAAACGTTAGCTTTTGGACTTTGTACTGTCAAGACAGTTTTCCGCCTACAGCTAAATTTGACCTGCGGTTTGTTAGTTTGCAGGTCGAAAACATTTGTTTGTAGACCCGATCGAAGAGCAAGCTTTACCGATTGAAAAATCGACGGGCCTGACGCGCAAAGCGCTTCATAATGCCTCTAAGAAGAAAAGACTTTCCAATGGCCTGACCAAGGCTCATTGCTTGACGTGCCGCTGCGACGCAAAAAAGGAAACATCGGAATGGAAGTGGCATGATCCCTCACGCCACGCTTTTAACCTTCGTCCTCCCAAACGAGAACACCTTGAGTGGTCGACCGCGATAGATTGTGAATCCTCCCGTCTATCCGGCGATTAGACCGCAATGTATCCCAGCTTATTCCTCGAAACTCTTCCGGTTAAAAACCTTCGCTGTAAGGGAGGAGTAACACACTGATCTCCCTATGCCACCAGCCAACCGTTGAGGTGATCCAGAATGAACTATTTTTGGAATCACGAAAACCTAGTAAGCAGAATTTCGTTATCGACTAAAGCTCATGACAATTGAGGGATCGTAAACTCAGTATAGGTGGGAAGGCAGGAATGCCAGAAACAACTAAGGAAGGGGAAGAGTGAGCGAGGCGAGCAAAAAATAATGTTATCTTCTACAAGAAGACAAGTAATTTGTATTAGGTAGTTTTTGGTGGAGGCGAGGGGAGTTGAACCCCTGTCCGAAGATCGTCAACACACCGCATCTACATGTGTAGCCGACAATTTAAATTCGCAACCGTCCACGCCCATCGGCAGGCTTAGAACGGTCGCTAGCCCAGAGCAATCTCGTCCTCAGCCGCTGAGCACCAGCTTTGGACCAGCCCGCTGCATCGCGCCCTTCCACCCCCGCGGGCCTCAGATGGAAGAACGTCACAGCTTAATTAAGCTGCGAGTGCCAGTTCTTGATTGGCAGTTGCATTTTCCCGGAGTTTTACGAGTCCCCGAGAGCTCGACATGCCACGGTGGTATCGGTATCCCCGTCGAAACCGGTCGCCCCCCTTTCGTCGGATGTTGAAAAAGGCTTCTAGCTGCGTTCTCACATCGCTCCGAGGCTCGACGTACATACGACAGTACGCCTCGCCCCTTCGCTCGTTGCGGCCTTGCCAGAAACCTTTTTGAACATCCTCAAAGATTCCGTAAAAGGCCTTGCTGAACGGCCGTTTTGAACAACCTGTGGGGAAACAGGCATCTCATGCCGATCCAGCTCTTTGGTAGATGGTTATGATATCGCAACGGTCAAGGGGATACCAGACATCACTCTAAAACCTTTTATACTCCTATCCATGGGGATTCTTGGACTTGTTCTCTTTATTGTCGCTGCAATCATTTGTCCATTTGGATATTGGATCCATACTGTATGGTACTTTGTTGCACTGGCTTTAACGCTCGTCGGCGGCCTTCTGTTTACTCTCTCTCGCACTCAGAGAGTTGCACGCGTCGAACCTCTTACGGATCACATCGAGATGCCTTGCGTTACAAGGGAAATTCGTGGTTTTCCAGGATCGAAAATAGCTACCGAACATCATGTGGACTTAGGTATCGATGGCGATGCGGATTGATCGGGTCAAAGGGGATGCTAGGCACTCTTGAATCGAGTCACTTTCGCGAACACAATCGCCGCAAACGGCAAGGCCAGACCCAACAGCAGCTGCGCGATCAACAAATCGCCCAGCTGGGTATAGTCCGCAGGGACTTGGATGGCCCCGGTGCCTTGATCCCGCACTTCGCGTGTCACGACAAACAGGTCGTTCAAATACTTCGTTCCAAGCTGGCTGAGCGAGAGCGCAAGATTCGTAAACGATGCCATCACGGCGAAATACGTGGCCTTTAGGTGAGCGGGAGCGGAATTGGCGATCCAGGCCAGCATCGGAATCATCGAAATCTGGCCGAGGGGAGACTCCAAGGCCGTATCGATCAGCGCAATGAACCGCGCATCGACGACTCCGCCCGTGAGGCGAGCCGTCCATTCATGAAGACCGTAGTACATGCTGACGATGGGAAGCGAGAGGATCGTCCCCACGACCGTCAGAAAGCCCACGACATAGGCAATCGACCGTTCGGCCATGAAGCGCCGAAATACGAACATGCCGGCCAGGGTCAGCGTGCTGCCGATTAACGACAGGACGGAGAGGAATTGCTGGTCGAACTTCAGCTCGTCGATCATCCACCAGGTCGCGCCTGGTCCGGTACCCGGAATGGCGCGAAAGATGAACACGACGACTGCCGTGCCGACCAAGGTCAATCGCTTGTCCGGCTCCAATTCCTGTGTCAATTTCAGCATCAAAAACAGCACGATGCCCATGGACCCGGCAAACACGACTTCTTCGCTGTAGGGAACATTCCCCAAGCCGACCGTCAGCGTGAAAAGCACAAATCCCAGGCTTCCCCCGAGAATCCACCAGTTAGGATGCGTCGGTTCGCTTGAACCATTGCGGACTTCGACCATCTGTTCAGCCTCAAGACGACTGAAGCCCTGCCGAATGAGGTTCTTCTTGTGCCGACGCTGGAGCACCCAAGCCAACCCGATCCCGAGCACCGATATGAACGGAATCCCTAGCGCCATGAGATAGATTCGCTCGTACAGCCGGACGATGTCGCTCTGCGGCTGTCCTTCGACGCCCGTAAAAACATACACATTGACCAGCGCCACGAGGATGCCGCCGCCGATAATCGCCACGCGTCCAAGCGTCTGCATGGTGGTGTGCATAAGCTTTTTGGTTTGCTCGTCGAACGGCTGGCCCTGATCGTTCACGCGTGGAACCGCCTCGACGGTCATGGCGTCGGCCACGGCGTCTTGGATGACATAGCCAATCGGTGCGAGGAGCACGCTGAGGACAAACCAGACTTCGGCCGGCAAGATCGCGGTCATCGCTTCGCGATGGCCAATCAAGGCCGCCATGATCCCGAGGCTGATGGCGAGTAGCCCCGCGCCCAAGAAGATCAGCCAACTCTTCCAGCGCCAGAGAAGATCCACCGCATGACCGATGGGCATCTTGAGCGCCCACGGAATGCCGGCCCAGAATCCAAGCGCGGCGAGAAACGAAGCGGAGAGACTGAGATAGTCCTTGACGAAGAACGTGCCGACAATGCCGGTCAGGCCTGAGATCCCATAGGCCGCATAGACCATGAGGGGCGGCAGATACGAAAGCCGCATCTCACGTCCCAAGGATAGGATATTGCGGTCGATCCATTGAGAGAGAGGGTTGAGCATGCGGCGTGGGGTCAGGACGCAAGGGCCGTGGCACGTTGATTGACGAGCAGGCGAAGTTGTTGCCGCATGTCCTCGGCAGGAAGCTTGATACGATCACCGTGTCCGGCCAACACCCATTCGAACCGGTAGCTGAGCAGCTTCTCGATCGACTTGACCATGGGGTGCGATCTCCATACCAGCCGCTTGGGTGCATCGAGGGATCGCGTGTGGGGATCCCACCAGAGATGATCCCCGGTAAACAAGAACCGCTGGTCGTACAGCAGTGCGCTGCTGCCAGGAGTGTGGCCAGGCACAGGAATGAGGTCAAACTGGGGCGCCAGATGGACGGTCTCCACCCCATCGACGATCCATTCGGCATCCGGCACGGCCTCGGCATCGGCCTGATGAATGATCCGCCGTGCGCCGAAATGCTTGGCGTACTTTCCTGCATCGGCGACGTCGTCTTCGTGCGTCAGAAAAATGTACCGAAGGCCGCCCATGCGCTCAAAGGCGTCCACAAGATGCTTGATGTAGCGAGGAGAGTCGATCATCCAATTTCCGTCAGGGTGTTCAATGAAGTAGCTGTTGGCGCCGAAGGACTTTTCTGAGTTGAATCCGCAATAGAACACACCCCCTTCGAGCAGCAGGGGGAAGCTGGACATCGCCTCCTTCACGCGCGTCTTATCACTGCACTCGGTGCCGATGGAGCCGACCGGACAGGCGAGCAAGGCCTGATACGCCTGATGGAGGGCCCTGTCATCCCGCGGCTGCGTGGTGACGGCGGAGAACTCGCCGACTTCTTCGAAACTGCGCGGCGCCAATTGGCGGCAGGTATCACAGTTGATGCAGGTGGCATCGACAAAAAAGTTGCCGGGGACATTGCCGTCGAGACGTTTTTTTGCATCAGCCATGGTTATCCCGTCAGTTTACCGAACGAGGGGTGACGGTCGGCCCCAGCTGGCCGAGAATACGAAATCCTCGATCGGCTGACGTTCGCGCGGCTTGAGCTCGCGCTCGCGCAGATACTCCGGGAGGACGGCGGGATCGCCGGGATACCCCACGGCAATCATCGCGACTGGTTCGAACGCGGATGGTATCTGACATTGGCTTCGAGCCTTGTCCACGTCGTATCCCGCCATCTGATGAGCCTGCAATCCGAGGGAGGTCGCTTGGAGTACGAGGTTTTCGACGGCCATGCCTGTGTCGTGCAACGCATGCCGGTTCGGCTTTCCATCGTCCTCAAAAAAGAGGCTTGCCACGGAGAGCATCAAGAGGGGCGCTCGAAACACCCACTTGGCGTTGCCTTCCGACAGACAACTGAACAGTCGATCATAGTCGGCTCGCTGGTCCTGCGTGGCTGCCAGAAAGCGCCAGGGCTGCTCGTTGTTCGAAGAGGGCGCCCAACGCGCCGCCTCGAAGAGACTCTTCAGTTTCTCAGGTTCCAACGGCCGTTCTTCGAATGCGCGCGGGCTCCAGCGGCGTGCGATCAGCTCGGCGACAGCATGTTTCGACGGAGCGGGTTTTTCCATGCGGTCAACTGTCTTTCTTGTCCGATTTCTGCGCCATTTCGGGAGACCACCCCCCGCCCAGAGCCTTGTACAGCTGAACGACCGACACGAGATGCAGGCGGCGGGAGCCGGTCATGGCCAATTCTGCCTCGAATAGATTGCGACGCGCCACTAGGACATCGAGGTAGTTGGCCAGACCCCCCTTGTATCGCAGTTCGGCCAAACGAAGCGCCGATTGCAGAGCATTGACTTGCTGTTGTTGGGCTTCATTTTGCTCGCGAGCCGTTCTCGCGGCGACCAGGGCGTCCTCGACCTCGCGAAACGCCGTGAGCACGGTTTGTTGGTATTGGGCCAGCGATTCCTTCGCTTGCGCCTCGACGGCTTCCTGTTGGAAGCCCAACGCCTGGGCGTTGAACAATGGCAGCGTGAAGCCGGCTCCGGCCGCGCCGAAGGACGACACGTCGGAAAAGATCGATCCCGTATGAGGATCCGCCGCACCCAGCAGGCCGGTCAAAGAAATCTTGGGAAACCGGTCGGCCTTGGCTGCGCCGATCCGTGCGGTCGCAGCGTTCAATTCCCGATCCGCCTGCAAAATGTCCGGCCGCCGCTGGAGCAGTTCCGAAGGCAGGCCGGGCGGGATCGTGGGCGGCAACAGTTGCTCAACGAGCGACTTGCCACGAGGGATCGCGAAGGGCTTTCGGCCGAGGAGCACGCTCAGTTGATTCTCCGCCTGAACCATTTGCCTCTCCAGTTCAGCGGTCCGCGCGGCGGCATTGGCCCGCTCGGCTTCGAACTGGTCGGCATCGAGTTTCGACGTCATCCCCTGGCGTAACCGGGCCTGGGCGATACGCACCGATTCCTCCCAGGATTGCAACGTGCGCTTGGCGATCACCAGCTGAGTATCGAACTGCAGCAGGTTGAAGTAGGCTTCCGCCACCGAGCTGACGAGTTCCAACACGAGTGCCCGCCGGTTTTCTTCTTTGGCGAAGAGATCCGCGCGCGCCGCTTCGTTGGCCCGCCTGATGCGGCCCCACACGTCCACTTCCCATGACAGGTTGCCTTGGAGGTAGTAATTGAATGGGTTCGGGAACCCGGGGAACAGGAAGACCGTCTTGCGTCCGAACGACGGGGCATTGCCGGATGCCGTCACGTTCGGAAGAAAGTCGGATTTGGCCACCCACGCGCGGGCCTGAAATTCCTCGACCGTGGCGACGGCTTTGAGCAGGTTGTTGTTCTCGGCCAAGGCGACATTGACGAGATTCTGGAGCTCCTCGTCCTTCAACAGTTCCCACCAGGGAAGGTTGGCCATGGAAGGCGCGTCGACGCTCGGTTCGGCCATGCGGAACCGGTCCTCCATCTCCGCGGAAGGACGCTGATAGTCGGGCCCCATGGCGCAGGACATTAAGAGAGCGGACAGGAGGATGATCATATATG
Organism: Nitrospira sp.; assembly: GCA_035281245.1. Lineage (GTDB taxonomy): Bacteria > Nitrospirota > Nitrospiria > Nitrospirales > Nitrospiraceae > Nitrospira_C. The sequence continues at coordinate 10,501 of DATEEH010000006.1, forward strand.
GGCGCATATCAGGCTTCTCCTTTGGCAAGCGAGGCTTCCGGCATTCGGCGTAGCGACACCATGATCCGGCCCGTCAGTTTCCTAATCAGCACATAGAACAGTGGGACGAAAAAGATCGCCAAGAATGTGGCGGCCAGCATGCCCCCCAGTACGCCCGTGCCGATGGATTGCCGGCTCGCCGCCCCTGCACCCGTGGCAATGACGAGAGGGAACATGCCGAAAATGAACGCCATCGACGTCATGATGATCGGACGGAACCGCAGCCTGGCCGCTTCAATCGCCGCCTCAATCAAGGGCATCCCTGCTTCATAACGAGTGTTGGCAAATTCGACGATCAGGATGGCATTCTTCGCCGAGAGGCCGATGAGTGTGACCATCCCAATCTGAAAGTAAATGTCGTTCGAGAAGCCGCGCAACCATACCGCCGACAGCGCCCCAAAAATCGCGAATGGAACGGCGAGGATGACGGCGAACGGCACGGCCCAACTTTCAAATTGCGCCGCCAGAACCAGGAAGACCATCAACAAACCGATGACAAACACGACGTTGGATTGGCTACCCACACGGCGCTCTTGAAAGGAGATATTGCTCCAATCGATGTCATACCCTTGGGGGAGCAATACCTCATTGGCCACGCGTTCCAACGCTTCGAGCGCCTGCCCCGAACTATATCCCCGCGCCGCCGTACCCAGGACCAGCGCCGTGTTGTACCCATTGAAGTGGTTTACCGGATCGGGCCCGCTTTGGTATTCCGTCGTGACGACGGTATCCAGCGGAATCATGCTCGTTCCTTGTCCGTTCTGCGCGCGGATGAAAATCTTGGAAATATCCTGTGGCTTCGACCGATATTCCGCGTCGGCTTCCGTCTGCACGTGATAAATCCGACCGAATTTGAGAAAGTCGTTGATATAGAACGTGCCGAAGTACGCCTGCAAGGTGTCGAAGGCGTCTGATATAGGCACGCCAAGAGCCTTGGCACGCTCCCGATTCACATGCGCGTACAGACGGGGAGCTGACACTCTGAAGTTCGTGCCCACCTGGCCAATGGCCGGCTCCTTTCTGGCTCGCTCGATAAATTGTTGGGCCACGGCCGCGAACTTTTTGAAGTCACCGCCGCTCGGATCCTGCAGCTGCGCCGAAAACCCACCGACCGTTCCCACGCCGCGCAAGGAAGGGGCATTGAAGGCCAGCAGCAAGGCTTCGGGAATCTTGGCAAACTCGCCATACGCCATGCCGATCAGTGATTGCACGTGATATTGCGGCTCCGTCCGTTGGTCCCAGAGATGTAACGGCACGAACATCGTTGCGGCATTCGGACCTCTCGTGCCGAAGACAAAATTCTGCCCTGACATGGCATCGGTGGAATGCACTGCGGGGTTGGCTTGGAAAAACCTTTCGATCCGTTCGAGCACCGCGTCCGTGCGCTGCTTCGACGCGCCATCCGGGAGCTGCGCCACCACTATAAAGTAGCCTTGATCCTCCTCCGGGAGAAAACTGCGCGGCAGGGTGACGAACATGCCCGCCGAGAGCAGCACGACCAGACCAAAGACCAGCATGACGCGAACAGGCCTGACGACGAGCTTTCCCACCATGCTGGTATATCCGCGTTGCGTCCCGCCGAACACGCGGTCAAACCACTTCCAGAATACTGCGCGCTCCCTCTGGTGCGGGACGAGCACCATGCCGGAGAGGGCGGGGCTCAACGTCAATGCCACGAACCCCGAGACGGTGACCGAGATCGCGATCGTCGCCGCAAACTGTTTGTAGAGGGCCCCCGTGATTCCGCCGATGAAGCCGACGGGAACGAAGACCGACACCAAGACGAGCACGATCGCAATCACGGGAGCCGTGACTTCGGCCATCGCGCGCTTGGCGGCCTCTTTGGCCGACACATGGTCTTCCCGCATGTGACGCTCGACGTTTTCGACCACCACGATGGCGTCGTCCACGACAATGCCGATGGCCAACACCATGCCGAACAACGTAATCGTGTTGATCGAAAAGCCCAGCACATAGAGGCCGGCAAATGTCCCGATCAACGACACAGGCACCGCCACCGTCGGAATAATCGTCGCCCGCCAGCTCTGGAGGAACAGGTAGACGACAAGGATGACCAGGACCATCGCTTCCATGAGCGTTTTCACGACTTCTTTGATGGAGACTTCGATGAAGCGAGTCGTGTCATACGGAATGTCGTACGACACGCCGGGTGGAAAGTCTTTGGCCAGCTTGTCCATGACCACACGTGTCCCACGGACCGTGTCCAGCGCGTTCGCACCCGGTGCAAGGAACGTCACGATGAACGTCGTTGGTCTGCTGTTCCAGCGTCCTTCCAGCGCGTAGGACTGGGCCCCGAGTTCGATGCGGGCCACATCCTTCAAACGCACGAGAGACCCGTCCGGCAGCGCACGGACGATCAACTCCTCGAAATCCTTCACCTCCGTCAGCCGGCCTTTGGTAATGACAGGGATCGTCAACTCCGTGCCCTTTGCGGCCGGTTCCCGACCGATCAAGCCGGCCGGGTAATCGCGGTTCTGTTCACGAATGATCGCCGCAATGTCCGTCGGCGTCAGACTCAATCGCGCCATCATCAGAGGATTCAGGATGATCCGCATGCTGTAGTTCTGCTGGCCGAAGACCATGGCGTCGCCGACACCCTTCACCCGGCGAACGTTGTCGACCAATCGCAAAATGGCATAGTTGGAAAGGAAGACCGCGTCATGGTTCGGATCGGTCGATTTCAGGGCAATGACCCCTACGAGATCGGGGGACATTTTCTTGACGGTCACCCCTTGCCGGATCACTTCGGGCGGCAGCTGCGGTTCTGCAAGCTTTTCGCGGTTCTGAGTTTGGACCTGGGCGATGTCAGGATCGGTGCCGATTTCAAAGGTGAGTTTGATCGTCACGTGCCCGTCGTTGCTGCTCGTGCTGTCGAAATAGACGAGGTTGTCGATGCCGGGCAACTGGACTTCGATCGCGCGCGCCACCGATTCGGCGACGACCTCTGCGCTCGCGCCCGGGTACTCGGCGTCGATCTGAACGACCGGCGGAGTGATTTCAGGAAACTGCGCAACCGGCAGGAACTGAACGGAGAGCAGCCCCATGACCACGATCACGATGGATACGACCGATGCGAGGATCGGACGGTCGATGAAGACGTGGGATCTCACGCGTCACCCTTGTTTTGGGGGGCCGGAAGGAGATGCAGTCGCCGGGGGAGCCTCGCCGAGCGGTACCGCCTTCACCGTGGCACCCGGACCGATCTTCATCAATCCATTGACGACGACGCGATCGCCGGCATTGATGCCCTGATCGATGAGCCACTGATCGCCCTGCCAGATCGAGGCCTGAACCGGACGGATCTCGACGTGTTCGTCAGGGCCTACGACGTAGACAAACGGGCCTTGCGGCCCTTGAAGCACGGCGCGCTGGGGGATTAACACGACATTGGGCTTGGTGTCTCCTTTGAATTTGACTTTCACGAATTGGCCCGGGAGCAACTCCCGCTTCGGGTTCGGAATCGTGATTCGCACCACGCGTGCGCCGGTTTCCGTACGGAGGCCGGGCTCCATGAGGTCCAGCACGCCTTCGTGCGGATAGGTGCTGCCGTCCAAGAGCATGACCTCGCCACGCATCTGATAGACGCCCGGATGAGTGATCTTCTTCTGTTCGATATCGTGGCGCCGCTTCAACAGAAAGGTTTCAGGAATGCTCACCACGACGTACATCGGGTCCACCATGTGCACCATGGTGAGCAAATCGGTTTGCGCCGACACGAGCCGGCCTTCGTAATAGCGGGTGCGCTCGATCAACCCGTCGATGGGGGCGGTGATCAGCGTGTTGTCCAAATCGAACTGCGCCTTGATGAGATCCGCCTTGGCGCCTTGCAGGGCCGCTTTGGACGACAGGTCTTCAGCCACCGCATCGTCCACGTCCTTTTGACTGACCGCCTGTTCGGCGAGCAAGGGCTTGACGCGGGCCAAGTCCTGTCTGGCCTGAACCACTTTGGCCTCGGCCTGGGCGATCTTGGCCTTGGCGCTGGCCACCGCGGCTTTGAACGGGACAGGGTCGATCTGGTAGAGACGGTCGCCCTTCTTGACGTCGCGGCCCTCCTGGTACAGCACCGCCTTGATCAAGCCCGTGACCTGAGAACGGATTTCGACCGGCCGCGAGGCTTCCGCCTGACCGATGAATTCCGGCTCGTCGGGAACCGTCGTTGTGGTCGCCGTGATCACTTCCACCTGAGGAATTTGCGGAGCAGGCGCCGACCCTGCGTCCTGCTTACAAGCGGCCAAGCTCGACGCGGCGAGCACACCGAACAGCCCCCACGTCAGCCATGGCTGCCGTCCATGGATTGTCTTCCCGGCTGTTGAGTCCATCGGAGAATATTCCTGATGTCGTAATGTCATCTTCGCATCTTAGAGGGCGGCAGACTGCCTTAGCAAGCGATCTCCGTGATCTCAGGAGGCCGACTTACCGCATCTGGTTTTTGCATCCTCGACAATGGATCGCATGCAACATCCGCTCGCCAGGAGATCGGCTCCGGCCTGATACATTTGACTCAGAAGCGCTTTGCCTTCCGGTTCAACAAATGTGACACTGGTCAGATCAACGATTAACGGCCGTCCGGCGGCAGCATTCGCCGATTCCCGCCAGCATCGTTCAAGCTCCCCAATCCAAGGGCCCGCCAAGCGCCCTTCGAGGGTAATCCTCATGGAATCGTCGGCCGCATGCGTGGTGATCTTCAGCATAATCCGAATCCTTCTCCTTTGTTCATGGACTTCCCGTGCTCAGGCTTTGGCACCCGCAATCAACAACTCGTCATCCCCAGCGAAGTCCTCTTGCTCCCCCTCCACGGTCTTCAACTGGTGTTCGGCGGCGAGCAGCGAATAAAACACCGGGACGACGAACAGCGTGAACAGGGTCCCGACCGTCATGCCGGTCACCAGCACCATGCCAATGCTGTTGCGCGCCGCGGCCCCCGGTCCCGATGCCAACACGAGGGGCAGATGCCCAAACACGGTGGCTGCCGACGTCATCAGGACGGGCCGCAGGCGCGTCAACGCGGCCTCTCGTACCGCGGCCACACGCGCCAGGCCGCTCGTCTGCAGTTGGTTAGCGAATTCGACGATCAAAATACCGTTTTTCGCGATCAGTCCGACGAGTGTGATCAGACCGACCTGCGAGTAAATATTGATGGTCGTCAGATCGAGGAAACTGAACACGAGCGCACCCGAGATGGCGAGCGGCACGGAGCCGAGCAAGACGATCAGGGGATCGCGGAAACTTTGGAACTGGGCCGCCAACACCAGGTAAATGAGGAGCACCGCAAAGCCCAGGGTCACGGTGAGGGCCCCGCCTTCCTGACGGATTTGACGAGACTCGCCTGCATAATCGAGGATCACGGGCGGTCCTCCAGCGGTGGCGGCAGCGGCTTCGAGCACGCGGAGCCCTTCCGCCTTGGTGACGCCCGGCTTCACCCCGCCGAAGATGCGCACGGCGTTACGCTGCTGGAAGCGATTCAGCGTACGGGGGGCGGCGCTGGTTTCGATATGCGTGAAGGTCGAGACTGGCACCAGCTGGCCAGCCGGCGTCTTGATCTTGAGATCGAGCAGGGGCTCCACGGTCGCGCGGTCTTTGTCGCCGATTTGTGGAATGACTTTATAGCTTCGATCAAAATAGTTGAAGCGGTTGACGTAGGCGCCCCCCAACAACGTGCCCAATTCCCGGCCTACGCCGGCAAGGTCAAGCCCCAAATCGGCAAGACGCTCGCGGTCGAGCACCACACGCGCCTCCGGCAGATCGATCTTGAGGTCCGTGTCGACATACAGAAATTTTCCGCTCTGCCATCCCGCGCCAAGCACCGCTCCCACCGTCTGCAGCATCTGTTCGGCCGGCACATCGCTCTGCAACACCAGCTCGACGTCGTACTGCCCTGGCGTCGGAAGCGGCGGGTCAAGACGGGGGAACACGCGGAGTCCCGGCACTTGTGAGACGGCGCCGAAGACTTGCCCGTACATCTGCTCCGTCGAGCGCATTCGCTCATGCCAGTCCTTGGCCACAAGTCCTCCAAACCCTCCCCATGCGGTGGTCAGCGACCAGGTGAACTGGGTTTCCGGGAAGGATCTGACGGCATCGACAATCTGCAGATGTTGCCGGTTCGTCGCCGCGACCGTGGAGTCCGGGGAGGCTTCGAAAAACAAGCTGATGTGACTTTGATCCTCAACAGGGGCAAGCTCCTGTCGAGAAAACAGATACAAGGGCCAGGCGGCAATCATGATCAGTACTGCCGCGACGACGATGCCCCCACGCATCTCGAGGGCGCCGTCAAGCAGTCGCGCATATCCGCGACGCATGACATCAAACGTTCGGTTGACCACTCTGGTCATTCGGCCTTCCTTGCCTTGCGGATGCACGAATCGTGAGCTCATTACCGGCGACAGCGTGACGGCGACGACCCCGGACAACACGACGGCCACCGCCAGCGTGATGGCAAACTCCAAAAACAAGGACCCGGTCAGCCCTCCTTGAAAGCCGATCGGCGTATACACCGTGGCCAGGGTAATCGTCATGGCAATGATGGGACCGATGAGCTCGCGGGCTCCGGCCAATGCCGCCTCGATCCGAGATTTTCCTTGGCGCACGTGCCGTTCGACGTTCTCCACCACGACGATGGCATCATCCACGACCAGACCCACCGACAAGACGATGGCAAGCAAGGTCAGGAGGTTCAAGCTGAAGCCGAACGCGAACATAAAGAGGGCCGCTCCGACCAGCGAGACCGGCATGGCCACGAGCGGAACGAGGGCGGTGCGCACGGAGCCCATGAAGAGGAACACGACCAGCGCAACGATCAGAATCGTCTCTGACAGGGTCTTGGTGATCTCGGTCAACGCATTCCGCATGAACATGGTTCCGTCCCAGACGAGCCGCATATCGATATCTTTGGGCAGCGTCGGCCTGATCCGTTCCATTTCATCCCGCAACCGTTTGGCCACATCGATCTCGTTTGCGCCTGGAACCGGCCACACGCCGAGGTAGACGCCTTCCGTGCGGTTGTACTTCGCGACCATATCGGCTTCTTCGGCCTCGCGTTCCACCTGTGCGACGTCTTTCAATCGCACGATGGCGCCGCCACGGTCCGCCACGATGAGGTCTTCGAATTCCTCGGTCGAACGGAGGTCGGTGTTCGCCATCAAATTGACTTGAACGAGATTGCCCTTCGTCCGGCCAACTGCCGCCAGATAATTGTTGCGGCGCAGCGCTCCTTGGACGTCACCAGGCGACAGATTGAAGGCGGCGAGACGGTCGGGATCGATCCAGATGCGCATGGCAATCTGGCGGCCTCCTTCGATCGTCACGCGTTGAACGCCAGACAGCGTGGACAGTTGCGGCTGTAACGTGCGGAGCAGCCAGTCCGTGACGGCGGGAACCGTTCGCTCGCTCGACGTGAAGCTCAGATAAAAGGACGCATAAGGACGATCGGCCCGCTGCACCTCGACGACCGGCGGTTCCGCTTCCGCGGGCAACTCCGAGCGCACCTGTTGGAGTCGAGCCGTCACCTCTGCCAGCGCGGCCGTGCTGCTGTGATTCAATTTCAAATGCACCGTGACGGTGCTGACACCGGCGCGGCTCGTCGATTCCACATAATCCACGCCGCCGATCGCAGACACGACCCGCTCGATCGGCGTGCTGAGGAATCCGCGGACCGTTTCCGCGCTCGCGCCGTAATAGACGGTGGTGATAATCACCGATGAGCTCTCGATCTTCGGATACTGCTGCACCGGCAGAGTCGTCAGCGCGCGCCATCCGGCGAGGACGATAATCAGATTGACGACGATCGCCAGGACCGGATGTTTGATGAAGATGTCGGTGAATGAACGCATCTGCATGATCGCTCTCCGGTTCAGTGGAGACTGACGGCTTGGCGTTGCTCAGAGGCTCGAGGCGCATCGCTTGCGATGGAGACGAGCGCAGCTTCGCGGAGCTTGAACGATCCTGATGCCGCGACCTGATCACCGGGTGCGAGACCCGCATGGATGACCACGTCATCGCCAAGCATTGCGCCGCTTTCGACCTGTTGGACATGCGCCCTGGCACGGCCGTCCTCGTCGTTCGTAATCACGAAGACCTGGTCTCCGCCCGGGCCTTTGCGCAAGGCACTCACGGGGATGGCGACGGCCTTGCGGGGAGGGCCGACGGACACGCGCACCCGAACGGAGGAGCCTGGAGCGGGCGCCGTGGCGGCGCCATCGATTCTCGCCCGAACGACCGCATTGCGGGTCGCCGGATCAATGCGCGCGTCCAATGCGACGATTCTTGCCGTCACCGAAGGCGCCGAGCCTGCAGACACTTCGACGAGATCACCTTCCCGTAACCCCGCGGCAACTTGCTGGGCCACGGTAAAGTCCACGTGCGCCGCATCATCGATGCCCTGCAGCGTCGTCAGCAACGTTCCTTCATTCAGGTATTGGCCCGGATGCACGTCCGCGATGCCAACCCGCGAACGAAATGGCGCCCGGATCGTCTTGCGGGCAATGATCGCCTTGGTCCGGGCGATCTGTGCCCGGGCGATGTCCAAGTCCGCCCGCGCCCGGTCGACCTCCTCTTGTGTCGTGGCCATTTCATGGTTCAGATTCTGCCGACGATCGAGCACGGTCTTGGCAAGGGCGGCCTGCGCCTCCTGCGCCTTCAGCTCGGCTTCCTCAACGGCCACATCGAGCCCCACAAGAACGGTGCCTGCTTCAACGATTTGCCCCGGCACCAGGCGCACATCGCGAACGGTTCCAGGAAGTTCGTTGCGAAGCGTGATCGAGCGCAACGCCAAGACCGTCCCGATCGATGTCGTGGTCTGCCGGTGTTCGATCTCCTTCGCCACGGCGATCGTCACCGTTTCCATCGGTTCAGGTTGACTCGCCGAGGCCGCTTGACCCGCCTGAATAGCGTCGTACTTCCAGGCTGCCAAGCCGACGCCCGTCAGCAGCACCATTGCGGGCAGCACAATCGATTTGATCCAGTGATGTTGACGCGTCATGAAAAGATCCTCCGCCTAGTCCACAGATCCGCACTATGCTTTGGTCAACACAACAGCAACCTCCGTTCCAAATGCCTCGGCAAAGGTGATTCGTATAAGTCGCTGATGAATCTAGGAGATTTCTACAAAGGCTTGGGAGGGGTGATATGGTGACGAGAGTACGTCGCCGCCTATTCGGCAGGTGCCGAAACATCGGCACCTGCGTCAGACCAGGCCTTCTGCCATCTGTGGGCTGGCTGAAATGAAGGCTTCGGCCGGCAGGATGTTGTAGCGCTTTCGAAGCTCGTCGACCTGCTCGCTCATCACCGGCCAATAGTCCCAGCCGCTGTTCAGGTCGACGGTCATCGCCGCTCCCCGTCTGATGGCGATCATGGCCTTCACCGGGTCAAAAAAACCCGTTCTCGCTCCAGTAATGGGAGTCAGGCGGATGCCGACATGGAATTGCAGCAGGACGAAGAAGACGAACGTCCAGGGATCACGCCGTTGGAAACCCGCACTGAAGCAGGCCACCTGCACTTCTTCGTCGGGCGTTGTCCCGTACCCGGAAAGGACATGTGCGCAATCATGGAAGAGGACCTGCTCGGCCGCGCCGCCTTTCTCGCCGGGCAGCGGAAAACCGTTCTTCCGGCAGTATTCCCAATACGATCGACCCAGCGATCCGTGAGGATAATGCTCCAAGGCTTGATAGCGACGCGCCAGCGTCGGATCTTCGTATCGCCCCAACATGCCGCGTACGAATTTATACATCCCGCGCCACCGCTCGTTGTTCCAGATTTCCTCCACCTTCTCCCGCAGCCAGAAACGGCGCGCCAGATCAAGACGCAGACGGAGCAACTCCCCGTTGAGGAGATAGCGGAGGTCTTGCACTTCCGGCGCATCCACTTCCAGCGCCTGTGCGAACCGCTCGACGGCCTCGGTTTCGCGCGCATCGGCGTTCCCGTCGATCAGTGAGACGACGATCAATCCTTGTATCAGCTGGTGCCGAATCTGTCGGTCAGTGAGCGCTGAGGCCAGCTCTTCCGGCGTGACGGTCTGCAAACTGTCGACCGCATGATGTGTCCCCAAGATCGTCTGCACAGACGCCAACATCCGACGCTCCGCATCGTCGAGAGCCCCATCGGCCAGGGCGACGGTTTTCATCGCACGTAATCCCCAATGGGCTTGTTCGGCAGTCGGCATTCTCAATTCCATTGATCTCTCCTCTCTAGGACTGAGTGGTCACGGGCACCGGGTTCATTCGAGCGGGAACGATACGATGATCGCTTACTGATAGACTCCGATCGACATCGGTTGAAGCGGCCTTCCAGGCTCCGAGGCCTCCCGCGAGCGGCCACATCCGTGTATATCCACGTTCACGGAGCCTCTTCGCTCCCTCGACGCTCGAAGCATCCTGTGGGCAAGCGCAATAGAGGATCACATCGCGATCTCGAGGCAATTCGGTCTGTGTGGTCACGAGCTCGTCGAGCGTCAACGCGATGGCGCCCGGAATACCGGGCTCTTCTTCCCGTGCACCAACCGGACGCAGATCCACGATGACCGGACGCTCTCCGGCTGCGAGCTTCTCCGTCAGCTGCCGTGCTGTGATGCGCGGAAGACGGTCGTTGCGATATCGATGCAGCGCCTTGTACCCGACAAAAGCCAGGACCGTGAGCGACACCAGAAGACCAACGGTAGGCCCGATCTGGGCACTCATCACCAAGGCCTGCTCGAGCTGATCGCTGAATACCAGGCCAAGCGCGACCCCCGTCCCCACCCAGAGCAATGTGCCAAGCCCATTGAACAGGAGGAATTGCGCCACTGAGAGCCCCACGATACCGGCAAGCGGCGGGGCAATGGTGCTAAAGCCCGGTACAAATTTCGCGACGATCAGCGCGCGAACGCCGTGCTTGGAAAACAAATCCTCGGTGCGCCGGACACAGCTCGTGGGCTCCAAAGAGATGCGGCAGAGCCAGTTCAACACCGAGCGCCCCCGGCGGCGGCCGAGTTCAAACCAGACTTGGTCACCAGCCATTGCGGCGACCACTGCCGACACCACCGCCAAGCCCAGCGCCATCTGCCCGGTGCCGACCAACGCGCCGGCAGCAATGAGAAAGGGCAAGGCCGGCAGGGGAAGCCCGATCTGCTCGGCGAAGACCACCGCCGTCAATACAAGTAAGCCATGCTGCGTCAAGAACTCGAGTGTCTCATGCATGATGGACTCCAATTTAAAACATCATCTCGGTGTTCGCTGGCAGACGATCGTGTGCTCGCCCTGCGCTCACAGCCCCGTCTTGCAATTGCTCGGCTGCATGCCTGGCAATCGCCACGATGCGCAGATCCCCCTCGGCCGGAAGGCCGCCCCCCATCCGCGATCGATTTAATTCAACGATCACCCGTCCCATAACCCATTGAACGCTTCCCGCTGCCGGCTTCGCGGCCCCGTCGAAGGTCACGTTCGAGGCTCTCTCGCTCGAGCGCTGCCGGATGATCGCATCTTCAACAATGGCTTGCCCCAGGATCGGCTGGATCCAGCGCATCGCGATGCCCAGATCGGCCGATCGGTCGATGACAGCGCTCCTGTCCACCGCGCCAAAGGTGACGGGCGTAAACAGCAAGACGAGGCACACTAATATTCCTGCAATCGTCGCCACCATGCCAATCAGCGTGAACAGGTCAGTGCCATGAGCATTCGGTTTCATCAGACCCTCCCTCATCACAGGGTACGGCATTCCTTGTAGGAAAGGCCGTGAGCAAGTCACGTTCCATGACCTCAACGGGGGGACGAGCCACTGTAAGTCGATGATCTACCGAGGGAAGAAGGAGATTGGACTAGCCGCGCATGGAAGAGGGAAATGGGGAAAGCCTAAAGGCACTGCCGACATCTCGGCGCGCTGCCGAAGGCTCGGCGTTATTGGGGACGGACGATTCCAAGCTTCTGCATTTTGGATTGAAGCGTCGTACGCTTCATGCCGAGCTTGGCCGCTGCACCAGCGGAGCCGCCGATGGTCCACTTGGCCTCGCGCAGTGCCTTGAGAATATGCTCGCGTTCCGCGTCTTCGAGCGTCTTCAGCGAGCCATTCGGAGGCGGCACCATCACTTTCAGCTCCGACAGCGGCACCATGAGGTCAGCGCCAGAAGTCAAAATCACCGCACGTTCGATGAAGTTTTCCAACTCTCGGACGTTTCCCGGCCACGGATATGCCTGCAGTGCCCTCATCGCCTCCGCCGGAATCGTTTCGATTCGTTTCTTCATTCGGAGCGCAAACTTCTGGGCAAAATGTCGTACCAGAGCGGGGATGTCTTCCGCGCGCTCTCGCAAGGGAGGAAGCACGATCGGGAAAACCTTCAGCCGGTAATAGAGATCACTCCGAAACTTCTGTTCCTCGACCATCTGCCCGAGATCGCGGTTGGTCGCCGCGACGACCCGCACGTCAACGCGTATCGTTCTCGTGCTTCCCAGCCGCTCGAACTCCTGTTCCTGCAACACCCGCAGCAGCTTGACCTGTAACTCCAGCGGGATCTCTCCCACCTCGTCGAGGAACAATGTCCCTTTGTCGGCCGTTTCAAACCGTCCGACCTTCGTCGCAATGGCTCCGGTGAATGCGCCCTTTTCATGTCCAAACAATTCGCTTTCCAGCAAGCCGGTGGGGATCGCCGCACAATTCAGCTTCACAAACGTTCGTTCGCGTCGATCGCTCAGATTGTGAAGCGCCCGAGCGATCAATTCCTTTCCGCTGCCGGTCTCGCCGAGAACGAGCACGGTCGAGGAGGTCGATGCCACGGTTTCGACCTCCTTGAGAACGCGCCGCAGCGTCTGGCTCTCACCCACGATTTCTTGAAAGTTGTATTCGGTCTGAATCTCTTCTTGGAGATAGAGCTTCTCCTTGGTCAACTTGTCCTTGAGTTGCGCGATCTGCTTGAAGGCCAGGGCGTTTTCCACGGCGATGGCCACCTGTGCGCCGACCTGAGTGAGCAGTTCAGCATCAGCGTCACTGAACGCGTTGGCTTGCATGCTGACGACGCTGAGCGTGCCGAGCACCCTCCCGTGAGAAATCAACGGGACCGCGCATCCCGACTTCAACCCTGCGACCCGCGCTCGCTTCACGATATCCGCAGAGAAATCCTCCGTGTCGAGATTGCGAATCAGGACCGTTTGTCGGGTGATCAGTGCCCGGCCTTCGGGCGTTCCCTCCAGCGGGATCACGTCATTGGTCTCCGCAAAGTCCTGGTTACGCGGGAAGTCCAACGCTTGGGCAATCAACCGCTGGTTCTCCTCATCAAAGAGCGCAAAGCCTGTCAGGTCATGCGGCACCACCCGGCTCAAACTGACGGAAATCGCTTTCAGCAGTTCCCGGAGCTCAAGGTGTGAAATGACGGCATTGTTCACCTCGAGCAACAGGCGCTGCCGATCGCGCTCGTTGGCGAGTTGATCGGAATTAATGGCGTTATCGATCGCCACCGCCACTTGCTTGGCCACTTGTTGCAAAAATTGGAGATCGGCACCCTCATAGGTCCTGGGCTGGAGGCTGCCAAAGCCCATCGCTCCCAACCGTCGCTGTGCGGTGGTCAACGGCACCGTGCAGAATGACTTGACGCCGTTCTCCTGAAGCAGCGACATCAATCTTGGAAAACGCTGCTCCTGTGCCACGTCATTGACGGTCAGCGGCCGTTGATGCGTCCAGACCCACCCGCCGGGAGATTCCTCGACCGGCATTTCGAATCCCGGACTGACCGTGCTAGGGACCGACGCCACCAACAGCCAGAGACGCATGGCATTACGCGCCGGTTCGTGCAGGACGACGTTGATATAGTCAAACGGCACGATAGAAGGCAGCCGTTGCGCAAGATCGTGCAGCAACTCGCCGAGGTCGCGATGGGAGGCGATCGATTCCGTCACTTCAAGAAGGAGGCGCAACCGATCGCGGTCATGAAGCAGGTCCTGGTGATGGAGCACGTTGTCCACGGCCACGGCGACCTGCTTGCCCACCTCCTGCAGAAACTCCAGGTCGCCCACGCCATAGGCGTGCTTGCGCAGGCTCGCAAAACCCATGGCGCCCAGTTTCCTGACCGCGGTCGTCAAGGGAACCACGCAAAACGAATTGATCCCATCTTCCTGCATCCGTCGCGCCACCGTCGGCCAGCGCCCTTCTTCGGTCAGATCCGGCACGAGCACCGGCTGTTGCAATTGCCAGACGGATCCCGCCGGCGTTTCGTTCAGAGGCTCCTCATGACCACCGACCAGATCGGCCGGGACGTTGGCTTGGATGGTCTGCAGGCGCATACGATTCCCGGCGGGATCATGCAGGGAGAGCGAGACAAAATTCACTTGGACGACGCGAGGCAGACGGCGTGCGAGATCGCGAAACAGTTCGTGCAAGTCGCGATGGGAGGAAATCGCTTCAGCGACCTCCAGCAGCGCTTGATAGCGCTCGGCGACGGTCTCGCAAGGAGAGAAAGAGTCCCGATCCATAGGCGATGAGTATGGCCTATCGATCAATGACGACTCAAGGGGGATGATGGGTCAGAGCCGTAACGTCTTGATCGGCGACAGGACGGCGGCCGGATTCGCTTTCCACAACGCCTCATCGGCATCGACGTAGAGTTCCACTTCATTGCCGTCGGGGTCGCGGAGATAGAGGCTTTGACTGACCGTATGATCGCTCATGCCATCGATCGGTATGCCCGCCTGTTCCAGTTCCGTCTTGGCACGGCGCAGGTCATCGAGATGATCGCCGACTTTGATGCCGATGTGATAGAGACCTCGCCGGGCTCCCTGAGGGGGACCAGGCGCATCGCCCACCTGGATGAGCAGCAACTCATGATGCGTGCGGCCGGAGGTCAATGCCGCGGCAGCACCGTTGAAGATCCGCCCCACTTCTTTGAAACCCAAGAGATCGCGATAAAAGGCCAGCGATTGGCCCAGATCCCTGACATAGAAGACGACATGTCCGAGATAATGTGCTTTCATGTGCAGCCTCTGTTTCCGCGGTCAACCTCCGAGAAGGTTTTTGACCGCCGCGTGCGCCAAGACCACTTCCGGATCGTGCTGCAGCACCTCCTGATACCGCCTCCCAAATCCCTTGTCACCTTCTACCGGCGTAAGGAGTGTGCGCAGTGAGGTCAGCAGTTCAGCAATTGCATCTGTCCCAGCGTCCTCATGGTCGGCGAGATCGTCCAGCTCCGCCATCAATCGGGAAAGCTGGCGGATCCACGCAAAGTCGGAATGTCCCAGGACCAACTGGAGATATTCCCCGTTGGAGGCGATCCGGCCATGCCGTTGCTCGTACGCGACCCGCTCCGCGTCAAGCAGAGCCTTGTGGAGCCGAAGCAGGGTCTTCGACAGTTTATGGACCTCGGCAGTGGTCATCGGTTGAATATTAGGTGGGGCTTGCGCGCCCCCGCTTCTGTGGGGCGGGCTTGAACGCCAAGCCGGCCTTCTGGAATTCCTGGTACGGGAGCAGCCACACCAACGACTCGTCTGAAAGATCACCGACTTGAATGCGATTGCCCCAGGGATCGCGGAAGTCACAGCGAAAATCTGGGTGCAACTTCAATTTGTATTTCTTCGTGAGCTTCCGCCTGACCTCCTTGATTTGTTCGGCGTCGCGCACCATCAAGCCAAAATGTTTGACGCGGTCGACCTGTAAGGTCGCCACCTCGAAGATTGCCATGAATTGGTGCTCTCCAAGCTTACACCAGGCCGCGCCTTCGCCCCCACGCAGCATTTTCAGTCCGAACACATCCGAATAAAAGTCAACGGCCTTCTTCGCATCGGTCACCTCGATGACCACATGGTTGCATCCATAGACTTGAACGGCCATGGCTCACCTGTTCA
>DATEEH010000007.1:0-20150 GCA_035281245.1 Nitrospira sp.
CGCGTTGATGCGTGAAGGCGCCACGGTTGACGTCGCCATGACCCGCGCGGCCACCAAGTTCGTGACACCGTTGACGTTTGAAGTGCTCTCAGGTCGGCCGGTAGTCACCGGCCTCTTTTCCGCGCATCAGGAGATGAAACATCTTTCGCTGCCAGAGCAGGCCGACGCCATTGTCGTTGCGCCGGCCACCGCCAATTTTTTGGCCAAGGCCGCCCTGGGGATCGCCGACGATGTGCTGTCCACAATGCTGTTGACGGCGCGATGTCCGCTGATTTGCGCGCCGGCGATGGACGGCGGCATGTGGCACCATCCCACCGTGGCCGCCCATGTGGAGACGTTGCGGGCGAGGGGGGTCATTATCATCGATCCGGAAGAAGGACCGCTTGCCTCTGGTCGCCTCGGCCAGGGTCGGCTTGCCGAGGAAGCACGCATCGTCAATGCCGTCCAGTCAGCGCTCATGCCTCGACGCGATTGGGAAGGCCAGCGTGTCCTCATTTCGGCCGGGCCCACGCAGGAACCCATTGACCCCGTCCGCTATCTCTCCAATCGTTCGTCGGGGAAGATGGGTTATGCCATCGCCGAAGCCGCCGCCCAGCGCGGCGCCCAGGTGGTCCTGGTGAGCGGACCTACGTCGCTTGCTCCGCCGCGAGGTGCGGAGGTCGTGCCGGTGGAAACCGCCGAGGAGATGGGCAAGGCGCTGGCCGCTCGATTGGACTGGTCCACCGTCGTCGTGATGGCCGCCGCGGTTGCCGATTTTCGTCCGAAACAAGCGGCGATGCGGAAATTGACCAAGCGGAGCGGACCGATTCCCAGCCTGGATCTCGAGCAGACTACGGATATCGTGGTGAGTTTGTCGTCCCGACGCACCACGCAGGTGCTGGTCGGATTTGCCGCCGAAACCCATGAACTGCTGATGAACGCCAAGGCCAAACTCGCCTCGAAGGGCCTCGATCTCATCATCGCCAATGATGTCACCACGCCTGGAGGAGGGTTCGGCAGCGATCACAATGCCGCCATCATCATCGAACGGGATGGGCGGGTCACCGAGCTTCCCCTCAAACCCAAACGAGCACTGGCCGATGACATTCTCAACGCGACAGGGCGATGGCTGACCAGGTCTGTCGCTGAACGGCCGACCGGATCCCTCCACCCCAGGAGGCGCTGAACCATGTCTACGCGCAAACCTCCCGCAAACGCCATGGAGATCGATCGGCTCGCCACTCAGCTGGCCAAGGATCCGCAATCCAAGGCCTTCCTGCCGTTGGCGGAGGAATATTGCAAAGTGGGGATGTGGGAGGAAGCGGTCAGCGTCGTGGAAGATGGGCTGAAGTATTATCCGGGATTTATCACCGCGATGGTGGTCCTGGGTCGAGCGTATGAGCAGTTGAACCAACCGACGAAAGCCAGAGCGGTGCTGGAGGGAGCCATCAAGCTCAGTCCGGAAAACCTCCGCGCGCATCGAATTGTGATGAAGATCTACGCCGCTCAAGGCCTGACTCAGGAGGCGCTGAAATCCTGTCGCGTCCTGTTGTCGATGAACCCGAGGGACGAAGAAGCCCTTTCCGTCCAAGCCTCATTGAAGGTGCAGGAAGGTGCGCCTGCCGAAGACACGGCACCACCGGTCGAGCCTCAGCCTGGCCTCGTGGACAACGCCTCGGCGACCAACGAGATCGCTGCCAACGCCGGGGGCAGCTCGAAGCATGCGTTCCGTCATGCCGGAACAATCGCAGAGCTCGAAGCGTGGCTCCGCTCGCTTGAGCAAAACCGCCGGGACCGTCCGACCTCACATACCGGCTCGAACCTGTAATTTTTCAATATATTCGATAGTTTGACCGCCTCTTGTCAGCCTGTTACAATGCCCCTCTCCTGAACTGCCGGCAAGAACACGCCAGCGATACATCGGCTGAACTACATGCAACGGATACTCGTGTTACACGGACCCAATCTGAACCTTCTTGGCACGAGGGAGCAGTCCATTTACGGCACAGAGTCACTGGATAGCATCGACTCGGCCTTGACCAAACTCGCCGACGACCTGGCGGTCGAGGTGGACATTCGGCAGTCCAACAGCGAAGGGGAATTGGTGAATTGGATTCAAGAAAGCGGGAGCGGCTACCAGGGCATCATCATCAACCCGGCCGCGTACACCCACACGAGCATTGCCATTCGAGATGCCATCGCCGCTGTCGGCCTTCCCACGGTCGAAGTCCATCTGTCGAATATCCATCAGCGCGAGCCGTTCCGCCACCATTCCCACGTGGCCGGGGTGGCCTTGGGGCAGATCTCGGGATTGGGTCCGGCTGGCTATCTGCTCGCCCTTCGTGGACTCCACGGTCATTTGGCGGCCCGGAAAAAGTTGAAGAAGCCTTCGCCGGCGTCCCGCCGGCAGAAGAGCGCATCACGATAGCAGCGCTCAGGACAACCGACACATTCTGATTTGCGTGAAGGGAGCAACGAGTGATTTCCACCACTGATTTTCGAGGCGGAGTACGTCTCATGGTCGACGGCGAGCCGTTTTACATCGTCGAATTTCAACACGTGAAACCTGGAAAAGGGGGCGCGTTCGTCAGGACGAAGCTCAAGAGCTATCTCTCCGGCAATGTGCTGGATCGCACGTTCCGATCGGGGGAACGCTTCGAGGAACCGGATCTCGAAGAACGCGAAATGCAATTCCTCTACGCCACGGGTGATGACTACACGTTCATGGACACGGACACCTACGAACAGCTGACCTTTGAGAAAAAGCAGCTGGGGGAAAACGCCGATCTCCTCAAAGAAAACATGAACGTGAAAATTCTCATTTACGAACATCGTCCCATCGACGTTGAACTGCCCATTTTCATCGAGCTCAAAGTGGTCGACGCGGAACCTGGCGTCCGGGGCGATACGGCGTCCGGCGGCACGAAACCTGCCATTGTGGAAACAGGCGCAACGATCAAGGTCCCCCTGTACTTGGAGGTCGGGACCGTCATCAAGATCGACACCCGTACTCGGGCCTATGTGGAGCGCGTTCGGTGAGCCGGAAGAAGCCCCGCAAAGCGCGCATGGCCGGAACCCCGATCGTTCTGCCCGGCTCCTTCGCCGGTGCCAAGAGCGCCCAGGACGCCGCCGGCCAGACCAAACAGATTCAGGACCTCATCGATCTGCTGAAACGGAATCAGTTGACGGAACTCGAGATCGAACGTGCCGGAGTGCGCATCAGAGTGCGGTATGAGGTCGGGGTGAAGACGGTCTCTGCCGCGGTGAGCGATCCTGGTCAGGCGTCTGTTCCTACCGTCGCTCAACATACGCTTCCTCCCAATGACTTGGTCGAGGATGCCGCCGGACAAATCACGATCACTTCGCCGATCGTGGGGACATTCTATCGGTCACCTTCCCCGGATGCCGATCCATATGTCGAAGAAGGCGATTATGTGAAAAAAGGGCAGGTCTTGTGTATCGTAGAGGCCATGAAGCTGATGAACGAGATCGAGTCGGAGGTGGACGGGCGCATTACCAAGATTTTGGTCGAAAGCACCAAGCCCGTCGAGTACGGTCAGGCGCTCTTCCTGATTGATCCCAAAGCCACTCCTTGATCAACGGATGTTGAACCAGACCCTCCAGCTAGACTCTCACCGCTGCCAGACCTCCAACGAGTCCTGCCTCCGCTCCGGGCCTTGCACCACGCGCATTCGGACACAGCCTCTCTGCCCATGGAAGGGGAGCCGACGTGTTTAAGAAGGTCCTCGTTGCCAATCGGGGAGAGATCGCGTTGCGGGTCATCCGAGCCTGCAAAGAACTCGGGATCAAGACGGTCGCGATTCACTCGGAAGCCGATACGGGCGCCTTGCATGCCCGCGCGGCAGATGAGCGCATCTGCGTGGGACCTGCGGAATCAGCCCTGAGCTATCGGAACATTCCAAACGTGTTGAGCGCGGCCGAGATCACGGGCGCCGATGCCATCCATCCGGGCTACGGATTTCTTTCGGAGAATGCCCATTTTGCCGAAGTCTGTGAATCCATCGGCGTAAAGTTCATCGGCCCGACTTCCGAAAACATCGCCTTGATGGGCGACAAGGCCAAGGCGCGCGAGATCGTGGGTCGCCGTGGGCTGCCGGTGACGCCCGGAAGCCCGGGCGAACTGAAAAGCGAGCAAGAAGCCCGAGACGCGGCCGCACGGATCGGATATCCGGTCATCATCAAAGCCGCCGCGGGCGGCGGCGGACGAGGCATGCGGGTGGTGAACAGCGCAGAAGAACTGGGACGCGCCTTCCAGGCGGCGCAGGCCGAGGCCAAATCCACATTCGGCAACGACAGTGTCTATCTCGAACGCTATTTCCTGGAACCGCGGCATATAGAAGTGCAGATTGCGGCTGACGCACGGGGCCACGTGGTCTATCTCGGGGAGCGCGATTGTTCCATCCAGCGGCGTCACCAGAAGCTCGTCGAAGAGACCCCGTCGCCGGCGGTGGACGAGAAACTTCGACGTGAAATCGGGCGTGTGGCTGTCGAAGCGATGAAAGCGGTGCATTACCGCAACTTGGGAACCGTGGAATTTCTTCTCGACAAAGACCATAACTTTTTCTTCATGGAGGTGAACACCCGGATCCAAGTAGAGCATCCCATCACGGAAATGGTGACCGGGATTGATCTCATCAAGGAACAGATCACACTCGCCGACGGACAGCCGTTGTCCTTCAAGCAACCTGACATCCGCATCAACGGTCACAGTCTCGAATGCCGGATCAATGCCGAAGATCCTGAAAAGTTCACGCCCTCACCCGGCTTGATCACCAAATACAGCCCACCGGGCGGTTTCGGGGTCCGCGTTGATTCCGCGATGGAGTCCCAGGCGATGGTCGTCCCGCATTATGACTCGATGATCGCAAAAGTGATTACCCATGGGCGTGACCGGCAGGAGGCGATCGCCCGCATGCGCCGCGCCCTCGATGAGTTCGTCATTGACGGCATCAAAACGACGATTCCGCTGCATAAACGGATTTTAAACGACCCTGATTTTCAGAAGGGCCACCTTTCGACGACCTACCTCGAGCGGTTCCTCGCCGGATGACGCTGCTCATTCGACGACAATCGTCCCGCTCATTCCGGCATGACCGCGGATGGCACAGTAGAAGAGATAGACGCCGGGAATGGTGCGAATGACCGTTTCCGCGGTGTGGTTCGGCAAGACCGGCAGGCTGTCGACCGAGCCGTTCGTCGTGCTCGTCTGATGAGCCAAGAGCGGACTCTTGAACTCGTGCGCCTCCCGGCCCTCATTGATGATGATGAGGCGAATCGGCCGTTCGGCTGACAGACGTACCTCGGCCGGTGTAAACCGGAAATCTTCGGCCACGATCCGGACCGTCTGCTCGGCGGGATCACAGGCAACCGCCTGCAGGAAGAGTGCTGCGGCCGGACCGCCAACGAACAGCAGTGTCATCGCATGGTGGAGGTGAGCGGTCACGCCGATCCTCTGCTGGCGGCCCTTCCACGCCATCAGCTACAATGCCCAGCCATCATGCGTCGGATCCGCCGCACATCCCTTGCAGGTCTTTATGTGATCCTCGACCCGACGGTGCGGCCGGAGCGACCGCTCCTCGAGGTGCTGAACGCTGCGGCCGCCGGGGGCGCGGCCATCTTTCAGTATCGCAACAAAGCGGCGTCGATGAAGGTCGCCTACGAAGAGGCAGGGCCGCTGCGGGAGAGAGCGAGAGAGTTGGGCGTGCTGTTCCTCGTCAATGACCGGTGCGATTTGGCCCTCGCCATCGAGGCCGACGGTGTGCATCTTGGCCAGACCGACCTGCCGTATCCGAGGGCGCGACGCATCCTCGGGCCGCACAAATGCATTGGACTGTCGACGCATAATGCCGCGCAGGTCAAGGAAGCCGAGCGCCTGCGCCCCGACTACATCGGCTTCGGCCCCATCTTTACCCCCGCCTCCAAAACCGATCATGACCCCGTCGTTGGTCTGGAGGGACTGCGCCAGATCCGTGCGCTGACCTCGGTGCCGGTGTTTGCAATCGGAGGCATTCACGCCGATCATGTCTCCCAGTTGATCGACGCAGGGGCGAACGGCATCGCCGTAATTTCCGCCGTCATGGGCGCGTCCGATATAACGGCCACCGTAGCCATGTTCATCGGGCAGATGCGGTGACGAGTTTCGCCAGTCTGGTGATCGCCGCGGTTCGCGTCAAACGGATGACGGACCGACGGAAGCTCCGCGCGAGGTCGGGTTCATACCCCAGTGGTCCGAGTACCGGTACTCCCGCCTGGTTCCGAAGGGCCTCGATCGTCGTTTTTTCCTGCAGCCGCATGAGAGCGGAGCGCACCGGCTCTGTACGATTGAGGACCAACGCCACAATCGGAATCCTGCGGCGCCGAAGGGCATCAATCGTCAGCAAGGCCTGATTGATTCCCCCAAGTCCAGCCCGTCCGACGACAACAGCCGGCAGCTTGAGACCGACAATCAGGTCCATCACATCAGTCTTCGTAGTGATGGGAACCCGAACGCCACCGATCCCTTCGACCACCATGTAGTGATAGCGGCTGGCCAGCAGGCGGTAGACCTGGCGGACGACGGCGGGATCAATCGTCCGCCGTTCCACACGGGCGGCACCAAGCGGCGCCACCGGCGCTTGAAATTGGTAGGGGCAAATCGCGCCAAGTGTCTCCTCGTTTTCGACCACCGCTCGGAGCCGTGCCGCATCAGAATGGTGAACCCTGGAGGGGGTGATTCCGGTTTCAATGGGCTTCATGACCCCCACCGACCGGCCTAACCGTTTCAAGCCCAATGACAAGGCCGCCGTGACCAGCGTTTTCCCGACACCGGTATCCGTGCCGGTCACAAATACGCCGCTGCCATGCCGCCTGCTATCGTGTTTCATAGCCCGAGAAATCGACTATCACAATTCCAGACCTGTCCCGAGACATCCTTGAGTTGCGCCAGATGGACGATGGTACGCACCACCTCCTCGAGCGCAGGAGGCCGGCGAAGCGCATGATCGTCCCATGCAATCTTGTGGGAAAGCCCCTTTTCGGCCAAATTCGTCTTGTGCCAACCAGGCCAGATGAGATTCACGCGGATATTGTCCGAGCCCCATTCCAACGCCGCCGATTTGACCAACCCAAGCAGGCCGGCTTTCGAAGCCGCATAGGCCGCTTGACCCGCGGTTCCCCGATATCCGGCATAGGACCCAACGACGACGATGGAGCCGCCACCCTGCTTTTGGAGAGGAACGGCCATGGCCCGTAAACAATGAAACAGGCCTGTCAGGTTGATGGCCATGACGTTCGCCCAATCCGCCTCCTCGAGCTTCAGCACGAGATGCTCATCGGAGACTCCAGCGGCGCACACGAAGCAGAGCGGAGGAGGACT
This sequence comes from Nitrospira sp., assembly GCA_035281245.1. Taxonomy (GTDB): domain Bacteria; phylum Nitrospirota; class Nitrospiria; order Nitrospirales; family Nitrospiraceae; genus Nitrospira_C. Next base: position 7,355 of record DATEEH010000007.1, read on the forward strand.
GATCCTTGAAAACGCGGAAACCATCTGCTGCACGGCATGGGCATCGCGTACATCCGCTTCATAGAGCGCGCCGCTGCCGCCGGCTCGTTCGATATGGCTGAGACACTTTTCAGCCGGAGTTTTGGCCTTGTGATAGTGAACACCCACACACCAGCCGGCCTTCCCAAAGGCACGGCTCACCGCCTGGCCGATACCGCCCGACGCTCCCGTCACGAGTACCGAACCGGGGGTTGCCCCCATCGCGACGTTGTCCGATTTCAGACTCGAAACGGTCGTCATGACAGGGATTATCCTGAGGCGAGGGGAGGAAGGCAAGCCCAACTTGGTCAGCTCGGCTACGATCCGCTCTTGCTGCCTTCACGAGTCGTATGGTACCGTTTGATTCAACCCTCGGATCTGCAGGGATGTCGGAGACACCGTGAAGCACCCGCACATGTTGGTCGTTCTTGTGCTCGCCCTTGGCGGTCTGACCTGGCCGGCCCTCTCGGCCGCCGGCGACGATCTCAATGCCATCGGCCAATCTTCAGATTATTTTCCGGACACCGTCGGCAGTCACTGGGAGTATCGTGGTCAAATCACGGAAGGACCCCTGCAAACGATCGAACACAAGTTCTTCACGAACGTCTCGACGGTCATGGGCACAAAGACGTTGCGTGGCATGACGGTCACGGTGTTTCACGATACCAACCCGGGGAATCACGGCCCGTCCGACAGTTTCTATCGGCGCGACGTCGTCGGCATTGTGTATCACGGCTCGGATCCCGGCACCCCGTTGGAGAAGCAGTTGATCCCCTACCAGATCGTCCGGTTCCCGATCAAAATCTCCTCGACGATTCAACAGTTCGACAAGAAAGACCTGGACTTCGGCACGGACATGGATCGTGACGGGGCGAACGAAAAAGTGGACGCACAGGGCACCTCGACGGTGGCCGGTTTGGAAACCGTCACCGTTCCCGCCGGGACGTTCAAGGACGCGGTGAAAGTCGAAGCCTACATGCGGATGAAAATTCTTCTGTCCGGCTCACGGCGAACGGTCACCGGCACGGACGTGATGACCGCCTGGTTTGCCAAGGGCGTCGGACTGGTGAAGTATGTAGAGCGGCAGGAACTTTCTCCACTGGAAGATCGCGGTGTGATCACTGAAATTACGGAAGAACTTGATTCCTACGAAGTGAAGCCGTCCAAAGCCTCACTCGGTCGGAGCGAACCCTCGGCGGAGAGTCTGCTCGCTGACGATTCGGGTGATCACGAACTGCATCAGGTACTCTTCGCCTCCCGCCTTCGCACCCACCCCTGATAGCCGGTGCCCACCGAACGGTTGACGGTGAACCAGGGCCCCGGTGATCGGCCGATTCAAGTAGAGGTTGCCGACATCGAAGCGTTGCCGCGCCAATTCAAGGTTGGCCGGACTCCGGGAATAGACGCCCCCAGTCAGCCCATATTCGGTGGCGTTGGCGATTTCAAGGGCCTCTTCGAACGAGTCGGCCTTCATCACGGCCAACACGGGACCAAAAATCTCCTCCTGGGCGATTCGAGCCCTCGAAGGAGTATCAGCAAAGACCGTCGGCCCGATGTACCAGCCGGGTTGTGTCACACGGCCTTCGACCACGGCCCTGGCTTCCTGATTGCCGATCTTGATGTAGTGAAGAATCGTCGCTTGAGCCCGCTCATCAATCACCGGGCCCACCTGCGTCCCTGGGTCCTCAGGACAACCCACCCGTAGACTGGCGATCGCTTCCTGAAGCCGCTTGATAAAGACATCATAGACGGCGGCATGGACGACAGCCCGTGAGCAGGCCGAGCATTTCTGGCCGCTATATCCCGTGCTGGACGCGATCACTCCCGCCACCGCCTCGTCCAAATCAGCCGTTTCGTCGATGATGATTGCGTTCTTGCCGCCCATTTCCGCGATGACACGTTTAATCATCCGTTGCCCGCCCGCCACCGTGGACGCTTGCCTGAGCAGTTCGAGCCCGACGTTCTTGGATCCGGTGAACGCAATCGTGACAATGTCCGGATGCTCCGCCAAGGCTCGACCAATCTCAGGTCCTCCGGGGAGACAGAGCAGTAGGCCGTCTGGAATCCCGGCCTCCATGAGGAGTTCGGCGAGGAATCGGCCGACCACCGGCGAGCGCTCCGACGGCTTGAACAAGACCGGATTGCCGGTGACCAGCGCGGCGGAAACCATGCCCGTGGGTATAGCGAGCGGAAAGTTCCAGGGTGCGATGACGGCCGTCACGCCACGCGGATCCACCACGCGATGGTTGAGCTCTCCCGGCTCGTGTCCGAGCCGCCGGGGAACGGAGAGACGCAGCCACTCGCCGGCATAGAATTCCAAAAAATCGATCGCCTCCGCAACATCCGCATCGGCCTCACGCCAGGGCTTTCCGCACTCCAGCACTTCCCAGGCCGCCAGCGTCTGACGACGTGACCGCATCAACGCCGCGGCGGCGTGCAGGATCTCGGCTCGCCTCGCAGCGGGGAAGGCTCTCCATGTGGGCCAGGCTTCCCTGGCCTGCCGGACGGCGGGCTCGATGTCGGTCCCGCTGGCCGCTTGCACAAGTCCGACAATTTCATCCGGACGACTGGGATTGTACGAGGGCATCACCGGACCGGTGAGCGTAAGCCCTCCGGTCACCGAGGGATGGTGCTTGCCGAGTTGATGTCTGACGTCCTCGATCGCCGCCTGCATCGCGAGTCGTGCTTCCGGGAGGGAAAAATCGGTCAGCGGTTCATTGTGAAATCCTTCCAGAGGCGGGGAGGTCTCCGAGGGCGGCGCTACGACAGGCGGCGCTAGCAGCGTTTCGAGGGACTGTGACTCCACAAATTCCTTGCGCAAGAACGATTCGTTGGACGTATTTTCCAAGAGCCGGCGGACCAGATAGGCCATGCCCGGCAACAGCTCCCCGACCGGCGTGTAGAGACGCAGCCGTCGTTGGCGCTCTCGCACTGCTTCTTGGAACGGCTCCGCCATGCCGAAGATCATCTGATACTCCCAGGTCGAGGGGGAAAGACGCAGTTCTTCGGCCACCGCCTCGACGTAGGCGATCGTGCGCAGGTTGTGCGTGCCGAACGCCGGTCGGATCAGAGCACTGGCTTGCAAGAGCGTGCGCACGAGCGTTTCATAGTTCGCGTCGGTTTCGGCCTTCTGCTGGAACAAGGGAACGGGCCACCCCCGCTGCCTGTAGCGAATCGTATCCGAATCCCAATAGGCACCCTTGACCAGCCTGAGCGTGATGGGGACTCCTCGCTGTCGCACCCAATCCAGCAACATCTGCACGTCGCCTGTCGTCGCTCGGTGGTAGGCTTGGACCGCTAATCCTGCATGCGGAAAAGGTCGGTACGGCGGCTCCATGAAGAGTCGTGTAAAAATCGAGAGCAGGAGATCTTTCGTTTCCGCCTGCTCCATATCGAAGATCAACGACGCGGGAATCCGCATGGCGCTTTCGATAATCGGACGGAGCCGCCTGGCCACGGATTCGAAGCTTCCCTCCGGGTCGATCGGGTCCAGGTGCGGGGACAACGCAGAGACTTTCAACGAGAGCTGGACACGCGGCACTTGCCCCAAATGATCGTGTTCCAACAGCGGAATCGGGTCCCACAACCGGGCCGCCTCAGCCAAGGCGTCGAGAGCCTGTAAGCATCGATCGCGATAACGGTCTGCTTCCTGATCACTAATGGTGGCTTCGCCCAGCAGGTCAACCGACCAGGCCTTGCCCTCCGTCCACAAGTGTTTCAAGGCCGGGACCGCATCGGTCACGGAAGAGCCGGCGATGAACGTGCGCGCCATCTGCTCAACCTGTGCACGAATGGCATGCCCGCTCAGGCGGGCGCCCACTCCGGTGGCTGCGAGCGCTTTCAGCCCCCACCCGAGTCCGAACGCCTGAGAAGCCAATGAGCCAAAATACTCTTGCGCCAGGCTCACCACTCGCTGATCGTCGGCCACGGAAGGCAGCATATCGATGAAACGAAACAATTGGGTCTTGAAGTCGAGGTTGTGCATGGCCAGGTTGATGGCCGCTTGCGACCACCACCGGCGTTCAAACAGAGTGGGGGATTGGCCACCGGAGAGACGCGCGAGCTCTTCGCCGATGCGGCGGACCGAAGACTCCAGCTCGGAAGACGCAGGCACGGGACACCTTTAATGGAGGTGGTAGGGACTTCTCTCTCTTTCAGTATACACCTGTCACTCGGGCGGCAGATTTCGTCTCGGCAAAGAATTTCTTGATTAAAGTCCGTTACTTCGGTACTCTTACGCACGAAGACGTTTCGCTCCGGCCAGATTGAGATTGCGCATTCCCTCACATGCCTGGCGGTGGCCCTTTCTTGGAGCAGGCCAAGTGCTGTCGTTAAGAATGTCCTTGGACCTCATGGAGTCATAGATGCCGGATGCTGTTGGAACAACCCCCTTTGCCTATAAGACGTTCACACTGTTTTGCCTCGTCGCGGCCACGACATTGATCGGCACTCCGCTCTTCGGCTACCTCTACGGCTATACGCTGTTCGACTGGGTCCTGTTCGGATTTCTGTACATGGCCACCGGCCTCGGTATTACGGTCGGCTATCATAGGTTGATCTCTCACCGCAGCTTTGAATGCCATCCCTGGGTCAAGGTACTGTTGCTGATCGCTGGCGGGTGGGCACTCCAGAATTCGGCGTTGCGCTGGAGCGCGGATCATCTTCGGCATCATGCGCGCACGGATCAGGAAGAGGATCCCTATAATGTCAAGAAAGGGTTCTGGCATAGCCACTGCGTGTGGCTGTTCATCAATACGCGGCATCGCACGGAAAACTATGAGCGGCAGCTCCGCAAAGATCCGTTGGTCATGTGGCAACATCAGCACTATTATGCGATCGTGATATCCGGCCTTGCCCTTCCCCTCGTCTTGGGCTATTTCCACAGCGGTCTCATCGGAGGCATCGGGTGCTTCATGCTGGCAGGAATGTTCCGCATGTTCATGGTGCTCAATTCCACGTTTGCGATCAATTCCCTTTGTCACATGTTCGGCACGCAACCGCATAGCCAAGATGACAGCAGTCGGGACAACTGGTTCATCTCCTGTTTGACATTCGGAGAGGGCTACCACAACTATCACCATACGTACGCGCGCGATTATCGCAACGGTCCCCGCTGGTACAATTTCGATCCCTCCAAATGGACGATCTACACACTCTCTGTGCTGGGTTTGGCAACCAATCTTCGACGTTTGGATTCGACCGTCCTCTCCGAGTAGGGTCTTCCGAGCATTCCCCCCAGGGGCCAACGGGCCCATTTTCTTTGCGCGTGTCCATCGCTTATGATGGTAAGAGTAGCGGAAGGAGCACAGTCATGGCTGACGAACATGCTGCCGCCCAGCAATCGCAGGGCAAAGAGAACCTCATTCCCGGCGTCAAGCACGTGATCGCCATCAGCAGCGGCAAGGGTGGCGTGGGAAAATCGACTGTCGCCGCCAACCTGGCCTGCGCGCTCGCAGTGGCGGGCGCCAAGGTCGGCCTGATGGACGCGGATCTGTATGGGCCCAACATCCCGATGATGATGGGCAGCACGACCGGCCCCGAACAACGGGACGGGAAGATCGTTCCGGTGGACAACCATGGGGTGAAGCTCATCTCCATGGCTTTCCTCGTTCCGGAAGAGGCGCCGCTGGTCTGGCGCGGCCCGATGGTGCATCAATACTTGCAGGCGTTTTTTCGTGACGTCTTGTGGGGGGAGCTCGACTATCTCTTGATCGACCTGCCGCCCGGCACCGGGGATGTGCAGCTGTCCTTGTCCCAGATGGTGCCGATGGCCGGCGCCGTGACCGTCACGACACCCCAGGAGGTGGCCCTCTATGACGTGCGCAAAGGCATGGCGATGTTCCAGAAGGTCAATGTCCCATTGCTCGGCATTATCGAGAACATGAGTTCCTTTGTCTGCAGTCATTGCGGTGAACGCACCGACATTTTTTCGCATGGGGGCGGAGAACGCGCCGCATCAAAACTCGGCGTGCCGTTCCTGGGCAGCATTCCCATCGATCCCGCAATTCGGGAAGGCGGAGACAGCGGGCATCCCATCGTCGTGGCCGATCCGGCGTCTCCGCAGGCCGCCGCCTTCAGAGACATCGCAAGAAAGATCATGGAGCAATTGGGCGGAGCGGCTTCCAGCGGCCCTTCGATCGATACCCTGCTCAAGAAGCTCAAGCAACCCTTTACGAATCAATAAACCGGCGGGCGACAGGAGGCAGGAGTATGGGAGAGTTTGTGCGGATCGCGGGCACCGACGATGTGAAGCCGGGACATGGCATGGTGGCGGAAGTGAACGGCAAGGCGTTGGCGGTGTTTAATGTGGACGGACACTACCATGTCATCGACAATACCTGCGTCCATCGCGGCGGCCCTCTCGGGGAGGGTGAACTCGAAGGCCCCGTGGTCACCTGTCCCTGGCATGGCTGGCAATTCAATGTCACGACCGGTGTCTGCGTGAACAATCCTGCGGCAAAGGTGGAGGCGTATCAGGTCAAAGTGGAAGGCACCGATGTGAAAGCGCTGTTGTAAAGACTTTCGCGAAAGGACGACTGATGCCTGCCTCGGCCGCCACACAACTTGAAATCGCCGCTGCCTTTGTTCGCCTGTATGTCTTTCTGAGTCAATATCTGGATCGCTGCGTCGACGATGCCGCGAGACGGGGACTGCCCGATGGAGACCTTCAAACCCATCTCGCTCAAACCCGGCGGGAGCTGATGGAAATTCTGTCCGTCAATCCGGTGGTGAAACGAAAACTCACTGACGAATGCGATCGGATTCTTCAGCTCGGTGCATCCTGTCTCACTTCAAGCACCGTGACCGCCGACACCCGTGAGCTGGTCGCCACCGAACGCGAAGTCCTCAAGCAGAAAACCAGTGCGCTCAGCGATCTTGTCGCCGTGTTCCGCGCCTTGGATTGACGAGTGAAAACGACTGCGCAGAATGCCTACCAGCTTGCCGGTCTGGATCCTCGTGAGCGCGGCTTTAGCCGGACGGTCGACGTGGTCAAGGATGATGCCGGCTACCGTATGGCGCTGCGCTATGAGGCGGAACGTCTCGTGACGGCGCCGGCCGACACGGAGGAGGCGGCCCTGCAGTGTTTAATCGCCACCCTGCATCAACAGGGCTATCGCCAGCTCAAAACCCAAATCAGTTTCAGCAACGGTGCCTATTTGGGATCCCAAGAATCCTGGATCGAATACCCCGATCCCGCGGTGATGGTTCAGGATCGGATCGGTCTGATCGCCGCCATCCGGAGCTGGTTTCACAGGGAGAGACGCTCGGCATGACGTTGATTCCTCTCGCGCAGCTTCGGGAACGACCTCCTTCGCCGCGCCTGCCATCCTGGTTCAAAGTGGAGGCCAGGACGGGACCCGACTATTTCGACGTCAAGCATACCGTCGACCGGCTGAAACTGCATACCATCTGTGAAGAGGCGCGCTGTCCCAACCGCTGGGAATGCTGGAATGCTCGGACCGCCACATTCTTGATCCTCGGCGACATCTGCACGAGGCGATGCCACTACTGCTCGGTCGAAACCGGCCGGCCGTCGCCGGTGGATCCCGAGGAACCCCGGCGCATTGCGCAAGCCGTTCAGGCCTTGTCGTTGCGCCACGCCGTGATCACGTCGGTCAACCGGGATGAATTATCGGATGGGGGAGCCGCCGTCTTTGCCGAGACCATCCGCCTGACGAAGCAACACAATCCCGACTGCACGATTGAAGTGCTGATTCCCGATTTTGAAGGGGATGCCGCCGCCTTGGAACTCGTCTGCCGAGAGCGGCCGGACGTGCTCAATCACAACATTGAGACGGTGCCACGGTTGTTTCCCTCTCTCCGGCCGCAGGGAAAGTATCAACGATCCCTTGAACTGCTGTCTCGGGCAAAAGCGCAGGGGATGCGCACGAAATCGGGCCTGATCGTCGGGATGGGAGAGCAGCCGGAGGAGGTCGAACAGGTCCTGCGCGATTTGCGGATTGTCGACTGTGACGTCGTGACGATTGGCCAATACCTCCAGCCGACGACACAGCACCTGCCGGTGGCGCACTTCTACGATCCTGCCGATTTTGCGCGGTGGAGGAAGGAAGGGCTGGCCATGGGGTTTAGGCACGTCGAAGCCAGCCCCTTAACCCGCAGTTCCTACCACGCAGCACAGCACACTTGAGTGTGATTCATCCGGAAGTCCCGGCCTCGACCAGCTCCTCGATAGGTCTTCTCCCGCCCCTCCGGCTTTACATCCTGCAGCCCGGTGCTAGGCTTAAGCTGGTATGCCGGCAAGTGTTGAGATATTTGCGTGGTTGGTCTTGGCCTTCGCCGACGGGCCCGATTGCCTGCTTCAGGCTTCAGTGCAGTGGCGTCCCGACGGGCCGGCGGTGGTGCGAGAGGATGGGTGCGCCGTCCATTCACGACAGGAGGGGAGTCACGTCTTGTTTTGGTCCGACGCTCGATGGGTTGTCATCAAAATTCCACGCGACGCACGGTCGCTGTCGTACCGGTGGGGACGCACCACCGCGTTTGTGAACGGGAAGAGCGTCACGATCCAGTATGGAAACATCGGAAACGGATTACAGGCAGGTCCGCGCCCGCGTCATCATGACCCGATGGATCCGGTCGACAGATGGAGAATCAGCGACACGCCAACGAGAGACATCAGCCTCCTCAACCCTATCCCGGTGCCGCCAGCACTTCTGCGACTAGGGCTTGCGCTTCGGATTGAATCCGGGCCAGATGGTCCTGCCCTTTGAAACTCTCCGCGTACAGTTTGTAGACATCCTCGGTGCCTGAGGGGCGGGCGGCGAACCATCCCTGTGCCGTGACCACTTTGAGCCCGCCAATGGCGGCGCCGTTACCGGGTGCGTGGGTAATCCTCGACACGATGGGATCACCGGCGAGAGTCGTCGCACGCACCTGCTCGGCGGAGAGCTTCGAGAGCTTGGCCTTCTGAGCAGGCGTGGCGGGCGCGTCCACACGGGCATAGCGCGGTTCTCCCAATTCCTTCGTCAGCTGCCGATACTGCTCGGAGGGATCACGACCGGTTTTCGCCATCATCTCGGCCGCCAGCAGATCCATGATGATGCCGTCCTTGTCCGTCGACCAGACGGTGCCGTCTTTGCGGAGAAACGAGGCGCCGGCACTTTCTTCACCGCCGAAACCGAGCGAGCCTTCCAGCAATCCGTCCACGAACCACTTGAATCCGACCGGGACTTCCACCAGGCGTCGTCGCAGTTTGGAAGCGACGCGATCGATAAGACTGCTGCTCACGAGCGTTTTCCCGACGCCGGCCCCGGCCGCCCAGCGCGGACGATGAGAGAACAAATAGGCGATCGCGGCGGCCAAGTAGTGATTCGGGTTCATGAGGCCGGCGGAGCGGGTGACGATGCCATGCCGGTCGTTGTCCGCATCGTTGCCGAACGCGACGTCGAAGCGGTCCTTGAGGGCGATGAGGTTCGCCATGGCGTACGGCGACGAACAATCCATGCGGATTTTCCCGTCCCAATCGAGCGGCATGAAGCGGAAGGTTCCGTCCACCGCCGGATTCACGATCTCGAGATTGAGCCCGTAGCGTTCCACGATGGGAACCCAGTACGCCACGCCCGAGCCACCCAGTGGATCGATCCCCAGCTTCAAGTTCGCCGTTCGAATCGGCTCGAAGTCGATGACCTGTTCGAGGTCGTTCACATAAGTGCCGATGTAGTCGTGCGGATGTACCGTCGCCGCCTTCGCACCTTGTGCTGCCGGGACTCGGTTGACACCCTGAAGGCGCGCCGCCAATAGGACATTGGCCCGCTCTTCGATCCATTTCGTGGCCTGGGTATCCGCCGGGCCGCCCTGTGGCGGGTTGTATTTGATCCCGCCGTCCTCCGGTGGATTGTGCGAGGGCGTGATGACGATGCCATCGCTGCGGCCCGACGAACGACTGTGATTGTATGTCAGGATCGCATGCGAAATGACCGGGGTCGGCGTATAGCCGACGTCCTTGTCGATCATGACGTGCACGTGGTTGGCCGCCAAGACGTCGAGCGTGGTCTCGAACGCAGGCTGGGACAGCGCATGGGTGTCCATGCCAAGGAACAACGGCCCCGTCGTCCCTTGCTGGGCGCGATACTCGCAAATCGCCTGCACGACGGCCAGAATGTGATGGCTGTTAAAGGATCGCTTGAAGGAAGAGCCCCGATGGCCAGAGGTGCCAAAGGCGACCCGCTGACTTGGAACGGCAGGGTCGGGGGTGTCCCGATCGTAGGCATCCCGCAACTGCTGCAGATCCACCAGAATCGTGGCCGGTGCCGGTTTACCGGCTAAGGCATGTATCGCCATGGGGCTCTTGTGTAGCCCGCCCGAATCCCTGTGTCAACAACGGCTGGTTGGCCCCCCATGGAAAGAAATGCCGTTGGGGAGTGCGTTGTAGTTATTCCATCGCAGCGTGATCCGAATCCGGGAGGCCGATGCGTGTTCCAATTGATTTCGTACGTGCGTTGGGCTAGAGGTGAGGCAGCCCGACGCGAAGCTATTTGGGCAAAATCTGTAAGTTGACATAATATCCCTTATCAGACATTGAGCCTATGTCGCTCGAATTCTTCGGCCGCCTCCAAAGAGAACTTTCGCTGACCGGCAGCGCCGTCTACGAATCCGTCGTTGCCGTGGCGGAGCGTGTCAATCGCAAGGTCCATGTCCTGCGCTTACATGGGCAAGCCGCCAGCCTGTTGACTCAAATCGAGACGGTCCAAGGCGATTTGGGCCAGCGGCTCGCAGCCGCCTTATCCCGCCGGGAATCCAGTCGCATGACGCCGTTTTCCTCCGACCTCGAGCGCACCGTGCAGCAGGCCACGGACCGTGTCCATCATCTCAAGCAGACGCTGGTTCAGGTCGATGCCCAGATCCGCGCCTTGAAGCTTGAAGCGATCCAAAGCGATTTGCTCACGTTGCAGCGGGATCTGAGCTTGCGCGCCGCCGCGATTGAACGCCTCGCCGTATCCCAAGGTTCGCACGTCGTCGGCAAGCAGGTCTCGGATCTCATCTGGCCGCCATCGTTCCGCTTGGTCACGGTCTTCCGCGGTCCGTTTCTCATTCCTCCAACCGAGGGCTTTGTCTTCCGGGTCGACGATATCGTCATTGCCATCGGCCTGCGCACCGATCTTGATCGCATCGCCTCCTGGTTTACCGCGACCCGGGCGAGCCGTGCCTGAACGCGCTCGTAGCCTCCAGATCCGCGCCGGGGTGCCGCATGTTAGGTTTTCGACGCGACCTGAGGTAGACTAGGTCCATGCAGTCATGCCTGTGCAGCCGCCCTTCACTGATGGTCGCTCTCGCCATCGGCATGCTCGGACTTGTCTCGGCGGCCCATGCCGCGGAGCCGACCGGCATTCCGCCCACGACGTCCAACGGCTTGCGGCTGCTCGAAGAGATGCAAACGGTCATTACGGAATTGGCCGAGGCCGCGAAGCCTTCCGTCGTGAGCCTCTTTCCCGTCAACGTCACCGGCAAAGGCCGTGAGTTTTCGCAGGAGCGCATACCGAATGCGCCGGGCTCCGGAGCGGGCGTCATCGTCACCGCCGACGGCCACATCATCACCAATAACCATGTCGTGGGCGATGCGACGGAAATCGAAGTCCGGCTCTCCGACAAGTCAAAGCTGATTGCCCAGGTCATCGGCAAAGATCCCGATACGGATCTGGCGGTCTTGAAAGTCACCACCGATCATCCCCTGCCTCACGCCACCTTAGGTGATTCCACGACCGTTCGCGTGGGGCAATGGGTGCTGGCCGTCGGCAATCCGTTCGGCCTGGAGCGCACCGTCACGCTGGGCGTGGTGAGCGGCATCGGGCGTGAGAACGTCAATCTGTCACGCTACGAAAACTTCATCCAGACCGACGCGTCCATCAACCCGGGAAACTCCGGCGGTCCGCTGTTCAACCTGCGCGGCGAAGTCATCGGGATCAACACGGCCATCATCAATTTTGCGCAAGGCATCGGCTTCGCCATTCCTGCCAACATGGCCAAGCAAGTCTTGCAACAGTTGGTGGAGCAAGGCCGGGTCGTTCGGGGCTGGCTTGGCGTCGGCATTCAGCCGTTGACGCCGGAACTCGCCAGAAAGTTCGGCGTGACCGAACAGGAAGGCGTCCTCGTCAACGAGGTGTTCGAGAAGGACCCGGCCGCAGCGGCTGGCATCAAACCCGGAGACGTCATCACCCGGATCGAAGGCTCCGTCATCGATAGTCCCAACCGGCTGTCGCGCATCGTCGCCGGACTGCTTCCGGGGGCCAAAGCGAAGGTCGAAGTCGTGCGCAATCAACAACGTCTGGTGCTGGAAGTGGCCCTCACCGAACGCCGAGATCACGCGACGGTCGCTTCGCTCCCCCAATACCGCACCGAAACCAAGCTCGGCCTCGACGTGCAGGATCTGACAGCCGCTCTGGCCGAGAAATTCAAGCTGCGCGAACATCGCGGCGTGCTCGTGACGAAAGTCGAAGCCGGCAGCCTCGCCCAGTCGGAGGGACTTCGCGAAGGGGATCTGATCAAGGAAGTCAATCGCGTCGACGTCGGTACGGTCGGGGATTTTACCAGCGCGGTCGGGAAAGTCCGCCGCGGTGATACCGTCCTGCTGCGAGTCCTGCGGGAAAGTCGCGCCTTCTATGTCGTCTTGAAACCCACCGAGCCCTGACGCGTCACGGCCTGCGGTGACGGGCGGAGCCCGGCACGTCCGGTGGAAACCAGCGACGTGCCGGGGGCTCCCGTTTGCCTAATGCGCGGCCACGGCCTGCTTCGTTGCCTTGGTCTCTTCGACGATTTTCGCCGC
>DATEEH010000008.1:0-43194 GCA_035281245.1 Nitrospira sp.
ACATTGGCTTAAGACGGGTAAGATCACGCAATTCTTGGAGCGAGCGACAGCATGGCCACGATTTTGGTCATTGACGACGAGGATTCGATCCGGCACTTGCTGAAGGACGTGCTGGAAAAAGCGAAACACCGGGTGCTCGAGGCACGCGACGGCCGTGAGGGGTTGACCTTGTATCAGAACAATAAGGTCGATCTCGTGCTGATGGACATCTTGATGCCGGGCACCGACGGGTTGGAAGCGACGCTGCAGCTCACCCGGGAATATTTGGACGCCAAGATCATCGCCATGACCGGCGCGCAAGGAGACCGCAATTTCCTCGACGTGGCCAAACTCTTCGGCGCCCGACGTGTCTTCGAAAAACCCTTTGACCTGAACAAGATGGTCGAAGCGGTCAACGAAGAATTAGCCACGTAGACGCGCATCTCCCTCACTCCCATCCGACCGTATCGTAACCCCGTTCCTGAAGGCATCGCTGCACAAACTGCTTGTACGCCTGACTGGGCGGAGAACGTCTGAACAACCCTCGAAGAAATCCGGCCGTGGCTCCGCTGGCGGCTCCCACCATGGCGCCGCGGCCCGGATGCCCCACGACCGCGCCGCCGACGGCGCCTGCTGCCGATCCGACGGCGCCGCCTCCCGCCGTGTTGCCGGCCACCTGCCCCGTCTTCCCCTGACTCGGAGACGCGCCGGCGTCCTTGGCCATCCGGCTGCAGTCTTCAATGTCACGTTCAGCCGACTCCTGTCCCACATCCTTGTAATGCTGGTTGGGATAGAGAATCGGCTTGGGCGCGCAGGAGACGACGCACAGAACCAGCGCAGGCACGACAGCGACCGTCCTCATCGTCTGTGCACACCGACTCGTCACAGTCGGCCTCTCAGTTCTTTGCGGACGAGTCCTCGCATCATCGCAGGATCGGCATAGGCCACCTCGCTCAGCGCATCCATGAGATGGAGCTGTTTCGAAGCCGCCAGCTCTTTGGCTTTGAGATAGTTCTTGGCGCTGAACCGGGCGACCGCGGGTTGTCCATTGACGATCTGACAGGCCAAGACTTCGCCGCCGACTTCCAAGGTCCCCCCCTGCTCGACCAGCGTCTTGGCCTCTGCGGTCGTGATGCCGTGCAGATTCGCAAACTCCTCGATCCCGCCCGTTTCGACGAGCCGGCCGTCGGGCATGATGCAAAGCCGCTTGAAGTGAGGAGACCAATCCTTCCGAAAGTCGACGTACTTGATGTCTCCGCCCATCGCCACTGCGCGATCCAGGGTGCGATAATCGAGGCCGAGATTTTTCTGTGCCAGCTTCGACTTCAATTCGTCCGGCAGCGTGCGATACAACACCTCTCGGGCCGCCTGCAGCAAGGGCAGCGCTCGCATGCGCGCCAACTGCTCGGCTTCCGCGAATTGCATGACGTCCAGCACGAACGTTTGCTTGGGAATGCCGTCTCCCTGCTCCAGCACGCACGCAAACAGCCCTCGCGTCAGAAGACCGCGTTCCTGCGGATAGACGTACGTTCCGCCCTCCGTCAGCAGCCGGGTCATGGCCTCGAGCGGCACGTCGTAACTTTCAGCCAGCACCTTGGCGTGGGCCGCAACGTCCTCCGAAAGCGTCATCGCGCAGGCCGTGACGTTCCCCGGCGCATCGAATTCGGAATAGTCCTCAATGATGTTGTAGAGCACGGCGGGTTTCGGCTTGTCGGTTCGCTTTTTGATTTTAAACATCGTGGTCTTCGTCAATCCGTGGTCTGTGGTCGTGGCCCCAGATGGCCGTAAGGCGGTAGCGTCATGAGCCGGCGATCTTCCACCGGCCCGCCGATCGTGAAATGATAGAGTGATTGCAGGCTCAACCCCTTCAGGGCCACGATCTCATGAACGGGGTCGTCAAAGAAACAGCCGATACCGGTCGCGCGCACTCCGGCCGCTTCGGCCTCCAGATAGAGAACCTGCCCCAGCAACCCCGCCTCCCAAAACATGCGTGGATACCACCAGGCCCCTCGTTGACGCAACGTCCCTTCGAATTCGGCCAGCATGCCGAGTGAGAAGGCACCGTCGCCTGCAATGTCCTGATGACAGCTGACTTGGGCCGCAAGCTTTCTGGCGTCGCCCTCGAGCAGCCAATACAGTGGAAGGCCGTCGGGGCAGTCAGGCGCCTGCTGCCAGACGATTTCCGGGTTCATCGATTGTTGAATGAACGTCAGTTTCCCAGGATCCCGGACCAGGAAATACAAGCCCGGCGTCAGTCCTTCGATACGATGCACAAACAACATCAAATGTATGGCCGGCTCATAGGACCAACTATCCCAGGGCATCGGACGGGCCGGTTGCGGCAATTCCACATGGGGCATCACGCGGCCGAGCATGGAGAAAAAGGTGGCGGCCGTCATCGAGGTCTTCGCATCGAACGCAACGGCGCTTCTCCGCTGGCGAATGATCTGGCCGGCGTTTGGACTTTCCTGGCACGGGCCTGTTGTCGAGGATGATGCGCCCGCGTGGGAGCCACCGGAAGCAATCGCGATGATCTCCGATTCGGTCTTCCACGCGGCTTGCGCCGCTGTATCGATGATCTCCCAATCGAAGCCGTGATCGGCACTCAGCCGATTCGCCTTTCCATACCAGGTCGTCTTGACTACAGTCTGCACCGCCGTGGGATCAAGGTACAGCGGCATCGTCGACCTTCCATGCTGTGTCGTGGCGTCGGACGGCCAAACGATCATCATGCAGTCGGGATGCTCGCGCTCCGCATCGACGTAGTCCTCCTCTCTCTCAGTCCCCAGGAGACGGCCGACCGTCTCTTGGTCGCACCCATCCAGTACAACGGCCTTCCACCCCAACGTCGAGGCGGCAATTCGTGCGGTGCCAATCGCATGGCCCGCATCGTGATGACAATAGCGAAACGCCCGTTCCCCGTATTTCCAGGCTTCGCGCCAATGCACCGACGTCAATCCGAACAGAAACGCATGAGGCGAAAAGGGGTGCAGGAGCCCTGCGATATCTTCACGTCGAAACGCGGCCCTCAGTTCGAGGCCGTGCTCTTTGGGTGCGTAGTGGTAGAGGCCGGCGTTCAGGTCCAATCCTTCAATCGACGGAAGCAGCACATAGCCCTCTGTCGGATGCAGGTTCCCTGACGAAGGATTGCTCCGAAGGGCCCATTCGGACGTGCCCGCCCGCTTCCAGGCGGAAAGCGCCAACGCGAACTCGAAAAACCGGGACAAGGCGGCCACCGTCACGGGTTGAGGTCGAATCGATCCCGCGCGGTACAGGTCCTCATAGGACGGCGACCGCGGAGCCTCATCCGGTTCGAGCAAGGGCAGCGGAGTCATCGTCGCACCCCGGTAGCGCCGAAACGGATCAGGCTGATTGGCCCAATCCAGATATCCGGCCGATCGCGCATAACGGTGAAAGTGATGTTTGGTTTGGAGATGATAGTGAATGATCTGCTCGACGAGATCGGTCGCGGCCGCTGCTCCTGTCGTCCCCACCGGCGGATTGACCCTCATAGCCGTAGTTCAGTGTACAAAGCCGCTTGCCCGAAAGTAAACGCAGCCCCCGGAGTTGATCCCCGCGCGTGAGCAACGCTACACTCGACCCATCGGGCGACCGCCCTGGACCGACGCATGCAATTTGATCCTGCATTGGCCGCACAAACGGCGTTTCGTGATGCCGAACAGGAGCTGGGTCCGGACTGGCCGACGGCCGTCGAGCTCGAGGAGATCTTTTCTTCGAGCGCCGGCCGTGAAGCCTCGGACGCCTATGAGGCACTCCTCTCCCTCGCGCAGCGCCATCCCGATGCCCACGCCTTCCAGGCTTTTTGCATCTACATGACGTGGCAGCAAGCGACGGAAGAGACGATTGCCCGTCATTTTCACACCGGCCTGCGCCTCTGTGATCGGTATCTCAACGCTCATACAGGAAAACACCTCGAGCATTTCGATCATGTGGAAGAGCTCCGCGAATCATTCCGCACCGGCCTCGGCATGGAGGAGGACGACGAATTGCAGACGGAATACAGACGAGACACTCCCAAGGGCGGCGATTGACCCCGCGCCACCATGTCGGATGTTCACAAGCATCGCGCTCGCATCTTCCTGCACCGAGGGGATGTGTCCCAGGCGAGAGCCGCCTGGGAAGCCGCCGTCGCAGACGACCGCGGCGGGAATGATCCGCAAGAACTCTCCAATTCACTCGGGAACCTCGGCAACGTCTGTGCGCTGAGCGAGGACTTTGATGCAGCCGAACGCTGCTATCGCGAAGTGCTCGATCTCCAGCGTAGGCAACAGAACCCCAATGCCGTCGCTCATACCCTGGTCAACCTGGGCAACCTGCAAATTGGCATGGGACACCCGGCGAAAGCCCGTCCCTATTATATGGAGGCGCTCGATCTCCTGCGGGACCTGAATGACCACCGGGCGCTCGGGATCCTCTATGCCAATTTGGCTCTTCAAGAAAGCCGCGAACGCCGCTGGACCGAGGCGGTCGAGTCGTTTCGCCAGGCCCTGGCCTACCACCGGATGGTCGGGAACGAGGAGGGGTTGGCCGTGACCTACAGCCAGATGGGACAATGCTTCCTGGACCAGGGCGATCTCGACAATGCCGAGCGCTGCCTGAACAACGGCTCGGAACATTATATTAAGCTGGGCGCCGAAGCCGGAGAAGCCGCCGTCCTTCGGTTGCTGGCCGATGTCTATCGCCGGAAAGGAGACCGGCTCTCGGCCATTCGTTGTCTCGAACGCACCGTCCTGATCGATGCCAGGTACAACCTCGTAGAATCATCCCGCGATTCGGAAGAACTGACCCGCCTGAGAGCTCAGCCCGGATGATCGATAAAATCATCCTTAAAACTTACACATTCATAATGCTCCCTTAACGAGAATATGCTATTCTCCCGATCCATCACATCTATAATGAGGTGATTCTGAGAGCGCCACGCTCACGCGCATTCCTTGAAACCTTCGCTGCAACATTTCCTCTGTCTCTGGACAGTCCGACATTCTCTGATACCTTTAGAAGCGTCACGATTGCTTACCTGCTGTTGGCTCGCAAGCCCGCCGACAAAGGTTCAACCGGATGCTGAATGAAGCCAGCCCTATTCGCCGCTCCCATCACCTTCATCGTGTTTCTCCTCTGTCTGTGGGTGACGTGCGGAGCGGAAGACACAGTTCCCCACGTGACGGTGGGGACCCAAGAGATCAGTTTGAGCGCCGGGTATTTGCTGCCGCATCGGCTGACGGACCAACACTCGACGAAGCAGAGCGGACCCGCGGTCATGCCCTCTTGGGCGATGGTCCTCACGGACCCCGTTGGCTGGCGCTGGCTTCGTGGACAACTGATGCTCGGCGCCGAGATCGTGTACATCCAATTTCAGGAACCGGAATTGACGCATGGGGTGGGCTTCACGCCGAAGATCAAGTGGATGTTCGAAGGCACCGGCCGCCTCAGACCCTATGTCGAATTCGCCGGCGGTCCCTTTTATACGGATCTCGGCGGCCGTATCCCCGAAGAATCGGCACGGTTCAATTTCATCCTCACCGCCGGCGGCGGTCTGTCCTGGTTCTTCACGCCTCAGTGGTCGTTCAACGTGGGCTATCGGTTTCACCACATCTCCAATGCAGGCACGCGGTATCCCAACTTGGGTCTGAACTCGAGTCTGCCGTTCGGCGGCTTCTCATTCTACTTCTAGGAGGTACACCGTGATTGTGACCACCCCCTCTCTCCGCTGGCTGACGCTTGCCTGTGGCGTCGCACTGCTGACCAGCAGCGGCTGCTCCCGTTGGATCGAAATGACGACGCCGCCTGGCGCCGGTGATGAGCGCATCCCCCAGGTCATCGCGCAAGACGAGCAAGTGCCGCTCATCCTCGATCGCATCCGAACCACGAGGAACGGCTCGCCTCAAAATTCCTCCGCTGAAACCGAACAACGCGTGTTGCGCTCGCTGGCCGACATCGGATTGTTCTCCTATTTGACGTCCGCCAATACGGCGATCCCGGCGTCCCGAGAAAAGACCGTGCGCGCACGCCTTCTTTTCGATGAAGCCATCGATCCTCATGCCGGCGGCGCAGCCTTCAAAGGCATTGTGATCGGGGCTTCGATGTACCTCCTCACGCCGTTGCTCCCCCTGGAGTACGAATATGGCGCGCACCTCACGCTTGAATTGGAACGCTGGGACGGGCAGGTCAAACAGTATGAGAGCCGATCCTCGGGCATGGCACGCTACCATCTCTTCGGCGCCACCCCGATCATGATCGACGAATTGAAAGGCCTTGTCACGGAGACCTGCCTGACCGATCTTGCAAGACAGATCGTCAACGACACGATCTTCTTCAACGCCAACAGCGCACCGCTTGGAGAACCCGGCATCCGCACCGTGTCCGTCAAGCCCCGGACTCCATCCACTCCGCCCGTCATTCCCGTGTCCACCGTCGCGCCGACGGAGCCGTAGGTTCTCGCGACCCGGCGCGTCGATTTTTTCGTCTGGCCCCCGGAAAAGCGCCAATGCTATGATGCGTTCGTTCGGGACACCGGAGAACGCGCATGGACATCGAGGGCTTCCGTCAGATGGTCGCCAAGAATCCCAAGGGATTTTTAGGTCGATACGGTCTCGGGAACAAGATTCTTCAGGAAGGCGGCAGCCTGGAGGAAGCCGCCGAACATCTCCGTGTCGCCGTGCAACTCGACCCCCTCCACGTGGCCTCCCACCTCGCGCTCGGCCGCGCCCTGATCGGGGTGAAGCAGCCCGAAGAAGCGAAAAAGATCCTCCAGGCCGGAATCGACGCGGCGGCGTCAGGTCGCTCCAACGGCGGGCGGGACCTGGTGCCTGAGATGCAAGGCTTGCTGCGTTCGATTGGATGAGCACGACTCGTCATGAATCTTGACACCGCAAAGCAACGCATCGGTTCGGCGATCAATCAGTATGGACCGCAGGCAGCTCCTGCCATCGACCTCGTCATGAACGAGGTCCGTTCCGACCTCGGGGCCGGTGCCTTCAATGAACTCGTCGAGGAGTTCGACCTCGAGCTGCTCTACAACATTGCTCCGCTGGAATCAGACGACTAGGAGCCTGGCCTACATTGCCGGCGCATCCTTCGCCGCAGTAGAAAGGTCCATGTCACCTTGCCTACGATCTGGTGCGCCATTTCCGGGCACGGCTTCGGACACGCCGCGCAAGTCGTGCCGGTCCTCAACGAGCTCGGTCGCCGCATTCCGGGTCTGACCGCCATCATGAGAACCACGGTCTCACCGTCCTTTTTTCACGACCGCCTCGCCCTTCCTTGGTCCCGGCAATCCGTGCAGCAGGATGTCGGGTGCGTGCAGCACGGGCCGCTGGAGATTGATGTACAGGCCACCTGGGACCACCACCGGCAGTTTCATGCGACGTGGGACGCACGACTTGCCGCGGAGGAGGCCGCCATGGCGACCGCGACCCCGTCCGTGATCCTGGCCGACACACCCTATTTGGCCCTCTCGGCCGGCAAGCAGGCGGGCATTCCCGGCGTCCTCCTGGCAAGTCTCACCTGGAACGAAATCTTGAGGTCATTGGACGAGTCGGACGTCGATCACGCCCTTGTGGAATCGATCGAACTCGCCTACCAAGATGCCGATGTGGCGCTGCGCATGGCTCCCGGCCTGCCCTTGTCAGGGATGACGAACGTGGTCGATATCGGTCCCATCGCCGAACCGGCTCCGTCACGGCGAGAAGAGTTGCGATCACACTTGAACGTCTCCGCGTCCGAACGGTTGGTCCTCGTCGGCTTCGGAGGCATTCCTCTCGACACCCTGCCCTGGGATCGGATGGAGTGGATGAAAGGATATCGCTTCCTCGTGGACGGCATGCCGCCGCGCCCCTCCTCCCGTGTCCACTCCTTCGTGGGTCTGCCCTTCTCGTTCAAAACGGCGCTTGCGTCCGTCGATGTGGTCATGACGAAACCAGGCTATGGCACGATTGTGGAAACCGTGGCCTCAGGCGTGCCGGTCGTGTATGTGCGGCGCTACAACTTTGCGGAGGAAGCCCCGCTCGTCGAGTTCCTCCATCGATATGGAGCAGGCTCTGAGCTGACCCGTCATGACTTCCTCTCGGGCAACTGGCAGCCTGCCTTCGAGGCACTTCCCTCGAGGACACCGGCAGGCCGTCCCCGACTGACGGGGGCGGCCGACGCCGCGGAACTCTTACTGCCTTACTTTCAGTAGCATGGCCTAAGCCGTTTAAAATACTTCGTTCCCTGGAAAACCGTTAGACAGATCCTTTTGGCGATTTTGGCCGTAGATGCTATAGTTGTGGCGGACGTGAGGCGACTCCTTCCGGCTCCAGGTCTATCGCTTTCTATGGACACACCCGCACGACGCGCCACCTCTTCGATCGACCCGGCCTTACTCGCGAGCATCGTCAAAGGTGACCAGCAGGCGTTCAGTCAGCTCTACGACCATTCCAGCACGCTCTTGTATACGCTGGCCCTTCGGATCTTGGGAACTCGCGAGGAAGCCGACGAGCTCCTGCAAGACGTGTATTTGGAGGTATGGCGAAAAGTGGCGCGCTATGATATCGGACGCGGAACACCGATCGCCTGGCTGATTACGCTGACGCGCAGCCGCGCGATCGATCGGTTACGGGCACGGTCGGTGCGCGGTCAACATGCGACCGTGCCGTTGGATGCCACCGTCTCGTCGCGCACGGCCGATCTGGGGCCCAGCCCTTATGAGACGCAAACCGATCAGGAGCTTCGCATCGCCGTCGGCAACGCGATCACCGGTCTTCCGGCGGCACAGCAACAAGCGATCGAACTGGCCTATTATGACGGTCTCTCCCACAACGAGATTGCAGCGCGATTGAATCAACCGCTCGGCACCGTGAAGACCAGAATCAAATTGGGAATGTCGAAGCTGCGGGAAGCCCTTCGGCGCAGTTGGGAACAGGGTGACCTCGGATGACGCACGAAGAACTGGAAGAAGCTGTTCCGCTCTATGCGGCAGGTGCGCTCGACAGGGCCGAACGCCAGGTGCTCGAAGCCCATCTCTTGTCGGGCTGCCAATCCTGTCATAGCGCGCTCAAAGACTACCAGTCGGTCGCCTCGCTCCTGCCCTTCGGCCTGTCGCCCATGCAGGCACCTCGCGCCCTCAAATCAAAGGTCATGGCAGCGCTCAATCAGGATGCCATGGCGGTCGACAGCCTGTTGAAGGAGCCCGGTCGTCCCAGCCTCGAGCCGGGCGAATGGATGAACCATCTGTTCCCCCCGATCGCGCCGGCGCGGTCACTGTCACTGCCGTGGGCCATCGGACTGGTCAGTGTGCTGGTCATCTCGCTCGTCGGCTACCTCCTCTGGGTCTATAACGTTCGCGTCTCGGACGATACCTTGAAGATTCAACAGCTGGAGGCCACCGTGCAGGAGCAATCCGCCAAGATTGCCAGCCTCAAGCGCGACCTGACTCTCAAGGACCGTACGCTGACCGACTTGCAAGTCGACATCCAGCGCAGGATCAACGATGCGATGGAGTTGAAGGGTCAGCTCATGGAGCGCGAGGTGGAACTGGAAACGACGCGTGAGGAGCTCAACGCGGCTCTTCGCGGCAAGGCGCCTCAGGACGAGTTCGCTTCGTTGCTGCGCCGGCCCGACGCGAAGGTGGTCAGCCTCTCGGCCTTGGATGTGGCCAAAGGGGCGAGCGCCGTCTTGCTGTACAACCCCGTCACACAAAAAGTCTGGCTCTATTCCGCCAACCTGCCCGAGTGTCCGACCGGGACCGCCTATCAGTTGTGGGCGATCGACCAGAAACCGGTCAGCGTGGGAACGTTCCACGTTGATGCAGGCGAGATGGCTCACCTTCTGGTCAAACGGCTGCCGGACTTCGAAAAGGCCCGTAGATTTGCCGTCAGCCTCGAGCCCGCCGGTGGCCGGCAGCAGCCGAGCGGTCCCATCTACCTGGTCGGCCAACGCCCGTCCTAGGTCCCCGCGCTTGACCTCCGTCTGGATATCCCGATACAACCGGCTCCGATGAGCGGCCCATCGAACGAAGAGAACTCAGTGTTCATGCGCGCGGCGCTCGAACAGGCCGCGCAAAGCGCCGCCATCGGGGAAGTTCCGATCGGGGCGGTCCTCGTGCACGAGGGAGCGATCCTCGCTCGAGCTCATAATCACCGCGAAGCCTGGCAGGATCCGACGGCCCATGCGGAACTCATCGTGATCCAAGAAGGCGCAAAGGCTCTTCGCCGGTGGAGGCTGATCGATACGACGCTCTTCGTAACGCTCGAGCCATGCGCCATGTGTCTGGGGGCCATTGTCCTCGCACGGATCCCGCGGCTCGTGTTCGGCGCGAGAGATCCGAAGGCGGGGGCGTGTGGATCGGTGCTCGACTTTGCGCACGAACCCCGTCTGAACCACCGTGTCGAGGTCGTCGGGGGGGTGCTGGAAGAAGAGAGCCAGCGAATGCTGACGCAATTTTTTAAAGGGCTGAGAGCGCAGACTGATTGCAGCGCTTCATGAGCCGATCAGGAACTCATCGCATCGCAGACCCGAACCGGCCAGTCGTTTCCACACGCCGAGACCGCTCCCTGCCATCCTGGTCCGCACCTCAACCATTGAACCGTCCACCCCTCCTGCAGGCTCGACCGACGCGTGATGCGGACGCTTGCCCGCGCTGAGGAGGAGGCATCATGGATTTCGCACTGCTGCAGCGAGGCTATTCCCGTGCCTTGCGCCTTCAAAAAGGCTTCCTTGGCCACCCATAGACGGTAGAACTGCAGCGCCTGATCCGAGGTGGGCCGACCGGCGATCGAGTCGTATTCCTGTGCGGTGTAGAACCGCTCGGCAAGCTTCAAGGGTTCGAGGGTGTCACGGATCTGCTCGAGATCAATACCCACGTCGCGGCCGCGCGCGACCGCAACCAGCATTCGTCCATGAGAATGCGACAAATTGAAGCGCAGTCCGGCTGGATCACCCTGCCGGTCGAGCAAGGCCGGTTTGCCCGTCGCACCGGCGCGGAATCTCAGCGCGGCCGGCTCGGCGATTTCATAACGGCCAAGGATGAACCGGAGGCCGCCATGCGCCAATGTAAACCGTATCTGATCTTCGGCACGGACGAATCGGGCGGCGCGAACCTGCTCTTCTTCACTGAGCCAGTCATGACAACGCTTCACCACGGTCTCGCCGCCCTCGAGCGAACAACTCCACACGTCTACACCCTCGCTCGGCAACATGACCGGCGATACAGGGCCATTAATCAGGGTAGACACCGTTGGAAAGGCGAGCATCCCTCCTCCTCCCGTAATCGTACAAACCTGTACTCCTCCGCTGATAGACAACTTTTCGGGACGATTTTAGGATTCATCTATCACCTTAGGTTGCTGCAGAGCATGCCAGGAAAGTGAGGTGCTCAATGAATCTCAAAGTTTGTCACATTTGTCGACGGGTTTCTGACGGTTCAGAGAACGATCAACGCTGGGTCACACGACAAGCGTATCGACAGAGAAGAGGCCTCGATCGGAGGGGTAGCCTTATAAAGGTGACACACACCTATTGCCCTAAGTGTTTTCGAGTGGTCTCCAATTATCTTTCCCCGCCCTGGAACGTTCCAATGGCCGCGTAGGAACGCTTGGCTTCGTTGCCAGCTTGTGGCGCTCGCGTTGTGCTTCATGCGGCGGCCTCTACATCCTCGGCATAGTCCCACGATGGCCTGAGGCCTTGCGCCTCAAGGGCCTGCGCATACCAGCAGTACAACCCTAGTAAAATTTTCTCGCCTAATTCCAATCGCGGGCTCAGAATCGCCCCCGTCGGTTGTGGGATACGGTGGCAATGCCGGCGCCGGGTTCACCTTGCGGAACGTTAACTAACTGTGTGATTATGCACAAACTTCCGGCCATCGGAGAGGTGCGAGAGCGGCCGAATCGGGCAGTCTCGAAAACTGCTGTCGGGGTAACTCGACCGTGGGTTCGAATCCCACCCTCTCCGCCAAGCACCCAACAGCAGCGCTTATCACCGTGGAGCGGCGCCTTTCTCAAAAGGACTAGTGAGAGAGGGTGAGATTCGAACAGGGGTTTCGAAGGGGATATGTCCCCTTCGTGGGGAGCCTACGAGGGGGCTGGCCCCCTCTGTAGGAGCGTTGTTGCAACGCGACTTCGAATGCCCACCCTCTCCGCCAAACCAAGCTTGCTCGACCCGGAGCCCTTACGATAGATCTTGGCGACGGGATAAAACCCTTCAGTGTCCCCTGGCCCCCTCTGTAGGAGCGTTGTTGCAACGCGACTTCGAATGCCCACCCTCGTCGCCATACCACACTTCGTGTGAACCGCCCGCTAATTATTGCAGTATCGTAATTGGTGCGGGCGGATAGACACCTCAACTGTGATTTAGGCTTAATGAGCTTGCTCGACCCGGAGCCCTTGCGATAGATCTTGGCGACGGGATAGAACCCTCCAGTGTTGTGTCCCCTTACTTCTCCTTCTCCTCCACTGTGCGAATCATCTTGTCGAGCGCTTCTATCCGTTCCTGGGTCGGCGGATGTGATTGATTGAGGTTGTTTTCGGTTGGCGGCTTCTGCAGCACCTGCAACCACCCCATGAGACGACGCGCTTCACGCAGATCGAATCCCGCCCGTGTCATGAGATCGGCGGCATAGACGTCGGCCTGCCGCTCCAAGTCGATCTGCCGAAGCGTTCGCGGCGGTTCTCCGGCCGTGGAGCCAAGAAAGCGATTGAGCATGAGCTGCAGTTTTGCATTCTCCGCATGTTCCAGCACATGGTGGCCGACTTCATGAGCCACCACCCAGGCCAGCTGGTCCGGCGATCGCACAAATTGAAGCAACCCGGTCGTGAGCACGATATTCGATCCGTCGGATAACGCGTTGACGACGGGACTCGTGACCAACCGGACATTCATCCGACACGAAGGCACCGACCACAAATTGACCTCGCGCTCGGAAGTCCCCCGTCGCAATCCCAACGTCAGGGGTTGAATCCGGGCGCGTGTCAGCCGCTGGATCTGGCTCGACACAGTCTCAACTCGCGGGAATGTCACAGGATCGCCGTTGATCGTGACGATGGCGTCGCCTACCGCCATGCCTGCCTTGCCGGCGGGCAAATGTGCGTGGACGAAGCGCACGCGCACGGGCATCGGAGCTGCGCCGCCGCCATTCTGTTCCGGCGATTCCTCGTGCAGAAAGAACCCGTACGTTTCCTCCCGCTTGAAGACGCAGGTGTCCGCAGCCGCCACGGACAACGGAAACACAATGTGCCAGAGCCGGTCTTCGCGGGAGGCGTGATCCTTGGGAAGTCCATAGTCCCATGATCCTGCGAGCGTCGCACAACCGGAGAGCACACTCAGCAGCGCGATCAGCCACAGGACGGCCGGCATCCGTTGACGAGCAGGCTCCGGCATCAGACTGAGGCGGTCGCCTTCTCCTTGAGGGCCCGACGCAATCTCACCATGGCCATCGTATCGCGCGCGCAATACTCGAGCAGCGCGTCCTTGATTCGGAGTTGTTCAATCCAGTCATTTTCGACGAACACCATCCGGTAGTATTCGCTGGCCGCCTGCGCGCCTTCCTGGATGGAAAGATCCCGATAGCTCAGCTCGGGCACCATGACGGGCAACACCGACTTGATCGAGTACGAACCCTCAAAGGATGGGTGATAGTAATGCTCCTTGAGAACGGGATAGAGGTCCCATAATCGCGCGATGATTTTCTTAAACGCCTGGCGCAATTCGGGAAAGGCCTCGGCCACCTGCCTCATCATCGCTTCCTCATAGGACGAATACACGACGATCGTACCCTCTTCCCCCAGGGATTCAATCAACCGCTCGGCCCATTGCTTGCGCGGTTCGGTCGCTTCGCCGTGAAGAAACTCATGATGGATGATTTCGCCCGACGCCAATTCGATGTGATTGGACCATTGCACGGGAATCGATTGATACGGCTTCATCCTGGGGAACCTCGGCACGGCCAACATCACGGTCTCAAAATCCAGATGGTGGACCGGATAGCCGACCGATTGCAGGACGTCTCCAAGACCGGGCGACACCCATTCGACATTGTCCTTGACCCGTCGCTGGTTCGTGGACAGATTGACGGCGTTGGGAATGTCGTCGATGATCGTGATCCCCTCCTGGGCCAACTGCTGGACGACCTTTTTCGGTCCGGGCAAGCGATAGATCCACCGCGCCGGTTTGTCCTTCGTGCAATGCGACCAGAAGGGACAGTCGTAGGGGCTGTGGCAACGCTCGTCCGGCTCGATGGCCGGCGGTTGCGGCTGGAGAAAGATGGATTTCA
The DNA here is from genome assembly GCA_035281245.1 of Nitrospira sp. Classification (GTDB taxonomy): domain Bacteria; phylum Nitrospirota; class Nitrospiria; order Nitrospirales; family Nitrospiraceae; genus Nitrospira_C. The sequence goes on from DATEEH010000008.1 coordinate 14,243, forward strand.
TCGCGGCCAGTTGCTCCCCCACCCTCTGCTGCCGCTCCACGACCGCCGGCGAGACGTCATCGATCGCAAACAACTCCTTCAAATCGATCTCGCCTCCCCCATACTGATACCCGGTGTCGATGTGCATCACGCACGAGCCGACAATGTCGAGGCCGGCGCCGGTCAGCACATGACGCTGGATCGCCAGATCGCTCAGGTGAACGTCTTTGACTCTCGTCGACGATTTCACTTCGATGAGACGCCAGCCTCCGTGCTGTCCTTCCGCCTCGCGGATCCGCTCGAGAATATCCACCCGAACGACGACGTTGTCATATTCGAAGGCGCCTTCGAAAATCGCCGGCACGTTCGGATCACATAGGAGCTTCGCGGTCTGCGCGATCGCCGCATCACGGGGCCGGAGTCCGGGAGACACGAGCACGCCGCCGGGGAATCGCTGCTGCGCCAGCAGGCCGATTTCTGTCCCCATGACCAACAGGGCTTGTGTCGAGGGATCGGGTGGCTCCGCGAGTTCCGGATGAGTGAATTCGAGATAGAGACGCTTGTGGCACTGCAATCCGGCCAGGAACTTCGACTTCGACAACCGCGGAACACTCGCAGGTGTCTGGTCATCCGAATATGAGGTCGTCATGCCAGCAGACCCTAATCGATGGCCGTATCGTTTGTCCAGGCCGCTACATCCGGCTTCTGTTAGGATGAGACCTGATGGCGAACGGTCTCACCCAAATCCGGCGCTCGGTCATGGCGCTGGCACTGCCCGTCACCGTCAGCAGCCTGCTCCAGCGCGCGGAAGGGATCGTCGCCGTCTTCCTGGTCGGCGGGCTTGGCGCCATCCCGATCGCGGCAGTCGGACTCGGCCAGCTCCTGGCCTTCATCGCGAGCACGCTCGTCTCGGGCCTTTCGGTGGGCACGAACGTCATCGTGGCACAGTTGTGGGGCGCCCGTCGTCACCTCGACGCCGGTCAGGCGGCCCGGCATTTTATCGGCCTTGCCCTCGTGGTTTCATTCATGCTGATGGCAGCCGGCCTGTTGTTGAACCGGTTCGCCATGCAGCTCCTCGGGGCGGCGCCCGACGTGATCGCGCTCTCTCTCCCCTATTCGACGCTGATTTTTCTCGTCATTCCCTTCACGGTATTGCTGCAAGTGCTTTCCTCTACCTTGCAAGGCACGGGCGACACCAGGACGCCGATGTATGCCATGATCGTCGTCAATGTGCTTCATATCTGCATCGCCTATCCGCTGATTTACGGCCGATGGGGACTGCCGGCGCTCGGAGTCCAAGGCGCGGCCATTGCCGTCGGCATCGCGGAGGCCACGGGCACCTGCTACCTGGCCATTCGCTGCTGGCCCTTGTTGCATCGCTCCACGCATATCCGGTTCGATCTCATCCGGACGATCTGGCAGGTCGGCGCTCCCGTGTCCGGCGAGCGGATCGTTCAACAGGCCGGCATTCTCGCCTACACCAAGATTGTCTTACTCTACGGGACGGTGTCGTATGCCGCGCATCAGGTGGGACTCTCCATTGAATCCCTGTCCTTTCTTCCCGGCTATGGATTTGCCATCGCCGCCGCCACCATGGTGGGGCAAAGCATCGGAGCCGGCAAGTATACGCGGGCAAAACTCGAAAACTGGGAAGCCAACCGGCTTGCGACGGTCATCATGTCGGTGATGGGCATCGTGTTTTTCTTTTTCCCCTATGCGCTCCTCCGTGCCTTTACCAGCGATGAATCGGTGATCGAGCTGGGGACGCTCTTCTTGAAGATCGTGGCACTGATCCAAATCCCCCTGGCGCTCACGATGGTGCTGGCCGGTTCTCTCCGCGGGGCGGGCGACACCCACTTCATCATGGTCGCCACGACGATCGGCATGTGGCTCGTCCGCGTGCCCATCGCCCTGGTCGCGGGCGTCTGGCTCCACCTCGGCGTGTTCTACGTCTGGCTCGCGATGATTGCGGATTGGACGCTGCGGATGGCGCTCATGCTCTGGCGCTATCGATCGGACCGATGGCGGGCGATTCAGGTCATTCGCTAGTACAGGCCGGTGGTCGTTCGGAGGGCCTTGTGTCTTTGCCGGCTCCTTTTCGCACTTCAATCCGGCTCACGCCCTTGACGTTCGCACAGAGGTCGCCAAGCCCAGGGGTGATCAACCGGAATGGCCCGCCTTTGCCGTCGGGCAATGCCTCCCCGTCCAGCTCGTACAGCAGCAACCCGAACTCCTTCGCCTGCGCCAGCGTCAGTGTCGCGGCGTATTGGCCATCGCCGGAATGAAACGTCACGTGATCCGCGTCGATCTGCAGCGCGGGGATGTCCAGCAAGCCTCTCACCGAAACGGCCCTGCCGCGCAGGCTCGGCATCCTGCGGCTGACGTCGTCGATCTGATGTTCGCCCGGCAGCTGCCGCATCGCCGACCGATCCAACGAGACGGGCTGAACGACGGCTCCGTCGATTGAGACGATGCCGGGACCGCTGCGCGGCTTTTCCGTCAGCGTCTTGATCATCGCCGTCAATGCCTCATTGACGGGAGTTGGAATGCCGAGAGCACGTCCTTGATCGACGATGTACCCGTTGAGATTGCGGATTTCCGTTTGTCGTCCGGCTTTCCAGTCGTCGTACATCGAGGTGTGGATATCGCGGATCTCTTGCGACCACTTCACGACGCGCTCGGGCATATCGAGCGGCAACGGCACTTTTACCGCAGCGGACACGGCCGCGACCTCGGCAACGATCTGGTGGATGACATGCATCATTTCCGGATGGTCGAGCGCCCTGGAGACCTTGTCGTCGATCAAGACGGTCAGCGGGTTGAACACACAGTTCCAACACATCTTTTCCCATTTGCTGCGCCGGATATCCTTGGACAACTGACACGGGATGCCGGCGCTCGTGAACAGCTCACGGATCTGCAAGACCCGCTCGCTTTCATGACCCATCAACTCGCCGACCGCGACCGCGCCTTTCTTATAATGGTCGATCAGGCCCGGAGCGGCGATCTTCGAATAGATGAAGGCCACTCCGCCGACGACGCAATCGCGTTTGAATCGCGCAACGAGACGATCTTCGGTATCTATGCCGTTTTGCAGCGTGAGGATGACCGTGCGATCCGTCATCACCGGCTCGATCTGGGCCATCACCTCGTCGAGGTCATAGGCCTTGACGGCGAGTATGATCAGGTCGGGGGCGGGCAGACGTTCCGCCTGCGAAGCTGCGGGCGGATGCACGGTGACGTTTCCCGAGGCGCTGCGAATACGAAGCCCCTGTTGTTGCACGGCGGCCAAGGTCTTGGGCCGAAGCAGGAACGAGACGTTCGAATGGTGCTTGGCCAAGTGCGCGCCGAAGTACCCGCCGACCGAACCTGCACCGACCATCATGACGTGCTGTATGGACATGACTCCCTCGGGAATCTCCCGCCGTTGCGTGATTGACGCGCGTACTATAGCATGCAGGCCGGGGCGCAGGCAGCGGCGCACGCGGGATGATTCCCATGGCGTCAGGCAGCGATCTCGGCATCGTCAGAGGGAAAATCGCGGCAGCACGCTCGCTCGCGGTGCTGACCGGCGCCGGCATCTCCGCCGATAGCGGCGTTCCGACGTTTCGGGGTGCTGATGGGCTGTGGCGAAACTTTCGTGCCGAGGATCTGGCCACACCCGAAGCGTTCGAGCGCGACCCCCGGCTGGTGTGGGAATGGTACAACTGGCGACGCGAATTGATCGCGACGAAAAAACCGAATGCGGCGCACGAAGCCGTCGTCGAACTCGAGCGACGCTGTTCGGATTTTTGGCTGATCACGCAAAACGTGGATGGACTTCACCGGGCGGCAGGGTCTTCAAAACTATCCGAGATACACGGCAACATCTGGAAAGTGCGCTGCACCGTCTGTGGCCTGGTCGAAGACAACCACGACGTTCCCATTGCCATTCTGCCCTCCTGCCGTCATTGCCATGCCCTCCTCCGCCCCCATATCGTGTGGTTCGGAGAAGGTTTAGCGGCCGACGATCTCGCGCAGTGCAGCGCCTCGCTGCAATCGTGCGACGTCCTTCTCGTGATCGGAACCTCAGGGATCGTCTACCCGGCGGCCGGCTTCGCCTCCATAGCCAAACAGGCGGGGGCCTTCGTCGTCGAGATCAATCCGGATGCCACACCGCATTCAGATCTCGTTGATATCTCCCTCAGAGGCCGGGCTAAGGAAGTCGTACCCCTACTCTTATAAATCTCAAATCTCAGATCTCATATCTCAAATTAGTCCAATCTGAGATCTCAAATATGAGATTTGAAATTTGAGATTTGAGATTATCTGCCAACCAGCGGCACCAACTCATCCAGGGTACGTATCGTAGGAACACCCGGCAGCCCCTGCTTCCCTTGGCGGGCAAGGAGCACGGCGGCAAGCCCGGCCTTGGTGGCGCCCTCCACATCGTCTTTCACGCTATCGCCGACATGCATCGCTTCCCCCGGATCGACGGCATGTTGCTCCAGCGCGAACTCGAAGATCCTGGGCGAAGGTTTGGCCGCATGAGCCAGACTGGAGATGGTCACCGTGTCGAACAACTCCGCGATCCCCAAACCCCTCAAGACGTTGAAGAGACGCGAGTCAAAGTTGGACACGATGCCCAGTTCGAGGCCGCGGCTCCGCAACTCTCCCAGGGTCGGGACGACCTCGGGATAGAGCTTCCAAGAAGCCGGGTCGGCGAAGACTCCAAACACATGCTCGAAAAATTCATCGAACCGCTCGAACATCCCGACACGGTAGAAGACGTTGTGCACGACGTCGAACCACCAGAGCCGCTCGCTCTGTTTGATCTGCGCAGCCTCGGTGGGTGCAAAGACGGGCGGCGGCGCATCGTGGAAGGCCCGTCTGAACGCCTCCGTGATCAGCCCGATCGAGTCCGGCCGCGCCTGATAGCCGAACTGGACGGCATGCCGGAGATAGATATCGGCCACCGACCCGTTGACGTGGAACAACGTTTCGGCGGCGTCGAAGAACACCACTCGAATCGGGTGACTCATTGTGCTTCCTTGGCCATGGGAACCGCTCGGCGGCTACGGAGAATAACCCAAATTGAATCGCGCATCTATCAGCGGTTTTCTTGACAAAGGGTACCCCCCCTGCTAGCTTCGAACTAGTTCAATGAAATTGGAGACTTAAGTGCCTTCTACCATCTTCGTCATCGACAGCAGCCCGGCGGTTCGGCGGATGGTCGAACAGATCTCGACCCCCGCCGGATACGACGTCGTGGGGTTTCAGGACGGCCCGGCGGCGCTGGAAGCCGCCCGAAGGATGAGTCCCGCGCTGATCATCACCGATTATCATCTGGACAACATGACCTTTTCGGGATTCTGCAAAGAAGTCCATAAGTTGGACAATCTGACCGACACCTACATCATCGCGCTCACGGGAGCGACCGACAAGTTCGATGATTCCCATTTGAAAACGCTGGGCGTCAAGGCGTTCCTGAAGAAGCCGTTTCAGTCCGAACACCTGCTGGACCTGATCAAGGATCTCGATCGGACGGCGAAGGCGAATAACGGCGGAAAAAAGAAACGCTCCTGGCCCCCGACGTCGAGTGCCACCGATTCGGACGATGATCTGGCGGATGATGCAGGCGCAGACGAGGAAGTCGAAGTGCACATCCCTTATAATCTGCAGCCGGCCGCTCTCGAAAAGAAGGACACTCCAGTCGCCGCTCAGGCCGTTGCGCCAACGTCCGGGAACTCGCCCGCCGCCGAACCCGAAGAAGCAATGAAGGGGTTGTTCGGTCAGCTCCTGCAATCCATGTCGGGAAACACCGAGAAGAAGATCGCAGAGATGCTGCCACAGCTGGTGAGTACAAAACTCGAAGCGCACGTGATCAAGTCCGTCGAAGCCGAAGTGCGATCGCAGATCGGCGCCACGCTCTCCCAGGAGCGGCTGACCGAAGTCGTGGAGCCGTTGTTGATGAAGGCGTTGCCGAAGGTCTTGACCGCCGAGATGGCGGTGCTCGAACCGGTCATCCGCCACAGCATTGTTGAAATTGCAACCCCATTGATCAAGGAGCAGGTGGAGCGGATGGTGCAGGAGCAGGCCGACACCGTGAAGCAGTTACTTCCCGACGCCGTCCGGGACCATCTCCGATCGACGGAGGAGGACATCCGCGAACAAGTCAAACAGGCCGCGGCCGCGCAGGCCGAACGGCTTGCCGCGGACATGGTCCGCGCCATGGCCGCGGAACAGGTTCAGACGACCGTCGAGCAATTGATTCCTTCCATGGTCGAAGAGCAGATCAAGGCTGAAATCCGCAGACTCACCGAGGCCGCCTAACGCCGGGCGCTCCTATCCCTTCTTGCCTTTCTTGCCTCCGCGCCGCGCTTTCGCCAGCGCCTTCATCCGTTTGACATTCTTGCGGTGCTTCTTCCGAGTCTTGCGGTCCTTGTCCCGTCCTGTCGCCATAGCATCTCCCTCGCAAAGGTGAAAAGTGCCGTTGGTATAGCACAAGCTTGCATGCCTCTCAAGGAACAGACAGCGAACGGACGTCGCGCTCGGCGCGGTCGTTGTCTTGAGGGGTCCAGGTGCGCATGTTAAGATGCCGAGCGTTTTCTGCGCATCTCGAACATGAGCAGCCTCCGCCTCGAAAAAACCTACGACCCCAAAGCCGTCGAAGCCCGTTGGTCCCGCACCTGGATTGAACGGGGGTATTTCCGTGCGTCGACGACTCACCCCGGCCAGCCCTACAGCATTGTCATCCCTCCCCCGAATGTCACCGGTTCGTTGCACGTGGGGCACGCACTGAATCACTCGTTACAGGACATTTTGATTCGCTGGCGGCGCATGCAGGGACGCAATACGTTGTGGCTCCCGGGGACCGACCATGCCGGCATCGCAACCCAAAATGTCGTGGAAAAACAACTTCTGAACGAGGGCATTTCCCGCGAAGCGCTCGGACGGGAACGATTCGTCGAACGCGTGTGGCAATGGAAGGCGACGTCCGGCAATACGATCATCGAACAACAGAAGCAGCTGGGCGAATCCTGCGATTGGGACCGTCTCCGCTTCACGATGGACGAGGGGCTGTCCAGGGCCGTCCTGGAAGTGTTCGTTCGCCTCTACGAGGACGGACTGATCTATCGCGGCGAACGGCTGATCAATTGGTGTCCCCGCTGTCTCACCGCGCTCTCCGACATTGAAGTCGAACATGAAGAGGTGAAGGGCAAGCTCTTCCACATTCGCTATCCGCTGGCGGGCGACCCGAATGTCTCGCTGGTGGTCGCCACCACCAGGCCTGAAACGATGCTGGGTGATACGGCCGTTGCCGTGCACCCTGACGATCCACGCTATCGCCATCTCATCGGACGGAACATTCGATTGCCGCTGACGGGACGTGACATTCCCATCGTGGGCGATGCGATTCTCGTGGATCTCGAGTTTGGAACCGGAGCGGTGAAGATCACGCCGGCTCATGACTTCAACGATTATGAAGCGGGGGAACGCCATCAGCTTCCCCGCCTGCCGATATTCGATCATCAGGCATTGCTCGATCCGGCGTCGTTGACCGCGGCGAGCGTCGACAAGGACATCATCGCGGACGTGGCCGGACTCCCGGTGGCCAAGGCGAGACCGAAAATCGAACACGCGTTGAAGGAGCGCGGACTCCTCGTCAAAGCCGAAGACCATAAAATGGCGCTGGGCAAGTGTTATCGCTGCAAGACGGTCGTCGAGCCGTACCTCTCTCCGCAATGGTTCGTCGACATCAAGCCGCTGGCGGAACCGGCCATTCGAGCCGTGGAGGACGGTCGGATCAGAATCATTCCCGAAGGCTGGATCAACAATTACCTCGGCTGGATGCGCGACATCAAAGACTGGTGCATCTCGCGCCAAATCTGGTGGGGGCATCAGATTCCCGCCTGGTACTGCGAGCGCTGCAACGAACCATTCATTCATCGACAGACGTCGACGAATGCGTCGGGCGCCGTCATCACCCGCGTCACGCTGCTTCAGGGGGCAAAGCCGGTGGTCGCCCGTCGCGCGCCGGCGGTGTGCCCGCAATGCGGCGGCCAACAGTGGCTGCGCGATCCCGACGTGCTGGACACATGGTTTTCCTCCGGCCTGTGGCCGTTCTCCACCTTGGGGTGGCCGGAGCACACACCGGAATTGAAGACCTATTATCCGACTTCCACGCTGGTGACCGGCCTCGACATCCTGTTTTTCTGGGTTGCCCGCATGATCATGTTCGGCCTCAGATTCATGCCCGACGTTCCCTTCCGCGACGTCTATATTCATGCGCTCGTACGCGATGCCGAAGGGCAAAAGATGAGCAAGTCGAAAGGCAACGTGATCGATCCGTTGCACGTCATGGATCAGTTCGGCACCGACGCGCTGCGGTTTACGCTGGCCTCGATGGCCTCGCCGGGCCGGGATCTCAAACTGGCGGAAGAGCGGATCGAAGGTTATCGCAACTTCGCCAACAAGATCTGGAATGCCGCACGCTTCAGTCTCATGTACCTCGAGGGACCGCGCACCTCCACGCCGCTCCCGGAACGGTCCTTCGTCGATCGATGGATTGTCAGCCGTCTCAACAGCACCGTCCGCACCGTCACCGCGGAACTGGAGGCCTACCGGTTCGACCGGGCAGCGAACGTGTTGTACCACTTCATCTGGCACGAATACTGTGACTGGTATCTGGAATTGATCAAGCCCGCGTTGCAGAATCCCGCGCATCCCGACGGTCCTGCCACGAGACAGACGTTGATTGAGTCGTTGGAAACCACGATGCGGCTCCTGCATCCCTTCATGCCGTTCATCACGGAGGAAATTTGGCAGACGATTCCCCATGACGGCGACAGCATTGTCATCCAACGCTATCCGGTCGCTGATCGTGCGCTGGACGCCCCCGATGCCGAGCAACGCTTTGCCCTCCTCGAGCAAGCGGTGAGCCTCGTCCGGACAGGACGCGTGCTGCTCAATTATCCGCCCGGGCAGCAGATCGCATTCGGTGTCGCGCATGACGATCCCGAAAAACTGCGGCAACTCCAACAACTCGACTCTCATCTGGCACACCTGAGCCGCGGCGCACCGCACATCGGCATGCAACACGCCTGGCCGACGGCACAGCGGCTCCGGCTGGTCGCCGAAGGCCTGACCATCGGGCTGATCGTGACGGGGGAAGTGGATCTGAAGAAAGCGCTGGACCGCCTGGCGAAGCAACGCGAAGAACAGGACAAGGACATCGCGCGGCTGAGCGGCAAACTGGACAACAAGGAGTTCGTCGCGAAGGCGCCCGCCGAGGTGCTGGCAGAACATAAAGACCGCCTGCGCGGCGTGCAGCACGATCAGGCGATGCTTGCCAGCAGCGAGCAACAGCTCCGTGCGCTGCTTGGGGCCTGAGATGGCCGCTTTGCCCGCCGCCGAAATCAGACGCCTCGTCAGACAAGGCCTCGAGGAAGATGCCGGACGAGGCGACGTCACGACTGCAGCCCTGTTTCCAACCGCCGTTCACGCTCAGGGCCTCATCATCGCTCAACAAGACCTCGTCGTCGCCGGCATGACGCCGGCCGTCCAGACGTTTCTCGCCGTCAATCCTTCCCTTGCGTTGACGGTGATGAAGAAGGACGGTGCACGGGCAAAGTCCGGCGATACGCTCCTCCGCATCGACGGGGACGGCCGGTCGATCCTTACGGCCGAGCGGGTCGCCTTGAATTTCTTGCAGCATCTTTCCGGGATTGCGACGCTCACGGACCAATTCCGAAAAGCCGTACACGGTTACCCTGCGGCGATCTTGGATACGAGGAAAACCCTCCCCGGATGGAGGGCACTCCAAAAATGGGCCGTGGAGCTCGGAGGAGGCTCCAATCACCGGCACTCACTTTCGGACGGCGTACTCATCAAAGACAATCATCTCAGGCTGCTCCCCGGCAACGAACCCGTCCGTCGGGCCTGCAGTCTCGCGCGAAGCCGGGGTCGCAGCCGGATGCCGATCATCGTGGAGGTGGAATCCCTCGCGGAGGTCACCCAAGCGCTGTCGGGAGCGGCGGACATCATTCTCCTCGACAATATGACGCCTCCCATGGTCAAACAGGCCGTGCGCAGGATCAAAGGGCGCGCGCTCGTTGAGGTGTCCGGCGGGATTACCTTGAAGAACGTCCGCGCGATGGCGGCGGCCGGTCCCGACCGCATTTCCATCGGCGCGCTCACTCATTCCGCCCCGGCTGCCGGCATGACGTTGGAGCTCAAGGCGGCACGAAAGAGGCATCGCTGAGTGCAGCACTCACCGCCGCTGAACGTCAACGCCATTCACAGCCACCTCACGACCCATGATTTGGGTCGGCGTATCGACATACACGAACGACTGGATTCGACGAACCGCGAAGCGGTCGCACTGGGCCAAGCCGGCGTGGAGCATGGCACCCTCGTGCTGGCCGATGCACAAACGGCAGGCCGGGGCCGGATGGCCCGGACGTGGTTTTCGCCGCCCGGGGTGAACGTCTACGCTTCGGTGATCATCCGGGCTTCAATGGACGCGCCGCGCCTCGCGGCGTGGTTGTCCTGGCTGCCGTTGATGGCCGCGTTGGCAGCGGCCGAAGCCATTGAGCGCATCGGGGCGGTCACCATGGCGGTGAAGTGGCCGAATGATTTGCTGATCGGAGAGCGGAAAGTGGGAGGCATTCTCTGCGAAAGCGGAACGATATCCGGAGCCGGACCGTTTCAAGTCATCGGCATCGGCATCAACGTCAACGGAGCACGCACGGATTTTCCTGAGGAGTTCCAGAACATCGCCACGACCATCCGGCAGGAAACCGGCCAGGCCATCGACCGCAATCGACTGGTCGCACGGTGGCTGCAGGAACTCGAATCCTGTCTCGACGAATTCCTCGCCCGCGGCTCGGAACGCATTGGGCCGGCCTATCGGCGGCGGTGCACGACCATCGGAAGAACGGTCAAGGCCCTGCTCGCCGATGGCAAGGAATGGATCGGGGTGGTCCAAGGCGTCAACCAGGATGGATCCTTGAACCTCCTCGAGTCCGGGACCGGCGGAGCCACGCCGGCGGTGCGGCAGGTTCATGCTGCCGATATCGTGCATCTCCGCTGACGATTGCTGGCGAATTCGGCGCCAACCCCGTAGAATAGCGTCATGCTGCTCGTCGTCGACATCGGAAATACCAACGTCGTACTCGGCATCTATGACGGGACGGTCCTGAAGGGGCATTGGCGCCTGGCCACCAATGCCAAGACCACGGCCGACGAATACGGAATTCTATTTACCAACCTGCTCGCCTCGGCGGGCCTTCTCCCGGCTCAGACCTCGGGCGCCATCATGTCCAGCGTGGTCCCGACGCTCACGGCCACCTTCGAGACCGTCATCGAGCAATACTTTCGTCAGCGGCCCCTGCTCGTCTCCTCCGACTCCGATACGGGCCTCACGATTCGTTACCCCAATCCCAAGGAAATTGGCAGCGATCGGCTCGTGAATGCCGCCGCGGCCTATGACAAGTACCGCCGGGACCTGATCATCGTCGACTTCGGGACGGCCACCACCTTTTGTGCCGTGACCAAGGAGGCGGAATACCTGGGCGGTGTCATTGCGCCGGGTCTCGGCATCTCGGCCGAAGCGCTCTTCGCGCGAGCCGCCAAACTCTCCAAAGTCGAACTGACGAAGCCCAAGACAGTGATCGGCACGGATACCGCCACCAGCATTCAGTCGGGATTGCTCTTTGGCTACGCCGGACTGGTCGACACACTGGTGAAACGGATGGAGCAGGAGCTCGGACGCACGGCCCATGTCATCGCCACCGGCGGGCTCAGCAACATCATCGCCAAGGAAACGACCTCGATCCACACCATCGAACCCTTCTTGACCCTGGAAGGCTTGGCCCTCCTGTATCGTCGAGCGACCGGCGACTCGTCCCCTCTAACCTGGGTCTAGTCCTGCGAAAAATGTAATTAATTCTGCGGGGCTCCTGTTGACTTATGACCTCGGGTGTCTATCTCGCCTCAGTAACAGGATGGATCGTGGCGGACGAAGAATTAAACTCCAATACATTCGAGAACTTAGAGCCTGATTCACGTGATGCTTCCTCCGCGTCTTCTGACGGCCAACCGGCCGAGCTGACGGGCAAGGAAGAGGAGCTGAAGTCGCTCAACGACAAGTATCTCCGCTTGGCGGCCGAGTTCGATAACTTTAAGCGGCTCGCCCAGCGGGACCAGCGAGACCAGATCCGGTTCGGCAACGAACAGCTGTTGAAGGAGCTCTTGCCGGTCGTCGACAATTTGGAGCGGGCGATCAAGGCGGGAAAGAACAGTAAATCGGCCGATGGGCTCGTCCAAGGCGTCGAGCTGACCCTGAAACAGTTGCACGGGGTGTTGGGAAAGTTCGGCGTGCAGTCCATTCCGACCATGGGGCAGCCGTTCGACCCCTCAGGTCATCAGGCGGTCGCATCGGTCCCTTCGACGCAGATCCCCGACCAACACGTGGTGGAAGAGTTTCAACGAGGATATCGGTTGCATGACAGGATTCTGAGACCCGCCATGGTGACGGTGTCATCGGGTGCAGGATCAGGATCGAATGAAGTGGATGACGCAAACTGAACAAGGAGATTCCAGGCTGTTCAAAAAGGTCGTTCAGCAAGGCCGCAGCGAGCGCAGAGGCGAGGCGTACTTTTGAGCCGTACGTTGAGCCTCTAAGCGATGCGAGAACGACGCTGACGACGTTTTTCAACAGCCTGGCAGGAAGGAGAACAATAACATGGGTAAAGTCATCGGCATCGATTTAGGCACGACCAATTCCTGCGTCGCCGTGATGAGCGGGGGTGATCCCGTCGTCATTGCCAACGCGGAAGGCGCCCGCACGACTCCGTCCGTGGTCGCGATCACGGACAAGGGCGAGCGGCTTGTGGGCCAGATCGCCAAGCGACAGGCCATCACGAATCCGGAGAACACCATCTTCTCCGTGAAGCGTCTCATGGGTCGGAAGTTCCGCAGCAAGGAAGTGCAAGAGGCCATCAAGCGCCTGCCCTACAAGGTCGTCGAGGCCGACAACGGCGACGCCCACGTCGAGTTGCGCGGCAAACGCTACAGTCCCCCTGAAATCTCGGCGATGATTCTCCAGAAAATGCGGCAGACCGCGGAGGACTACCTCGGCGAGAAGGTGACGGAAGCGGTGATCACCGTTCCGGCTTACTTCGACGACAGCCAGCGTCAAGCGACCAAGGACGCCGGCCAGATCGCAGGATTGAACGTCTTGCGCATCATCAATGAGCCCACGGCCGCGTCGTTGGCGTACGGGCTCGACAAGAAGAAGGACGAGCGGATTTCGGTCTATGACCTCGGCGGCGGAACCTTCGACGTCTCCGTCCTTGAAATCGGCGAAGGCGTCTTCGAGGTGAAGTCGACCAACGGAGACACCTATCTGGGCGGCGACGACTTCGACCTCCGCATCATGGATTGGCTCGTCGATGAATTCAAAAAGGATCAGGGCATCGATCTCCGCAAGGATCGAATGGCCCTTCAGCGTCTGAAGGAAGCGGCCGAGAGGGCGAAGATCGAGTTGTCGTCCTCCCAGGAAACGGAAATCAATCTGCCGTTCATTACGGCCGATGCCAGCGGACCCAAGCACATGGTCATCAAGCTGACGCGTTCCCGGTTGGAACAGCTCGTCGACGACCTGATCCAGAAGACGGTCGAGCCCTGTCGCAAGGCATTGGGCGATGCCGGCGTCTCGGGCCGCGACATCCAGGAAGTCGTGCTGGTCGGCGGAATGACCCGCATGCCCAAGGTCATTCAAGTCGTGAAGGACTTCTTCGGCAAGGAACCGCATCGGGGCGTGAATCCCGACGAAGTCGTGGCGATCGGTGCGGCCGTCCAAGGCGGAGTCCTCAAGGGCGACGTCAAGGACGTGCTGTTGTTGGACGTCACGCCGTTGTCCCTCGGCATCGAAACGCTGGGCGGCGTCTTCACCAAGCTTATCGAGCGGAACACGACCGTTCCGACGAAGAAGAGTCAGGTCTTCTCGACGGCGGCCGACAATCAAACGGCCGTGACGATCCGCGTGTTCCAAGGGGAACGCGAGATGGCCAACGACAACAAGTTGCTCGGCCAGTTCGATCTCGTCGGCATTCCGCCGGCTCCCCGGGGCATGCCGCAGATCGAAGTCACGTTCGATATCGACGCCAACGGCATTGTGCACGTGTCGGCCAAGGACCTGGCGACGCAGAAGGAACAATCCATCAAGATTACGGCCTCCAGCGGCCTCAGCAAGGAGGAAGTTGAAAAACTGGTCCGGGACGCTCAGACCCATACGGAAGAGGACAAGAAGCGCCGGAAAGCGGCCGAAGCCAAGAACCAGGCCGACAACTTGCTCTATCAAACGGAGAAAAATCTCAAGGAGCACGGCGACAAGGTTTCAGCCGAAGATCGGACCAAGATCGAGGAAGCCGTCACCGCGCTGAAAAAGGCCATGGAAGGCAACGATCCCGACGCGATCGAGTCGGCCACGCAGACCTTGACCAGCGCGTCGCACAAGCTGGCGGAGGAAATGTACAAGAAAGCCTCGGCCTCAGCGACGCCTGGGGCGGAAGCCGCAGGAAGCGAGAGTCCGAACGGCGCCAAGACCGATGAAAAAGTCGTCGACGCCGAGTTCGAAGAAGTGGACAAAGATAAAAAGTAAGATACAATACCGCCAGCAGGTGGAGAAACTTATAACACGTCACTTCGCAGGACGTTCAAAAGGACCGTCCAGCGAGGCCGCAGCGAGCGCGGAGGCGAGGCGTACTTTGTTTCGTGCGTCGAGCCTCCGAGCGATGTGAGAACAGCTGGCGGACCTTTTCAACGTCCTGAGCAATGGCTTCTGTGTCCAAACGAGACTTTTACGAGACGTTGGGCGTCGACCGGAACGCGTCCGACGAGGATCTGAAAAAGGCCTACCGCAAGCTCGCTCGTCAATATCATCCCGACCTGCAGAACGGCGATCAGCAGAAGAAGCAGGCGGAAGAAAAATTCAAAGAAATCAACGAGGCGTACGAGCATCTCAGCGATTCCGAAAAACGGAAACGCTACGACATGTTCGGCCACGCCGGCGCACAGGGCGGGGCGGGCTTTGAGGGCTTCGATTTTGGGCGCGGCGGCTTCGGGGACGTCTTCAACGACATCTTCGAGGATTTCTTCGGCGGCCAGCGAGGCGGCACGCGGGCCGAGCGCGGCAACGACCTTCAGTACAACCTCGAAATCACCTTCGAAGAATCGGTCTACGGCAAGGAAGCCAAACTCAAGATTCCGCGTTGGGAGTCCTGCACCGACTGCAAAGGCACCGGGGCGAAATCGGCCACCGCGGTGAAGACCTGCCCAAGCTGCAAAGGCGCGGGTCAAATCCGGTTACAACAGGGATTCTTCAGCGTCAGTAGACCGTGCGGCCAATGCGAAGGATCCGGCCGCATCATTACCGAACCCTGCCCGACGTGCCAGGGCCGTCAACGCGTCTACAAAGAGCGCACGATCGCCGTCCACATTCCGGCCGGCATCGAAACCGGCATGCGCCTGCGGCTTTCAAACGAAGGCGAGCATGGCGTCAACGGCGGGCCGCCGGGTGATCTCTACGTGGCCATCACCGTGAAGCCGCATGCGGTGTTCCAGCGCAAAGGCAACGACATCATCTGCGACGTGCCGATCAGTTTCGTGACCGCCGTGCTCGGCGGAAAGATTGAAGTCCCGACGCTCAAGGGCACGACCGTGATGAAGGTGCCGGCCGGCACGCAACCCGACAAGGTGTTGCGTCTCAAAGGACTCGGAATCCCCAGCCTCAAAAACCAGACGACCGGCGACCAATTGTTCACGATCAAAGTTCATATTCCCACCAAATTAACCGCCAAGCAGCGCGAGCTATTGTTGGAATTCGCGAAGGAAAGCGGCATGTCGATGGAAGCCGATGGCGACGGCTTTTTCGACAAGATGAAGACCTTTTTCGAATAACGCCGCTCCCCGCCGGATCGGGATGTGTCTCCCATGCCCACGTTCTTTGTGGCGTCCGAAGCCATCGTCCCTCCGACTGTCCGCATCACCGGCCCCCTGCTCCACCATCTCCGCGAAAGCCTTCGCCTCCAGCCGGGGGAAACGCTTTCGGTCACGGATGACCGCGGCAACCGCTATCGCACGGAGATTGCCGAGGTGACAAGCCGTGAACTGGTCGGCCGGATCCTCGACACGACGTCAGCCCCCGCGAAAGCCGTGCCAGCCATCGTTCTCGCGCAAGCCCTCATCAAAGGGGAAAAGATGGATTGGGTCATTCAGAAAGCGACGGAACTCGGTGTCGAACGAATCGCGCCGGTCCAGGCGACCCATAGTGTCGTGAGGCTGCGCGTCGAACGGGTCGAGCATCAGCGGGCACGATGGCAGCGCATTGCTCTGGAAGCGGCCCAACAATCGGAACGCTGGTCCGTACCGGTCATCGACGAGCCGGTCACGATCTCAGAACTGCTGACACGTTCGAAGGCCGCCACCTCAAAAATGGTGCTGGCGGAGCGGTCGGGCAGCACGTCGCTGAGGACCGTGTCATTGGCCGGCGCGGGGAATGAGGTCTGGTTGCTGATCGGGCCGGAGGGGGGATGGGACGACGAGGAGCTGGGGCAGGTGCTTCAGCATGGCTACACGGCTGTCACGCTGGGACCACGGATTTTGCGAGCCGAAACCGCAGCGATCGCAGCGGTCAGTATTCTTCAGTCCCGCCTGGGAGAATTAGGTTAATGCGCGGGTCCTGTTTTGGCGAACAGCCCCACCGTGCTCGCAATTCTTCTTCGCTGCCCTTCCCGCACCGAGCCGCTGCCTTCTACCAAGCTTCCGAGCGGGTGGCCTCGATGAATCGTTCGCCCGCAGCGGGGTCCCTACACCGGGCGGGGTGCGAGGACGAATGATCATCGAGGACAGGACCCGCCCGACTTATTTTCCCAGCGTGAGGTGCACTATCGTCCCTTTTTCGCCGGTCGCCCAGCCGTGCAACGTATTGGGAAACGACAAGCCGAACAGCGAGACGTTCGCCAACGCCCCCTGTTCTTCCCACGTGAAGCCGCTGTCCGAGGTGTGATAGGCCATCCCGCGCTCGCCCACGATCCATCCCGTTTTCGGATCGGTGAATCGAATGCGCAGCAGATCCGTGAGCCGCGTGCAGGTTCGCGTGCAGGGCAAGGTACGGTCGATCCAGCGGCCGCCGCCATCGGTCGTCTGAAACATCGCGCCGGCATTGCCCACGACCCAGCCCGTCATCGGATCTGAAAAATAGACATCAAAGAGAGTGACGGAACCTTGCGTTTCCTGGGCAACCCAGGTCGAACCGCCGTCCTCGGTGGCCAACACCGTTCCGACTGCCCCGACGGCCGTGCCTCGGCGCGGCGACAGAAACTGCACGGCATAGAGAGCGGCGGTCGTCGAGCCGGACTGATCTGTCCAATGTGCCCCTCCGTCGACCGTATGGAGGATGGTGCCACTGCCGCCGACCACCCATCCCTCCTGCGGCGAGATGAACGACACACCGTAGATGGGCACGACCGTGCCGATGGGCTGGGGCTTCCAGGTGGCGCCTCCGTCGATCGTATGACGGATCGTTCCGTTCACCCCGATGATCCATCCCTGCTTGTCGTCGACAAAGACCACGCCGGTCAGCTGCGCCGGGGTGCCGCTCACCTGCTTTTTCCACTTTTGGCCCCCGTCCGTCGTTTTCAACACCGTCCCGCTGGAGCCCACCGCCCATCCGAGATTGACGTCGCGGAAAAAGACGCTCATCAGCGTGACTTCGGTCCCGCTTTTTTGGGAAGCAGTCTTGAAGGAAGGTTCAGCCGCTTTTATGGAGGGAACGAGGAGGACGCTCAAAAGCAACGAGAGGACGAACAAAGGCAGGATGGTCAAAAATCTCAACGATCGCACCCGCCCGACCCCGGTGCGCCAAGACGCACCTCTCCGCAACCAAGGCCGCAGCAAGCGCGCTTGCGATGCGAGAATGAAGTCGGTGAGGAGCGCGTCTCGGCGCGCAGGGGTGGGCGGGTGACAAGGAGGATTTTTCACCATCCTGCCTAGTCGTTCGGGCTGCCTTCGGGCCGTGGCTCGAAAAAACTCTGGTCGGGCATGCCCTTGGCCTCGATCGTGAAAGTCCCGGCCTCGAGTGTGAGCCATTTCTTGGGCGTGCAACAGGTCCCGTCCGGGAGCAGATCCCACGAACCGCGCCGGATCACCAGCGGACCGGTCGACAGGTCGGCGCTGAACTGGCCGGGCTTGCCGATGCCGAACAAGTGACGATGCGGCACACGCGCCTTGATTTCGGTATCCGTCCACGACTCCACGATCGCCCCGATGTTATTGAACAACACTTCGGTGCGCGAGACGTTTTCGCCGAGCTCCATTTGGCTGCGCTTGAACGCCTCGACCCCGAGCTTCGGCTGCGTGGCTTCGGTGGTCTTGATGAAGGAGCCGAACCCGGAGCCCTTGATCGTCACGACATCATCCAATCCCGCGGAGGTCGGAGCGTAGGACTCGATCATTGGTACGACCAACGTGAACGTCCCCGCTTCCGTCGAGACGATTCCAGTTTCCGTGCAGCAGGAGCCATCCGCACTCGGCTTGGGAGCCCCGCGCTTGACCACCACGGGACCGCTCTTGGCGCTGAACGGCACCCAGACGTCGATCCGATCGTCATTCCAGCGATAAATCACCGCCGGGACGCCGCCGATTTCCACGCGATTCTGTCCAGTATTGAAGTCCGCATAGTTGTAGGGTGTCGCGCCGCTCTCCGAATAGGCGCCGAAGTGCTCGCCGTTGATTCTCAACAGCGTTCCGATCGGCGCGCTGGCGGGCGTAATCCCGGTCGCCTTCGGCGTCTCAATCGTGAAGGTTCCGACCGTCCGTTCCTGGCCGTGCCGAGCCAGCACGACCGGTCCGCTTTCCGCGTTGAGCGGCACGTGCACGACAATCGCGCGGTCGCTCCACTGGGCAACAGGCGCGTCTTTTCCACCGATCAGGACTTTGTCCCCGGAGGCCTTTTCTCGACCGAACCCTTGACCGAACAACACCACCTTCGTCCCGACGGGACCATGGACAGGATCGACCTGCACGGTGGGAATCAGCTTCAACGACACGGCGTTGCTGACCGTGTGTTGGACCGGCGCACAACAGGAGCCGTCAGGCAGAGGATCCGAGGACGCGAGGCGAACGGCGATCTCGCCCGAGGTGGCATTGGCGGGGACGTCCACTTCGATCTTGTCGTCCTTCCATCGTCGGGGACGGACGATCAGACTGCCGACCACCACATCATTGACGCCGAACATCGTATTGGGATCGCGCGGTCCGGCCGTAATCCCGAAGTGTTCGCCCACGATCTCAATCGTATGACCAGGCTCGATGACCTCGGGATGAATCGACACAATTTTCGGATAGACGACCGTAAACTTCCCGGCCGGGATTTTCTTCTTGCCGATGAACACTTCGACGGGTCCGCTCTGCGCTTTCGACGGCACTTTGACTTCCACCACGTCCTGCTCCCAACGCTGAATGAGCGCGGGCACTCCGGCGAAGAGCACGCGGTTGACTTGAGCGGATTTGAACTGACCAAGCCCCTTGCCGACGATCGAGGCGGTGGAGCCGGGCACACCCGTCTCCGGCTGCAATTCGAGCTTGGATGGCGCAGCACTCGCTGAGCCGCCACCCGTCCAAGCCGACAACAGGGTCATGGCGATGACGAGGATCCAGCGCTTCATATGGAGATAGATCTGAAACACGGATGAACCATGGAATGGAACCCTGCTCCGAGGCCCTGCGTGGCACGAGAACCCCACGCACGAGTCGGGAAGGAACAACCGGGGTGCAGCGTGAAGCGAGGGACGACGGACTATAACAAGCGGTTTTTTCGGGTGTCAAGCCGCTGCAGCTCGTCCAGGCGCGGCCTTGGCAGGATATCAAATTCGCTCAATGAGCTTTGCTCCGACTGCTTGAGGATTTGATACCGCTCTGACGCAGTTGATTTCGTTCATTCGAGGCAACAGCCTCGAGGATTCCATCGCTATCGATGGCGAGAGGATTGACAAGGTACAGCACATGAGCGGCAGTGCCGGGGCTTCTATCCGCAAAGTGGTCCTGAAAACGCCATAACAGCATCCCCTCCTCTTCGCCATCAGGTGGGATGGAATAGTCTTTGTAGAAACCTCGTGGAACAAATAGCTCCCGGCGAAACTTTCCTCCCTGCAAACCGAGCATCACAGAAAGACGGAGCACTCTCCCGTCATACCAGAACTTTTCAGTGTATAGCACCATGTGTGCACCAATCGCCTCGGTAATACTTGACACCATTATCTCTGGCGGTTGAGTGAGTATGACTCGGCGTACTTGTCCCCTGTGGAAGCGAATCTTTCAGGCAATCCATTTGTGTCCACAAAGATCTCCATCGTTACCCTTCATGCATCCTTCAAATTGCTCACGAGTGAGCGGTTTCGAACTGACCGTGACACCTTCATCAACGAGATAGTTGAGTAGTTCTTTAACTTTCACAGCCTTTCCATCAACCAGGATTCGCCCGCACGCCGTGACAAGGTCAAGGTAGGAGCAAATGGCTCCAACCTGGAATTCTCTATCCTCAATAAGATTGTTTTGTATCTCGTACGTCCAGGTCACCTCGATGCCTGCCGGAGTAACCATGACCTGCATGACTTCGCTCAAAATCCTTAGAGACCTATTGTTGTCATCGAGCGGAAAGAGTCCGCGGGCGCGAACGCCGTCGGTATCGTTCATAGCAAAACCTTGTATGGGACTGAGAACAATACCGAGTAGTGTGAGAAGGCCGATCTTCGAGAAACGATCCATAAAAATGAGTAAAATCAATTCACAGCGAGAATGACTTCGATTTCCACGGCGGCATGTCGTGGCAATTCGGCAGCTCCCGTAGCGACTCGCGCATGCCGGCCGGCCTCGCCGAAGATCGCGACGAGGAGATCGGAGGCGCCATTTAAGACTTGAGGTTGATCGGTAAATCCTTCGGCGGAAGCGACGTGCCCGACGACTTTGACGACCCGCGTAATCCGGTCGAGACTGCCGAGTTCCTGTTTGGCGATCGCTAAGGCGTTGAGAATCGCCACTTTGGCCGCCTCCGTCCCCTCCGCGACACCGAACTCGCGGCCCAGTTTCCCGGCGTAGGCCAACTGCCCGTTCCGCATGGGCAGCACGCCGGAAAGGAACAACAGGCTTCCGGCCCGCACTGCAGGAACGTAGGTCGCCACGGGCTTGGGCGCCTCGGGCAGCTCTAGACCGAGTTCTTTTAACCTGTCTTCATATCCCATTGTGAATCTGGGATTTCAAATCTCAGATTTCAAATCTCATATCGCGCAGCGCGGACGCGCCAAGCGCGCATCTCAGATCTCATATCTCAGATCTCATATTTGAGATCTGAAATTTGAGATGGCCGATCATCCCGGTCTGAGGACGTCCAAGAAGCTTTCGCCGACGGTCAAGGGATCCCCCTTGAGCCCTTCCACGATCGTCTGGCCCAAATCTGCAGCCGTCGCCCTCACACCAAGATTGACGCCTTGAGCCAGTTTGGGGCCGGTGATGAGAAGAGGCACATACTCTCGCGTCGGTACGGCATGAGGCTTATCGGGATCCCTGCCGTGGTCGCCGGTCACGATGAACAGATCGCCCGGCCGTAACTGATCCAACAAGTGAGGCAGGCAACGATCGAGATCTTGCAGCGCGGCGGCGGAGTTCGCCGCATCCGAACCGAGGACATCCAGTCCGGCAAAGAGCAGACCGCGCGGCACTTTTTTAAACATGCCTCCGACTTCATCAAGCGCGTCGGTCCAGCGCGGCGCCGGCGCGGACCTGGTCAGTCCTCTCCCGCCGAACAGATCTCCGACTTTGCCGACTCCGATCAAGATCTGGCTCGCACGATTGAGCACGTCCAGCATCGTCTGGCCCGTCGGTTCCCCGGCAAAGTCACGACGGCCAGGACCATACCGCAAGGCATCTGGAGTGCCCACAATCGGGTGCGCGACGAGACGCCGCATCCCCCAGGCATCTTTCAACATCTTTCGCGCGTCCCGGCTCCGCTGATAGAGAACATCGGCGCTCCACACCTGTTCATGCGCCGCCACATGGCAGGTCTGGCGCCCATCGGTCCACACCACCGGCGCTCCCGCCGACAAATGCGCGGCACCGAATTCCTTCAGCGCCTCCTCCGCAGAAGCCACCGCACCACCGACGATCTTGTGTCCGAACACCTCTTCGAGCGCGGCCTTGGCTTCCGGCGAATAGCCATTCGGAAACGTGCGGCCTTCCTCCTCCGTGAGGCAGCCGGCGATTTCCCAGTAGCCGACAAGCGAGTCCACGCCCTTGCTCTTGAATCCCAACCGGCCGAAACAGCCGATCGGCTGGGCCATGGATCGCACGCCCCGAATCGCGCTCACATGACCGAGGCCCAGCGACTCAAGCGTGGGCAGATCGAGACCGCCGGCCGCTTCGGCCAGATGGGCCAGCGTGTGCGACGCCGCGTCGGCATAGTCCGACGCATCTTCCGTCGCCCCGACGCCGAGGCCGTCGACCACCAGCAAAATCACGCGCTTGATCATGAGCGCACTATAGCAGATGGGAGTGGAGGGGCACACCTTACCATGATGACGAGGCCGTCTTCAGATGGTCATGGCTCGCTGGCATTTTGAATCTCAAATTTCAAATCTCATATCTCATATTCTGAAGAATTCTCATTTGAGATCTGAGATTTGAGATATGAGATCGCGCTTCGCGCCGGTCAAGAAGTCAATTTCTCCCTGGCCACCACGAGCAGGAAATCGTCGAGCCTCCGTTTCGAGGCGTTCTCGACGACCATGAACTCGACGCCGAACTCCCGGCTCGTGGACCATCGTACTTTGCCGAGTTCGATGGTGATCGGCGTGGGCTGATTCGAGACGGTGATTTGCAGGCTGACCGGATCATCCACGGCCGCGTACATCTCCGTGGCAATGGCGCAGCCGCCGCGCGAAAGATTGAAGGTCGTGCCTTCGCCCGGCTTTCCGTCCACCACGAACATCACGGGACACTTCACCTGATAGCGGACGTCTCTACGCACCGGCGTGGCTCCTCCTCACGTGGCGGCCGCCGACCATTCTTCCAGGATTTTGAGACTCGCGCTCGTGCCGATCCGATCGGCCCCGGCTTCGAGCATCTCTTTCGCTGTCTTCCAGTCGCGAATGCCGCCGGAGGCTTTCACCTTGGCCCGGCCTTGCACCGCCGTCTTGAGCAGCCGAATATCGGCGACGGTCGCTCCACCCGCTCCGAAGCCGGTCGAAGTCTTCACATAGTCGGCGCCCGCTTCCACCACCAGGCGGCAGGCCGTCCGCTTTTCATCATCGGTCAGATAACACGTTTCGAGGATGACTTTGTGTTCGGCGCTCGGCGTCGCCTGCACGACTTCGGCGATATCCTGCCGCACCAGATCGAGATCGCCGGATTTCAACCGGCTCACGTTGATCACCATGTCCAACACCACCGCCCCCTGCTTGACGCCTTCGATCGCCTCCGCCACCTTGGTCTTGGTCGCATGCCCTCCCAGCGGGAATCCGACGGGAATGCCCACGCGCACAGGCGATCCGGCTACCGCCTGCACCGCCTCGGCGGTGTAGCAGGGCGGAATGAAAATCACCTGAAATCCGTAATGTGTGGCTTCCTTACAGAGGCGCAGCACATCCGCCTTCGTCGCCTCGGGACGCAGGATGGTGTGATCGATCAGGGCGGGAAGATTCCACGCGCGCTTCATGGAGCGGGCCTCATAATTGACGTCACAGATGAGGTGCGCGGCTGCATCGACCGTCGAAACGGCCGCTTCTGGTATTTCTCGACCGCCTCGTTGTGTTCGGCAAGGGTGGCAGAGAACTGATGGGTGCCATCGTTCTTCGACACAAAGTACAGCGCCCGCGACGCGGAGGGATACAGCGTCGCACGAATCGATTGAAAGCCGGGATTGGCAATCGGCCCCGGCGGCAGCCCCGTGACGCGATACGTGTTGTAGGGGCTCGGACTCGATAAATCCCTCTTGTGAATGTTGCCGTCGTAATTCGGCAGACCGTAAATGACGGTGGGATCGCTCTGCAAGGGGATATGCTTCTTGAGCCGGTTGTGGAACACGGCCGAGATCTCTTCCCGCTCGCCGTTGGAGCCCGATTCTTTTTCGATGACCGAGGCTAAGGTCAACACCTCGTGTTGGGTCATCTTGAGGTCTTGTGCTCGCGCCTCGAACTCGGGACCGTACACCTGTCGCAAGTGCTCGACCATGGCGGCGATGATTTCTTTCGGCTTTACGCCTCTCGGAAACTTGTAGGTGTCGGGATAGAGATAGCCTTCCAGGCTGTCGGCCTTGATACCCAGGGACGCGATGAAGGCCGGATCTTTCATCAACCGCAGCATCTCCTGCCGGTCCGCGACGCCCTGCTGCCCCAAAATGTCCGCGATTTGCACCATCGTCAAGCCTTCGGGAATCAGGATGGGGTGCAACACCACCTGACCCGACGACAGCCTGGCGAGGATCTCAGCCGGCGTCATGCTGGGATTCAGCTCGTACTCACCGGCCTGCACCTTTCGATCCGCGGATTGAAAGCGACCAAACCACACGAAGGCCGCGCGGCTTCGAATGAGTTCCTCCCGTTCCAACAGCGCAGCCACTTGCTGGAAGGTGGAGCGCTCGGGAATGATCACGGTTTTTGACGGCGGATGCAGACGTGGAGAAACGGCGGGTGCCTGAGCCCACTTAATGGCCTGATACGCGGCTATGCCGAGTCCGGCGACCGCGATCAGCAGCACGAGGAGAATGTTCCGGAGCTTCATCACTACTGTCTACCGTCGACGAATCCAGAGTGGAGGCCGGTGTCGATTCGCGGCTCGCCATGTAGCTTTGCAATAAAATGGCGGCGGCCACCCGATCGACGGCGCCTTTGCGCTTTTTTCGGCTGACATCGGCGGCAATCAGCAGATCTTCCGCCGCCTTGGTCGTCAATCGCTCATCCCAGAGGACCAGCGGAACCGGCAACCCCCGTTCCAAGCGGGCGGCAAAGTTCCGCATCGCCTGGATCGCCGGACCTTCCCGTCCGTCCAACTGCAGCGGGAACCCCAACACCACCTCACGGACGTCGTGTTCCTGCACGAGAGAGGCGACGTGAGCCACATCCCAGTCGAGCGTCCGTCGCTCGAAGGTCTCGAGCGGCTGCGCGGTCCAGCCCAGCTCGTCGCTGAGCGCCACGCCGACGCGCTTGGTCCCATAATCCAACGCCAGTATGCGCGATCCGGTCATGATTCTACCGCTGAAGCGCGTGTTCGACCAAGCCAAAGACTTTTTCCAACGCCGCGTCGAGCTTCGAGGCGTCCTTGCCGCCCGCCTGCGCCATTTCCGGTCGGCCTCCTCCCGTGCCGCCGACCTCGGCCGCCATCGACTTGATCAGATCGCCCGCTTTGATTCTGCCTGTGAGGTCCTTCGTCACGACGACGAGCAGCGACACCTTGCCGTCCTCCATGGCGGCGCCCAGCGCGACCACTCCGCTTTTCAGTTTGTCCCGCAGTTGGTCCGCCAGCGCGCGCATCGCGTTGATATCCAGTCCGTCGGTCCGCTGCACGTGCACGGCGATACCGGCGACAGTCTTGGCCGTGGAGGCCACTGCCGAGCCGCTCGCCATTTTGAGTTTCAGCTCTTCCAGCTCGCGTTCCTTGTCTTTCAGCTGCGCCATGACCTTTCGGGCTTTGGCCACCAATTCGGACGGCCCCACCTTCAAGAGGTCCGAGAGTTCCCTGATTTCGTTTTCCAGTTTTTTCATCATGGCCACGGCGCCATGGCCGGTCTGCGCTTCAATGCGCCGGACGCCGGCGGCCACGCCCGTCTCCGAGACGATCCTGAACAGCCCGATCTCACCGGTATGACGGCAGTGCGTCCCGCCGCAGAGCTCCTTACTGAACGACTCCACGGTCACGACCCGCACCTGCTCGCCGTACTTGTCGCCGAAAAACGCCAGGGCGCCCTTGGCCACGGCGTCCTGGATGCTCATCACCTCGGATTGCACCCGTTCGTTGCGTCGGATCTCGTCGTTGACGACGCTTTCGATCTCGTCGATGTCGCGTGAAGCGAGTGGCCGGAAATGGGCAAAGTCGAACCGCAACCGGTTGGTCGCCACCAGCGAACCGAACTGTTTCACATGCGGGCCGAGAAGATCGCGCAACGCGGCATGCACCAGATGCGTGGCCGTATGATTGCGCGCGGCGTCCTGACGGGTCGAGTGGTTCACCGACAGGTGCAGCTGCTCACCTTCGCGGAGGCGGCCCTGGCTCACCCGGCCTTTGTGCAGGATCATCGTGGGCACCGGACGCGTCGTCTCCTTGATTTCGAGTCGGCCTTCCGGCCCGACCAACAGGCCCTGATCTCCGACCTGGCCGCCCCCTTCCGCGTAAAAGGGCGTGACGTCCAATACCACTTCGACTTCGTCGCCCTCCTGGACCTCCTTCACGAGGCGGTCGCCTTTGAGAATCGCCTGCAGAATGCCGTCCGATTCCAACTGGTCATACCCGACGAATTTTGTCGCGCCGAGCCGCGCCGCCAATTCGGCGATCGCCGGCCGCGCCGTTTCCTGCTCGAAGCCCCCGGTCTTGCGGGCCCGATTCCGCTGCTCTTCGATCGCCGCCTCGAATCCCGCTTCGTCGACCGTCATGCCCTGTTCCCGGCAGGCTTCGGTGATCAAATCCATCGGGAAGCCGTAGGTGTCATACAGCTTGAAGACGTCGGGACCCGGCAGCACCGTGCGACCGGTCGTGCGCGTCTTCGCGATCATCTCGTTCAAAATCGGCAGCCCCTGGTCCAGTGTCGCGATGAAGCGCTCTTCTTCGCCCTTCGTCGCTTCCGCCACTGTGCCGGAGGCACGCCGCACTTCGGGATAGGCGCTCCCCATCAGGTGGACGACCGCGCCGGTCAATTCATGGAGGAATGGCTCGACAATCCCCAGCAATCGCCCATGGCGCGCCGCGCGGCGCAGGATCCGCCGCAGGACGTACCCCCGACCCTCGTTCGAAGGCAGAATGCCGTCGGTCATGAGAAACGTGATGGCCCGCAGGTGGTCGGCGACCACCCGCATGGAACGGTCACTCTGCTCCGACTTTCCATACGGCGTGCCGGCGCGCTTGGCGATCGCGGCAAGCAAGGGCGTAAACAGATCGCTGTCGTAATTGCTGTGTACCCCCTGGGCGACGGCCGTCAGCCGCTCCAAGCCCATGCCGGTATCGATGCTGGGTTTCGGGAGCGGATGAAGCGTCCCCGACGCATCGCGGTTGTACTGCATGAACACCAGATTCCATATCTCGATCACCCGGTCGCCTTCGCCGTTCGGCCGGTCATCTCCCGGCACGGCCGGTCCCTGGTCATAGTGAATTTCCGAGCAGGGCCCGCAGGGGCCGGTCTCCGCCATTTGCCAGAAATTGTCTTTTTCCCCAAACCGGACGATGCGCCCGGAAGGAATGCCGACCTTTTTCCACAGTTGTTCCGCTTCCTCGTCCTCACGAAAGACGGTGATCCATAGGCGAGACTTGTCGAGGCCGACGGTCTGCGTGAGAAATTCCCATCCGAACCGGATCGCGTCTTCCTTGAAATAGTCGCCGAACGAGAAATTGCCGAGCATCTCGAAGAAGGTGTGGTGCCGCCTGGTGTATCCCACGTTCTCGAGATCGTTGTGCTTCCCGCCGGCGCGCAAGCACTTTTGCGCCGACACGGCCCGGCGATACCGCCGCGCGTCCTGCCCGAGGAACACGCCCTTGAACTGATTCATGCCCGCGTTCGTGAACAGGAGGGTCGGATCGGCCTGTGGAATCAGCGGCGAGCTCGGCACGGCCTGATGTCCATGCTGCTCGAAGTACCGAATGAAGGCCTGCCGAAGGTCTTGTGCGCTCTGCGTCATGCTCGTCCCTTACTGAGGCGAATCTCTTATGATACGCTCAATCGTCTCCTCTTCGAAACCCCGCCGACGTAGGAGCGACAGGGCGCGCTGACGGGGGAGGCGCGCGCGTCCTTTGAGGCGGAGTGCCAGACGAGCCAGCGTGAGCTCGTCCAACCCGTCGAGACGTTCACCGATCACTTCCTCCGCCAGGGCTTCATCGAGGCCTCTGGCCAGGAGTTCGCTCTTGAGGCGCTCGCGGCCCATCGGCCGGCGTGTCAGCGCGGACTCGACCCATCGGGCGGCAAAGGCTCGATCGTCAAGATACCGGAGCGCGGAAAGACGGGTGATGACCTGCTTGATCTGCGCCGCTGAGGCTCCCTTGCTGGCGAGAAACCGTTCGACCTGCGCCGTCGTGCGATCCAATCGGGCGAGATACCGCACGGTCCGGTGAAACCAATCGTCCCCCGACTGCGGAATGCGCCGCTTCACTCCTGCGCCGTCACACACCGACCTTGTGATGCCGCTTCTCGTCGCGCCTGTCCTCTTTGGTCGACACCGGCGCCGGTTTTTCCGCAGCCCGACCACCCGGCACGCCCGCCAGCTCGCGCAGCCTGCTCTCGATCTCTTTGGCCAACGGCTGATTCGTGACGAGAAAATCGCGCACTGCGTCGCGCCCTTGTCCCAGCCGCTCGCCCTGATAGGAATACCAGGCGCCGGATTTCTCCAACACTTTTTTGTCGACGCCGAGATCCACCAATTCTCCCGCCTTCGAAATCCCCTGCGCAAAGAGAATGTCGAACTCCGCCTGCTTGAAGGGGGGCGCCATCTTGTTCTTCACGACCTTGACGCGAACCCGACTGCCGACCACATCCTGCCCTTCCTTGATCGACTCGATCCGGCGAATGTCCAGCCGCACGGACGAGTAAAACTTGAGCGCATTGCCGCCGGTCGTGGTTTCGGGATTGCCGAACATCACGCCGAGCTTCATCCGGATCTGGTTGATGAAGATGACCGTCGTCTGCGATTTCGAAATGGCCGCGGTCAGCTTGCGAAGGGCCTGGGACATCAGCCGGGCCT
>DATEEH010000009.1:0-62122 GCA_035281245.1 Nitrospira sp.
ATGGGCGATTGCTCAATCGGCCGCCGGACAGGGAGCACGACTGTTCTTCAATTATCAAAACGACCGTCTGAAAGAAAACGTCGAAGAATTGGTTGCCACCCTTCCAGGCTCCAAGGCGTTTCCCTGCGATGCCGCGGATGACGCCCAGATCGACAGCCTCATGGACCAGGTCGAGAAGGCAACGGGGAAGTTGGATTTCCTGGTCCATTCGATCGCATTTGCGCCGCGCGAAGAACTCACGGGACAGTTCGTCAATACGTCACGCAAAGGCTTTGCCATGGCTCTCGATGTCAGCGCCTATTCTCTCGTCGCCTTGACCAGAGCGGCGATGCGGCTCATGACGGACGGCGGCTCGGTGGTCACGCTTACCTATCTCGGCGCGGAACGTGTCGTCCCGCACTACAATGTCATGGGGGTCGCGAAGGCCGCGCTCGAAGCGACCGTTCGCTACCTGGCGCATGATTTGGGGCCGCGAAACATCCGGGTGAACGCCATCTCGGCAGGACCGATCAAGACCCTGGCCGCCCGTGGGGTTTCCGGCATCAGCAAGATGGTCGAGCATCATAAAGAATTCGCGCCTCTTCGCCGCGCGACCGAACAGGGCGAGGTGGGTGACACGGCGCTCTTCCTGGTGAGCTCGCTGGGAAGGGGAATTACCGGCGAGGTGATTTACGTGGACGGCGGCTACAATATTCTCGGCTCACTCGCCTCCACAGAGTGATTCATCGCGGCGCGGGTCCTGCCGTCGACCAGCCCGCCCGTCCTCGCTCCCGCAGACCCTATCTACTCCAGCGTTCGTCTGAGCGTTTTGAGCCTTCCCCTCTTGGCCTTGCTGTCCAGCCGCCGTTCTTTGGAGGTGTGGGTGGGTTTGGTGGGTTTTCGCTTCTTGCGCGGAACAGCCACGCTTTGAATCAGGGCGCGTAATCGTTCCAAGGCATCCGCTCGATTCTGCTCCTGACTTCTCGACTGTTGCGCCTTGATCGTGACGACGCCCTCCGATGAAATCCGGTGATCTCCCAGCTTCAGCAACTCTTCTTTATAAAAAAGGGGAAGCGATGAGGCACGGATATCAAAGCGTAAATGGACAGCGGATGAAACTTTGTTGACGTGCTGCCCGCCGGCTCCTTGCGATCGCATCGCATGAAATTCAATCTCGGAATCAGGAATGACGACGTGTGTCGATATGTGCAGCATGTCGAAGGATAACGCAGTCTAGTGGACGATGTCTTGGTCCCAGGACGGAGGACCGGGGGAGAGGAAGGTTATCGCAGTTCCGGGAGGCGGTCGATGATCCTGAGTCTGACTTCATCACCTAACTGCATCTGGACCATTTTCGTCGTGAGGCTTGTGCGCACCCGCTGGGCATCCTCCAGTCTGAATTGCACGTGGCCGCCACACCGCTCGACAAGATGAAAGAGCAGCATCGTGGTCAATCGCTGAAGCTCGTCGTCGGTGGTGTGTTGACTCATATTGAGGATTTGGGACATGAGCGCATGCCTTTCTTCAAGCGGGTTGGCCTTTACACTTATGTCTGAAGAACAGGCTCGGCCACAATGCCTCAAAAGAAGGGGTCGGTCCGCCTTGGGCGAAGCGTGAAAAGTCCGTGCCTTAGATGGCTAGGTCGCCAAGGCATGGATCTCTTTCAGCACGGTCTCAAGCTCCGCAGGGGAGTTGAGAAGGCCCGGCGCGACTCTCGCGTACTGTGTCGCATAGGGCGTCACACTGGCGACGATGCCTCGACGGCGCAATGCCGTCACGACCTGATCCGGCGACCTACCCGCCACTTCAAAACACACGATTCCGGCGGACAGATCCTGGGACATGGGCGTATGGAGCGTAATCCCTGGCATCGTGACCAATCCTTGTTTCAGCTGCTGGTTCAGTTCATAGATCCTCTGGGTGACTTGAGCTTTCCCGATCCTCTGATGAAACGCGAACGCCTGATCCAGCGCCCATCGGTGCTCGAAAGAATGGAACCCGCCAGGAGTCATATGCACGGACGGTGGGAGCGGTCGAGGCGGAATGACCTTCATCCACATGTCGTAGGCGTCGGAGTCGAAGGTGGGAATAATGGCCTTGGCGACCGGCCAGGCAAGAGGATGCCCCCAGACCAATCCCGTTCCCCTGGGGCCGAACATCCACTTGTGTGTCCCGGCGATGAGGAAGTCGCAGCCGACGTCCTTCAGTCGAAAGTTTTCCACTCCCAGGGCGTGGACGCCGTCGACGCAGAAGAGGACTCGGTCCTCGTCGCCTCTCGACGCATTGATCTTTTGAATCGCCCGAGCCATCTCTGCGATCGGCAGTTTCAGACCGGTGTTTGAATGGACCCACGTCACCGCCACGATCCTGGTCTGCGATCGTATGCCTTTGACCAGCGTCTCCACTAAACTTTCCTGCGAAATCCGTCGCAAGTCCGTGTACAAAGCAATGCGACGCACCGTGGCGCCCGTACGCTCTGCCCGATGCCGCAGCGAGGTTTCCGTCGAATAATGGTCATGGGTCGTGGTCAAGATTTCCTGGCCTCGATTGAGCGTCAACCCGCCGTACAGAAGCCCTAAACCCATGGTCGTGCTGTCCGTCAGCGCGATCTCCGTCGGATCAACGCCGAGATAGCCCGCAGCAGCCTGCAGGACGGCAGCTTCCTGTGTTTTTTCGTGGGCCAGCCAATAACCGATGGGATCGGCGTCCAAACCGGCCCGATGCCGCTCGATGGCCTCACGCACCGGCGCCGGATGCGAAGCCAGAAAAAATCCTGCGAGATGGATCAGATCGCGGGAGAGCGGAAATTGGTCCCGCACTCCCTGCCAGTCGCGAGGCGATGGCGATTCGGCGAAGGCGGGTTTGAACAGGGGAGAGAGTTCCGAGGACAAGAGCGCAGCGCCCAACGCGAGGCCCGAGCGGACGAGAAACCCCCGGCGGTCGATCGCATTCATAACGCCAAGGTTACTCTATCGTTTACCAACGATGCGAGGCAAGGTGACAGCGGGCTAGGTCGTGTAGTGTTCCATGGGAGGGCAGGTGCAAATCAGGTTGCGGTCTCCGTACGCTTCGTCGATGCGGCCGACATGGGGCCAAAACTTGTGATCTCTCACCCAGGGGGCCGGATAGGCGGCTTGTTCGCGGCTGTAGGGACGATCCCATTCAGAAGCCGTGACCATCCGGGCCGTATGAGGCGCGTTCTTGAGAAGATTGTTCGTGCGCGGATGCCGTCCGTCGATGATGTCCTGGATCTCGGCGCGGATGAGAATCATCGCATCGCAGAACCGATCCAACTCGGCCTTGGATTCGCTTTCCGTCGGCTCGATCATCAAGGTGCCGGCCACCGGGAACGAAACGGTGGGCGCATGGAATCCATAATCCATCAGGCGCTTGGCAACATCCATCGCCTCCACCCCCGCCGATTCCTTGAACTGCCGCAAATCGAGAATGAACTCGTGCGCGACGAACCCGGCCTCCCCGGCGTACAGAATGGGATAGTGTTTCTCCAACCGTTTCGCCATGTAATTGGCATTCAAGATCGCGACCTGCGTGGCCGTCGTCAGACCGTCGCGCCCCATGAGCGCGATGTAGACCCATGAAATCGTCAGGATACTGGGGCTCCCGTAGGGTGCTGCCGATACCGGGCCGATTGAATCGGCTCCGCCCAGGCCGGTCACGGGATGCCCCGGGAGAAAGGGAGCGAGGTGGCGGGCCACGGCGATTGGGCCCATGCCCGGGCCGCCGCCGCCGTGAGGGATGCAAAACGTCTTGTGTAGATTGAGATGACACACATCCGCACCGATGTCGCCCGGTCGGCAGAGACCGACCTGTGCGTTCATATTGGCGCCATCCATGTAGACCTGTCCGCCGTGGGTATGGACGACCTGGCACATGCGCCTGATATCCGCTTCGAACACACCATGCGTGGAGGGATAGGTCACCATCAAAGCAGCCAGCCTGGTGCGATGTTCCGCTGCCTTCGCTTCCAGGTCATCGAGATCGACATTGCCCCGTTTGTCGCAGGCCACGGGCACGACGGTCAGGCCGACCATCGCCGCACTGGCCGGATTGGTCCCATGAGCCGACACCGGGATGAGGCACACGTCGCGATGAAATTCACCCTGGCTCCGATGGTAGGCCTTGATGACCATCAAGCCGGCATACTCGCCCTGAGAGCCGGCGTTCGGCTGCAACGAGACGGCGCTAAAGCCGGTGATGTCGGACAGACGCGCTTCCAATTGGCGAAACAGTTCCTGGTAGCCCTTGCTCTGTTCAGCCGGAGCAAAAGGATGCAACCGAGCAAATTCGGGCCAGGTCACGGGAAGCATCTCTGCCGTGGCATTCAACTTCATCGTGCAGGAGCCCAGAGGAATCATGGAATGGGTCAGCGAAAGATCCCGCGCCTGAAGTCGATGGATATACCGCAAGATCTCGTGCTCCGCATGATATCGATTGAAGACCTCGTGCGTGAGATAGGGCGTCGTTCGCGCAAGATTGGCGGGAAAGGCCATCGTCAGGGTGTTCGCGAGTTCAAGCAGCGTGAAGGGCAATCGTGGGTGACCGATGAAGACTTCCATCAGCCGCTGCACGTCTTCCAGCTGTGTGGTTTCATCCAGGGAGATGCCCAACGAGTCATCTTCGTGCCGCCGCAGATTCATGCCCTGTTCATCGGCTCGCACGAGAATCTGTTCGCATTGCGCCTGCGTCGCCCGCACGCGGATCGTATCGAAAAATTCCTGGCTCCCGATATCGAAGCCAAGTTGTCGCAGACCGGTTGCAAGCAGCACGGCCAAGCCATGGACGCGTTCGGCGATCTGCCGCAAGCCGTCGGGCCCGTGATACACCGCATACATGCCGGCCATGATGGCGAGCAGCACTTGAGCGGTGCAGATATTGCTCGTCGCCTTTTCGCGTCGAATGTGTTGTTCACGCGTCTGCAACGACAAACGATAGGCAACCTGTCCGCTCCGATCTTTCGACACTCCGACGATGCGACCCGGCATCTGCCGTTTATAGTCTTCTTTCGCCGATAGAAACGCGGCGTGCGGTCCGCCGAAGCCCATCGGGACGCCGAATCGCTGGCTGGAGCCCACCGCGATGTCAGCGCCGAATTCTCCCGGTGGCCGCAAGAGCGTGAGCGCCAACAGATCGGTGGCCACCACGACGAGCATGCCCGCTTTGTGAGCCTGTTCGACCAGCGCCTGATAATCGCCGACATACCCGTCAGTGGTCGGATATTGCAGCAGCAGGCCGCAGAGCCGGGGATTGTTGAAATCGATCGATCGCGTCCGTCCGACGTGCAGCGTGATATCCAGCGGCTGCGCTCTCGTCTGCAAGACTGCGATCGTCTGCGGATGACAATCTTGTGAAACGAAAAACTCCTTGCACTCCCGGCCAGCCCCGCGCGCGATGGCAAAGCACATGGTCATGGCTTCAGCCGCGGCGGTGGCCTCGTCCAGGAGTGAAGCGTTGGCCAAAGGCAACCCCGTCAGGTCCGCCACCATGGTCTGGAAGTTGACCAATGCTTCCAAGCGTCCCTGGGCGATTTCCGCCTGATAGGGAGTGTACTGGGTGTACCAGCCGGGATTCTCGAGAATGTTCCGTTGGATGACACCCGGTGTAACACAGTCGTAGTAGCCCATCCCCAAATAGGAGCGATAAACCCGATTCTCGGCGGCGAGCTCGCGCAGTTCCTGAAGCACGCTCTGTTCGCCCCGCTGGAGCGGAATCTCCAATGAGCGGCCGAATTGGATGTCGCGAGGGACCGTCACGTCGGTCAGCGCCTGCAGCGACTGGAGACCGAGCAGGGCCAGCATCTCCCTGACATCGGCCACGGTCGGGCCCAAGTGACGCTGAACAAACGTATCGGTTGGATTCAAAAATTCGGGAGTCGCCATGAGAGGTATTCCCGGGAGATTATCATGTCCGCCCCTCCTTCTCCAAGCAGAGATCTTCGATCGCCGGAGCCGCCGTTCAACGGCTGAATCGCTTTGGGAGTGCGGGTGCGCCGCATCTCCACTGGAAATGGCCGCCACCAGGTTTGTTATAATCCACTATTGCCCGGCGTCGCCATGCGCATCCTTGTCATTGAAGACGAAACCAAGGTCGGCTGCTTCATCAAGCGCGCGCTTGAAGAGGAAAGCTACGCCGTGGATCTATGCGAAGACGGGGCCAAGGGGCTGGAGATGGCCCTGGCGACCAACTATGACGCCATCATTGTCGATCTCATGCTGCCGTCGCTGCCCGGACTGGACATCGTCAAGGGCATACGCCGCGAGCGTATCCAGACACCGATTCTCATCTTAACCGCGCAGTCCCAAGTCGACCAGCGCGTCAAAGGATTGGACGCCGGAGCCGATGATTACCTCACCAAACCATTTGCCATCGATGAACTCCTGGCTCGCGTGCGGGCGCTGCTCCGCCGCGGGGCTACCGACAGCCCCGGGATCTTACAGATCGACGATCTCGTGCTGAATCCAGCCACGCGTGAAGTGACCCGAGGCGGGCAGCGCATTGAGTTGACGTTGAAGGAATACGCGCTGCTCGAGTATCTCATGCGCCATACCGGTCGCGTCCTCACCCGTCCGATGATTTCGGAGCACGTCTGGAATCAGGATTTCGACACGTTCACAAACGTCATCGACGTCTACGTCAATTACCTCCGCAACAAGGTCGATCGCGGACGCACCAAGAAACTCATTCATACCATCCGCGGCAGTGGGTACATGCTGAAGGCCGACTAGACGATGGCCTTCCCGGGAGTTGACTGATGCCGCTGCGTCTCCGACTCAGTCTCTGGTACGGCAGCGCCCTTGCGTTGATCCTCGTCGCCTTCTCGACCGTGCTCTATTTCGTCACCGCTCGAAGCCTCCGTGACGCGCTCGATCAATCGCTCGAAGAAACCGCCGCCGCGGCCGTGCGCTCGCTCGAAGAACGGGGGTTTCTTCCCCTCATCGACGAAGAAGAGCTCATGTCGCAGTTCCCGGAATTGGCGCGCATCGACAAATTTTTTCAGATCTTCAGCCCTTCGGGCACCATCACGATCCGCTCGCCCAACGTCAAGCAGCATGAGTTGCCACTCAGCCGCCGCGCGTTGGAGGTCGCGTTTTCAGGACAAACGATCTTCGAATCGGCCAAATATCCGAAGGAGCCTCCGCTCCGGCTCATCTCGGTCCCGATCATTTATCGCGGAAACCTGCTTTACATCGTTCAGGTGGGCACCTCCATGGAATCGGTGGATCAGACCCTGAACCGGCTCCTGCTCGTGCTGTTGGTCACCATGCCCCTCGCTCTTGCCGTATCTTTGGCGGGCGGCTGGTTTTTGGCCGGGCGCGCCTTGCGCCCGGTCGATGCCATCACGCTCGCCGCACAGCGGATTGCCGCCGGTGACCTCACACAGCGATTGAACGTCCCGGCGTCCGCCGATGAGATCGGCCGTCTTGCCGGCACGTTCAACAACATGATCGCGCGGCTCGAGACATCGTTCCGGCAGATCCGTCAATTCAGCAGCGACGCCTCGCACGAGTTGCGCACGCCGCTGACCGTCATGAAGGGCGAGACGGAACTCGCCCTGCGGCGTCCTCGCGAAGCGGGCGACTATACGGTGGTCCTCGAAAGCAATTTGGAGGAAATCGACCGCATGACCCGCATCGTCGACGAATTGCTGTTCTTGTCCCGGGCCGACATGGGCGAAGTCAAAATGGAGCGACTCCCGGTGAAGCTCGAGTCGCTGCTGGAAGACATCCACCGGCAGGCCTCGCTGCTCGGTCAGGAAGGTAACGTTCAGGTGGTACTGGGACTCGTGATGCCGGCTGTCGTGCTGGGTGACGAATTGCGCCTGCGCGAGCTCTTTCTGAACCTCGTGGACAACGCCGTCAAGTATTCCCGGCCCGGAGGATCCGTCGACATTTCGCTCATCACACAGGGCAATCAGGCCAAGCTCATCATCAGCGATCAGGGGATCGGGATTTCAGCGGAAGATCAGAAACGCATCTTCGACCGCTTCTACCGGACAGACGACGCTCGGACGCATACCAAAAAGGGCACAGGGCTGGGGCTGGCGATCTGCGCCTGGATCGTAGAATCCCATCACGGCCGCATCGAAGTGCAGAGCGAGCCGAACAAGGGCTCGACGTTTACCGTGATTTTGCCCCTCGCCCCTGCCTCCGCTTAACAACTTCTAATGCCCTCCTAATCGACCTCTCATTGCCGGTTGCTACCGTCCTCAGTAGGCATTTTCAGATCAACGTCACAGCATCTTTTTCATCAACCACACGTGCAACAAGGAGGACGTATGAGGCAGTGGGTGCGAAAAACTCTCGGCATGTTCGTCAGCATGGCCGTGCTCGGGCTAGCCGTCTTTGCCGGCAGCCAGTCCTTTGTGCCATTCATCGCCACAGGATCCACGACAGCAACCACCACCGTGGCTGCACCGCTGGGCGCGCTGCCCGCAAACGGTTTCACCGAAGTCGCCAAGGCGGTGACTCCGGCCGTCGTCAATATTACGACCGTCATCGGCGAAAAAATTTCCGACCGGAGTGGCGACAACGACCTCCGGGACCGCATGGAAGAGTTTTTCGGAGGGCCGAACGGTCCGTTCGGACCGTTTGGACCGAAATTTCGGGGTCCGCAAGGGCCTATGGAACCGCGCGGTCCGCGTGGTTTTCGCGGAGGCGGGCAAGGTTCGGGCGTCATTGTCTCACCGGAGGGGTACGTTCTCACGAACAACCATGTCATCGACGGCGCCCGTGAAGTGACGGTGACGCTGCCGGACAAGCGGGAATTCCAGGGCAAGATCGTCGGCACGGATCCCAAGACGGATCTGGCGGTCGTCAAAATCGACGGCAAGGATCTTCCGACCATTCCCTGGGGAGACGCCTCGAAGCTCCAGGTCGGGGAATATGTCCTCGCGGTCGGCAATCCGTTCGGCTTGAATTCCACGGTGACGCTCGGCATCGTCAGCGCGCTCGGCCGTGGACGCATGGGGATCACTCAATATGAGGACTTCATTCAAACTGACGCCGCCATCAACCCGGGGAATTCCGGCGGCGCCTTGGTGAATACCAAGGGCGAGTTGGTGGGCATCAACACGGCAATCTTTTCTCAGAGCGGCGGCTATCAAGGCGTCGGCTTTGCCGTGCCGACCAGCATGGGCCAGCCGATTTACGACAGCCTCGTGAAACATGGCAAGGTCGTGCGTGGCTACCTTGGCATCGGCATCCAGGACCTGAACCAGGATCTCGCGAAATCTTTTGGTGTGACGAACGCGAAGGGCGCCGTGGTCACGGACGTGAAGGAGGACAGTCCGGCCGATCACGCCGGTCTGAAACAAGGCGACGTCATCACGTCCTATCAGGCCTCACCCGTTGAGGACGCCGTGGCCCTCCAGCGCCTCGTGACGAAGACCGCCGTGGGGTCCAAGGTATCGGTGAAAGTCGTGCGCGACGGCCGTGAAAAAGAACTCACCGTCACGATCGGCGAACAACCCGGCGAGACCAAGATTGCCAAGGTCGACGGCGATGAGGCGCAGTATGCGTTCGCCGGCGTGGCCGTCCAGGACCTCGACCGGGATACCGCCAAAGAGCTCGGCATCAAAGGAAAGGCTCAGGGCGTGGTCGTCACGAGCGTGGAACCTGAGAGCGGCGCGGAGAAAGCCGGACTCATGCCGGGAGATGTCATCCGCGAAATCAACCGGCAGCCCGTCAAATCCGTGAAGGAGTTTGAGAAGGTCTCGTCGGCGGTGAAAAAAGGCGACAATGTGCTGATTCTGATCAATCGGCGCGGCGCGTCGTTATTCTTGAGCGCCAAAGTGTAATCCGGGCGTGGTCCCGAGGAGGCTGTCTAGCGATAGCCTCCTCGTAGGCCTCGCTCTGCAGGCTTCCCGCGAGGAGCAGCTCCCCCCTTTCCCACGACATGCCCGGTGAGATCATACGTCGTTGCGTCCGTCATGCGGACGTTCACGCTCTCTCCGGGTCGTGGAGGTCGCTTCTGGTCTTCCGAGCCTACGATGTAGACTACTCCGTCGATTTCAGGCGCGAGCCCTTCGTGCCGGCCTTCGAGCCAATATCCCTCTTCCTCCGCCGGACCGTCCACCATCACGTCGAGCGTGGAGCCGATGCGTTCGGCATTCTTCGCCGCAGCGACCGAATCTTGTACGGCCAAGAGTTCATTGCGACGATCTTCCATGAGAGCACGTTCGACCTTTTCGCCAAAGTCGACGGCCGGAGTTCCCTCCTCGTCCGAGTACAAGAACACGGCGACACGGTCAAACTCCGCTTGCTCGACGTAGCGTTTCAATTCCTGGAACGCCTCGTCCGTTTCACCCGGGAATCCCACGATGAATGCCGTGCGAAACGTCACGCCGGGAATTCGGGACCTGATGCGATCCACCAGCGTTTCGACGGTGTGTCGGTCACCCAGGCGATGCATGCGCTTGAGCATAAGGCTATTGATGTGCTGCAGCGGCATGTCGATGTACTTCGCGATCCGTTCTTCACCCGCGTACAGGTCCAGCAGCTCGTCCGTGACCTGCTGTGGATAGAGGTAGAACGGCCTGATCCAGCGCAAACCATCGACCTTCACGACTTCGCGCAGCAGGGACACCAGGCCGTGACGCAGACCGAGATCCACGCCATAGTTCACGGTATCCTGCGAAATCAGATTGATCTCTTTCACTCCCTCGTCGGCCAAGCGCCGCGTCTCTGCCACAATAGAGTCGATCGGGCGGCTTCGCTGTTTCCCGCGCATGAGCGGAATGGCACAAAACGCGCAATTACGGTTGCATCCTTCGGCAATCTTGATGTAGGCGCTGTGCGGTCTTCCAAGACGAAGGCGTGGCGCCATTTCATCGTACAGATAGGGAGGCTGGCTCATCCATAACCGCTGGCCACCTGCGTTTGGTGCGAGAAGGTCGCGGCAAATGCCGGCGATCTTTCCAAATTCCCCTGTGCCGACGACCCCGTCGAGTTCAGGCAACTCTTGAAGGAGGTCACCTTGATACCGTTGGGCGAGGCAGCCTGCGGCGATCAACACCCGGCAGCGGCCAGACTGTTTGAGCTTGGCGTGCTCCAAGATCGTATTGATGGATTCTTGCTTCGCCTCTTCAATAAATCCGCAGGTATTGATGATGACGACCTCGGCCTTGTCGGGATTGCCCGTCAACTCAAAGCCGTCGGCAGCCAGTGTCCCCAGCATGACTTCGGAATCGACCTGATTCTTGGTGCAGCCGAGATTGACGAATCCTACGGTGGTCTTCTTCCCGGAGCGGGAAGATGAGGCGGACTTCCCCGGGCGGCCCACTTGGATCAGCGTGTCAGTCATACGCGTCTCAGTCTACGAGACGCTCGAAAAGACTGTCAACGAGCCACTTGCGCACAGGCGTCTCATTCCCCTATCGTGCCCACCATGATCAGAACCTTTCAAGGCATCCGGCCGACGATTCCCAAGTCCTGCTTCGTCGACGAGACGGGCATCGTGATCGGCGACGTGGTCATGGGTGAACAGTGCAGCGTCTGGTTTCACGCGGTCATCCGCGGCGACGTGCATTATATCCGCATCGGTCATCGGACCAATATACAAGATCTCTGCATGCTGCACGTGACGCACGACACTCATCCCTTGATCATCGGAGACGACGTCACGATCGGCCATCATGTGGTCCTTCACGGCTGCACCATCAAGGACCGCGTGCTGATCGGCATGGGCGCCATCATCATGGACGGAGCGGTGATCGGCGAGGATTCGGTGGTCGGCGCCGGCGCCCTCGTCACGGAAGGCACCGTCGTGCCCCCGAAAAGCCTCGTGTTCGGTGCACCGGCGAAGGTCCGCCGGTCGGTCACCGAAAGCGAACTGTCGTGGATCCAGGAGTCGTCAGCCAATTATGTGAAGTACGCGAGTCAATACCTGAACGACCCGGGAAGGAATGCCGGTTTTAAAGTGTAAAAGTTTCAAAGTTCCAAAGTTGAAAAGTCCGGATAACTTTTTAACTTTCAAACTTTCTGACTTTTCAACCGATGCCCACCGATTCGAATGAAACAGATCGGATCTCCAACCAGTGCCGTTTGAAACTGCCGTCGTTCAACCTGGTAGGGAATCCGTCTGCGGTGACACCAGTCTGCAATCCAATTGACCTCCTCCACGGAGGTGGTCACCAGTCCAGGGATTTGGAGTTTCGAGAGACAGCGATTGACGAGCGATTGCACGATGTTCCGTTCCTTCAGAAAGCGGCTCGGATCGAACGTCAACGGCACGGCGCGACCATAGGACAATGCCGAGAGATGCGGATGCCGCTCCGGATCGTTCAACACACTGACGATCCACACGTGGTCGAACCGGCCGCGAACGTTCCCGGCATCTTCCGCATGAAAGCGCAGAGGAAGCCCGCGGCAGGCCTTATTGAGCGTGTCCACTTCCGCACGACGAAGGTTATAAGCCAGCACGGTGCGGTGCAGGTCGAGTGTTTCCGCGAGCAAGGCAGGCAGTTCGGCCGCTCCCGCGCCGACGTAGAGACTGCGCCCACCGGTCGGCAGCCGTTGGAGCAAGGCTTCCGCCACCTGCATGCCAAGTCGTCGACACGGCCCTCGCTTGGATTTCCAGAACTCGTCCCCGCCCTCGTAACAATAGACGCGTCCCAATCGCCGATAATCCAGGCGGTCGAACGTCCTGGCGATCACGCGACGGGTGGCGGGACTGGGATGCCTCGACCGTTTCATCCGAGGTCGCCTCCGGCCAAATCTTTGAGGCTGGCGACGACGATGTCGCTCACGCCGGCAAGAAAATCCAGGTCCAGGGTGTCGAGCGTATCGCTGGGCTGATGATAATGAGGGTTGCGGAAGTTCGCCGTGTCCGTCAGCATGAGGGCGGGGTACCCTTCGTCCCAGAACGCCGCGTGATCGCTCCGACGGACATCCGGCAGCATTTCGCCCTTGGCAGGGACCGTCAAGGCCACAGTCGGCGTCCCCGGCGCGACTCTCCGGGCGCTACGCTCGACGGCCGCCACGAGATGTCTCGAGGCCTCGTTTCCGACAACCCCGAGGAAATTGCCCACCGAGGGAACAGGAATGGATATACCGGGCGGCGTGCGTTGCGAGCCCGCTTCCTGGCTCGCATAGCCGACACATTCCAAGACGATCGCGCCCTCGAGAGGCTGCCCTCGGTGTTTGAGGCTGGAGATGAAGGCCCGGCTGCCCAGCAGGCCGTGTTCTTCGAGTGAAAATGCGGCCAGCCAGACGGGACGTGTCAGCACCGTGTGTCTCAGACGATCGGCAGCTTCGAGGAGGACCGCCAGCGCACTGGCGTTGTCGTCTGCCCCCGGCGATCCGATGGCGGTGTCGTAATGGGCGCCCACCAGCAGCGGCGCTTGGCGCTGCCGTCCGGCTCGTCCCGCTGGATGTTTGATGGCAACGATGTTGACGTACGACTTACCGAGAGCGGGAAAGGCGTGGCGGGTCGGCGTCCAACCGTACTCGGCAAACCGCGCCGCCAAATATTCCGCGGCCTCGTTCAGGGCCTGCGGAGCGCTCTGCGGATGACGCTCACCGACCAAGGAATGGAGATGGCGCAGTAGGGTGGTCCGTCGGGTCTGCAAGGGCGGATGGCGGTTACGCCGTGATCTCGGTGCCGATGCCCTTGCGCGTGAACACCTCAAGGAGAATCGCATGAGGGATGCGTCCGTCAATGATGTGCGCCTTGCCGACTCCTTGTTCGAGGGCATCCAAACAGGCATGGACTTTTGGCAGCATGCCTTCTGTGATCGTGCCTTTCTTGACCATACGTTGAACATCTTTGCGGGAAACGGTGGACAAGTGGCGCCCCTTGGCATCGCGAATGCCCTTGATATCCGTCATCATCAGGAGCTTTTCCGCATGTACGGCTCCGGCGACCGCTCCTGCCACGAGATCCGCGTTGATGTTGTAGGTGTTGCCCTCTCGGTCGGTGCCGATCGGAGCAATGACGGGAATATAATGGTCGCCTTGGAGCTTGAACAGCAGGCTGGGATCCACCTTTTCGATATCGCCCACAAATCCGAAATCACTTTCGACGTCATCTTCGTCGAGATCCCGTTCGAGACTTTCCGCCCAGGCGCGGGCGGTCAGCGGCTTGCTCAGGATCAACCCTCCATCTTTCCCGCTCAATCCGACGGCACTGCCGCCGTGACGGTTGATGAGGTCCGTGATCTCCATGTTGATTTTACCCGCCAACACCATTTCGACGATTTCCATGGTCGCTTCATTCGTCACGCGCACGCCGTGCAAAAACTTCGATTCGATGCCGAGGCGGTCGAGCATCTTGTCGATCTGGGGCCCGCCTCCATGGATGATGACCGGATTGAGGCCGACGTACTTCAACAGGACGACGTCCTGCGCAAACCGCTCCTTCAAGGAAGATTCCGTCATGGCGTTGCCGCCGTATTTGATGACGATGGTCTTGCCGCGGAACGTACGAATGTACGGCAACGCCTCGATCAGCACGTTGGCTTTCCGAATGAGCTTGTTCATCGTCCGCTCCTCAAAGGGTGGATACCCCGGTTCCAGGCGCGACCATAGCACGATGGAGCGCTCGAGGCCCAGTGAAATTCCCGCCGGGCAGTTTCCTCACCGCTTTTCTCC
Source organism: Nitrospira sp. (assembly GCA_035281245.1). Classification (GTDB taxonomy): domain Bacteria; phylum Nitrospirota; class Nitrospiria; order Nitrospirales; family Nitrospiraceae; genus Nitrospira_C. The sequence continues at coordinate 14,586 of DATEEH010000009.1, forward strand.
TTTGGTCGGACGACCGGCGGTCGGCCGGCCCGCTCTCGGATGGGACCGGTCGTAGACCGCCATGAGCTGGTCGGTCGCCACATGCGTATATCGTTGGGTCGTACTGAGCGAGGCATGGCCCAACATCTCCTGGATACTGCGAAGATCTGCCCCCTCGTCGAGAAGATGAGTGGCAAACGAGTGACGCAGCGTGTGCGGGCTGACCGCCCCGCCGGCCAGGCGGCTCGAATACTTGGTCACAATGCGAGCCACGCTGCGGCTGGTCAGGCGCCCTCCTCGCTGGTTGCAAAACAACGCGCGATACGCCAGGGGAACCGGGAGCGGGGGGAGACTCTTTCGGTAGCGCCGTATCGATTCCAACGCGAGTTCCCCGATGGGCACAATGCGCTCCTTCCGCCCTTTTCCCTGCAAACGGACGAGCCCTTCCGACTCATGGACATCTCCGAGGTCGAGAGCCACCAACTCGCTGACACGTGCACCCGTTGAATACAACGTTTCGAGCAGCGCGCGGTCCCGCAGCGAACCGACCGTTCCTCCGGCAGGGAAGGTCATGAGGGCGTCGGCGTCGTCTTTCGTGAGGATACGCGGGAGGAATTTGGGTTGCTTGGGCGTGCGCATACCGTCCACCGGATTATGGCCGATCAGGCCGCGTCGCGTGAGATAGCGATAAAAACTCCTGACCGCCGCAAGCTTCCTGGCCAACGAAGCCGGCTTGCCGCCGTTTTGGTCAAGCCATTGGAGATAGGCCCGGACAGCATCGGAAGAGACCGAAGCGGGATCGACCGGAACGGACACCAACCGGCGCGAGACCAAGAATCTGTTCAATTGTCGAAGGTCTGAGGCGTAGTTCCGAACGGTTTCGGAGGAGGCCCGTTGTTCCGTTCGGAGAAACGTTATGAAAGCCCTGATCGGCTCATCCATGCGGCATGGTCCTCGAGCGCGCGCTGCGAAATGAGCTGTCGCTTGCGTTCCTTGTCCTTCACCGTGACGGACAGAGGCGGGAAGAGCCCGAAATTCATGTTCATGGGCTGGAAGTGCCCTGGGTCTGTGCTGGTAATGTAGGCCAGGAGGCAGCCGTGAGCCGTCGTGGGTGGAGGTGCCGTCAATGGCAGACCACGAAGCTCGCGCACGGCGTTGATGCCGGCCAGGCCGCCCATCGCCGCCGAATCCGTATAGCCTTCCACACCGACCAACTGTCCGGCGAAAAAGAGCCGATTGCGTTCTTTGAACTGAAGCGTGTCGCGCAGCAGGTGCGGTGAATTGATGAACGTGTTGCGGTGCAGGCTGCCGTAGCGGAGAAACTCGGCCTGTTCCAGCCCGGGGATCATCCGGAACACGCGTTTCTGCTCTCCGTACGTCAATCTCGTTTGAAATCCCACCATGTTGTAGCAGGACCGGTGGGCATTTTCCGTCCTCAACTGCACCACGGCATAGGGCCGGCTGCCGTTCGGCGCTTCAAGGCCCACCGGCTTTAATGGACCGAACTGCATGGTCTGTCTGCCGCGCTCGGCCATTACTTCGATCGGGAGACACGCCTCGAAATAGGGAATGTGCTCGAAGGCTTTGGGCTGGACTTTCTCGGCCGCCAGCAACGCCTCATAAAAGTGCTGGTAGGTCGGCTCATCCATGGGACAGTTCAGGTAATCGTCTCCGCCCTTGTCGTAACGCGACGCTCGGAAAGCCACTTCCATATTGATCGACTCCGCATCGATGATCGGCGAAATCGCATCATAGAAATACAGATGATTCGATTGGGTGAGGCGGGCAATCGCTTGGGAGAGTGTGTCGGAGGTCAGCGGGCCGGTGGCGACAATGCAGATGCCATCGGTCGGAATCTCGGTGATCTCCTCGCGAAGGATGCGGACATTGGGATGACTCTCGAGCGCCCGGGTAATCTTGAAGGAAAACTGCTCGCGGTCTACCGCCAACGCCGACCCGGCCGGGACCCGCACCTCATCGGCAATTTTCATGATGAGCGATCCCTGGCGTCGCATTTCGGCTTTCAGAATCCCCGCGGCATTGAGCGGATCCGTGGACCCGAGGGAATTCGAACAGACCAGTTCGGCGAGCCCGCCCGTCTTGTGAGCCGGGGTCGCCTCCTTCGGACGCATCTCATACAGGGTGACTTTGGCGCCCAAGTTGGCCGCCTGCCAGGCAGCTTCGGAACCGGCCAAACCACCGCCGATCACGATGATGTCTTCGCGCATCTAAGGGGGCTCCGAAAGAAGCTGAGGTGATGGAGAAGGCATTGTAGAAATCGTCTTTTACGGATGTCAAGGCAACGGCTGGCCCGATGCGGCATCGGACCGGAAGCGCGCATTGAACCGTCTCAAAGCCTCATGCTAGACTCCCGCCCGATGGGCGATTAGCTCAGTGGCAGAGCGCTTCCTTCACACGGAAGAGGCCACAGGTTCGATACCTGTATCGCCCACCATCCCCTTAATTTCCCACGAAAATCCGCTCCCGGCCGGCCTAAAAACGACGCTGGATCAAACTCGCCGTTTTCTGGACAGAAGCGGGATCCTCGGCTACACTTTCTTCAGTCAGCATGGTCTGTTGAGCGGCACTCGATTCAGGACGAGAGGTACAGGCATGAAAACGAAACTGATCGCCCTCAGTCTGTTCATGATCGCCAGTCTGGTGGGATGCGCGAGTCATCAGAAATCCACCGAGACGGACATTGGATACACGGCGCCCGCAAGCATCTACAGCGTGATGGACAGCACGGCGTTGGTCTACACCGACGTGGCCGCGGGTTCTCCCTTGAATGACAATCCCTGGCGGTGGCTAGGGTTTCTGTTGCATCCGGTTGGGCAGGTGCTCGATTATGGTTTCAACCGGCCCGTGTACACAGTGACCGGCAGCATGCCTTATCTGTTCGGCTACACCAGCGAGGATGCCATGCTGGATAGCCAGCGACGGCATTCGACGCGATACTGATCGATCGTTCTTCCCCTCCATGCGCCCGCTTTCGTGTCTCGAAAGCGGGCGTTGTTGTGTCCGCTCTGGCAAACCGCCTCGTTGTTTCGGTATTCTCCTTCCCATCCACATGGCGACGGCATTCGCACAAAGGGTGTCCTGGTCCCCACTCGGCGCGTTCATCGCCGCCGTGAGTGTCGGCATTTTCTTGACGAGCTGCGAAACCCCGAACCCGCGCCAGCAGAACCTGCCGCCTTCCGAGAGCGACTTGGTGCTCCTCAAGCCTGGCACACTCTGTCAGTCCAAAACGGCGTTTCTTCAGCAGCACCCCCAATCCACTCTAAGCGTCAAAGCTTGGGGCACGGGCCAGGAGCTCATGATCCCGGCCGCTCGCAGTCCCTCGCACGCGGATGAATCGTATTTCTTCGATGAGGATGGCACGCTGGTCGGGACGCTGTTCACGTTTTCTTCTGGTCTCGATCTGGGCCCCTATTCGGTGCTCCGCCATACGCTGACGCTGCTCAAGCCCACGCTCGAGTTTTACCTCACAGTGGCCAATTTCTCCGGGAAAGCCAATATGGATTCCACCTCACTCTATGAAACCGGCGATGAAAAAACCACCACGCAGTACCTGGTGATCGGTGCCCGCGAGCACCCGAGCTTGCTTCAATCGTCGGTCACGATCGATCCCTATGTCAGGCTCTTTTCGCCCTATCGTCGGGAGTTCCTGAATCGTCTTCGCCAGCCGAGCGGAACCCAACCGGGACGGCAAGTCGACAGTCAGGGCAGCGAGGATAAGGAGCCGTTTCCTTCACTGCAGCAGTTTGCACGCGGTCAAACCGCCCAACTTTCGTATTGCGGTGCACAGCACTATGAGATCGCCGCCGACGCCTATCGCAAATCCATCGCAAGCGGATTCACGAACAAAGTGTGGCTGGCTGAAGCACATCACAAACTGGGTCAATCCCTGTTCGGGCTGGGGCAGTATGAAAAAGCAAAGGCGGAGATGCTGCAGTCGCTGGCGATCAGGCCCAACACACCCGAGATTCTCAACAGTCTGGGCTCGACGCAGTTGAAGCTGGGCGACAAGGCTGGAGCATTGGCCTCCTTTGAAAAGGCCGTCACCCTTCGACCCAATTACGCCATTGCCCGGTTCAATTTAGCGGAGGTCATTGAACCGAACGATCCCAAGCGGGCGCTGTCCGAATACGAAACCTATCTCGCACTCGTGGAAGGGATTCCCGAAGAAGAGGACCGTATTGCGTTGGTCCAGCAACGCGTCAAGAAGCTGAAACCTCAAAAATAGAGAATTATCCGCGGATCTTCTCTTCTTGCTCTTGGAGCGTCTTGCAGGCGATACAGAGGGTGGTGACGGGGCGGGCCTTCAGGCGTTGATAGGGAATCTCCTCCTCGCAGCGTTCGCAGATCCCGTAAATATTCTTGTTGAGCCGATCCAGCGCCTCATCGATCTTCTTGAGCAGTTTCTGCTCGCGCTCCTTGATGCGCATGGAAAAGTTCTGGTCCACTTCCGCGCTCGCTTGATCGCTCACATCGGGAAACGCCTCGGGCCGCTCCCGCTTCGTCAAGCCTTCGCCTGTCTCATCGAGAATGGCTTGCCGTTGCTTCTCGAGCTCGCGCCTGATCGCACCGTACTTGCCGCCGGCCGCCGGCTTGCTGGCCCTCTTCGCCTTCAGCCCGCTCCTGCGTACCGTCCGCTTGGATGCGTTCCGTGTTTTCATGCGCTACCCGTGAGAATGGAAAGACGAACGTGAAAATATAACAGGGGGTTTGAAAGGCGGTCAATGGAAAAGGCGCCGGTCGCTAAAGATCGCGGCGACCCTCGATGGACTTTAGCAGCGTCACCTCATCGGCATATTCGATGTCCATGCCGACCGGAATGCCGTAGGCAATCCGCGAGACGCGGACGCCCAGCGGCTTCAACTGGTTCGTGAGGTAGATGGCCGTGGCTTCCCCCTCGATGGTGGGATTGGTCGCAAGGATGACTTCCTGCACGCCTCCAAGTTTCACGCGGTCGACGAGTTCCTCGGCACGAATATCCGAGGGGCCCACCCCGTCGAGAGGGGACAAAGCGCCGAGCAACACATGATAAAGGCCCCGGTACGCTCCAGCGCGCTCGACGGCATACAGGGTGCTGGGTTCCTCCACCACCAGAATTCTGGTGTGGTCTCGCTTGGGGTCCACACAATACTCGCAGAGCTCGCCCTCAGCGATATTCCGGCACTGGCGGCAGAAGGAGAGGCCGTCCTTGACGGCGCGGATGGCATCGGCCAGCCGCAACGCATCGTCCCGCTCGGACTTCAAAAGGTGAAACGCCAACCGCTGTGCGGTTTTCTGCCCGATCCCGGGCAAACGAACGAGTTCTCGCACCAGGCGAGCCAGCAAGCCTTGTTGATCGACAGCCATAGAAACGTGTTCAAAAGAGGCCGGGGATATTCATACCGCCGGTCACGGATTTCATTTGGTCGGCCATCATCTGGCGAGCCTTCTTCAAGGCGTCATTCGACGCTGCGAGCACGAGATCTTGCAGCATCTCGACATCCCCGCTTTTGACGGCTTCAGGGTTGATCGTCACGCTCACGATTTCCATTCCGCCATTGGCCGTCACGCTGACCATTCCTCCGCCCGCCGTTCCGTTCACGGTCTTGGTGGCCGCTTCTTCCTGCAGTTTCGCCATTTGCGCCTGCATCGCCTGCGCCTGCTTCATGAGGTTGGCCATGTTGCCCAAGGGGTTTTTCATTCCTGCACCTCTTGTCGGTTCGAGACCGTTCTGACATCGGCAAGTTCCGCTCCAAACATCTCCAGGGCCTGCTTGACGACCGGATGCGCCTTGGCGCGCTCAAAGAGCACGAGCTTCTGTTCCTGCTCCTTCGCCGCCCTGATCTCCGCCATCGTGGGGCCGGGCGGGTCCGCCTCCGTAAGCTCGACGATGCGGAGTCGAGCCGGCTGTCCGCTCATTCGTTCGCACAAGGACGCCAGCGCCTGAACGTTGTCAGGCTTCTCCAACATGGCTCGCGCCACCGTGGCATGCTTGGAAAACCCGATTGTGACGGCATTGCCCTCGATTCCGACGAGGCGTCCCATTTCCAGAAACGGCGCGATGTTGGGAAAGTTCAGGGCGACTTCTTCTTGAAACCGCTCCCACTCCAGCGCAATAGCCTGTGCAGGAGGCCTGTGGGCAGGTTTTTCCGGCTCTGTCGACGGAGGCTGCGGAGTCTTTGTGGCAACGGCACCCGTTGGTGCGGCACCGGGAGACGCCGTTGAACGCGGCGGCGCCGGGACGCTTGTGGGACGCGCCGAGGGCGGTGTCTTCTCGGGTCGGGCGGCGGCAGGCTGAGGCGGATTTCCGGAAGACGCGGTGCGGGCAGGCAGTTCGCGAGCGCCCGTATCCTGTCGAAGCAACCGGGTCGCCTTGACCGCAGTCGTTTCGAGGACAAAACGCGGATGCGCGCTGTATCTCAGGGCGTCCTCGGCCTGGGTAAAGAGCGCAAATATCTGTTGGATCTGCTCCGGTGTGAGCGATGCCTTGTCGGCGGCCAGTTGAGCCAGATCATCGCCGGAAGCTTCGATCAGCGTGGGCCACTCCTGTTGGGACGTGACCGAAATGACGAGCAGATTGCGCAGATACTCGACCACGTCGGCACAGTAGTTCTTCAGATCGTGCCCTCCCTCGATCAGTTGGGACAATGTGCGAAGAGCCCCTGCGCTGTCCTGCGCAATGATAGCCCGGATTAATGACCGGAGCAGCTCTTGAGGTACCGCGCCGAGCAATGTTTCAAGATCGGCATGGACGATCGATTTGCCGCCGAAGGCCACCGCCTGGTCGAGCAAACCCAACCCGTCCCGCATGCTCCCTTCGCTGGCTCTGGCCAACGCCGCCAGGCTCCGGTCTTCGATCTCGACGCCATCCTGCTCGGCCACGTGGCGCAGTCGGTCGATGATTTCGGTCTTGGCGATCCGGCGAAAATTGTAATGCTGGCAGCGAGAAAGGATGGTGGCCGGAATTTTATGGATTTCCGTGGTCGCGAAGACGAAGACGACGTGGGACGGCGGCTCTTCAAGTGTCTTGAGCAAGGCGTTGAAGGCCGAGTTCGAGAGCATATGGACTTCGTCGATGATGTAGACTCGGTACGTTCCCTTGAACGGGGAGAACTTGACGTTTTCTCGAATTTCACGCACATCGTCCACACTAGTATTCGACGCACCGTCGATCTCGATCACATCGACGGAATGGCCCTGAGTAATCTCGGTGCAATTGACGCACGTCCCGCAAGGCGTTCCGGTCGGGCCCTGCTCGCAGTTCAACGCCTTTGCGAGGATCCGCGCGACCGTCGTTTTGCCCACGCCGCGCGTGCCTGAGAACAGATAGGCCTGCGCGATGCGCTTGGTCGTGATCGCGTTCACCAGCGTCTGCACGACGTGCGGTTGACCGATCACATCATCGAATGTTCCCGGCCGGTATTTTCTCGCAGAGACTTGATAATCCACGTCGTCGCTACGCTCCGAATCTCAGATTTCCAATCTCAAATGTTGAAACATCGCTTCGAGGGAAAGCGGGGCCAGGTGATCCTGCGGCACCCAAAACTGTCTGCTTACCGTTGCTTCCTTCCGGACCTGGCGGGGTTCACAGGGTCTTGTTGCACAGGGCCCGGCCCCTAATTCAGGCTGCTGAAAATGCCCTTCGGCTTCGTTCTCGGTCGCCTGTCCTTATCCTTACGGCGTTTATCCCGTCGCCACAATTAGTGAGGCTCCGGGTCGAGCAAGCTCATTAAAACTTCAATCACACACTCACGGCTCACCCGTCACGTAAGGTGTTTTATCCGGTCGCCAAGAACATGGTAATGGCGCCCGGTACGAGCGAGCTTATCAAAACTTCAATCACACACACTTAAGGTGTCTATCCGCCCGCGCCAATTACGATACTGCGATACTTAGCGGGCGGTTCACACGAAGTGTGGTATGGCGACGAGGGTGGGCATTCGACGTCGCGCTCGCCCGACTGCTCGCGCTCCTACTGAGGGGGCCAGGCCCCCTCGTACGCTCCCCATGAAGGGGACACATCCCCTTCACAACCCCTGTTCGAATCCCACCCTCTCTTCGTTGTTTCTCTGGCAACGGCTTTTCGTCTCAACAGCCACTTCCTACCACTGTTGGCTGTTGCTATGGCGGAGAGGGTGGGATTCGAACCCACGGTCCCGTTGCCGAGACGCATGCTTTCCAAGCATGTCGATTCGTCCACTCTCGCACCTCTCCGCGAGCGTCGAAGCACGAATTCTAGCATGCGCTCCCATGAGCGGCAAGGCGCGTTGACCGGTCGCATGAGCTTTCTTATACTGCACGACATGAAAATTGTGATCGGTCTGTTGATCGTCGTCGGACTGCTCGTCATCGCTCTCCTCTTCCTTCCTTTTCTTGTCGATCTTGCCTCCTATCAGGATCAGTACAAGCCACTCATCGAGGACGCGCTCAACCGCAAGATCGAGTTGCAGAGCATTCGGCTGATGATCTGGCCACGCATCGGGGCCCGGATCGTCGGATTCAAGGTCATGGACGATCCCGTGTTCAGTGCGGAGTCCTTTGCGTCACTGAGCTCGCTCGACGTAGGCGTAAAATTGCTGCCGTTGCTCAGCAAGCGGGTGGAGATCGAAGAGATTACGCTGCGGGAGCCGCTCATCACCGTGATCAAAAACAAGGAGGGGATCATCAACGTCTCGACGCTCGGCCCACGCACAGCCGCTCCGGCCGAGCCCGCCAAGCCTGAGCCGCAGCAAGGCGATGCGCTTCAAGCCCTCGCGCTGCTGGCCGTCGACCGACTTTCGATTGACGGAGGGACGCTCATCTACCGGGACCTCTCGGCCACGCCCAAAGTGGAATATGAGATTCGAGATCTCGGCCTGTTGCTGACATCCGTTCATCTCGGTGACACGCCTTCTCTGCATCTCCAGGCGACGGTCGAACCTTACAAGCTTCCCGTCACGCTCGATGGCCGATTTGGACCGTTGGCCCAAACGCTCGACATCAAGGATTACGACTTCATGGTGGGAATCGGGAGCATTGCCCTGGGACTCAAAGGGGCCTTGGCGGGCGGAAGATTGGACGCAACACTGTCCGCCCCTTCGATCAGTTCCGCCGATGTGCCCATGCGGCTGCCATTGACCAAGCCGGTACACATCAAGGATCTCCGAGTCGTCGCTCACGCGCCCTACCCGTTGAAACAGGGCGTCCCGGCCGTGGAGCTGGCGGATGTGACGGATCTTGATCTCAAGATTCACACGGGAGGCTCGGCTCTGGATGTGAAAGGTTCAATGTTGGCGGGTCATGCCAAGGTGATGGTGACATCTCCGTCGATCAACACCGCAGACCTTCCCATCGACACGGGGCTTAAGAAGCCGGTCGAACTGAAAAATCTTGAAATCAGTGCGGATCTCAAAGGACAGGACGCTCGCCTTTCCAATCTTTCGTTTCAGCTGTTCAATGGAGACACGAAGATCCGAGGAGGAATGTCGCTGGGTGCTCCATCACCGCCATTCAACGGGCAAGTTCTCATTCGAAGCCTCCAACTCAAGCCGGTCCTCGAGGCTTTGAGTCCTGAGAGCACGCTCTCAATCAGCGGAACCGCGGCGGCGGACATCGCCGTTGCCGGTCGCGGCTTTTCGATGCCGGATTTAACCAAGGCCTTGGAAGGACCAGGACATATTGAAGTCAGAGACGGCAGAATCGAAGGAGTGAACCTGACTGGAGAAGCCCTTGCGCTGTTGAAGGTCGCGGGCGTCTCGGTCGATCAAGTGAAAGCCACGGCATTTTCCACGCTCGAAACCGATTTCATGATCAAGCAAGGGATCGTCTCCCTTCAAAAACTTCTGGCTGACAGTCACGATTTTCAAGCGACCGGCAACGGCACGGTGGGGTTCGATCACACTCTCAACCTTGCCGTCAATTTGAATCTCTCCCCGGGAATGAGCCAGAAAATCGCCGGCTCTTCCCCGGTCGCGAAGGTGGCGATGAAAGACGGCCGCCTCCGATTGCCTCTCGTGATCAAGGGCACGGTGCAGAATCCTTCGTATGGACTGGATAGCAAGGCGCTCACCGGCAAACTCCAGGAACACGTGCAAGAGAAGACGAAAGAAACAGTGGAAGGCCTTCTGCAAGGCACGACGAAACCATCCGACCTCAAAAAAGAAGGCGAAGAACTGTTGAAAGGGTTGCTCGGCCGCTAACATTCCGCCGCACTCCAGCCGCAAAATTTTTCTCTGCGAGATTTCGCGCAGAGTGTATGGTTCAGCCTCCACAAATCACGTCGAACACGCTTGGACAGACTTTCGCAATTGCCAAGCCGGGGACATTCGGTTATACAACTAAGCTATTTTTTTGCCGGGCCGGCTCTCGTTAATCGTGGGGGCAGTGGAGGGCCTGTATCCGAGGAGGGAAGATATGCATACGTGTTTCTCGATCGTGGTGCTGCTCCTCGCGCTTTCGATGGCACTGACCGTGCCAGCGACAGCGGAAGAGCCTGCGGCTCCGGCACCGATCGACGTGGTGACCTTGAAGGATGGAAGCGTCATTTTCGGGGAAGTGCTCGAAATGGACGGCGGTGTTCTGTTTCTCAAAAATGCCTCGAATCCGGACAATCTCATTAAACTCAAATGGGAAGATATCACGAAGCTCACGGTGACCCACCCGATTCCTTTTCATTTAAAGGAAGGCACGGTCCTTAACGGTACGGCTACGGCGGGGCCTGACGGAGTACTGGTCATTCACGCGGAACCGCTGAAAGGCACAATGGAAGTGCCGATGAGCGACATCAAGTCCGTCAATCCCTTGATACAGCCGTCGGTCATTTATGTCGGCAACCTCACCGGCGGCTATTCGCAAACGACAGGTAACAGCCATTTGCGCAACGCCAGCCTGCTCGGCGAACTGGTCGCCCGGAGCGAGCTCCTGCGTCTCACCATGAACGTTCGTTATGTGTACGGCGACGATTCGGGCGCGCTGATTACACGGAACGCTCGTGGCACCATCAAGCTCGACTTCTTTATCACCAAGCGATTTTTCTGGTTTACTTCGGCCTATTTTGAAAACGATCGTTTTCAGGATCTCAAATTGAGAACCGCCCTCGCCACCGGCCCCGGCTATCAGTGGGTCGACCGGGGAGACTACGAGGGTATTTCCAAGGACATGACCTTGTACACGGAAGCCGGTCTGGCCTATTTCAACGAAGATTTCAACACGACGGGGGACAAGTCGAGCGTCAGGCTGCGTATCTCAGTCAAGTGGAACTGGCCGATTTTTGAAGACGCCATCACCCTCTATCATTTCAGCGAATTGTTTCCCTCCGTCCAGAACACATCGGATGTGTTCCTGACCATGGACAATGGCGTTCGATTCAAGCTCTGGCAAGGTTTCATCAGCAGCTTTCAATTGACGACTCGCTACAACACCCGCCCGGCACCGGGCACCGGCGACACCGACAATCTCTATCTCATCACGCTGGGATACGCGTTCGACACCACGAAGAAACGCTAGGGCGCCTTTCCTAATCTTCCCCAAAGGAGGACGTATGTTGAAAGAGTTCAAAGAGTTCGCGATGAAGGGCAATGTCCTCGACATGGCCATCGGGGTGATCATCGGCGGGGCATTCGGCAAGATCGTCTCGTCGATGGTGAGCGACGTGCTCATGCCGCCTCTCGGCCTGGTGTTGGGCAAAGTCGATTTTTCGAGCCTGTTTCTCAATCTCTCGGGGACTCCTCAGCCCTCGCTTGCAGCGGCCAAGGCGGCCGGGGCTCCCACCATCAACTATGGGGTGTTTCTCCAGACCGTGTTGGATTTCATCATCATCGCGTTCGTGATCTTTATGATCGTGAAACAGGTGAACCGGCTGAAGACGCCCGCCGCGCCGGCGGCTCCGACCACCAAAGACTGTCCCTTGTGCCTGTCGACGATTCCGATCAAGGCCACGAAGTGCGCCCATTGCACGTCCCCCGTATGACGGACTGTGCCCATGTTTCATTCATCACCGCGAGGAGAATTTATGACGCGTTTCACTCGAACGATGCTTGTCCTGATCGCCGCCAGTGCAGCCGCTGGTTGTGCCGGCCAGAAAATTCAGACACTGAAAGATGCCATCTGCTGTGACGGTGGCTATGAATATCGCTATCGAGATCGATTTGCGGCTGACAAGGCGACTTCGGAGCGGATCGCCGCGCTAGAGAAGGAACGGCAACGATTGACTGAGGAATTGGAGGCCGCGAGAAAAAACAGTGAGGCGCTGTCTGCAAAAAGCAGGTCTCTGGAAGACCAGCTGGCTGATCGCGACCGTGAACTCGCTTCCTTGCGGTCCAGCGCAGGCGATTCTTCGAAGCTGGCAGGCGAATTAGCCACGACTCAAGCGGACAGAGATCGCTTGGCTGCCGCACTGGCCGCAAGCCAGGCATCGCTTGTGGCAGCCCAGGCCGGTGCCGGCGACAAGGACAAGCTCGCCGAAGAGCTTGCGCAGGCCAACAAACGAAACTCCGAGCTCGAAGCGCAACTTGCGGCCCTCGCTGCGGCCGGAGCTGCGGATTCGGCGGCTGCACAGCGACGGACGGCGGAATTAGAGAAGCAACTCGCCGACCGGGATCGAGAGCTGGCCGGACTTCGTGGAGATCTCTCGGCGGAGATGGCCAAACTCAAGGAGGCTCAGCGGGGCGTGATCCGTGCGCTGCGTCCGCAGATCGAGAAGGGCAACATCATGGTCGACTTGAACAACGAGCGCCTGCTTATCAACCTGGCCTCGGGATATCTCTTCGGCTCCGGCGAAGATCAACTCAAGCCGCCTGGCACAGACGCCCTGAAGCAGGTGGGAACGATTCTGAAAGACTTCCCCGAATACAAAGTCAGCGTGGACGGGCACACCGACAATCGGCCGATCCGCAGCGAACTCAAGAAGAGATTTCCGTCCAATAAAGAGCTTTCGGAAGCGCGTGCTGCCAACGCCGCTCTGGCGCTGGGGGAAGGCGGTCTGAGCGCAGTCACGACGCACGGCTATGCCGATAGCCGACCCATCATGCCGAACACGACGGATGCCGGGCGTGCCAAAAACCGACGGGTCGAAATCCGGGTCACGAAGTAAGACGATCTGGTCCTGCCGCCGGGGCGCTTCGGCGCCCCCGGCATTCGGCGTGGTCACTGTTTACAGAGCTGTTGATCGGCGGCGCCGGGATTGTTCGCGCCCGGGGTCGTCGAGAGAATCTTATAGTGACCTAGCCCGAGTTCCTTTCCGTACGCCTCGCCGACCAGCACATCCTGGACATGCTGATGATCGGAAGCCCGGAAGACCGACTTGCCCTCTTTACAACCGTCAAACTCATGCCCCTCGAGCGCTTTGATCAACGCGGCGGTCTCCGTGCTGCCGGCCCGTTGAACGGCTTCGAGAATTTGCGTCATCGCAGCATAGCCGAGATAACACCGTGAGGTGGGCGTATGGTTGTACTTGTCGATGACGCCCTGGATGAATCGTTTCGAGCTGTCCGTGTTGATTTTGGGATCCCATATCAGTCCCCAGATTCCGGCATTGCTGGCATACCCCAGCGGCCGGCCAATTTGCTCGCCGCCGATGAGTCCGCCGACGCCGATTTTCTCCTTGGCCATTTCGAGTTTGGCGTAGGCTTTGAGCGCATTGACGAGGTCCCAGCCGTACACGTTCAGGATGATGGCGGTCGGCTCCTTCGCTTTGGCGGAGGCGAGTGCCGGCGCAAAATCCGTCGTGCCGAAGGGGGTGATCGCTTCTCCGACGATCTCGATCTTGTGCGCCTGGGTGGCGTCAACGAGAGCCTGGGCGCAAGATTTTCCATCCATGGTGGAGGCCGTGATCATGAACCAGCGGTTTCCATAGGACTTGGCAAGATGCGGGGCGACCGCATAGGCCAGCATCCGGGCGTTGGGCATGAAGACGAACGTATGCCGATTGCACGCGGCACCGCTGAGTTCCGGAATGTGAGCCCCCGTCACCATGAACAGCTTGTCTTCCTTTGCCGCCAAAGCACTGACGGCCAACGCGCATTCGCCGTTAAAGGTGCCCATCAGCGCATCGACGCGATCTTCCTTGATGAACTTCGTCGCCACCTTGACGGCCTGATCGGGGTTCGACGCATCATCGGCCTCGAGAATGGTCACCGGACGCCCAAGCACACCCCCTTTTTTGTTGAACAGGTCGACGGCCACATTGGCACCGTGAACGTCGTGGATGGAGGATGTTTTGTACGGGCTGGATAAGGGATCCATGATCCCGATCTTGATCGGTTCATCGGCATGGGCCAGCCGAATGCCGAAATCCATGACCGTTTCGCGGCTGGTCAGGCTTCCGAGCGCCAGGGATCCACCTGTGATCGCCGTCCACTGCAAAAAGCGTCTGCGTGACATATGCTGCATGGTGCCGTCTCCTTCAGGTGATGTTCGTAAGAGCTGCCCGGGATGGCCATGATTTCATAGTTTACGCCCTCGCCTCAAGCGCAGCCGTTCGAACAAGCACGGATCCTTCGACTCAGCGCACACGGGGAGGACGCGCTCGCAGAGATGAAGGCGCGCTGGAGAGTCCGGCCGTTTCCCGCCCTTAACTGTATTGGTCTTCCGTGTAGACTTGCTTGATCGACCAGAACACCGCTTCCTTGAGCTTCTTGATCTGGGGATCTGGTGGGTCTTTGCGGATCTTTTGCAATTTCTTGTCGAGATCAAATAAGGGCTGGACCGACCGCCGGTCCGGCACTCTGCCGAGCGCCCATGCGACCTCGGTTTGAACGGTGATGTCGATGCCCGGCGCATCCAGCATCTCGAGCAGCGGAGGCACCACGGACGAGTCGTTGTGAGTATTCCCCAAATCTCCCAATCCCTTGGCCGCCGCGGCCTGGAGTTCCGGCTGTTTCGAATGCTTCAGAATATCGACAAGAATGGGGATGCCCTCTTTTCCCATGCCGCTGAGCGCCACCGCTGCCTCTTTAGAGAGATTCTTGTCCTTGAGCGCTGCTTTGAGCTTTGGCAGGGCTTCGTCTGCTTGCATCTCGCCCAGCAGTGAAATGATCTTGATCTTGCGCACTTGCGGCGTATCGCCGGCGTCGAGGAGTTTCAGTAAGCGATCCGGATGTCCCCATTCGGCGGCGAGCAGAACAGGGAAGTCATACTGCTCGAGCTTTTCCCGTAATTTTGCCATGGCATAGACGCCAGGGTCACCGGCGTTCGCGGATAGCGCCGCCGCGGCCGCATCTTCGAAATCCGTACGGACCTCCTTCTGCCATTTGATTTTTGTTTCACCCAGGACGTAGGTGAGCTGGCATGCTGGGCCCTTCCAGAGACGAGAGGGCGCATCTGGAAGATCTGCATCACCGCCGGCAGCCGTGGTCCCCTCCCAGACTTTGCGTTGCTCGCACTTGAGCTTCAAAGTGGCGTCGTGCGGTTTGGCGGCCTCCCGCACCACGGTATATCCCAATTCGGCCAGCCGGCGGGACGCCACGTCCACAAGGGGGGTCGCATCGACCGAGCCCTTGTCCGTCAGGGCGATCGCCTCGACGAGCACCGTCTGGATGCGCTCGAGCTGCGCCTTTTGTTCTGTCGTTAAGTAGTCGCGATAGGCTTCGACCGGAGCAGGTACCGAGGAGACAAACACGATCAGGGCCAGGATGGAAAGCAGGAAGCCGATACGCATGCTGCACCTCCCTACCGTGACACTGGCAAGACAACGGTATTATGATGGTGCCCTCATTATACCGGCCATGAAGAAGCGAGGCTACTTTTCAATGCCTTTGCCGGCAAAGGCACGTGGACGAATTTCGTCCTCTCCGACGCGACAAAACCTCGACGAAACCGCCGTCCCATCCCCGCAGGAGTATGGGTTGACAGTCATACGCCGCCAACGGTACAAAATAGCAGCATCGTCGTGTAGTTGCGCTTGTTTGCTGACCTGTCTGGAACCTCGTTCCAGCGTCCCCGCCGTGCGAGAGTGGCGGAACTGGCAGACGCGCGAGACTTAGGATCTCGTGGGCAACCGTGGGGGTTCAAGTCCCCCCTCTCGCACCATACCTGATCCGGCAGTGGGCAACGAACTGTGCCGGTTGTACAAAGGAAATCGCGCGATAGATGAAAATGGAAGTGACCGAGCTCGGCCCCATGAAGCGGGCTCTCAAGATCGAGGTGCCCGTCGAAGAGGTCGCTCAACGTTTCGTGCAGGCGTACAAGGAGCTCAACCGGCAGGTTCGTTTGCCGGGATTCCGGCCTGGCAAGGCACCGCAGGCGTTGCTCGAACAACGTTATGCGAAAGCGGTCGAAGAAGATGTCGTGCGGAGCCTTGTTCCCGATTACTACGATCGCGCCGTCCGCCAAGCGGGCATCTCACCGGTGCTCGTCGAAATTCCGCCTCTTGAACGTGTAAAAATCAAGCGAGACGCTCCGTTCACCTTTACCGCCACGGTCGAGATCAAGCCCAAGGTCGAGCTCCGCGATTACAAGGCGCCCAACCCCATCTCGTTGAAGCCGGATACCCGCAGCGTCACGGAGGAACAGATCTCGAAGGGCATGAACGTGTTGCGCGAGCAGCATGCGAGGCTCGATGCGCCGCCTCCAGGTCACCGGGCCGCGGAAGGCGATTTCGTGATCTTGTCGGTGGAAGGCCACCTCGACGGCCAGCCGCTTGAAGGGAGCAAGAAGACAGGCCACCTCCACAGAGTCGGCTCAAAAGCCTCGCTCCTGGGGCTGGAGATCGACCAACATGTCTTGGGCAAGGCCGAAGGAGACATGGTCGAGATTCCCCAACCGTACCCCGCAAGTCATCCCGACGCCCGCGTGGCCGGCAAAACCGTGACGTTCAAGCTCGCGATCAACGCGGTGAAGATCAAGACCCTGCCTGCCTTGGACGACGAGTTCGCCAAGGACTGCGGATCCTATGGCTCACTGGCCGAGTTACAGGAACGGCTGCGCACGGAAATGGAAAAGGCGCTGAAGCGTGAGATCGAAGAGGGGTACAAGGACACGATCGTGAAGCGCCTGGTGGAGACACATCATTTTGATCTCCCGGAGACGCTGGTCGAACGCGAACTCGAAGCGATCATCCGCCAGCTGCAACAGCGCCAACGTCGACCGGGCGCCGAAGGCGCCTCGGCGCTCGAAACGTCGGACCTGACGAAGCTCCGCCAGGAAAATCGCGAGGAGGCTGCCCGGCGCGTCAAAGTGGGTTTGATCCTGGAGGCCATCGCGGAAAAAGAACATCTGACGGTGACGCAGGAAGATCTCGACAATGAAGTAAGCCGCTTGGCGTCCGAGTTGAAAATTGGCCAGCCCGAACTCGTCAAGATGATCCAGGCTGGCGGACAAGATTCAATCGAAGAGTTGCGAGCACGTATCTTGGCGGAAAAGTCCCTGGACTTCGTGTATCGAAACGCAGTGATTCAAAAGTAAGCTCCAGAACCGCGCCAAGGCTGACTTCGGGAAAGGAAAAACCTGCATGCTAGTTCCCATTGTCGTTGAGCAAACCAATCGAGGCGAGCGGGCCTACGATATCTATTCGAGGCTCCTGAAGGATCGTATTATTTTCCTCGGCGCGCCGATCGATGACGTCTTCGCCAACCTCATCATCGCGCAACTGTTGTTCTTGGAGGCCGAAGACCCCGAGAAAGACATCAACCTGTATGTCAACTCGCCCGGAGGGAGCGTCACGGCCGGACTGGGCATCTACGACACGATGCAGTACGTCAAGCCCCCCATCAACACCATCTGCCTCGGGCAGGCCGCAAGCATGGGGGCGCTCCTCCTGACGGCAGGGACGAAAGGCAAACGGTTTGCCCTGCCTAACGCACGAGTGATGATCCATCAGCCGCTGGGCGGATTCCAGGGACAGGCCACCGAAATCGACATCCATGCGAGAGAAATTCTCAAGATTCGCGAACGCCTGAATGAGATCATGGCGAAGCATACGGGCCAGCCGATCGAGAAGATTGCCCTCGATACGGAACGCGACTATTTCATGTCCGGTGAGGAAGCGAAGCGCTATGGCCTGATCGACGAAGTGATCACGCGAGCGCCCAAATCGTTGAAGGTGGCGTCGGACAAGGACGGGGCCAAGGACAAGTAATACCTGGAGGACGCATGGCCAAGCAGGAAAAGATGGATCGACACCTTCGCTGTTCCTTCTGCGGGAAAAGCCGCGATGAAGTCCGCAAGCTGATCGCGGGCCCTACCGTGTACATCTGTGATGAATGCGTCAATCTGTGCAATGACATCATCGCCGAAGATTGGGAGGAGGCGAAGGAAGAGATCTCGTCAAAACTCAAGAAACCCTCGGAGATCAAGCATCATCTCGACCAATACGTGGTCGGGCAGGAACGGGCCAAGAAAATCTTGTCCGTGGCGGTCCACAATCACTACAAGCGCATCTCCGCGAAGGAAAAAGACGTTGACGACGTGGAACTCCAGAAGGGCAACATTCTCATGGTGGGCCCAACAGGCACCGGGAAGACGCTGCTTGCCCAAACACTGGCCAAGTATCTCGACGTTCCCTTTACCCTGGCCGATGCGACGACACTCACTGAAGCGGGATACGTCGGGGAGGATGTGGAGAACATCATCCTCAAGCTTCTTCAGGCCTCGGACTATGACGTCGAACGAGCCGAACGCGGCATCGTCTACATCGACGAGATTGATAAGATCAGCCGCAAGAGCGACAGCCCGTCGATTACCCGCGACGTCTCGGGCGAAGGCGTGCAGCAGGCACTGCTCAAATTGATCGAGGGTACCGTCGCCAATGTCCCTCCGCAGGGCGGCCGCAAGCACCCTCACCAGGAATTCATTCAGGTCAACACGAGCAACATCTTATTCATTTGCGGCGGAGCCTTCGTCGGATTGGAACAGATCATCGAGCAGCGGTTGAATCGAAAGGCCATGGGGTTCGGCGCTGAAATTCGCGGGCGGGCAGACGTGCGGCTCGGCGAATTGTTCGAGCGAGTCCAACCGGAGGATTTTTTGAAATACGGCCTCATTCCGGAATTTATCGGCCGCCTGCCCGTCGTCGCGACGCTTGATGAGCTCGACGAACGGGCGTTGATCAAGATTTTGACCGAGCCGCGAAATGCCCTGACCAAGCAGTACGAAAAGCTCCTTTCGTTCGAGAAGGTGAAGCTGAAATTCACCGACGGAGCCCTCGGGGCCGTCGCCCGCAAGGCGTTCACCCAGAAAACCGGCGCGCGCGGCCTGCGAGCCATATTGGAAGAAGTCATGCTGGACGTGATGTATGACGCCCCCTCGCAAAAGCAGATCAAGGAAGTGTTCATCACCGAAGACGCCATTCTCGGCAAACATCCTCCCATCCGTATCTTCGAGCAGGACAAAGACGTCAAGACCGCGTAAACGTTGAACATATCTCGTTGTGTGCCGTCGCCGGCCCGGCTCAAATGCCGGGCCGGTGGCGTTTTGGCGGACTCTCGCCTTTTTCTCGACAAGGTGAAACCGTGCGCTATACTTGCCAAGGTGAGCCGAAGGGAGGACGCGTGAAATATCCGGTAGTTTCGAGCCTGCGCCACAAAGGCAAGACCATCGAATTGGATGCCACACGGGAAATCATCACGCTCATCGGGATCAACGGCGACCCGATGGGGAATCTTTCATGGGATTTCGTGATCGATCAGATTCTTGCCTACCGGAAACCCCCTGCCTCACGCGAAGCAAGAACGGAGCCACGGGTCACACTGGCATTTCGGGTCAAGTACAAAACTCCTGACGGTCAGCAGTTTGAGAGCCGGGCGGGTGGCATCGGCGGCGGAGGGTTGTTCATCGAGAGTCAATCACCGCTCCCGGTCGGCACCAAGCTGTCGTTGGAATTTTCGCTGCCGGAGCAGGGGAACGAGTGGCTCGCTGCGAAGGGGGTCGTGGCGTGGGTCTGTCCGAAAGCGGATCAATATACGTTCAGTCCGGGAATGGGCGTCCGCTTTACCGACATTGCCGCCGACATTCGCAATCGAGTGCTCGAACTGGTCAAGTCGCTACAGCAACTTGGTCGGTCCGCCGCATGATCCGCTGAGGCAGGGCTGTCTGTCGGCGTATTCTGAGTGAGCAGGAGCGTATGAAATTTCCAGTGACCATCACACCAGGGCATCAGGGCAAGGCTCTCGAAGTCGATCCGGAACGCGAAGTCATTTCATTGCATGGCGACAACGGCGTACTCCTCGGCGGGGTCTCATGGGCCAACGTCATCGAGCGCATTATCAACACCGACGAGGATGTCCGCTTCGCGCACGCACGGGCCCATGCGCGGGCGCCGTTGGCGGTGAAAGTGAAATACACGACCCCGGAGGGCAAACAGTTTGACAGTCTGACGGGTGGGATCGGCGGCGGGGGACTCTTCATTGAAAGCAGTCAGCCGTTGGCGCCCGGGACAGAACTCGCCGTCGAGTTTGCGCTTCCTGATCGTCCGTGGGAAAGGCACAAGGCCAAAGCGAAGGTCGCGTGGACGCGTAATAAGCCCGAACGCTTTCTTCTGTTTCCGGGTATGGGGATCCAATTTACGGAAATCGAAGACAAGTCACGCCAGGATCTTGTCGAGCTCGTCTCTGCGCTTAATCGTTCACGCGCAACGCCTTGAGCTCCGCCTCCATCCAACGACGGACACCCCGATCCGGTTCCTTTTCGACCGCTGTCCGCAGCACGGTAGCCGTATCCAGCCCGCCCAACTCCCCAAGGTGATAGGCGGCTTCCGCCCGGACAGCGGGAGCCGGATCCTGGAAAAGACGCTTCAGAAGCGCCGTCTCGGCGCGTCTATCTCCCGAGAGCCCCAAGGCTGCGACGGCCCCCTGTCGCACCTCGGCATCAGGATCATCGAGGGCCGGCAAGAGCCACGACGCGATCTGGCTCGTGTCCAGGGCGAGCAGGGCATGAACGGCCGCACGCCTCACATGCACGTCCGACCCTCGAAGGAGGTCGGCAACCGTCGACAGCTGGCGCGGCGACGGTTCGATGTCACCAAGGGCAAGCGCTGCAGCCTGTCTGACTTTGTCATCTGGATCTTCGAGTGCACGGGAGAGTCCCATGATCACGGCCTCGTCGGCAGGACTCGCCATGCGGCCCAGGGCCTGAGCAGCCGTGGCACGAACCGCCGGCACCGGATCATGTAAAAGTGGCACCACGGCCGGTAAGGTCGTTGGATCGCCGATTTTTCCCAAGGATTCCGCCGCCGTCCTTCGGACTTCTGGACTCTGGTCCTGAAGCAGTGCCACGAGCATGGCAACGCCGCGTTCAACGGAAGGTGTGGGCGCCTCTTGGAGACAGCCGCTCAGGGCGGCGGAAACGACAATGAGCAAGAGGAGGGAACTACTCACTGGAACGAGCTGACGGAAGCACGGCATCATCAGGACGGCTTCTGAGGTTCGTCCTGTACGGCAGGCATTTCTCGCGCCGCTTCGATCGATTGTTCGATTTCTTTCTGCGCCGCGTCCATCTCCGCCTGGATCGTACGCATCTCGGGATCGACCGAATTTCTCACGTCGGCCACCGCCTGTTTGAACGTCCGCAATGCGTCTCCGAGTCCTTCTCCCAGGTGCTGCATGTCGGTCGGGGATACCCCGCTGTTCGGCTGGGCAGCCTTGGCCTTCAACGCGGCTTGCTGCGCCTGCACCCGCGCGACCGCATCCTTGTTCACGATCGCAGACGGACGTTTGGCTTGCGGCTTCTGTTGCGCCGTCGGCGGAAGCGGAGGATATTGGCCCCGCATCATAGGCGTGGGAGCCGCCGCTCGTTCTTCCATCGTCGGGGGCGCCTGCCCCGCCGGTGCACTTTCCGCCGGAGCCGCCGACCGCGCGCGCGGCGGCTGGGGCGCCTGAGGACCCATGTTATAAAAGGCGGCGGCCGTCGTCCCCGGCGTCATTTCCGGTCCCGGGGTATAGGGGGCCGTGGGCTTCGGACTCGTCGTCGGGGCCGCGGTCGGAGCGGCGGAAGGGGTCTGAACTGTGCTTGCTTGCTGCGCGGGAGCAGGGGGAGGCGACGAGGGTTCGGCTTGGACCGCTTCGGGAGGGGGGATGTCATGCACTTCCTTCTTAAACCCTTTCAGAGCCTTGCCAACCCCCTCTCCGATCTGTGGCAGTTTCCCCGCGCCGAAAATAATCAGCACGATGACCAGAATAATGATCAGCTCTGAAATGCCCATCGTCCCGAACATGTCTTAAATTCCTCTTATTTCGGGGGTCTCCCCACGGTCCTCAGCGCCGTTCCAGGCCAGCAGTCACTCTAAAGGCCTGTTCACGGCACTGTCAAGGAAGGGGTTGCCCGGACTACAGCAAAGGAGAAAGTTCGGTCTGCAGCGGTAACCCGAATACGAGCGCGTCACGGTCGGTGAGGAACACATCCAACTCGCTTCGAATACCGAACTCGCCCGGCAGATAGATGCCCGGCTCGATCGAGAAGCAGGTCCTCGGCATGAGGCGTCTCGTATCTTGCGTTTCAAGTCCATCGATATTGGCGCCGTTGCCGTGAACTTCCTCGCCGATCGAATGGCCGGTCCGATGAACGAACTGCGCGCCGTAGCCCGCCGCCTGAATGACGCTGCGGCAGGCGGCATCCACTTCATATCCGAAGGGGCGTTGGCCGGCAAGCATCTGACCGCGCACGAATTCCAGCGCAGCGTCTCGCCCCTGCCGGACGATGCCGAAAATCGTGCGGTGTCGCTCGGGCACGGCGGAGCCGGCATAAGCCGTCCACGTAATATCGGCATAGACCGAGCCCTCGGAGACCTGTTTCGCCCAGAGATCCATCAGCACCAGATCATCCCGTTTGATCGTCGCCGATCCGGTTGCTGTCGGCCCGTAGTGCGGATCTGCGCTGTGCTCGTTCACCGCGGCAATCGGTGCACTGGACGTCACCATGCCGGTGTCGCGGATTCGAGACACGATGAACTGTTGCAACCCGTATTCTGTCAGGGCCCGTCCCTTTTTAAGGGACTCGGCCACATGACCGAAGGCTTCGTCCACAATGCGCCTCAGGGCAGCAGCGGCATATTGATGCGATTCGAGCTGGCGATCGGTCCATCGCGCTTCGAACTGTTGGATCAGATCTCCTGAGCTCACGACCTCAGATCCGAAGCTCCTCACCAGCTCCATGGTGCCGGCATCGACGCGCGACACGTACGGCACCGCGTTCATCGGCGAATACTGCATGGCGATGCGACGACTTCCGCTCAAGAGCCGACCCAGGAGCTGGCATTGCTGTTCCCATGAAACGTAATGACTCGGCTCGCCTGGCAGGACATCCAGCACGTGGGGCTCGATACGGTGAAGTAATTTTTGCGGAGGACCTTCAGCCGGGATCCAATAATACCAGCGTCTCGTCACATGCATCGTCGGATCGAGCAGGAGCACCCGATACGCGAGCGGATCGCTGCCCCGGAAATCGTAGAAAAGCCAGCCGTCAAGCGCACTCTGTTCGCAAAGAGCGCGCTGGATCTCGCTGATTCTGGCTTCGTGCGGGTGGCTTGGCATGAAGGGGCATCTTAATCTTCGCCGTTGCGGAGGGTCAATGAATAGGAAGCCGCCCAGATGTCCTCATGGTAGAATGCCGCCCATGGCGATCGACTCTCTCTACGACCCGTCACAGTTTCGCGTCACGCTGTTCGTAGGGCCGCAAGTGGTGGAGGGAAAACCCTTCACTGAATCGACTGTCTACAACGTCAAGAAGCGGAGTTGGAAAGGCGGAATCCAGGTCGCGGTTGAACTCAGCCGGACGCAGATCGACCAGCTCAGTGCTGCCATCGGCTTTCGACAATGGCTCGAAACGCTGCTTGTTGCGGTGCCCCTGGAGGAACGTGCGTCGTATCAGGAACGGGCATACGAACTATTGGTGCAAGCCTTCGCATGGTGCAAGCTGGATCTGCTGTTGCAATCCGGCATCACCCAGGAGAATCAATGTCTCACCGCCGACACATTCGTGACCGAATTGAACGGCGTTGTGGCCAAGAAACGCGACTTTGTCGCTTCCCATGTCGCGACAGAACTTGATCTTCTCCCGCACAATCCCATCTGATCAGCATCCAAGGCGTTCTCCTGGTAGGGGGTTTGCAAGGACGGTTGAATTTGTTATAACGCCACATCACCTGCGCCCAATCACCCGTTTCAGATTTCGAGCGGGTGCAGTCCGGCTCACTCGTAAGTGGAAGGAGGTCCCTCCGTGAAATCACATGTGGTCACCTCGACGAGCGTTACTTCCCTGTTCCGACTCGTCACCCTCAGCGTTGTCGTCGCTCTTTGCACCCTTCTCGTGGTGCCCTCGGCGTGGAGCCAGGAATCGCTTCCTCCTCCGTCGAGCGATAGTTCGGAAGGCGGAAGCGCGTCCAGCGCCGGCATGGGCGCGGCTGCCGGCGTATCGACATTGCTGTATCTTCCTTTGAAAGCGGCCTTTGCCATCGGAGGAGGCATCGTCGGCGGCTTGGCCTATGCCTTCTCGGGCGGCAACGAGAACGCCGCGAAGAGCATATGGACGACCAGCATGTATGGTACCTACATCATCACGCCCGATCACCTGCGCGGAGATCGGCCCATTCGTTTCCTCGGCGTGGCCGAACCCGATGCCTCGGCCACGGCCAACGCACCCATGGACTCGGTGGCACCCGTGGAGCCCATCCGCTGAACGATGAAACCGCTCATCGGCGTGACACCAGATTTCAACGCCGGTGATCGAAAAGAGTGGGGCGGGCAAGAACCCACCTACTTCCTGCGCGCCCGCTATATCCGTGCGATCGAAGACCTCGGCGGCATTCCCATTGTCCTTCCGCTGGTGGCTGACCTGGGCGCCCGCCGGCGTCTACTCACGCAGATCGATGGCCTCGTGCTGACGGGAAGCGGTCCTGACCTCGCGCCGGAGCTCTATGGTGAGCGCCAGCGGTACAAGTTTCGGGTCATGAGCCAACGGCGCGCGACCTTTGAGTTGGAGATGGCGCAGCTGGCAAGGGCCGCTGATGTGCCGCTGCTCGGCATCTGCGGCGGCATGCAAGCGCTGAATGTGGCGTTCGGCGGCAGCCTCTATCAAGACATCGACTCTCAGCGACCTCGCCCTCTTCGACACCGACAGGCGCTTCCGGCGACACAGCTGAGCCATGCTGTGAAGGTCGCTCCAAAGAGCCTTCTCGGGCGAATCGTCAAGACCGGAACCATGCGCGTGAACAGCTCTCATCATCAATCGGTGAAGGAGGTGGCCCCCTCGATGAAAGCCAGCGCAGTGGCGCCGGACGGCATCATCGAAGCCATTGAATCTCCCTCCGAGCGGTTCCTGCTGGGCGTTCAATGGCACCCTGAATTTCTTTTTGATCGTCACCGCCTTCATCGTCGGCTCTTCGAGGCTTTCCTTGCGGCTGCGCAACGACGGGCACGCTGATGCGATGTCGCCCTTCCAAGAACTTCAAAGGTGCCTGCTATACTTGAAGGAACATGGATCGTGAGAATGTCCTCAGCCGCCCGCCCCTGGCGCCGACCGCCGCCGATCGAGGCTCGGTGATCAACCGTTTGTTTCGGATCAAACCGCTCGAGCAGATCCTGGCCGACGCGGATCATCCGACCCACCGGCTCAAGAAATCGCTGACCGCATGGGATCTCACCTGCCTTGGGATCGGAGCCATTATCGGGACCGGGATATTCGTGTTGATCGGCACGGCCATCGTTGGCGATGCCCATCGCCCCGGGGCCGGCCCAGGGATCGTGCTCTCGTTCATCCTGTCCGGCCTGACCTGCGCGCTCGCAGCACTCTGCTACGCGGAGATGTCGGCGATGATTCCAGTGGCCGGAAGCGCCTACACCTTTTCCTATGCCACGCTCGGAGAGCTGCTGGCCTGGTTGACCGGCTGGAACTTGATTCTCGAGTACGGTGTCGCTTGCGTGGCGGTCGCGATCGGCTGGTCCGGTTACTTCAACAATCTGCTGCATCTCGCAGGGATCCACTTGCCGGTATGGGCGACCAGGGCTCCGGGGGGACCGGAGGGTGGAATTGCCAACATTCCGGCCGCCATCATTGTGCTCCTCGTCACCATCATCCTCGTCGTCGGCATCAAAGAAAGCGCGAGGGCCACCGGTGTGGTCGTCCTCATCAAACTTGCCGTCATTCTGTTTTTCATCGCAATCGGCAGTACGTCGATCGATCCGGCCAATTGGTCGCCATTCATGCCGCAGGGCTTTGCTGGCGTGGGAGCGGCCGCTGCCATCGTGTTCTTCGCGTACATCGGATTCGATGCCGTCTCAACCGCCGCCGAAGAGGCCAAGAACCCCACCAGGGATGTTCCGATCGGCATTATCGGATCGCTGGGTGTTTGTACGCTGCTCTACATCGCGGTTGCCGCTGTCTTGACCGGACTGATTCCATCGTCACAAATCGACATTCATGCGCCGGTGGCGGAAGCGCTTCGGTTGGTCGGCTTTAAATGGGGAGCGGCAGTCATCGCGATCGGCGCCGTCGCCGGGATCACGAGTGTGTTGGTGGTCATGATGCTCGGCCAGATCCGCGTGTTCTTCGCCATGTCGCGCGATCAGCTGCTGGGGACCTGGCTCGCCAAGGTCCATCCCCGGTTTGGCACGCCGCACCGCGCCACGATCCTGACCGGCATCGCCGTCGCGATCCTGGCGGCGTTCATTCCGATCGGAGAAGCCGCCGACATGACGAACATCGGCACATTCTTCGCCTTCGTCTTGGTCTGCATCGGAGTGATCGTCCTACGTTATACCAAGCCCGACCACCCCCGACCGTTTCGTCTGCCCTTCATGCCTATTGTCCCGGTGCTGGGAACGATGGCCTGCCTCGGGCTGATGTGGCAGCTCCCTCAGCTGACCTGGATCCGCTTCGTGCTCTGGACCATCCTCGGCATTATCATCTACGTGGTCTATGGCCTGCGACACAGCAAATTGTCGGAGCAGACGATGGAGCCCGCCCCTCGATCTTGAAGCCCGTCTGATCGGATCATTATTTACGGATGCCCGTTCGCTCGTTCGAGCGAAGATCGGCTAGCTGGATTCGCCCGTCGGCTGGGGGGGAGGAGGGGATGTGGGGGCGGCGGAGCCTGGAGCGTTAGATGGCGCATTAGGTGTGGTCGCGCCCGGTGTCGCCGCCGGTTTCGGAGCGGCAGGCGGCTTGGGCGGCGCAGGTTTCTCGGGCTTGATACCGCCTTCCCAGGACGGACCGGAATACATGTCCGCTGAGAGACCCTTGGCCTTCCATTTCTCTTCGAAATCCGCTGCCGCCTTGTTTGGCGACTCGCCCGTACCCACCACCGAATTCCACGGATAGATCTTGGGGCCGATCTGGCAGGAACCATCGGATCGCTTCAGATACAGGGCGATGGGGTTGCCTCTGTACGGCCCGAGGTAAATGTGCACACAGCCAACATATTCAAGCAAATGCGCCATGCCGCTCTCCAGGGAGAGGCATGATGCCACAACAAGCACGGTGAGGCAAGAAGGCGGCCCGCGGGGAAACGCGCGTCCGTTGGGAAAACGATTGCGCAGCAATCGGTGGGTTGGGCGGGTGCAAATGGGTCTCGATTGCGCAGCAATCGGAGGGAGGACGGGTGAAAACGTTCGCAGGGTTGGACGGGTGAGAAATAGCCGCGTGGAGTCGCCCTACGGAGACACTGCCAAGCTTTGTGCGGGGCGTTTGCGCACGAGAAAGACGCCGACCACAAGGACCATGATGACCGTGACGTTCAATCCGACATCCATGAGGTACTGGTAGAACTGCGTTTCGGTCATGTTCAGTTGATGGGACAACTCCGCGCTGGCCGTGAGCACACGCCTCGTGCAGGCGATGATGCCGACCGCCAGATACGGCTCCAGATCGAGAATCTCCGTCTGCAGAAACCGGATGACGGTCCGAAACAGCTCCAACAGAATGATCACGAGCAACAGGTCGTTCAACAGCTTCAAGCCGGAGGGCAGAAGCCCTGCGATCCCGGCTTTGGTCACGAACACATACCAGGCATGCGCAAAGATCAGCATGCCAAGCACGAGCAGACTGAATCCGGCCGTCAAGTAGCCCAGCCGGTCGAGCCATTCCATCACGCCGCACCAGCGCTTCATCACTTCTTTACGGTCCTGCATGGGCTCCCCCGTCAGATGGACTATGCATTCCCTTCGGGTGCATTCGGCGGCTGATCGGCCCCTCTTCGTGTCTCGTAATGCAACTCACGCTTTGAACTGACCGTCAACGAATGCCCGCAGCATCGAATCTCTTGAAAGCCCGCTCCGCCGTCCATGATCATGACCCGAAGACCACACGAGTCGGGATACAGCTTTTTTTCATCGAGCACGACGGCCGGCGGCATCTGGCCCCGTTTTCGTCCCTTGGAAGTGACCAGCGTCGGCACCACATCCGCGTCGGTCAATTCATGATCGCAGCAGATGATTTTCTCAAACCCCTCTCCGCCGCCCATCACTTTGACCACGAGTCCGCAGGACTCAGGATGCCGTTTGCGTTCGTCGATGAGATCGCCTTTTTTGACACTCATGACGGACCACTCGCTCTGCACGCTGGACGGTTAGACGACCTTCGTTGCCGAGCGCTTCTCCATGCGGATGTTCGCCTGCCGTATGCTCTGCAACAGCGCCTGATGCGTCCGGCATCCCGCGATGAGCTTGGCATCGGAGATCACGGCCGGGCGGTAGGGCAGCAGATAGCGCTGCTTGATCCGTTGGATTCGCACCACGGACTGATCCAACCGGGCGGTGGCGATGGCTCCCGAAGCCACGGCCTTCTCGACGGCCTCGAAGGCGGCAATCTCGCGGTCACGCTCCTTGCAGATCAACAGCATGTCGCACCCCGCGAGAAACGCTCGCACCGCCGCATCCCCCGGCCCATAATTATCGACGATCGCGTGCATCTCCAGGTCGTCCGTAAGCACGACTCCGTCGTAGCCCATCTGCTCACGCAGCAGGTGTGTAATGACGTCAGGCGAGAGGGTCGCCGGGAGACGGTCATCCAGCGCCTTATAGAGGACATGGGCCGTCATCAGCGTCGCAATGCCTGCGGCAGTGGCGCGGCGGAACGGTGTGAACTCGACGGCCTCCAGCCGCTCCCGCGAGGCCTCCACAATCGGCAGCTCCTTATGCGAATCGGCGTTGGTATCGCCATGCCCGGGAAAATGTTTGCCGCAGGCCACGACCTTGTTATCTTGGAGTCCGGCCGCGGTGACCAGCCCCAATTCACTGACGATCTCGGGGGTGGTTCCGAACGCCCGGTCGCCGATGACGGGATTGTCGGGATTGCTGTTGACGTCCAACACGGGCGCCATGTTCATGTTGACGCCGACGGCTTTCAACTCCTTGGCAATCGTTGCGGCCGCCGCATAGGCCAACTCGCCGGAATGGCAACGACCGATCAGCTCACAGGGCGGAAAAATGGTAAAGCCCTTGGGCAGGCGCGAGACGCGTCCACCTTCCTGGTCAATCGAAATCAACAGCGGCGATTTCGGACTGCACGCCTGAAGATCGTTGGTGAGTTGCACGATCTGTTCGACGGATTCGAGATTCCTCGAGAACAGAATGACACCGCCGGGCCTGTACTCTTTAAGGAACGCCGCCAGATCCGGGGTCACGCTCGTGCCCAGGAAGCCGACCATGAAGAGCTGACCGATCTTCTCGCGCGACGTCAGTTCGAGACGCGCCACGTCACAGGCTCCGATCGATGAGGTATTGGATCAACAGCCTCGTGCCGATCCCGGTGGGCCCCTTCGGAATGTACGCGCGCTCCCGTTCACTCCAATCGGTGCTCGCAATGTCGATGTGCACCCACGGACCTTCGCCGGCGAACTTGCTCAAAAACAGAGCCGCGGTGATCATGCCTCCGCCCCGTCCGCCGATGTTGCGCATGTCGGCAACGTCGCTGCGGAGTTGCTCGAAATATTCTTCCCACAGCGGCATCTCCCACACGCGCTCACCAGCCTTCAGGCCGGACTTCATGACCTGCGCCTTCAATCTGTCGTCGGTGCCGAACATTCCGATCGCGAACTGACCGAGGGCGACCACGCACGCGCCCGTGAGGGTGGCGATGTCGACCAACGCGGCAGGGTTATAGCGTTGCGCATAGGCCAGGGCATCGGCGAGGATCAAACGGCCTTCCGCATCGGTATTCTGTACTTCGACCGTTTTGCCCGACAACGTCTGGACGATATCCCCCGGCTTCATTGCCCGTCCCCCCGGCATATTCTCGGCGACCGGCAGAATGCTGACGAGCCTGACGGGTAATCTCAGACGAGCCGCCGCTCTGACTGCGGCGAGCACTTCCGCGCCGCCGGTCATGTCCGCCTTCATGTGCTCCATGTTCTCAGCGGGCTTGAGGGAGATCCCGCCGGTGTCAAACGTGATCGTCTTGCCGATGAAGACCACGGGACGTTCGTCTTTTTTCTTCGATCCGTTGTATTCGAGAATAATGAACTTGGGCGGTTCATGACTGCCGCGCGCAACTCCCAGGAGAGCACCCATGCCCAGCTGTTGCATATCCTTCTGTTCAAGAATTTTCAGATTCAACGCTTCATCCTTCGCGATTTTTCTCGCTTCATTGGCGATGCGGGTCGGCGTCATCACGTTTGAGGGATGATTGCACAAATCCCGGACGAGAACGGCAGCTTCGGCGGTCGCGACGCCGCGGCGAATGCCTTCTGAGAGCGGTCGCAACTGCGCTTTTTGCGGCGTCAGCAGCGTCATCCGTTCAATGTGGGTCGGCGTCCCGTTGTCGCTCCGGTACGCGGTGAACTGATAGTTCCCGAGAATGGCGCCTTCGGTCATCGCCTGGGCCACCTCGAGTGGGCCCTGTCCCTTGGGAATGACGGCCGGAACCACGGCTTGAAACGACGCCGCTTTGCACTGGCGGACACGTTTGACCGCATGCCCCAGCGCCTGACGGATCGCATCCAACGTCAGTTGATGCTTCTTTCCTACACCCACCAACAGCACGCGCTTGGCCGGCACCTTGCCGTGCGTATGATAGATCAGCACTTCTCCGGGTCTGCCCTCGAACTCTCGCGATTGCAGCAACTCCCGCAACGAGCCGCCGAGCGCTTTGTCGATGCCGGACGCATCGGGTTTGGTCAACGGTTCTCCTTCACATTGCGTCAGCACGAGTACTTCCGTGTGTTCCGCTTCAGTGCGGCCCACCTTCGCGTCGATCTGCATGATCTTCATTCAGCTCTCTCCTCGTTATTGGTCAATGGTCCATCGTCAATGGATGGAACGCCGTCCTCCAAGTACCATTGACGCATGACCGTTGAGATCCTCACACCCCGCGCATGTCGGGCGTCCAGATCAATTTGTGCAGCTGCAACTGCAGTCGAACCGGCAGTCGGTCCGCCAACACCCATTCAGCCAACTGTCGGGGATCCAACGAGCCGAAGACGGGGCTCATGAGGACGGTACACCGGTTCGCCAATTCATGCTGTGCAAGGATATGACGTGCCCATTCGTAGTCCGTACGGTCCGCCAGCACGAATTTCGCTTCGTCCTTCCCGGTCAGCCGGGCCACATTCGGCCAATGCATTCGGTCCGACATGCCGCTGCCGGGGCATTTCACGTCGAGAATGAGGTGCGCCCGTGGATCGACAGCGGTCGTATCGATGGCACCGCTCGTCTCAATCAAGACGTCATGTCCTCGATCACAGAGTTGGCTGATCAATGGGAAAACGTCCGCTTGGGCAAGCGGTTCGCCCCCGGTGACCTCCACGAGCCGGCAAGCGTACGACCCCACCTTCAAGAGAATCTCTTCGATCGATTGCTCGTTCCCTCCATAAAAGGCATATTCCGTGTCGCACCACGTGCAGCGCAGCGGACAGCCCGTCAACCGGACGAAGACGCAGGGCTGCCCGGCAAAACTCGATTCACCCTGAATGCTATGGAAAATTTCCGTGACGCGCATGGTCAGGTCCAATCCACCACGGGCCAGCCGTGATGGCGTGCGATGCGCCACATGCCGCGGATCGGATTGACGACGACGGGATAGCCGACCAGTTTGAGAATCTCGGTGTCGCCCGGACTATCGCCGTAGGCAAACGAGCTCGCCAGATCGAGGCCCTTTTCGTGAGCATGCGATACGATGAGCTGCCGTTTTCCGTTCCCGTACGGAAGCGGAGGAATCACGGCGCCTGTGTACCGTCCGGCACAACGTTCCAGACGTGCCGCGAACAGTGTGGGAACGTTCAAGGCGGCGGCCAGCGGGGTGATCAAGAAGTCGGGGGCGCCGGAAATCAGAATGAGCTGATGACCGGATTGACGATGTGCTTCAAGCCGTTCACGCCCCTTTGTCGATATTCTCCTCAGTATCTCGCCATGCAAAAACTCTCTGGCGCAGTCTTCGATCAGGGACGGATCTTTCCCTTCTAGATACAGTTTTCGTTCGCGCAAGGGATGGATCGAAACAACAGAACCCTGCCGCATTACCCACCGGACGCTGTGTGCCAATTCGCGCCACCCCACCACGCCCTTGCGCCAAAGATAACGAAAAAATCGGACCTCACAGGCGGCTCCCGGTATCAACGTATTGTCGACGTCGAACAACGCAGCCAGAGAAACAGGGGAGGTGGTCCTGGCGGCCTGGATGAGCGAGGGATGGAGGTCGTGATAGCCGTGCATGGTATTGGGTCAAGGGGCGAGCAATAGACGGCCAATCTTACAGAACAGGCTGTTGATTGACAAGGATTTTGGCCTACTTCTATAATGCCGCTCCCTCTTCCGTTGGAACAGAGTTGATAAGCAGTAGTTGTGTAGGGCTGCTCAAAATGGCTTTCACCTAGGCCGCAACGAGCGAGGGTCCGAGGCGTACTCTTTGCCGGTACGTCGAGGACCCAAGCGATGTGAGAACGACGGTGAAAGGCATTTTCAGCAGCCCATAGGCCGAAGTGGTGGAATGGCAGACACGCACGTTTGAGGGGCGTGTGGCGCAAGCCGTGCGGGTTCAAGTCCCGCCTTCGGCACCAAACAACCCATGACACACGGAGCAGGGATGTCTCTCGGGGCGACCTCCACGCGGCGCCGTAGTGTGTTGCCGACCAAATCCTCCGCGATAAGACTGCTTCTAGTCGATGATCACGAAGTCGTTCGCGTCGGGCTGCGAACGGTCCTGCACAACAATCAGGGAATCACGATCGTCGGAGAGGCCGACAGCAAGGTCCAGGCCGCGGCGGAGGCCAAACGCCTGAGGCCGGACGTCATTCTGATGGATGTTCGC
This sequence comes from Nitrospira sp., assembly GCA_035281245.1. Taxonomy (GTDB): domain Bacteria; phylum Nitrospirota; class Nitrospiria; order Nitrospirales; family Nitrospiraceae; genus Nitrospira_C. Next base: position 47,706 of record DATEEH010000009.1, read on the forward strand.
CTCCCCGATGGATCGGGCGTCGAAGCCTGCCGTGAAATCCTGTCGGAGCAACCCACGGCACGGGTGATTTTCCTGACATCATACACGGATGACGACTCGGTGCTGGCAGCTGTGCTGGCCGGCGCCTATGGGTACGTCCTCAAGGAGATCGATTCCGCGGCGCTGATCCGAGCCATTCGGACGGTGTCCACCGGCCGATCGATCCTTGATCCCGCCGTGACGAAACGCGCCCTCGAATGGATCAAGACCGTTCCGACTTCGGAAGGTCCAGCGCGTCCCTCCTCCCTCTCGCCGCAAGAAGAACGGGTTCTGGCGTTAGTTGCCGACGGGTTGACGAACAAGGAGATTGCGTCAACGCTCAAATTGAGCGACAAGACCGTCAAAAACTACCTGGCGAACATGTTTCAAAAGCTCCACATCTCTCGACGGGCCCAAGCGGCCGCCTTCTTCGTCAAGCGTACCGTCTAGTTGACGTGGTGCCGGCATCCAAGCCATCCGACCCCGCAGCGCCCGTCTCTTCCCCCTGGCTCCTGTCGGTCAATGCAGCCTTGGGTGGGCTTGTCGTCGCCGTCGGCGCATGGCTGGCCGGGAATGCGCCGCCTCTCCCCGCTGCGGCCGCAGCACTCCTCGTTGCGGCAACCTTCTTATGGTGGCGCGGGCGAACCGTCACGCTCATCTGGGCGTGGTCGACGCTGTTGTTGGGGGTCGAGTGTTTTGCCTGGCCTATTGCGACCATGCTCCAATTCCGTTCGGCCGGCGGCGAGCCATCGGAGGAGGAGATGGGAACCATTCTCTCGGCCACGTTGATGGGACTGTTTTCAGCCGTCTTTTGGATCGCCTTTTCCTATGGCCTTTTCAAGCGGGCGAAGGCAGGGCCGGGGCGGTAGGGACTCTCACCACATCTCGATGGGGTCCACGTCGACGGCGAACTTCACTTTTCGACGCACGTGGGAAGATTCCAGTTCGGCCAGGGTCGAGCGAACGGCCTGCACCACGCAGGAGTCCCGCCTGGATTTGACGAGGATTTGTCGCCGGTAGCGCCCCCGCACCCGAGGCACAGGCGACCGCACCGGCCCCAGAATTGTGACCTGGTCTGATGAGGACATTGCCTGTACGGCACGGTTCAGTCCGACGGCCCAGGCGTTCGCGGCCTGCTCGACGGTGGATTCAACCGACCCCGAAATGTGGAGAACGATCAGGCGAACGGCCGGAGGAAATCCGAGCGCCGTCCGGTGCATCAGTTCCTCCGATCTGAAAATCGCTTCATCCTGCCGAACGACCGCTTCGATCACATGATGACTCGGTACATACGATTGAATGATCAGCCTTCCCCCCGCCGACACCGGCTGCACGAGGCTTGCGGCATCCTGAAGCAAATGAAAGGTGCGTTCAGCCGCTCGAAAATCGGGAAGGCTCAATCCGGCGTCCGCCTGCACGGCACCCGCCACTGCCACGGAAGGAACGACATCATCCCTGAGGACGAGCTGTGTGCCGACCAGCACATCCCACTCTCGCTGGCGCACGCGCTTCCACATGCGTTGCGCCTCCTTGGGCCTGCGCATGGTCTCTCCATCCACCCGCAACACGCGTGCGGAGGGGAATCGTCGCTTCACTTCTTCTTCCACGCGTTCGGTTCCTTCTCCGACAGGCTCCAGCCTGGCGCTTCCGCAATCGGGACAGAGATCAGGAATCGAATGGGAAGCGCCGCAGTAATGACAAAAGATGAGAGCTTTCTGGCGTGAGAAGGCGAATGCCACCGCGCAGGACGGGCAACGAGGCACTTGACCGCAGTCTCGACACATCAGCGCGCCCGCATACGCCTTACGGTTGAGGAACAACAGGACGCCTGCCTGGCGGACAATCGCTTCCCGCATGGCTTCCAGCAGCCGGCCACTCAGGACCGTGCCGCGGACCTCGCGTCGAAGATCCACGGCTTCGATCTGCGGCAAGGTATCCGGCCTATGAGGTGCTCTCAATAGGTGTTCCGGCGCTTCCAGGCTCGACGCCTCGAGCGAGAGATGTGCGGAAGCGAGAACAAGCACCGCCGCTTCGTCCTGCGCCCTCATCCAGGCCACATCCCGGGCATGGTATCTCGGCTCCATCGGCTCCTTGAGAGCCGACTCCTCTTCGCGATCGATCCAGATCAGGCCGATCGGATGGAGTGGCAAGAACACGGCGGCCCGCGTGCCGATCACCACGGCGACCTCGTTCCGACGAATCCGTTCCCAGACGTGGACCCGCTGTTCGTCCGGCATCATGCTATGCAGGACGGCAGTAACCCTCGTCGGATGGGCGAGAGCGGCCGCAAGCGATTCCGCTCGAACCGTTTCACCGGTGATCACGAGAACCTTCCGACCCAATGTCACTGCCCCGGCCACCGCGGCACGAAGCAACGCAAGGCGCTCTTGAGGTGCGGCCTGCACGAGCAGACGACCGGGCCGACGTTGCGCCAGCGAACGGGCGACGAAAGTTTCCCATTCGTGGACATGCGGCGCCATGTCGCTCGATGCCTGTGAGGATTCGCGGTCGCGGGAACTGTAGAGATCGGCGGTCGGCGGCGGCACCGTCGGTGCGCCGGATTCCCCACGGTGAAGCGCCCGACCGCGGACTTTATGCGCCCATCCTCGATCCAGGATCGACGACAGGACGTCGTCGTGATCGACGTCCTTCCGGTTGCACAGGCGTGAAAGGGAAATGCCAAGCGGACGACGTTTGAGGCGCTTGAGCAGGCCCAGCGTTGCAGGAGACGCCGACGTCTTGTCGGCGAGGGCCTGCCGGCCCTCCTTCGTCAAGAGAATGCGGCTTGAATCAACCGTCGTCGACTTGGGTGGAAGCACGAGTCTCAGACACTGTCCCCATGGAGCGACATACGTCTCTGCCACGACTTTCGCGAGCTCGAGCAAAGAGAGCGGAATGTCGACGGCCGAACCGGCCGTGACCAGTGTGCGTATCGCTTTGAGCCGTTCAGGGGGCAGTGCCGGTGGATGCTGTGGAGTGAGCGCGATGACCGCCCCCTGGACCAATGAGCGGCCGAATGGCACGAACACCAGATGCCCCACACGGAGGACCGATCGCAGTTTCGTGGGAACGACGTATGTGAACGGGCCGGCGAAGTGGCGAGGGACGATGACTTCTGCGTAAAGCGGCGATTCCGAATTCAGTGGTGGTGACCTGCGCGCTTCACCGATCATGCGGCATTGTAGCAGCAGCCATTGACAGGGGGAATCAGGAATGAGGTGCACACCGGAACATGCTCTGAAGCACGTTCCGGCGTGAACAGACGTTACGGTTGGACGGCTTTGTCCAACGTCGGCGGCACAGAGGGAACGTCATGAGGAGCATCGGCGGCCACCGGCGGAGTCGAGACCGGCTGTTCCCCCTTCGTCGCTTCAACGGGAACGGTGTCCATCGCAAGAGGAGCCGTCGGTTCCTGGCCTTCCGTACCAAGACCGGTGACGCGATAGCCGTCATCGGGGTTGGCAGCTTCTTGGACCGGCGGCGTGACGGGCTCTGGAGCAGGCGGCGCGGCGTCGGGAGAATACAGCAGGATCTCGACACGGCGGTTCTTCGAACGGCCGGCTTCGCTCGCATTGCTCATCACCGGTTTGGTGGCGCCATAGCCGACGGACGAGAGACGTGCGGAATCGATGCCACCCTTTTCGACGAGGTAACGCAGCACGCCGGTCGCGCGCGCCTTGGATAGTTCCCAATTCGTCGGATACAGCGACTTGAGCGACGGACCGATCTCCATACTGTCTGCGTGCCCTTCGACGCGAATCAGCTGATCGACGGGGGACTCTCTCAGCAGTTCCACCAACTGGTCGAGTGTTTGATAGCCTTCGGGCTTGATCCTGGCTTCGCCGGATTCATAGTGCAGCTGCTTCGTGAGATCGCTCAAGTTGTATCGCGTCTCACGCGCCGCATTTTGCACCGTTTTCTTGTCCGGCGAGGACTCCGAGGAGGGTCTGACCGGCTCTGCCGGCGGGACGAAATCAGCCTGGTGTTTGCTGCGGAACCGATCGCCCTTGAGTATGCGCGAGGTTGATTTCGTGACGAGTGCGGTCGCAGTGCGACCCTCGGTCGACAAGACTTTGACTTCTCCGACCTGCCGAGGCGGCAACCCCCCGCCATAGCGAGTCAGCTCCATGCGATCACCAGCCCTGAGACCGTCTTCCCACCCGCGATCCAGATACACGATGTTCCGTTGCGCCACCAAGGTCATCTGTAGATCCGACTGGAGATCGACGACCATGCCGTTGATGTCGTCCGAGGCGGGCACGGCAGCCGCTTCGTTGGAGCTCGGCAACGAAAACCTGACGACGGGATCGCCGGGCGCCGCCGCACCATAGGCTCGTATGGCGCGGGCGGTCGTCAATTCGCTATCTATTTGGACGACCTGCACGATCGCCAGCCGGTTAATTAAATACCCCAGGTATTGGCCGGTCGCCGGATGAAAGACCTTGCGAGTTCGCTTGTAGATGGTGAAGAGATCGCCGACGGCTGCTTCTCCGGGGTTTTTCAATTTCAGGTAAAACACGTCGTTCTGCCCGAGCCGCATACGGTTTCCGACTGTTTGGTTGTCGCCGGTGATCACATTCACCACCCCATCCTGTGGCGTAGATTGCTGGATCGACCCGGCGGCATAGGTCCGGGCCGCTTCGCCATAACGGATGCTGTCCAGATCATCGGCCCACGCCGGCGAAAATCCGATGGCGGCAACGATCGCACACAGCGCACAGCCCGCGAGGCTTCGTCGTGCATGAATGATCATGGCGTTGTCCTTCTGGTTTAAGACAGTCTGCTCAGAAAACCATAGCAAATCATCCCATAGTGTCAAGAATATTGCGGTCTTGCCCCTGTTGACCGCCATGTGTGCCGGTGCTAAGGTGACTGGTCTGATGGCTCAAAAACCGGCTGAACGCTCCATCCGTTCCCGACTGGAAACCCAGATTCACCGGCGGAAGAAGGCCAAGGCCTTGTCGCCGCTCCTTCCCGAATGGGAGAAAAGTGAAGAGGGTGCCCCCGCGCACCTCCGCATGGATGCAGCGCTCATGGCCCCGACGGCGCGTCGGCTGAAATCAGGCCAGGGTAGGACTTCCGGGTCTTCGATGTAGGTCCTTTGTACGCTTGCTATCGCAACAACCCCCCGTCTAAGATCGCTTTCTCCTTTGCACTCAAGGTGTTGAATGGTGACCCCCATGAGCGGTCTTGAGTTACTCCTGGAGTATCTGACTAAGTATTTTCCGGTTTTGTTGTTTATTTTTATCGCCCTGGCGTTCGGCGTGGTGACCCTGTTGTTGAGTTACCTGGTCCAGCCGAAGTATCCGGAACCCGAGAAGCTGTCCGCCTATGAGTGCGGCTCCGAGCCCTTTTCCGATGCCCGAATGCCGTTTCCGGTTCGCTACTACATCTTCGCCATGTTGTTCGTGATTTTTGACATTGAAGTCATCTTTCTCTATCCGTGGGCCGTGGTCTTCAACGATATCAACAAGGTCAGCATCATCGGTCTGATCGAGATGCTCGTGTTCATTGCCTTGTTCCTCGTGGCCTACGTCTACGCCTGGCGCAAGGGGGCGTTGGAATGGGACTGATTCAGTTGGGGCGTCACGACAAAGATGGGGCGCCGGACATCATCACGACCACGGTCGAGAAAGCCGTGAATTGGGCGCGCAAGGGATCGCTCTGGCCGATGACATTCGGGTTAGCCTGCTGCGCCATTGAAATGATTGCCGCCGTCTCCTCACGCTACGACATGGACCGCTACGGCGCCGGCGTCTTTCGCGCATCTCCCAGGCAGTCCGATTTGATGATCGTGGCTGGAACCGTTTGCCGACGGATGGCGCCCGTCATCCGAAAGATTTACGACCAGATGCCGGAGCCGAAATATGTGATTGCCATGGGGTCCTGCGCGACTTCCGGCAATATCTATGACAGCTACAGCGTGGTGCAGGGCGTCGACCGCTTTGTTCCGGTGGATATCTACGTGCCGGGCTGTCCTCCGACTCCCGAAGCCTTGTTCGACGGAATCCTCAAGCTGCAAGAACGCATCATGCAAAAGCGCGTCTTCGTCAAGCAGCCCGAGCAAGTGAAAGCGAGTCTGAAAGTCTAAAGGCCTCATGTCGCTCCAGCAATTGGCCGAGCGCCTTCAAGAACATTTTGCCGTGGGCTTTGTGAAGGCCGTCGAATGGCGGGGCGACCTGGCGATCACGGTGACCAGGGACAAGTTGCACGACGTCGCGCAGTTTTTGCGCGACGACCCGGCCATGGACTTCGACTATATCGTGCATGTCAGTTCGGTCGACTGGCCCGACGACGAGGAACGGTTCGAAGTGGTGTATGAATTCTATTCGATCAGAAAGCGCCACCGCATCCGCTTGAAAACCCGCGTACCGGAATCCGACTGTGTCGTGGATTCTCTGACGGATCTCTGGAAGGGCGCGGATTTCATGGAGCGTGAAGTCTACGATATGATGGGAATTCGCTTCCGACACCATCCCGACCTTCGCCGCATCCTGATGCCCGACGACTACACGGAAGGCTATCCGTTGCGAAAGGATTTTCCCGTGCGGGGGAAGGGCTGGCGCGACACGTTTGAATTTCTGGATGAAACCCGATAAGCGCATCGCGTATGGCATTCGAAGATCAAAGAACGACGGTTTATAAGGTTGACCCGACGCATCCGGAGAGTGAAACGCTCCCCACCTTGCGGACGGAGGAGCTGCTGCTCAACATGGGGCCGCAGCATCCCAGCACGCACGGCGTCTTGAAGGTGATCCTGGAGTTGGAAGGGGAACGGCTGGTGAAGTCCACGCCCGTGATGGGATTCCTGCACCGGGGCGTCGAAAAACTGGCCGAGGAGGGCACCTACCATCAGTTCATCCCGCATACCGATCGCCTCGATTACGTGTGCGCGATGTACAACAACTTCGCCTACTGCCGTGCCGTCGAAAAACTCATGAACATCACCGTCCCCGACCGCGCCGAATATCTTCGCACGATCGTCGCCGAGGTGCAGCGGATCATCGGCCATCAATTTTGGCTGGGCACTCAGGCGCTCGACATCGGGGCGATGACCGTGTTTTTCTATTGTTTTCGTGATCGCGAGATCCTGCTTGATTGGTTCGACGAGTTGTGCGGGGCCCGACTGACGACGAGCTGGTATCGCATCGGTGGAGTAGAGCGCGACTTTACGCCTTCGCTGTTCGCGAAACTCAAGCAGTTTCTGGAATATTTTCCACCCAAAATCGATGAGTACGTCATTTTCCTCGAGAAAAATCGCATCTGGCTCGCCCGCACGAAGGGCGTGGCGGTGATCTCCGCCGAAGACGCGGTCAATTTCGGGTTAAGCGGCCCGACGCTTCGAGGTTCGGGGGTGGATTACGACTTGCGGAAGGCCGAGCCGTATTCCGCCTATCCAAAATGTGAGTTCAGCATCCCGCTCGGGAAGAACGGCGATACCTACGACCGGTATTGGATCCGCGTCATGGAGCTGTACGAAAGCGTCAAGATCATCAAGCAATGTCTGGAGCAGATTCAGGACGGACCCATCATGGCTGACGTGCCCAGCGTGACCCTGCCGCCGAAAGAGCGCGTGTTCACGAACTTGGAATCGATGATCCAGCAGTTCAAACTCTTTTCGCAGGGCTTCAATGCCCCGCCCGGAGAAATCTATTGCGGCACCGAGGCGCACAAAGGGGAGCTGGGCTTCTACATCGTGAGCACGGGCGGCGGAAAGCCGTATCGGCTGAAGATCCGCTCGCCGTCGTTCATTCACATGGGGGCCTTCGACCACATGTCGAGAGGCTACATGATCGCGGACGCGATCACGCTGTTCGGTACCTACGACATCGTCATGGGAGAGTGCGACCGGTAACAGGCATTGCACGTTCAACGGTCTGAATGCGGGCATTCGAGGATTTATGGGATTGAAACCAGCAACGAATCCGGACGTCGAAGCGGCCACCATCGAATTGTCCATTGACGGGAAAACCGTCACGGCCAAGGACGGCGTGTCGCTCTACGACGTGATCTCCAGCACGGGGAAGATCATTCCGGCGATGTGTTACCACTACACCTTCGATCCGTTCGGCTCTTGCGGCATGTGCCTCGTCATGCAGGAGGGCAAGAAAGCCCCCGTCCGTTCGTGCACCGCCAAGGCCACGGCCGGCATGATCATCCGGACGGAGGGGGACGACCTTTTCCAGGCAAGGAAGAAGGCGGTCGAGAAGCATCTCTCCGTCCATCCGCTCGACTGCCCCGTCTGCGACGCAGACGGGCATTGCGAGCTGCAAGACATGGCGTTCCAGCACGGCGTGACGAATCTGGCCAATGCCAAACAGAAATTCATCCCCGAGGATACGCGAAGCCCGGTGCTGGATTTCAACATGAACCGTTGCATCGCGTGCGCCGAGTGCATCAATGTCTGCAAAGACGTGCTGATGATCGATGCGCTCCAATTCATGAAGAAGGGCGGCTTCAACCAGGTCGTGGCGAAGGGCGACCTCCCGCTGGCGTGCGAATTTTGCGGCGATTGTCTGGCCGTCTGTCCGGTCGGCGCCATCACCAACAAATTCTCGAAATATCTCTATAAGCCCTGGCAGATGAAGAAGACCACCACCACCTGCAACTACTGCGGGGACGGCTGCCAGATGTACGTCGAGACCAAGGACACGGAGGTCATCCGTGTGACGTCGCCGTTGTCGTGGAAGAACAAGTGGGGCGACCGGGCGGACACCTCCAAGGGCCATGGCGGACTGTGCGTCAAGGGACGGTTCGGCTTCGAATATATCGACGCTCCGACCCGCTTGAAGCGGCCGCTGTTGCGCAAGGGCAACCAACTCGTGGAAGTGCCCTGGCTCGAAGCCATGCATGCCGTCGTCGATCGGTTCGCCGATATACGCAAGAAGCACGGCCCCGACGCCATCGCCGGTCTGATCACGGCGCGTTGCACGAACGAAGAGTTGTATTTGTTCCAAAAGCTGATGCGGGTGGCGTTCCGGACGAACAATCTGGATAGCAGCGCCCGTTACGGGCACATGAACTTCGTCCATGCCTCGAAAGTGGCGTTGGGCATCGGACGCACGCCCAACGATTGGGAAGACCTCACCAAGGCCAAGGCAGTGCTGGTCATCGGCTCCAATCTTACCGAGACCAATCCGTTGACCTCCGTCAGAATCAAGGAGGCCATTCGCGTCTATAAAGCGCAGGTCATGGTCTTTGATTCGGCCATCACGAACCTCGGCAAACTGGCGTCGCATCCGTTCGTGATCAAACCCGGAACAGAGGGGGTCGTCATCGACGGCCTCGTCAAAGCGGCAATCCAGCTGGATCTGGTCGACGAGGAAAGCGTGAAAAAGCATCCGCAGGCCTTTGCCGCGCTGAAATCGGCCGTCGGTCCGATCTCACTCGAGCAAGTGGCGGCGAGGACCGGCGTGACGGTCGAGCAGTTCAAGGAGGCAGCGACGATTTTCGCGGAATCGCCACGCTCGATCATTCTCTGCGCCGAAGGCATTGTCCGCCAGCCGGACGGCTACCAGAACGTTTTGAAGCTGATGGACCTCGCCTGGATTACCGGCAAATTGGGACGGCCGGGCTGCGGCGTCAACACGGTGACCGAAGAACCCAACGAGCAGGGCGCCGTGGATATGGGCGTTGCGCCGGAGTTTCTGCCCGGCCTGGCTTCCTTCGACGAACAAGCCATGCGCGACAAACTGGCCAAGGCCTGGGACGTGACGCTGCCTGCCGCAGGAAGCGGCGCACATCTCACCGAAATTCTCAAGCGTTGCCGCAGCGGACAGATTCGCGCCCTCTATGTCGTGGGCGAGAACCCGTTGGCCACGTTGCCGGCTTCGATGGAAGTGCGGGCTGCATTAGACCGCTTGGATCTCCTGGTCGTCCAAGACCCGTTTCTTACGGAAACAGGGCAGATGGCGCACGCCGTGTTGCCGGCCACCACATCCTCGGAAAAGGACGGCACATTCACCAATCTGGAAGGTCGCGTATTACGCGTCCGCCAGGCCATGGATGCCCTCGGAGAAAGCGTGCCGGATTGGCAGATTCTCACCGCGCTTGCGAACGGACTGGGTTGCCAATGGGAGTACGAATCGGCCAACGATATCCAGGCCGAAATCATGAAGCTGGTTCCCGGTTACTACAACCTTGGACAGCCGAAGAAACTGATACCCACCGCCGAGCACTATCTTTCAAACGGCTATTCGGCGGCCGCGGTGGGCCGCTACAAGACAGCGCGGTCGGAGAGCGCCCGACCCTTTACGCTCCTGATGGGACAACTCCTGTATCACTCCGGCAAGATGTCCACCCTGGCGCCTGGACTGATGAAGATTGGTCCAAACACCGGTCGGATTCGGATGAATCCGGCGGATATGGAGCGCCTGGGCCTGCAGGAGGGTGCTATGGCGAAGCTGACTTCGGACCGGGGATCCCTGCAAATCGGCGTGCAACTCGATCAGAGCGTGGCGCCCCTGACCTGTTTCTTCCCCGAGCACTTCAACGAACCGCCCGTGAAAGACCTGATGACGGTCCATGTGGATCCCGTCACCGGCGTGCCGTCCTTCAAGCGCACCGGCGTCACGATCGAAAAGGTATAGAGAGCAGCCGTATGACGGCCAGAAGCCTCACAAAAAAATTCCTTCACGCCGCCCTCTTCTATGAAATCTGGGACGCCATGAAAGTGACGTTCAAGCACATGTTCCACAAACCCATCACGTTCCAGTATCCCCGGGAACAGCGGACGATTCCCGATACCCACCGGGGCGCGTTAGGCTTGCTGCGCTATGACGACGGTCGTGAACGCTGCGTGGGGTGCGATCTGTGCGAAGCGGCCTGCCCGTCGCGTTGCATCAAGGTCATCAGCGCCGAAGATCCCGAGCGTCCCCTGCAGCGCTATGCCACCGAGTTCTATATCGACATCACCAAGTGCGTGTTTTGCGGCTACTGCGTCGAGGCCTGTCCGGTGAACGCGCTGGCGATGACGAAGATGTATGAGTTTTCCACGCACGACAAGCGGACGTTGTTGTTCGACAAGAAGCGCCTGTACGACATCGGGGAGCGGCACCTTGACGACGCGAAGAGGTATTTGTACGCCCACAATCAGGAAAAGAACATCGAGGAAAGCCGTGAATACCGCTATTACTTCCCGCAATCGGTCGTGAAACCAACCCAATCGGCACCCAAGCATCTGAGCTGAACCCCATGATGGTCGTCTTCTTCGCGTATTTCGCCCTGATGAGTATGGCCGCTGCGGTACTCACCGTCGCCTTGAGAAACCCCGTTCATTGCGGCTTGGCGCTGCTGGCCCTGCTGCTGCACGTGTCAGGTCTCTTCGTCCTGCTCAACGCCGAATTCCTTTGGGCGGTTCAAGTGGTGGTCTACGCCGGCGCCATCCTCGTGTTGTATCTGTTCGTGCTGATGCTGCTCAATCTCAAGACCGATGAGCGCTATTTTCATAGTACCGCCCTCTACTTTGTCGTCCCGACGGTGCTGGGCTCGCTCTACGTGCTGGCGCTGCTGTTCAAGTCTCCGTACGGAGGGTCCAAGGGCGATGCGCCGGCCGCCGCCGTGCTGCAAGAAGGCGATACCTACGCCATCGGCATGAAAATGTTCAGTGATTATTTGTTGCAATTCGAAATCGTCGGAATCTTCCTCTTGGGCGCCATCATTGGGGCAATCGTGCTGGCGAAAACACCGAAACCGATCGGCGACGACCGTAAGGCGTAAGACGTCAGGCGTGAGGGTAACGAGTGCGCTCCCGTTCACGCTTCACTCCTTACGCCTCACCATAGTTATGATTCCTTTAAGCGCATATGTCGCGGTCAGTGCCGTACTGTTCATCACCGGCTTGCTCGGCGTGATGATCAGGCGGAATTTCATCATCGTGTTGATGGCCGTGGAGATCATGTTGAACGCGGCCAACATCAATCTCGTCGCCTTTTCCCATTATCTGGAGTCCATGGCCGGGCAGTTGGTGGCGCTCTTCGTCATTGCCATTGCCGCGGGAGAGGCCGCGGTAGGACTGGCCATCATCATCGTGGTCTTCCGCGGCAAGATTTCCACGAACGTGGACGAGATGAACCTCCTCAAATGGTGAAGATGGGCAACGCATGACCGATACCCTGATCAAGCTCATCCCTGTTTTTCCGTTGCTTGCCGTCATCGCCAATGGCGTCTTCGGCCGCTATCTGTGGTCCCACGAGTGGGCGCACCGTCTGGCGTGGGGATCGGTGGGCCTTTCGTTCCTCTGCACGATCGGCGTGTTCGCAGACGTCATCCGTACGGGCACGCCGCATGAAGTCGTCGCCTATCAGTGGATTTTCGGGGGCGACCTTACGATCAATCTGGCCTATCTCGTCGATCCACTGACCTGCGTCATGCTCCTCGTCGTGACCGGCGTGGGGTTCCTCATCCATGTGTATTCGGTCGGATACATGCACGGTGAGGAGGGATTCACGCGCTTCTTCACCTACATGAATCTCTTCATGGTCTCGATGTTGTTGCTGGTGATGGGCAATAACTATGCGGTGCTCTTCATCGGCTGGGAGGGCGTCGGACTCTGCTCCTACCTCTTGATCGGTTACTACTATGAGAAGGTCTCGGCGGCCAAGGCGGCCACGAAGGCGTTTGTCGTCAACCGTATCGGAGACGCCGGCTTCCTGCTGGCCATCTTTCTCGTCTTTCTCAATTTCAAAACGTTGGACTATACGAAAGTCTTCGCCCAGATCGGGCACTTATCCCCGGACATGGCCACGGCGATCGCGCTGTGCCTCTTGATAGGAGCCGTCGGCAAATCCGCGCAGATTCCGCTCTATACCTGGCTGCCGGACGCCATGGAGGGCCCCACGCCGGTGAGCGCGCTCATTCATGCCGCCACGATGGTCACCGCCGGGGTCTACATGATCGTGCGCAATCATCTCATCTTTGATCTGTCACCCACCGCCCTCCTCGTCGTCGGAGTGGTCGGCGGCGCGACGGCGCTCTTTGCCGCCACGATCGGCCTTGTGCAAAACGACATCAAGCGGGTGCTGGCCTATTCGACGGTCAGCCAGCTGGGCTATATGTTCCTCGGCTGCGGAATCGGCGCCTACACGGCCGCGATTTTTCATCTGATGACGCATGCCTTTTTCAAGGCGCTGTTGTTTCTCTCGGCCGGCTCGGTGATCCATGCGTTGTCCGGAGAACAGGACATCAGAAAGATGGGCGGCCTCAGTCAAAAAATTCCTTGGACGCACAAATTGTTCTTCATCGGAACCATTGCCATCGCGGGCATCCCGCCCTTTGCGGGATTTTGGAGCAAGGATGAGATCATGGCCCATGCGTTTACCCATCACCACTATGTGCTCTACGGCATGGCTGCCATCGGCGCGCTGTTGACTTCGTTTTACATGTTCCGGCTGACTTATTTGACGTTCTACGGCAAGTCCCGCATGGACCATCACACCGAGGAACATGTGCATGAATCCCCGATGGTCATGATCGGGCCTTTGATGGTGCTCGGCATTCTGTCGCTCGCTGGAGGGTTTCTCGGATTTCCGCCTGATCACGGCTGGCTGCACGAATTCCTGGCTCCGGCCGCTGGTGCGAGCGGTGAACATGAGGTCAGCACCGGCCTCGTCCTCGCCCTGATGATGATCGCGAGCGGCATCGCGCTGTTCGGATGGGCCTTGGCCCATTATCTGTACAGCATGAACCCCACCGCGCCCGAACGATGGGCCGTGAAGGCCGGCGCGGTGTACACCACCCTGTTGAACAAGTATTACGTCGACGAATTGTTCGATTTTCTCTTTGTCGAGCCGATGAAAAAAATGGGGCTGGCTCTGGACTGGTTCGACCGTGTCGTCTTGGACGGTATCGTCCGGGCGGTGGGACAGATGGCCGAGTTGGGCGCCGCCGGTTCCACGTGGATCGAAAAGCATGTGATCTACGGGGGCATCAACATTGTCGGATATGGCAACCATCTCATGGCCAGACAGTGGCGCCAGCTGCAGAGCGGCATGGTGCACCACTACGCGGCCATCATCGTCGCCGGATTGTTTTTGCTTGCGGTGGTGATTCAACTGATCGTGCAACGGTAGAACGACGGCATCATGTTAGAACAACTGGACTCGACTTTTCCGATTCTTTCTTGCCTACTCTTTATCCCGCTGGTCGGCGCCGCCTTGCTGTGGCTTTTCGACGACGAAGACACGATTAGGGTCCTCGCCTTGGGAATCGCCTCGATGGAATTAGCGGTGTCGATTTTCGTCCTCTGGCGATTCGTTCCCGACTCGCCGGCCATGCAATTCGTCGAACATGTCCAGTGGATCCCTGCCCTGGGTATCAGCTACCACCTGGCGGTGGACGGCATCAGCGTGCTGTTCGTCGGCCTGACCGCGTTCCTGACCGTGTTGGTGGTCATTTATTCC
>DATEEH010000010.1:0-25714 GCA_035281245.1 Nitrospira sp.
GGGCGTAGCCCCCACGCGGTGGCAAGGGCATGACAGGTCAGCTGATGGATGCCTTCTTTCAAGTTCGTGAACTTGTTCATCGAGAAGGCTTTCCCGCTCCATTGGATTTCTCCGGAGTCGGCATCCAGGGCTCGAATATAGATTGAAGCGGTGTAAAGGTTTTGCGCTTGCCCAAAGAAGGCCTCGATCTCGCTCGTCCGCCACGTCGACACGTCGGTGTCCACGAAAATGATCTGTTTCGCGCCGACGGTTTTTCCCATCTTGAAGATTTCCGCATTGGATACCGTCGTCACAGGCTGATAGAGACGTATATCACTGACCATTTGATTGACTTTCACATCGTCGACCAGGGTCACGCCGCGCTTCATCAACCATGTGGTCAGGCTCTGAACGCTTTCGGGGCGCGTGCCCCATACGACGGCTTTGACCGAAGCGTTCGGCAGCTTGACGTATGTGCCGTCAGTCTGGGTCATGGGGTGTGACTGGTACGTGTGACACCCTGCACTCGCAAGGAGCAGAGCCGCGCCGTAGAGACCTATGGTCCGGCGGTTCATGACCATCGATTGGGGCATATCCATCTCCGGGTTGAAATGTGCCCACCCTAACGAAGCCGGAGTGTCGCCCGCCATTCCTCAAAGGCATGGACATCCAACCTTTCGAGGAGGCGGGTTTCTACGTGACCATGCGACCGGATTACTGGCTTCGTTCCTTGAGGGCCGCCAAACGTTCGGGGTCAAGTTTGACGGCCATGGTCTTTTCCTGGGTCACGATGACGGCGCCCGCCGCTTGTCCCTTGGCTTTCTTGACCCACTTGCGCCTCGTGTAGATCACGTCACCTTTTCCGCTGTTCTTCAAGTCGCTGTAGAGCAACGCCAGAGTCGCCGCATCTCGTAAGGTTTCCGGCGGAGGATCGGCGCCCTTGGTCACTCGCACGATGACATGGGAGCCGGGAGCGCCCCTGGCATGAAGCCAGAGGTCGTCACTCTTGGCCAGGCGGAACGTCAGGTCCTCGTTTTCTTCCGCATTTCGTCCCACGAACACTGGCAGTCCGTCGGCAGACAAGAACCGGCGGAAGGGGCCTCGTCGGCCTTGAGGGGATGACCGGGGAAGGGAAGTCTTTCGCTGTACAGACGGACGGTCCGGGAGCAAGGGCGGAGTCCACGTCCCTTCTTCGATCGCCGTGATCTCCCGTCGCAAGCTCTCTGTGTCTTGTTCCGCGCGCGCGATACGCGGCGGCAGTTCTCGTTCGGCCGTGAGATATTTACGGTGCTTCTTGAAATACTCGTTCATATTTTGAAGCGCCGATTTCGCGGGGTCGAGCGGTAGGGTGACCTCAGGGAGCGAGGCGTCGTAATAATCCACGAGCGTCACGTGATTCATGCCTGCGGTCATCGTCCGCAGATTGGCTTTGAGGAGTTCTCCGTACCGCGCGTAGTCGCGGTACGAGGCGGCCTTCGCGAGGTCCTCACGCCAGGCGCTGATCCGTCGATGCAACTTGACGAGTGTCTTCCGGACTGCACGCAGCCGCTCCTGTCTGGCGCGAGCCGCCCCCGCGTCGTGTGCGGGGTCATGATAATGCGCCTCGACAGAACGAGAGACTGGGAAGGGATCGGTTGCGGTGTCCGGCATGAAGCGCGGGCCTTCGCCCTTGGTCAGAACCGTCTGACGGGAAGCGGGCGCGGCGTAGGGATGTCCGACGAGAGAGCGCTGGCGATTAAGGTCACGCAAGACCCGGCCGCGCTCATCCAAGACGAGGACATTCGCGGTACGTCCCGTGAGTTCGCAAACGATCGTTCGCGGCCCGTGTGCGGTTGAAACCGTCAGGGTCACGATCCGGTCGTGCTCCATCTGGCGGATGTCGTCCAGACGGCTGCCATGAATCTGAGCGCGTAGAAACTGGCAAAAGGAGGGAGGGCTGGGTGGGTTTTCCATCGAGTGGAACAGCAAGTGCAGGCGGGCGGTGTCGGGCTCGCATGAGACCAGCAGCCGGTAAGTTTCGCGCGGCACGCGGATCTCGAAGACCAACACGCGATCGCTGGGTTGATGTATTTTCTGGATCCGTCCCCCAACCAATACAGGGCAGATTTCGCGGAGCACAAGCGCAATTTCGTCGGCCCTCAGTGCCATGTCGTTCGGGCGTCGCAGTGCGGCAACATGACAAACACGCCTTCCGGCCGGTGGAGAGATGATGTGAGCGATTGTAACACAGGGATTCAACATCGGACGCGCTGACTCTCGGCCGATCATTGCTCCGCTCCATGGAAGCCACGTACAATCCTGACGAGGTTTTGTCGCGCATAGAATCGCAAATCACGTGACGCGTTTCACCAGGTGTGAGAGGATCCCTTACGTCGGGCGAGTGGTTGAACGATGACTGACACGCGTAAGCCCACCACCGTTCGAGCCAGAATCTCCGTTTCAGGACGAGTACAGGGTGTCGGGTACCGGGCTTTCACCGTGCGCGCTGCGACCGAGCGCGAGCTCGTCGGCGGTGTGAAAAATTGCGAGGATGGGCGAGTCGAATTGGAAGTCGAAGGCCCGAAGGATCGCATCGTGTCGCTGATCGAAACACTGAAAAGCGGCCCCCCCGCATCTCGGGTGACCGAGGTCCGGGTGGAATGGGTGGCAGCGACAGGCCGGCTGTCGGATTTTAGAGTGTGGTATTAGCGAGCCCGTGTTGGTCTGAGGTCGGAATGGGGAGCAAAAAGGACGATTTCTCAGACGAGAGCGAGGCGCGGAGGCACTTCTCGGGCCGTGACGAGGAGGATCCGGCTGAACTCGACCAGCCCTCCAATGAGGAGAAATCGAGCAACCGTTCGGAGGGACTGGACACCCTCAAGAGCTATCTGCGAGAGATCCGCCGTTCTACGCTGCTGACCTTCAAGCAGGAACAACAACTGGGCAAACGGGTCATGGCCGGCGACGAGCAGGCGCGCCAGCAGATGATCGAGTCCAACCTGCGCCTCGTGATCAGCATAGGGAAGCGATACATCCATCGCGGGTTTCCATTCTCGGATATCGTCGAAGAGGGGAATCTCGGGCTCATCAAGGCGGTCGAAAAATTCAATTACAAGCGTGGGTTCCGGTTCAGCACCTATGCGTCCTGGTGGATCAGGCAATACATCGAGCGCGCCATCATCAATCAGGGCAAGCTCGTGCGTCTGCCGGTGCACGTCGTCGAGCGGTTGAATCGCTATCTCAACAAAGTGGAAGCGCTCGTCCAGGAGTTGGGACGGGAGCCGTCCGCGGAAGAAGTCGCCAGAAAAATGAAGACCACGGAAGAGGAAGTGCTGGATCTGAAACAGATCGTGCGCACCACCTGTTCGCTGGATAGCCCCATCAACGATCGCGCGGATACGTTTCTCCGTGACGTCATCGAGGATCCAATGTGCGTCTCGCCCGCAGATACGGCGGAAGGAGTCATGCGACGGGCTGAAATGATGACCTGGGTGAAGGAGTTGCCTGAGAAAGAGCAAACTGTTATTGTGTCGCGGTTTGGCCTCGACGGAAGCGAGGCGAGGACGCTTGAGGAGATCGGGCGCGACATGGGGTTGACCCGTGAACGCGTCAGGCAGATCGAAATGGCTGCCTTGAGTCGTCTGCGCCACACGATCGAGCAAAAAACGCTGACACAATCGGATTTGCTCTGAGCAATGACCGCTACCGAGTTTCGATCCCTCATTCGCGAAGTTCCCAACTTTCCCAAGCCCGGCATTCTCTTCTACGACATCACGACCCTCCTGAAAGATCCCAAGGCCTTCGCGGCGATCGCCGATGAGCTGGTCGCCTACTATGGTGCGCAGCGGGTGGCGAAGGTGGTCGGCATCGAATCGCGCGGGTTCATCTACGGCGGGATTCTGGCGCAACGACTCAACGCCGGCTTCGTACCGGTCAGAAAGCCGGGCAAGCTGCCTGCCGACTGCTTTGAAGTCAAATACAGTCTCGAATACGGCTCCAATTCGCTCGCCATCCATCGCGATGCGATCGGAATGGGCGAACGAGTGCTCATTGTGGATGACCTGCTCGCGACCGGAGGTACGGCGGTCGCAACCCTCTCGCTCGTCAGGCAGCTCGGCGGCGAAATCGTCGGGCTCGATTTCCTGGTCGAGCTCAAAGGATTGCACGGACGGGAAAAGCTCGTCGGCTATCCGGTGCACTCCACGATCATCTATCCCTAGGGGGCGCCGACCCTCGTCCTACTACCCCTTGTCAAACTTGGAGCAGGCGTGTTATAGATGCCGAACTTTTTTTGCCGTCTGGCGTTCACCCAAGGAGAGGACAACGCGATGGCGACGAAAACGTCTCCGAAGAAGAAGCCTATGAACAAAACAAAAAATTCCAGCAAACCGGTGGCAAAGGTCAGGCCGGCGGCGGCTGCCGCTGCGGTGATCGAAAAGCCGGTCAGTATCGCCGTGTCGCCGCTTGCGGCCAAACCGAAAGAATCTGCGAAGGAACGTGAAGCGCGAGAGCGCCGGCGAGAAGCGCTGCAGCAAATGCTGATGCGCAAGCGGCAGGAAATCCTCAAGGAGATCGAAGGCAGCCTGGGCCAATCGTTGACCGAGGACCAGCAGCGCCGACTCGAATCTGCCCGCGACGTCGGTGATCAAGCGCTCATGGATCTGGACCGTGAATTGGGCATCTCACTCATGGAAATGCGCAATCGTCGGCGGCAGGCCATCGATGAGGCCCTCACCCGGCTCACCGAAGGGACGTATGGGATTTGCGCGGAGTGCGGAATCGAGATCAGCGAGCGGCGTTTGGACGCTGTGCCCTTTGCAAAGCTTTGCGTTGAGTGTCAGGCCAGGGAAGAACTCCTGGAAAAGATCGAGAAGGAAGAAGAGCGCGACTAACGTTTGACCTCCCTCCCGCGAGACGTCTCATCTGCCGGACAGCCGGTCCTTCCTCGTTCTTCCCATCAGAGCCCAAGGCTGCAACGATGGCCCATCAAGTAATTTCCAGCCGCGCGGTCGTGCTTGCGAGCGGGGGCCTCGACTCGACCGTGGCGGCGGCCGTAGCGAGGGAAGCCGGCCATGAGGTCTTCTGGTTGACCGTGGCCTACGGGCAGCGCCACGCCATCGAGGTGGAAGGGGCCCGGCAGATCGCGGCGGCCATGCGCGCCGCGAAGCATACGGTGGTCTCATTGGACCTGCGCGCTCTTGGCGGATCGGCGTTGACCGCGGACCTTGCCATTCCCAAAGACCGTCGCAGCAGGGAACGGAGCCATGGGATCCCGGTGACCTATGTGCCCGGACGGAACCTGATACTGCTATCTCTTGCGGCGGCCCATGCCGAAGTCGAAGGAGCTTCTGTCATTTACTTCGGAGCCAACGTCTTGGATTATTCCGGCTATCCGGATTGTCGTCCGGAATTCATTCGTGCATTCGAAGTGGCCGCCACCGTCGGGACGAAGGCTGGTGTCGAGGGAGCCACGTTGCGCGTTTGCGCCCCTCTGCTCGACATGACGAAGGCCGACATCATCCGGACGGGAATCCGACTCGGCGCGCCCCTGCATCTCACCCATAGCTGCTATGATCCCATCGGAGATCTTGCATGTGGACGTTGCGATAGCTGCCTGATCAGACGTGAAGGCTTCTCGAAGGCGGGGGTTGAGGATCCCACCGGGTATGCAGTACCCTGACCGAAGCCGTGCGTTCGCAGTGGCCTTGGCAACATGACCGAATCATTTGACCGGCTGTTTGGAGCATGAGCGTCTCTCCGGAAGAGTTTTTCATGTATCTGACGATCGGGCTGATCGTGCTTGCACCGATCGGTGCGCGACTGTATCGCCGCATGACCCTCCAACGGACGCAGAAGATGTTGCGTGAGCAGTTCGAGGCGCGGCAAGGTGAGAGGCAGTGATTCTACGATCGTCGACTCGTCCCCGCATGGTGCTGGCGATGTCTGTTGCATTGACCATGACGGCCGCCTGCGACTCTGCGCCGCCCACGCCGGCCGTCGGGGGGGGCGCCGTGCCGGCGGATTTCCAGGTGGGTGAAGCCAAGTTCAATGCCCATTGCTCGGCCTGCCATGGCCCACACGCCAGCGGCACCCAACAGGGCCCACCACTCGTTCACAAGATCTACGAGCCCAACCATCATGGTGACGCGGCATTTCTCCGCGCGGCGGAATTCGGCGTCAAAGCCCATCACTGGGAGTTCGGCAACATGCCGAAGATCGACGCGGTCACCGCTGCGGACGTCGAGCAGATCACCCGCTACATCCGTTGGCTCCAACGGCAGGCCGGCATTTCCTAGCGGCTTCTTTCTCCCTTTCGACAATGAGTGGTTTGACTTTGTTCGTGAGCGCTTCGTAAGGTAAATCTACGAGGTCGCTTGCACGTCAGGCCACAACCATTTTCACGACGGCGCTCAATCGTCGATTGAAACACACGCTGAGGAGGGGGCCCATGAAGAGACCAATGGGAGGCTGGCTGGGAATTGTACTCGGACTAGGGGCGCTGCTGGGACTGCCGGCATGTGCGGCTATCGACGCGGGCCACGAGGGTGTGTTGGTGGAACAACCGTTTTTCTTCGGACACGGCGGTGTCGATCCGGTGCCGTCAAAAACGGGACGGGTGTGGTTGGCACCGACCACGCACGTCGTGGACGTCGACATCAGGCCGGTCCAATACTCGGAACATTTCGACATTATCTCGGCGGAGAATGCCCCCGTCTCGTTCGACGCGTTCTTGATCGCCAACGTCGTGGAAGGCCGATCCCCGGAACTGATCGCGCGCTATGGTCCAAACTGGTACCATAATAACGTGAAGGAAGCCTTCCGCACGTTCGTGCGCGAAGAGGTGCAAAAGTATCCGCTCTTTCAATTGACTACCGATCCGACCACGCGCACGAAGCTGCAAGAGGCCATCGCCAGGGAAGTTCAAACCAAATTGATCGAGAAACAGAATATCCCCGTGAGGCTGAATCGCGTCGTCGTCGGCAGCATCCTTCCGCCCAAGGGCGTGGTGGAGCAGACCACCCAGACCATTGTGCAGGAACAGCGCAAAATCACGATGGTCGAATTCCAGAAGGCTGAGGAAGCCCGCGAAAAGGCCGAGAAGCAGCGCGGCATCGCGGATAGGGCCTACCGCGAATCGCTCGGCCTGACGGCGCCAGAGTTTGTGGACTTGCGGAGGATTGAAGTACAGAAGGAAATCGTTCAGCACTCACCGTCCGCGCTGACCGTCATCATGGGATTAGAGCGCTTCGGCATCAATCTGCCACCGATCGGAGCCGACAAATAGCGGTTCCCGCTCGATCTTAAATTGGAGACGTCGAGATTTCGGATTGCTATGTGAGAGAAATTCGGGATCACAAGGCGGAGCGGTACCTCGCCGCTCCGCCTTGGATGTCTGCTACTGTGCCTTCGAGATCGACGTCACTTGCCCGCTGGGGTCGACCTGTGCTTCCACCACATCGCCCACTTGGACCTGCCGGCTCATTTCTGGTGACAGGGAAATGGGCATTTCCCGATTCTGATTGTCGCGGACGACGTATTGCTCTCCGCCACCGACCCCACCGGGCCTTCCGCTTCGTGCTAATTCACCCTTGATGGTCTGAGTCCGCTGCGGAATGGCCGTGGTTCTCGTCAATTCGCTCACAGGCCTCGTATCGCGGGCCGGCATTCCTGCGGCTCGTGAAAGTCTGACCCGCGCTTCCCTGATGGAAGAGTTCGCTCCAGGCACTTGATTGCTCACACCAAGCGTAATTGTGTCTCGTAACGCAGCAATCCCGGCGTCCAAATCAGGATGACGCCCAGCGCGCTGTGCTTCCTTGGCCTGATCCAACGACAATTCAGCGTGGCGGAGCATTTCTGGCACATGCCCTTGATTGGCGGCAATTTCCGCCTCACGGGCATGCTTCACCGCTTTGTCCGCATAACGATCATAAAACGCACTTTCTTGTGTCCATCGAACGTTTTCGTAACTGCTGCCCATCTGGCGTCGAAAGCGTGCGGGACATGCAGGGTCGTCGTAGACCACCTTTCCCTTTGCATCTCGATGCCATGAGCAGGCCGCAGTAATACCATCGCTCACTTGACGTCGATAGCGGTCCGGGCAGCGTGGGTCATCAAAGACGACGTTTCCAGCGGCATCGACTTTCGACCGGCATGCCGCCGCGATCTCTGGGGACCGGTCGGTCAGCCCTGCGAGATCACGATTCATTCGGTCGCAATCCATTGAGGCTGTGGCATCCCCTTTGTCGTCGGCACACGGCACGACTCGATCGCGCTCTGGCGTCACTCCTCCATCCCGGCCCAATCGGTCGGTCGAAACCGGCCGCTCCGTGGAGGCTGCTTGGTCCGGGGGCGAGGTCATACGATCGGTCGGATCGTAACTTGCGCCCCGATCGAAACCGCTGCCACGATCAGCAACCACGTCGCTGCTGCTTCGTGCTTTCGCATCCGCCTTGCGCGACTTTGCTCCTGAAGAGCAGGCACTCAATACCAAGACAAGCGAGAGGCCGCCCATCACGGCCTTCATACACTGAGGATGATGTAGCATAGGAACCTCCCTTCAATAATCAGCTGGTGGCCTTGTGTCGGGCATGACGGGTTGCCCTCAATCCCTTGCCGACAGGCACAACATGTTGCAGTTCTTTCCAGGCTAGTGCTGAAGCCAGCATCCGGCCACTAGGCGCACCCCTGAATTCCCGAAGAACTGTGAAGGGTGAAGCTATGGAATTCCCCGGCCGGTCGAAGCCGCGGCGCGCGGCGATGAGGGAATGTTTCAGTGGCCGTGCGTGCGTCTTGCGTTATGCTCAAGGGGGAGGCAGAGATGAAGCGACGGTCAACAGAAATTTCCTGGAACGCATTGACCAGCGTGACAGAGGCCGCGGAACGGTTCGTCAACCGCACGCCGCGGCTCAAGCGCCTGGAAGCCGAACGCCAAGCCTTGCTCGATGCGATTCGTCAGGCTCAGCTCGTGCTCTCCGTGAAGCGTTGGTCGCCTCCAACGTCGGTGGCGCGCCCTCGCTAACGCGGTCATAACAATGCGGTCGGAAACTCGCGACCAGCGCCGACGGCATAGCGTCTTGACCGGAGGAGATGTCGCTCCTTGAAGAGGCTTCCTTCATGTTGGAATCCCACCTTTTCGATGACATGCCGGGAAGGGCCGTTCGATCCAAACACCGTCACAAAGGCTTGGCGAGCCCGTGCGAGCTCCCGCGCGTCGTGCAAGAGACGGCAGAGCGCCTGAAAATATAATCCCCGCCCTCTTGCGAGAGGGTGAGTAAAGTGATCGAACAGGACGGCGGTCTCGGGCGGCGGAAAATAGACCTGATCCACCCATCCGTCTTCACCGCGTGTCTGCCGTTCGATGAGCCATCCGTAATGGAGCAGTCGCCCGTCCTGGACGAAGGTATAGAGATGAAAGCCCTGCGTCATTCGTTCGACGGCCATCCGTCGATAGGCGTCCGGCGCCTGTTGTGCGTTGGACGAACGTTCGTAAAATCGAAGATCGTCGAGGCAGTTGCGACGAAAGATCGTCGGCCGCGGCAGAGGCGGTACGTCGTCGAGCGGGTAACGGTAGACACGCAGTTCGCGACGGTACCAGAGACGGCTTTTGCCCGCGTTGATCAGACGCGGCAGGATGGAGGACCAGGACAGCGATGTCAGAGTGTCTGGCTGGTTG
Source organism: Nitrospira sp. (assembly GCA_035281245.1). Lineage (GTDB taxonomy): Bacteria > Nitrospirota > Nitrospiria > Nitrospirales > Nitrospiraceae > Nitrospira_C. Next base: position 9,632 of record DATEEH010000010.1, read on the forward strand.
GCAGAGGGGAGGCCCACGGTACGGAGTATACGCCCCATTCGGCTAGGCGGCGCGCCCCGGTTGGCGTGGTCGGCCCTGCGCTTCCGCCGGACCGGCAGCCGCTTTACGAGGATCTGTCACCTTGGCATCAGGAGTCGGAACGATGCGTTCCCCCAGCCGATTGGCGTATACCTGGGTGAACTCCGCACCATACAACAATATTTGCGCAGAATAATAAACCCATAACAGAACGAGCACTAACGATCCTGCCGCCCCATATCCGGAAGCCACGTTGCTTTTGCCCAGATACAGGCCAAGCGCAAATTTTCCGATGGTGAATAGTGCCGCCGTGAGTCCGGCGCCGACCCAGACGTCCTGCCACGCCACTTTGGCATCGGGAAGCACCTTGAAGATCAGTGCGAACAGGCCGGTAATGATCAGGAACGACACAGTGAAGTTCAGGAGTTCCAGGACGGCTTCCGGAAGAGGCAGCAACCCGCTGAACCACTTTCCCAATGCCGCCAGCGCACTGCTCAGCACGAGCGAGACCAAGAGAAGAAAGCCGGTACCGAGAACGGCCACGAACGAAAGAAATCGGTCCTTGATGAATCCCCAGACACCCCGGCCTTCTTTGGGTTCCACACCCCACACCGTATTCAGCGCGTCCTGAAGCTGTCCAAAGACGCCTGATGCGCCGAGCAGTAGAGTCGCAATAGCGAGTCCCGTGGCCACAAGTCCGGTGGAAGGCTGATCGGCGCGTTGGATCATCTCTTTGATGGCTGCGGCGCTCTGTTCACCGACGAGATTGGCGATCTGGTCGAGGATAGCCGATTGGGCCGCCTCCTGCCCGAACACCAACCCGATCACCGCGATGGTGACGACGAGAAAGGGGACCAGAGAGAACACCGTGTAATAGGCTAGTGCCGCCCCGAGCCGAGGCGCACGATCGTGGCTCCAATCTGACGCGGCTTCTTTGAGGAGATGCCACCATTCACGAGGGTGGGAGATGTGAGACGAACGACTTGCCATCTTGGGCCTCCTGAATGTGGCTTGAAAAATTGCAAGACACGCGCCGACCTGCAAACTGGCCGTTTTCTTCGGTCCAGAGTATCACGTCGGTCCCAGCAGCGGGACAGTTTGTCCGCAACCACGATGGATAGATGCAGCTAACTGGGATTGAATGAAGGGGTCTTCTATGGCGTTCTTCTTGCTCAACATAGCGGTATCGAAAGAACAACGTTTACACTTCTGGGCCGGGGCACCCCCGGCCCAACCCGAGCACCCAAATGCATTCGTCTCACCCAAGGCGGCCCGCAATTTCCCCCATCTCCGAGCGAGCGCTCGCGCGGCAATCTTGATTTTACAGAAGCACAACAGCGAGAATTGAAAGATTTTGAATTCCGAGCGGATGCATGGCCGGTTCACTACGCCACACGAAAGAAGCTGCTGCCTACCTGGCCGCGGTCGTGGATTCCTCCCACGATGCGATCATCACCCTCGATCTGTCCGGTGTCATCCAAACGTGGAATAGGTCCGCGGAGCGGATCTACGGATACACGGCTGAAGAAGCGGTCCATCAGCGCATCCTGTTCATCATTCCCGCTCATCTCCACGCCGAGGAGGCGTCGATCCTTGCCCGGCTCCGGAACGGCGAGTTGATCGCTCACTACGAGACCGTGCGCCGCCGGAAGGATGGCCGCCTCATCGACGTGGCGTTGACCGTCTCGCCGGTGAAGGACTCCAGCGGCACGATCATCGGGGTTTCGAAAATCGTTCGCGACAATTCCGACCGTAAACATGCCGCCCGGACGTTGGCCGAAGTCCAAGGGCTGCTTTCATTGATCGTGGCCTCTTCCGACGATGCCATTGTGAGCAAAGATCTGGCCGGCACGATCACCAGCTGGAACAGGGGGGCCGAGCGGATGTTCGGGTATACGGCCGAGGAAATGATCGGTTCATCGATCCTCAGGATCATCCCGCCTGAACGCCATTCCGAAGAAACCGCCATCCTGTCCAAGCTTCGTCGGGGAGAGCGCGTCGACCATTACGAGACGGTACGGCAAAAGAAAGACGGACGGCTCTTAGATATTTCGATCACCGTCTCGCCGATGATCGACCAGGAAGGCAACGTCATCGGTGCCTCAAAAATCGCGCGCGATATTTCTGAGCAAAAACGGTCGCAGCGGGTGCTGCACGAGAGCGAAGAGCGATGGCGCGTGACATTGGAAAGCATCGGAGATGCCGTCCTTGCCACGGATGCGTTGGCCGTGGTGACGTTCGCCAATGCGGTCGCGGCCGGAATACTGGGTCGGCCCGTTGAAGAACTCGTCGGCCGTCCGCTGGGGGAGGTGCTGCACATCGTGAACGAGGAGACCCGCGAAGCCCTCGACAACCCCGTGGATCACGTGATCCGCCAGGGATGCGTCGTCGGAATGGCGAACCATACCGTCGTGATCAGGCCCGATGGAAGAGAGGTCCCGATTGATGACAGCGCGGCTCCCATTCGAGATCGGGACGAGCAGCTGATGGGCGTCGTGCTCGTCTTCCGGGACATCTCCGAACGCAAGCGGTCGGAAACGCAGCTCCAGCGTTGGAATGCGGACCTTGAGCTCCGCGTCAGAGAACGGACCGCCGAGCTCGTCAATTCACAAGAGCGGCTGCGCGCGTTGGCGTCTCAACTCAATCTGACGGAGCAGCGGGAACGCCGCCGATTGGCAGCCGATCTGCATGACTATCTCGCCCAACTGCTGGCGCTGATGAGGATCAAATTAGGCCAGACCGTGCAACGCATGCCCGACTTGCCGGAGGCGCGAGCCTCGCTGGCCGACATCGACGACCTCTTGCAGCAATGTCTTGATTACGCGCGCACGCTCATGGCCCAGTTGAGTCCCTCCGTCCTGCAAGATTTGGGACTGATTCCTGCCCTCTATTGGCTCGGCGAACAAATGGCCCAGCAGGGCCTTAAGGTCGACGTCGAGGTGTTGACGGAGGAAAGACCCTCATTCGGCGAACACCAGGCGGATCTTCTCTTTCAAGCCGTGCGCGAGTTGCTCACCAATGTCGCCAAGCATGCCGGTGTGTCCGCAGCAACGGTGACCATTCAGAAACAGGACCGGCAGACCTGGTTGTTGACGGTGAGCGACGAGGGAATGGGATTCGATGTGAATGCCGTGCACTACGAGCCCTCGGGAGCACACTTTGGACTGTTCAGCATTCAGGAGCGCATGGAGGCGATGGCCGGATGGTGCCGGATCAACACAGTGATCGGACAGGGCACGACGGTCGAATTGGGGCTTGCCGAGGGTCCTTCGGGCGCGAAACACACGACGCACTTTTCGAGAAGGGCCGCGCGTGTTCCAGAGGCGATGCCTCAGGCGGACCCGTCGCGCTGGCGCGTCTTGCTCGTGGATGATCATGCCATGGTCCGTCAAGGGCTGCGCAGCATTCTCGAAACCTATCCAGATTTCGAAGTCGTCGCCGAAGCGGCCGACGGCGTGGAAGCGGTGGAATCAGCGATCAATACGCAACCAGACCTTGTGGTCATGGATATCAACCTGCCCCGGATGAACGGAATTGATGCCACCAGGCGCATCAAGAAGGAGACGCCCGCCACGGTGGTCATCGGTTTGTCGGTCCATTATTCATCACAAACCCACGATGCGGTCATCGAAGCGGGCGCCTCGGCCCTCCTCAGCAAGGAGCAAGCCACCGAGGACCTCTATCGAACGATCACCCGGTTTCTCAAAGATCCCGTCGGATCATAGGCGCACCGTTCCCGATTGTGGCCACTGATCTCTTTTGCCTCCACTTGGCGGAGAAACGCTCTCCGGCCTTAGAACGGTCTCCTTTCAATAGCCGTGAAATAATCGCGAGTTAGACGCACTGTCGCGTTGACGTCAACGGTATCTCTTTTGCTTGAGCTGGGGCATGGACCAATCGAGCGCCCTTCAGTCGAGCCGCAAGGCCGTCGTCGCCATGTTCATCCTCTCGATAGCACTCTTTCATCAGGGTTGTCTGGCCGCCGCCTGGGTCGTGGCCGTGACCGCCGATTCCATGAGAGCCGGCGATGTCCAGTTCCAGCCATTTGAAAAATCCTGGGTCTCCACGGAAAACGTGAGAGCGATCGTGGACCGTTCATCATTGAGCAGTCTGGCGTTCATGCCGGTCGACGGAGATGAGCTCATGGGTGCAAGACTGACGAAGATTCTGAAAGAGAAAACGGCGTTGCGGGTGGTGACGCCCGCGAGGCCGCGGGCTCCGCTGACGGTTGCGAAAAGGGATCAGGATCATGTCGTACTGGCTCGCGAGCTCTCGCGCGAATTCGCCGTTGATGCCATTCTGTATGGACATGTCGTGGGTTCGGCCTCTCATTCAAGCGAGTGGGGTGTCAAGGCGGAAGAGCCTCGGCGGCTCTTTCTGTACATGATCGATCGCGACGGACACTTATTGTGGAGAGATGAACTGCCGTTTCTCATCGTGACAGGAACCAAACCGGCGCTCGAGGAGTCCGTCCAGCTGTCGTTGACCCGGCACTTTATGGACCATGTGCACGAACTGGGTCTTGACGACGCCGGCTATTTCCCCTCCAAATCATCGTAGTAGCGTTCTCCTTGCGGCGCTGGCCGCCCTCCGGTAAAGTCGCCCTCCATCCAGCGTCAGGAACTCCAGCATCAGGAACTCATGTCCTTGTTCGATGCGCAGGCGCTCACCCGCTTGCAGACCGAATTCCGCCGATCGATGCGCAACCTCCTGCTCGGACTTTGCCGCGATATCGAACGGCACTACGCCGACGTAGCGGCCCGTCTCGATCTTCCCGTGGACTATTTCCGGTTTCTGGCTCACCACTTGGATGGCGCCGCCTATTCGAATTGGAAAGTGGTTGGTTGGATCGAATCGCTGAACGACTTGGTCTATTTTCTCGACCTTCTCGCGCAAGTCCGCAACGATCGCGACCAGCGCGGTTTTGCCGAGCAACTTTTCGCGGAATGCGAACAGAACTTTTTCGAGAACAGTTATCTCGAAGAATTATTCCCTTTGGAACGGGCGCAGGCTCGCGGACTGGCAGGGCGGCTACAACGGTTGTGCAGGAGGCTGGCCCTGGAGGTCACACAGGAATCGCTGTTCTTCGATCCGGGATGGGCGCTCGAATGGATGAGGCGGCATGGTCGGCTCTCATGGTTCGTACCCGGCCGTTTGGAAGCATCGTTCGAACGGGCCGAACAAGCGTTCACCGTGCCGATCGGCATCGACGGAGACATGCTGATGGCGCCGGCTGCTGCCCGGAGGGCCGTCGGGCGACCGCGCCGACGGTTGACGTTCCGCCTTACGGACGATGAGATCGCGCTGCGCAGCGGCCGTACGTTTCCGCTCTGCAACCGACGGGGGGCCACCATGCACTGGCAGTGGCGACGGAAAGAGGCGCGTGTGGCGGCGACAGCGGCCTCGGGCACGGTCACCATTGGTCCCACGCTGCACTATGGGAAAAATCGTCAGCCGAAGTCGCTCTCGAACACCGGTGCCACGCAAGTCGCCCGGATCGCTCGAGCCTGGCGTACCATCCGGCGAGCGTGGCCGGAAGGTCATGCCCTGCTGGAGTTGCTGACGTCGCGGATCATCCCGCTGAAGGCGTCGGGGGTCGTCAGTTTCAGTTACCGGCACCGGCCCGGCCTTTCGTTTGTGAACAGTTTCGAACGCGACAACCTCGATCTCATCGACGACTTGATCCATGAAAACAGCCATCATCATTTGAATCTGCTGTTGCGCAAACACAGTCTGTATCATGGCGACCGGAATCAACAGATCTTTTACTCCCCCTGGCGGAAAACCCTCCGGCCCGTCCGCGGGATTCTTCACGCCGCCTTCACGTTCACCATGGGTGCGCTGCTCTTTGCAAGACTGTCCGCCTGGGCTGAGACCGCGCAAGGCAAGGTACAATGGCGGGAAGCGGGCCTGACCGGACGGGACTTGGTGCGCGCGCGTTTCCGTTGCCTGGAGGAAATCGAATCGGTCCGCTACTCCCTTCGCGACCTTGAGTATGCGGGGCGGCACCTCAAATGGATCACCGTCCCTGGTGCGCGGCTCGTCAAACAACTCGAAGAAGCGATTATGAAAGCGGAGCACCAGATGGTACGCCATCGCAGAACGGTGCTCGCATCTCCGTTCGGCGCCAACCTGCGGAAACATATGTCTGAACTGCAGCAAGCCCGCCAAGCCTACGGGCCCATGCGCATCGATCAAGCGTAAACATTCAGCCAACCTGCACATTCCCCTAGCTCCGTCCCCGCGCCCCGGTCGGTAGACTGTTCCCAGGGAACGCTATGGCCAAGTGGGGCACGAAGCTCATGGCGGGTGCGGGGCTGCTGCTGGTGCTGCTCGTGGGCGTCGCCGTCTTTATTGATGAGCCGTTGCGGGCATACATCGAGCATAAAATGAACCGCAGCCTCAAAGGGTATACGGTGCGCATCGGCGCGCTGGATTTTCACCCCATTGGATTCTCGGTTGAGCTCGAGGATCTCCAACTGGTGCGCACCGATGAGCCGATTCCGCCCGTCGCGACGATCGCGCGCTGGACTGCCAGCCTCCATTGGAGGGCGTTGCTGTCCGGGCGGGTGGTGAACGACCAGTCCATTGAACGGCCGAAATTTCACATCACCAGGACTCTGGCCCGACGGGAGGCCGGCGATGAGGTGCCCGTCAAAGACCGGGGCTGGCAAGACGCCGTGGAAAGCGTCTATCCGTTCAAGATCAATCAGGTCCGGATTTCCGACGCCGAACTCACGTACATCGATGAGGCGAAGCCGGAACGGCCGCTTCAAGCACGTCATGTGAATGTCTACGCCTCCAACATCCGCAATGTGCATTCAGCCGAGCAGGACTATCCATCGGAATTTTCTCTCGAAGGGATGCTCTTTGAGTCGGGAACCCTCCGCCTCGATGGACACGCCGATTTTCTTGCCGAGCCGTACGCGGCCGTCAAGGCTGATCTCGTGATGGACGGCGTGCCGTTGGGATCTTTGATTCCAGTGACCGGTCGATACAACGTACAACTCAGGGGCGGCACGTTGTCCGCGGAAGGATCGATGGAATACGCACCCTCGGTGAAACAGGTGAATTTGAAGCGCCTGACCATTGATGGGCTGCATGTAGACTACGTGCATGCCGCGCAGACTCAACAGGCCGAAGCCGAGAGAGCGAAGGCGACGGTCGACACCGCGAAATCCATCAACGCAAATGAAGAAGCGTTCGTGCGTATCGATCGCATCAGCATCGTCGGCGGCGAGTTGGGATTCGTCAATCAAGCCGCTCAGCCCGAGTATCGGGTATACCTGGCCGATGCCGACCTCACCCTCGAACAATACAGCAGTCAGCTGCGGGACGGGCCGACGTCCATGATGATCCAAGGGAAATTCATGGGGACCGGGGAGACTCAGATCTCCGGCGTCCTGCGTCCACCGCAAGACTCGCCGGATGTGGAACTCAAAGTGAAGATTGCCGGCACGCAGATCAGATCGATGAACAACATGCTGCGGGCTCACGGCAAGTTTGATGTCGTGGGAGGAGTATTTTCGTGCTACGCGGAGGTGCGGCTCGACGATGGGTCGATTCGAGGGTATGTGAAGCCCCTGATCAGGAAGTTGAACGTGTATGATCCGGCACAGGATCGGGACAAAGATGCCCTGGACAAGATGCGGGAAGGCGCGCTCGAGGATCTTTCGGGCTTGTTGGAAAATGTGCCGCGAGAGGAAGTGGCCACAAAGGCCATCGTATCAGGCCAGGCAAACCGGCCGCGCACCGAGACGGTGCAGATCGTCGTTGGTCTGATCCAAAACGCGTTCTTCAAGGCCATCCTGCCGGGCTTCGAGCGCGAGTTCGGCTCTCGACATTCTGCCTCGGTGAAGGATTGATTCAACGAGTTCCTTTGGCCTCCTCCTCCACCTCTACTCCCAGCTTTGCCGATAGTTGGTTACGGCTCGACGATGTAGAAGTAGCTTCGCGTGATGCGGGTGGCGTCGATCAATCGCTCGCCCGCAGCGGGGTACCTCCACACCGGGCGGGGGTGCGAGGACGAGCGATGATCGACGACAGGACCCGCAGTTTATTTCGAGGCATTACGGTTCCACTGTCACGTCCACGAACGCCGGCATGCTGTCCGCACCCTTTTTATCCGTCACTCTCAGCCTGAACCGGAACAGCTTGGGCTCTGAGACGGATGGTGCGAGAAAGGAGGCCTTCGGCATGTTGAGATCCAACAGTGGGACCTTCGCTCCACGCACCTGGCTCCAGGTATAAAACAGGGCTTCCCCTTCAGGGTCCCGACTGGCCAACCCGTTTAGCTCGACTTTCGTGCCCGATTTCACGGTCCGATTGTCGCCGGCGACGGCCACCGGTGGCTCGTTGGGGTCGTCGCCGACCGCCACATGCACGTCAAGCGACGCCTCCCGACCCCGGTTCTTGACCGTCAACACGGTTTTCCCGTTCCCGACGATCTTCAGCATGCCGTCCGGCAGGACTTGGATGACCTTATCGTTGGACGAGTGGTAGCTCGTCCCGCTTGACGGAGACGTGAGAGGCCGGGAGACGCCGTCCGCAAAATCGCCGACAACGGGAAGTTCAAAGATCTTACCCAGCACGTCCACCTGGCCATATGTGGCCGATTGGCCTTCACGGCCAAGCAGCAGAGGCTTGTCCGTTTCAAAATCAATGTGCTGGAGCTCGGCCTTTGGCTCCGTATTGACCATGATTTCATCGAAGACGGTTCTTGTCCCAAGGCGGCCGCGCGAGATGTCGGCGACGGCGAGCAATCGCATGGGGCCGATGGCATCCGATGGAACCTTGAGCGGACCTCCGAAGGCGGGGTCCCTGTCGCCGGTTGAGACGAGGACCGGCAAGGAGACGACAGACCCGCCGACGACACTGTCTTTTTGAAGAAACTTGTCCACCGAGATCTTGGCATCGGACTTCGAGGGTCCGGAATCGCCTTCATCCTGCTGCACCAACGTCTCATCGTTTTCGCGGTACCAATAGTAGCGGACTTTGACGATGCCGATGTCGTTGCCAAGGTCCACGTGCGCGGTGACTGTCTGCCCGGATGCCACCTTGGCACCCGGTCCCGGTTCGGTGATCTTGAATGCCTGGACCGGGGTTATCGCAATGAACAGGGTTCCGCAGACACTCAAGAAAAAGGACCACCCTTGCAGATGTCTTATGGACCGGCTTTGATGAGTCATGATTTACCTCGTCAGATGGAAGGGGACGTCCGTCAGCACGACCCGATCCTTGAACAGGAGAGCGCCTTTCAGCAGCAACGCTCGTTGATTGTGCAGGATATTCTGCCACCACCGGGCGGGCAAAATCTCGGGCAGGACCACCGTAATCCAGCAGTCACGGTCCTTTTCGAGGTTCTCTTCGACATAATCCATGAGCGCGCCCAGGATCGACCGATAAGGCGAAGGTAGGACAATCAACGGCACGCCGCACCCCCATTGTGCCCACTTCATTTCCACGACGGCGGTTTCTTCCTTGTCGACATCAATGAGCACCGCCCGCACCTCGCCGCCACGGCTTCTGGCATAGTCCACAGCCCGAACCACAGCCTTGTTGACCCCGCCGATCGGAATGAGGACGAGGTTGCGGCGCGGGCGGGGAGGACGAGCGTCCCGGGACAGCTGGACCTGCTCGGCGACGGCTTTGTAATGGGAGCGGATTGCCCGGAACAACATGATGAGGGCCGCCACGAGGAGAAAGACGATCCAGGCCCCTTGCAGAAATTTCGTCATGGCAATGATGACCGTCGCGATGCCCGTCGTAATTGCGCCGACTCCGTTGACGATCAGCTTCTTGCGCCAGTGCAATCCTTTCTTAAGAAGCCAACGCCGCACCATTCCCGCCTGGGACAAGGTGAATGAGACGAAGACGCCGATGGCGTAGAGCGGGATCAGCGCGTGAGTGTCACCTTGGAAAATCACGAGCAACAGACAGGCGAAAAACCCCAGGATGATGATGCCGTTTGAGAAGACGAGGCGATCGCCGAATGTGGCCATCTGGTGGGGCATGTATCCATCCCGCGCCAGAATCGACGATAAATGCGGAAAGCCGGCGAACGCGCTATTTGCCGCCAGCACCAGCAGCATCATGGTGCCCGCTTGAATCAAGTAGTAAATGAAGCCGGTTCCGAACGTCAGGCGGGCCAGTTGCGAGACGACCGTCTCATCCTCTTTCGCCATGATCCCGTAATGGTAGGCCATCCAACTGATACCCATGAAGAGCGATCCCAGGATGATCGACATCCATACCATAGTCGTGGCGGCATTCTTCGATTCCGGATGACGAAAGGCCTTCACACCATTGGAAATGACCTCCATCCCAGTGACGGCGGCACAACCTGCCGCAAATGAGCGAAGAATGAGGAACAGCGTCAGCGGTTCAACGCCGGTCCCTGTCCGGGGCGGACCGGCGGGCAGCATCACGCCGCCCGCACCGGACAGGGATCGAATCGATCCCACGATGACCATGAAGCCCAGGGCGCCGATCGCCAGATAGGTGGGCACGGCGAAAAACTTGCCCGATTCCCGCACACCGCGAAGATTCACCACCACGATAAAGATGATGAAGACCAGTCCCAAGCCCTCTCGGTGCGCGAAGAGTTGCGGGACGGCCGAGGTGATCGCCGCCACTCCGGCGGCCACGCTCACGGCGACCGTGAGGACATAGTCGATCATGAGCGCCGCGGCTGCGATCAACGCCGGCATCTCGCCGAGGTTGGAACGGGCCACAATGTAGGCTCCGCCGCCTTCCGGATATTCATAGATGATTTGTCGATAAGAAATCGTCAGGACAATGACGAGAAACGAAATGGCGAGGCTGACGGGAATGGACCATGCCAGGGCCGCGGTGCCGGCGAGGATCAGCACCAAGAGGATCTCTTCAGTCGCATACGCGACCGATGAGATCGAATTCGAGGAAAATATGGCGAGCGCGAGTCGTTTGGAGAGCCGTTCGTGTTCGGCTTGGGCGGTCTTGATCGGATAGCCGACAAGCCAACGCTTGAGGAACATAGGGGGGATTATCGCACAAACATGAGGAGGCTGAGAGGAGAAGAAGCCCTGCGACCAGGGGCAAAAGACTCAGTTTACCAGCCGCGGAATCCCGGGTCCCACTGGCAATAATACCAGTGGGATCAAGGGGATTGACAGCCCCGGAAAACTTGCGTATCTTTCCGATTCCCCTCGCGGGCCGGCGCAACCTTCCGCGCGGGACATTCGTCCATCACGCAGTCTTCTATTTTATCGGCCAGGTTCTTCACCGGGATTTTTACACGGTGTTTTGTTAGTCCACTTATTCATTTCCAAGGAGGCCAGTCCATGTTGTCCCATTTCACACGGGTCTACCGACCCACCTGCACGCTCGGCGTGTTGGCAGCTGCGGCCCTGTTGTGGGCTCCGCTCGCATCCGCCGAGACCGCATCGTCCCACGTGGCGATGAGTCATCAGCTCCCCGCTTGGGCGGAGCAGCTCAAAGGGCAGACGATCATCGAAGATACCATGTCCGGCAACGGCGAGCGTGCCGCGATGGTCGAGCAGCAGCATCAGCGCATCATGGAGCACATGTCTCATGATCCGCAGGTCCAAGGCGTCAACACCGGCATGTACAACACCTCCGCCATGATGCACCAGTACGGCGCGGGTGGTCAGGATATGCTGCTTGTCTCCGATCCCCGCGTGGAGCCGGTGGCGATGACGGGCGGTGGCAAGTGCCCGGCGACGGCGCCGGTCAAACAGTACAATGTCTCCGCGATTAACGTCGAGATCACCCTCAATCAGTGGCTCGACTTTTATCCCGGCTACATGTACGTGCTCGATGAGAATCTTGACAAGGTTCGCGCGGAAGAAAACACCAACAAGGAAAGCCGTGACAAGGAAGGCCATGATCCCGGAGCCGTCCTTCCCGGCGTGCAGGCCCAGTGGATCCAGCCGCTCGTCATCCGCGGCAACCAGGGCGACTGTGTCAAGATCAAGCTCAGCAACAAGCTGGAAGGCGGCGAGGATGTCAGCCTGCATATCCACGGTTCCGCCATGGTCGTGAGCGCAACCGGCGCGGCCGCGACGACCACCAATCCCGATACGATCGTCGCCAAGGACAAGAGCGGCGACTATGAATGGTACATCCATCCGAGCACGCAAGAGGGGGTGCGACAGTTCCATACATTCAGTAACGACCGTGAGCTCACGGTCATGGGACTCTTCGGCGCCTTCGTTGTGGAGCCGCGCGGGTCGAGCTATCTTGAGCCGTTGGGCGCCGGCGACCCCACGCCAGCCACGAGTGGCTGGCAGACCATCGTTAAAAACGGCACCGGCCCCGATTTTCGTGAATTCGTGCTGATCTATCATGAGGTCGGCGACGAAGCGTTTCGTCCTCTGAACAAAAAGGGCGACTTCCTGCCGCAGCGCGATCCGCTGACCGATGCCTATCGTCCCGGCGGCCGGGCGATCAACTACCGCAGCGAGCCCTTCGGCATCAACAATATGCATGTGCAGCACGAATACTTCGGGTTCGAGGACGAGTCGATGGGCTATAGCTCGTATACGTTCGGTGACCCGTCTCCGACGATTCCACGGTCGTACATGGGCGATCCCGCCAAGTTCCGTTTGGTCCATGGCGGATCTGAGGTGTTCCATAGCCACCATCCCCACGGCGGAACCATTCGTTGGCCGCGCAGCCCGCGGGCGATCGACGACATGAATTTGTGGGCCACGGCCGTGAACGGGCCCGTGAAATACCCGGTGATCCGACACAAAACGGACCGTGTCGATGTCGAAGTCATCGGACCGTCGGAAGCGCTCGACCTCGAAACCGAGTGCGGATCCGGTTTGTGCCAGCAGCTGGCAGGCGATTTCCTGTTCCATTGCCACGTCGCCCATCATTATGTGGCGGGCATGTGGGGCTACTGGCGCGTGTACAACACGATTCAGCAAGGCGACCTTCGGAACGACGTGATGCCGGATCTCCGCGAGTTGCCGGATCGCAAAGGGCGGATCAAGGCGCCGATCTCCTCCGACAAACTGATCGGCCAAACGGTCGATTGGTTCGGGACTCAGTTCAAGATCGTCGACAAGGGCAAGAGCAACTGGAAGGGCAATCCGGCCACTATCACCATCAAGGACTGGGTCGAGATGCAGCTTCCGCCACAGGGCAAGCCCGGCCATAAGGACGATGAGAAGGGTCAGATCGTGTCCTATGACGCGACCGTGTTGGATTGGGTCTGGGAAGGCAATCGTGCGATGAGCGAGAAAGAAAGCACGATAGACAATCCCAAATACAAATCCTCCCATCCAGGCAAGCGACACGCCATCATGTTCGAGCCGTTGACCGGCAAAGTCGCCTGGCCGCATCTGACGCCGCACTTCGGCAAACGGGTGATGTTCTCTCCGAACCACGTCGGCGCACCTTGGTTGGAAATGATCAGGCGCGATGCGAACGGCGAGGAGAGCACCGAACAGGCGTTGCCGGGTGAGCAGGGGAACTGGAGCCTTTGCCCAGTGAATGCCGGCCGCAAGAACTACAACGTGCACTTCATCAAGCTGCCGATCAAGATCGCCAAGGCGCAGGGAAAGGAGCCGCCCGTGGTCGATCCGAACGGATTGATCTATGTGCTTCATGAAGAAGAAGCCGCCATCCGGGCCAACGACGATCTCAAGTACCCGCTGGTCGTCCGCGGCAATATTTACGATTGCGTCGACTGGATGCTGACCAGCGAGTGGGACGACGACGACTACACGAACTTCCAGTCGTCGAAGATCAACACCCACTGGCACTTCTTGCAGTTCGACAACCAGGCATCGGACGGAGTCATTACCGGCTTCTCCTATGAACAGTCGGTCCGTCCGTTCACGATGCTGGAGAAGAAGAACAAGAAGGGCCTGCCGATGCCGATGAACACGGTGTTGACGGCGGCCGCGAAGAAGGGCTCGAACAGTCTCGCGGTGAAGAATGCGAAACCGTACCATGTCGGCACCTTGATTCTGGTCGGGGCCGACAACGTGAAGGGCAACGAAATCTCCCGGATCAAGGCGATCAACGGGAATACGATCACCTTGACGAAGGGATTGAAAAACGATCATCCGGCGAACGACATCGTGACGGTGGAATTCGTCCGGCAGCGGTTCTGGGTCGATGCGGACGTTGGCACGGTCTTCTGGCACGACCATGCGTTCGGTGCCACGACATGGCCGCACGGCGGGTTCGGCACGTTCATCGCCGAGCCGGTGGGATCCACGTATCACGATCCGAAAACCGGCAAGCTCGTCTGGAGCGGTCCGATCGCGGACATTCATACCAACGAGCCGGTGGGCCATGGCGTGAACAACAGCTTCCGTGAGTTGATGGTGCAGGTGCATGACACCGTGCCGCACACCGTCAACATCGTGACCGCGGGCAATCCTCCTGGGCAGCCGGTTGAGGTCGCGCTCGAGGCGGGCAAGACCGTGTCCTTCATGATGCCGGAAAAGCTCTACATGACGCCGATGCCGTTCCTGAACGGAGGAACACATACGACCGGCAGCGGATTGAACTTCCGGGCTGGCCCTATCGCCCAGCGATTGGCGACCAATCCGGACGTGTCCCAGGCGTTCAATAGCCAGATCCACGGAGACCCGTATACGCCATTGCTGCGTGCGTACACGGGTGACACGATGGTCTTCCGTCTGTTGCACACGCTCATGAACGAGACGATGACGTGGACGCTGTCCGGTCATACCTTCTGGTCCGAGCGTTATGCAGCCGATGCCAACCGTAAGAACTCGATCCACATCGGCATTGCCGAGCGGTATGACCTCGTGGTGCCGGAAGCGGGCGGGCCGCGGCATCAAGCCGGCGACTACATCCACTTCAATGGACGCTCCTCGAAATTCTCCGAGGGCGGTTGGGGCATCATTCGGGTGTACGACAAAGAGCAGCCTGATCTCAAAAAGCTGCCTGCCGGATATTCTGCCAAGAGCGAGATCCCGAAGGCGTTGCCGGTCTGTCCGGCGGATGCCCCGGTGAAGACCTTCAATGTCGTGGCGATGGATTACCCTGCCATGACGTTCAATGCGAAGGCGCCTGAGGCCATAGAAGTGGATTTCGAGCGGAAGATCCAAATCACGAATCCAGAGGCCAAGATCTACGCGTTGGAAGAAGACGCGGCAAAGGTCTCGGGTGGCTCGCATCCAATGCCGCTCACGCTCCGCGTGAACGTCGGAGATTGCGTGAAGGTGCACTTGAAGAACAAGATGAAGGAGAGCAAGGCCTCCTTCTCGGCCATCGGACTGGTATTCGATCCGAAGGATTCGATGGGCGCCAACATCGGCAACAACCCCGGCGATCAGACGATCGCTCCGGGCGGCGAACGGACCTACACCTATTTTGCGGATCCGTTCAACGGCGAAACCACTTCGCTGGTGTGGGACTGGGGGAACGTGATGACCAACCCGCGCAACGGACTGTTCGGCGCGGTTGTGGTCGGTCCGAAGGGCTCGAAGTATCGTGATCCAAAGACCGGTGCCGATCTCTCCAACAAGAATGCCTGGGCGGCCGATGTCATCATCGATCGCAGCATTCCGGGCAATGAGTCTAAGGCGAACTATCGTGACGTGGCGTTGTTCTTCCAGGACGAGGACAACATCATCGGCACGAGCTTCATGCCCTACGTGCAGAACGTGGCAGGTCTGACCGGCGTCAATTACCGGTCGGAGCCCTACAAGTATCGTGAAGAGCAGGGCTGCTCGCTCGGCAAGGTGTTCCAGCCGTGCAAAGCGGACAAGCCTGAGGATCCTGCGACGCCGATCATTGAATCGCATGCGGGTGATCCAGTCCGCATTCACGTGATCGGTGCGAACAACGAGCAGAACGGCATGTTCAGTGTTGAGAAACATGAATGGCCGATCGAGCCATACATGCGCGGTGCCGACCTGATCAGCGTGGTCGAGTACTCCGGCTCTGAAGTGCTGGATGCATTTGTCCCGTCGGCAGGCGGACCCTATCGATTGCCCGGTGACTATGTGTACAGCAACCAGCGCTTGCCGTACTCTCAATCCGGACAATGGGGCTATCTGCGAGTATTGCCGTCAG
>DATEEH010000011.1:0-13416 GCA_035281245.1 Nitrospira sp.
CGCCACGCGCGTCACCTCAGATGCAAAGGAGCGGAGCTGGTCCACCATCGTGTTAATGGCTTCCTTGAGCTGAAGAATTTCGCCGCGCACGTCCACGGTGATCTTGCGGGACAAGTCGCCACGAGCAACCGCCACGGTGACTTCCACGATATTTCTCACCTGGGCCGTCAGGTTGGAGGCCATCGAGTTCACGTTGTCCGTGAGGTCCTTCCAGGTCCCCGCGACGCCCGGCACGACCGCCTGGCCGCCCAGCTTGCCTTCGGTGCCGACCTCGCGCGCCACGCGCGTGACCTCAGAGGCGAACGACCGCAACTGCTCGACCATCGTGTTGATGGCCTCTTTCAACTGGAGAATTTCACCGCGCACGTCCACGGTGATCTTTTTCGAGAGGTCGCCGTTGGCCACGGCGATGGTGACTTCCGCGATGTTACGCACCTGTGCGGTGAGGTTGCCGGCCATCTGGTTCACGGAGTCCGTGAGTTCTTTCCAGACGCCGCTTGCGCCTTTGACTTGGGCCTGGCCGCCCAGTTTGCCTTCGGTGCCGACCTCGCGGGCGACGCGCGTGACTTCCGACGTAAACACCGCCAACTGCTCGATCATCTTGTTGACCAGCTTGGCGCTCCGAAGGAATTCACCTTCCAGCGGCCGTCCGTCCTTTTCAAGCGCCATGGCCTGGCTGAGGTCGCCTTTGCCGACGGCGCCGACGGCGCGGGTCACCTCGGTGGTGGGAGACGCCAGGTCGTCGATCAAGGTATTGAGTGAGTCGATTTCGTCCGCCCATCCACCGGTCACACCCGGGACGGACATTCGTTGCCGCAATCGTCCCTCTTTGCCCACGACGCGCGAAATCCGGACGACTTCTTCTGCCCGTCTTTGACTGACGGCCAAGATGTCGTTCATCGTATCGGACATTTTCCCGAGCACACCGGTCCACGTGGAGGGAAGCCGTACGGTGAAGTCGCCGTTGCGGTAGGCGACCATGACGTTAAGAATTTCGCCGAGTTGTTCGGTGATTTCCTGACGTCGCCTGGTGCCGCCGTTGGTGACGGTTGGCGCATCCTCGAGAGCCGTCCGTTCTTGCTCGTCGCCTGGCTGCTTCATCGTATGCCTCCGGGGGGAAAGCCCGTTAGTGGACGTGGTGATAGGAAACCGGACCAACGTACATCGGGAAGAAGAGAGTCGCGAACTAGGGAGACCCCTAGTTGGTGGCGTCGCCACGGTCAGAACGCCCCCTCACCGGCCTTCCGGCTCGGAACTATCAGGTCCTGCTTAGGGATCGCGAAGAAGACAATTCACAGGATTGGCTAGCGTTACCCCGAGAAATTTCGGCCTGCTCCTCACATGAAGAGCAGGGGTCAAAGCGGGGGACTTCACACAGGGCGGGGGTGCGAGACGGGAGGGCTGGCGAGCGACAGGACCCGAAAGTGTCTCCCGGGAACTGCCTGCTTCACCCACGATCCTCTTCCACCGCCTGCTGGAGCAGCACTTCGCGCAGCAGAGTCTCCAAATCTTGATGCATCAGTTGAATGCTGGATTCCAACTGATGCAGCATCGCCTCTCTCACGTGCAAATCCTCACTATCATAGAGTCCGCCGTGACCGAACAAAAGTTCCTTACGGCGTTTTTCCTCCCGAGAACCTGGTTCACCGAGACGGCCGGCTTCATTCCACGTCTCCACGAGCACGTCGCGCAGACTGTGTCCTTCCACATCACGGATGTCGGGCTCCGTCAAGAACCGCCAGACGCTGGGAGAGAAATATTCCCGCTCCTTTCCTTCGCCGTCCCAAAAGGCCTGGAGGTGATTATGGGGATGGCTGAATTCCTGCCGGACCTTCGTGAAGTTGGCGGACGTCCCGAACAGCACTTCCAAAGTGCCGCCCGCCACCGATGCAATGTGCGCGGCATCCCCTGCCTGCGTCGCCATCCCGATGCCACCGGAGAGAATGTTGGCCAACCCGCCGAAGATGACACCGAGAATCGTCTGGGTGGTCGTCCGGGTGGTTTGGACTTGCTTGAGGCGGTCTTGAACCTCATCAGCCCGTTGAACCTCACACTCTATCTCGGCGACAATACTCGATACTTCCATGGTCGCCAACTGCAGATGCGTCGTGACCCTGCGGCGTGCCCGTTCGATGTCCCCTCCGGACGCTTGCTCGAGTTGCAGGTGCGCCAATCGGTTGAGATAGGGCAACACGTCGGTCACTTCGGCGACATGAACGGCGATCCGCGAGTATACCTTCGCCGCCTGTTCCCGGTCGGCGGATGTCTTTGAGATCTCGGGGTTCTCGAACTGGCTGACCGGCATGCGGCGCAACTCCATCGAAGCCGGCAGGCACCGACGATCGAACACATAGGTCGCTTTGGTGGGTGGCAAGGTCGTCGCGCAGGCCGTGAGGAGCAGTGAGGATAGCAGGGCCAGCCGAGAGAGGTTGGATGGCATCGGGCGTCGGTCGCTCCTTCAGGCCGCCCTGCGGGCGTCCAGTTCCAATCCCCGATGAAGCAGCGCCAAGACGGCCGCTTCTTCGGGCGAGAGATCCCGCAAGCGTGAACGGAGTTCCCGCCCGGCTTTGCGATTGAGTGTGCTGGCGAGGGTGCCATCGAGATAGGCATTCACCACTTCCGGGTGGATGTAGCACTTGCGGCAGACCGCCCTCGTGTTGCCGAGACGTTTGGCCACTGTTTCCACGGCTCGCAGCACGTTGCGCTTCGCCTGGGCCTGAGAGTCCACCACCGTCATGTCGCGAAGCGCGCGAGCCGCCAGCACCGTGCCGGCCCAGGTCCGGAAGTCTTTGGCGGTAAACTCGTCTCCTGCGATGGATTTCAGATAGGCATTCACGTCGGCGGCATCGATCGTCCGCCGCTCTCCGGAGGCATCCACGTACTGGAACAGTTCAAAACCGGGGAGATCGCGACTTTGACGGACGATCCGGGCCAGACGGCGGTCCTCCAAATCGACGGCATGGAGGATGCCGCTCTTGCCGCGGAACTCGAACCGGAGGGACGAGCCGTTGACGCGCACATGACGGTCGCGCATGGTGGCGAGACCGAACGACTCGTTGTGCTTGGCGTATTCCTCGTTGCCGACGCGGATGAGCGTCACTTCCAACAAGCGCACGACTGTGGCCAAAATTTTTTCCCGTGGCAGGCCCGGCAGTCCGAGATCTTTCTCCACCCGTGTTCTGATGAGCGGAAGCGCGCGCCCGAAGGCGATCATGCGTTCATACTTGTTGCCGTCGCGCACCTCGCGCCAGCGCGGGTGGTACCGGTACTGTTTGCGCCCGCGCGCGTCCCGACCCGTCGCCTGCACGTGACCATGAGCATCCGGACAAATCCACACGTCCCGCCAGGCTGGCGGCACCGCGAGCGAGCGAATCCGTGTGAGGGTCTCACGGTCGCGGATGGCGCGCCCATCCGGTCCGCAATAGCTGATCCTGGCTCCATGCCTGACTCGGGAGATGCCGGGGCGTCGATCGTCGACATACCGCAAGCCTGCCGAGCGAGCTGCTGACTGTACATCGGCGGCGAGCGATGCGGGGTGTCTCGCGGATCTCATATCTCAAATCTCATGTCTCATATTTCAAAATCTCATATTTCAAAATCCCCGGTTAGCAATCATCTCGGATCCCACGATCTGAAATTTGAGATTTGAGATCTGAGATTGCCACTGCTTCGCCGATCTCATATCTCAAATTTCATATTTCAAATCTCCAATCCCCAGATCTGAAGATTCACATTTGAAATGTGAGATCTGAGATCTGAAAGTCAGGCGGCTTTCCGGCCCGATTTCCGGCCGCGGGCCTTGGCCGGCGCCTGGGGCCGCCGCACCTTCCCTTTCTCTTCCACACTCTTTTTCAAAAGCGCCATCAGATCGACGACCTCGCCTTTCCGAGGCCGCTTTTCTTCCTCGGAGGGCTCGGGCACGACTTCCGTCTGTCCGGCCTGAACACGCTTTTCAATCAGGGCCAGGAGGTCTTCATGGTAGGTGTCCCGGTGCTCCTCCGGTTTCCAGGCGGCACTCATGCCCTCGACCAGCCGGCGCGCCATGTCCACTTCCCGAGGATTGACACCGACCGCTTTGAGGTCGTCCGACGGCACGTCCAACTCATCGGTGTCCCGCAATTCGTTGCGGTACCGGAGGGTATTCATGAGGATGACGTCGTGAAATGGGATGAGCGCGGCCACGTACTGCCGCGTGCGGATCACGACGTTGGCAATGCCGACTTTTCCCGTCTGCTTCAGCGTTTCCCGCAAGAGCGCATAGCCCTTGTGTCCACGCTTGTCGGGCGCGAGGTAGTAGGGCGTCTCGTAGTACATCGGCTCGATCTCGTCCTGCTCGACGAAACTGAGAATGTCCACCGTCTGGGTGGCTTCGACGTTGGCGCGCTTGAAATCGGCCTCGGTCAGCACCACATAGCGGTCCTTGTCGTATTCGTACCCCTTGACGATTTCCTCCCACGGGACGTCCTCTCCCGTCTCCTTGTTGTAGCGTTTGAATCCGACGGGTTTCATCGAGCGACGGTCCAACATCGTGAGGTCGAAGCTATTGCGCTTTTCCGCCGAATAGAGCCCGACCGGAATATGGACCAGCCCGAAACTGATGGCACCTTTCCACAGCGTGCGGACCATCTTCACCTCCCTAAGCCGGTGATCGGTGATCAGTGGTCAGTGATCGGGTTTCAGGCGTCGTTCATTCTCGCTGTTCGCTGTTCACTGATCACTCATTCACTGCCTATGCGGCCTGTTTCGCTCTCGTGCCGGCGGACGCTGGCGTCCGCTCGGCCACCGCCTGCTCAATTTCCGCGTTGATCTCGCCGCCGAGCAGCAACACCATCCCGCTCCAATAGAACCAGAGCATTAATACAATGACCCCGGCGATCGAGCCGTACACCTTGTTGTAATCCCCGAAGTTGTCGACATACGCTTTGAACCCCAGTGACACGATCAGCCACATGACCACGGCGAACAGCGAGCCCGGCGTGATCCATCGCCAGTGCTTGTAGTGGCGATCGGGGCAGATATGATAGATCGCCGCGACAACGATGAGCATGAGACCGGCGATGATCGGCCATTGCAGCACGTTCCACATCCAGGTGAACGCCACGCCGAAGCCGAGCAACTCGGCGATCCACCGTCCGATCGTCGGTCCATAGAGCACCAGCGCCAGCGACAGAATCACGAAACCCGCCAGGCCGATCGTGAGGACGATGGCGGTCAATCGTACGCGCCAAAAGGGACGCCGGTCCTCCTTCACACCGAAGACGACGTTCAGCGCGTCCATGATGGCCGTCACGCCGCTCGACGAGGCCCAGAGCGCACCCAGCGCCCCCAGTGACAGGATGTTGGCACCGCTGCCTTCCGCCACCTGAGTGAGAAACCGCTGAACCATCGACAAGGCGTCGGCCGGCAGCACGTTGCGCAAGTAACTCATGAGCTCCGGCATGAAGCTTTCGACTGAAAACAGTCCCATCAGAGCGGTCAGGAAAATCAAGGCGGGAAAGAGTGCGAGCAGGGCATAGTAGGACAGCTGGGCGGCGCGCCCCAGCAATTCATCCTGCTGGGCTTCCCGCCAAAGACGCCGTGCCAACTCGGCAACGGTCAGCCCCCCTAATTTCCAGGGATTGGGCGGCCTCATCTCAACCCACGTGTTCAAAGCCCGGAAGGATCGCTTTGAAAAAGGCGTTCTGCACGAGCTTCGCGACGATCTGCCAGGTATTGGCGTGCGGGTTCTCGACAGGACCGGACAAATCCGTGATCGTCGCCGCTTCATCCCGCGTCTTGTTCTCGAGGAGGCCCAGCACGCCGCCGACCACGGCCTCGTAGAGCTTCTTGGCCACCGGTTTCTCCTTGTCCTGTTCTGGATCGTACACTTCGACATCCTTCAGCAACGGTTTCACGTACCCGTGGATCTGATTGTCCTTCACCGACAATTCGCTGAAAAACGCGAACATCCCCTGATGTGTGTCCATATTCCCGTAGGCACGCAACACATCGTTGAACGCGTCGACCTTGGTCTTGACGATCCTGACGTTCATATCGAAGTCCGGTCTCGGCTTCTCCGGACGGAACGTGCCCTTCAACTCTGTCTGACCGCTCCCCATGAACTTTCCCGTCACCTTGACGATTCCCGTGCCCTCCTCCAGACGGTTGCTCAGACTATTCACATCCATGTCCAGTTCGGTCATGAACACCCGATAGTCGGGATCCGTCGCCACGTTGACGAAGCCCACTTCGCTGTTGGTGATCTTGCCGTGCTCGACCTTCACGACTACGCGTGGATCCTGATGGGCCTCTTTGGCCTTTTTGGCGACCTTCTTGGCATGTTGAACTTCTCTCCGTTTCGTGGCGGCCGAGTGCACATAATCGATTTTTGCGTCTTGAAGCCGTAGCTCGTTGATCGCCACGATGGTGGATTCATTGGAATACTGAACCCTGCCGTCGAGGTCGAGCGCCCCCTCCCGGCACTGCACGTTGAAGCGTCCGGCAACCGGCAGCACATTCTTGAGGTCCAGCCGTTCCACTTTGAGGTTCGCGTCGACACGTGCCACCGGCACGGCCAGCAAATCGGCCCGGCCCTCAATATCAATCTGCGACTGGTCCGGAAACCGCGCATTCACGTGCAATGGCGAGGGATATTCCTCGTTGGCGTCCGGCCGATTCGTGATGTTACGGACTTCCATGTCGATCCGCTCGATTTCAAGAGGCTCGGCAGCCGGCTTGCCCGGATCGTACGTGAGCCGGCCGTTGGTGAGATGGAACGCGCCACGAAACGCCACACTCTCTCGCAAGCGGTCCTGCCAGGCCTCCGCCTGTTCTTCAACGACCTCTTTGTCGCCTCTGCGCAGCAATCCGTCGACGTGCCTTTGCGTGATGGAAAATACCGGGGCATCGACGCGAAGATCGGCCCCGAGCTGCCCTCTCAACAGCGCGGTGAGCTGCGCATCGGCCGTGACCTGGGAAATGGCGACAATGGGCGGGTCCGGACGGATGTCCTGGCGGACGATGAAGTCGTGGAGCTCAACGGACAGCGTCAGGGGATGGAGAGCGAGCGTGCCGATCGACACATGGAACCCCGGCAGTGCCGCATTCGCCTTCTCCTCTATATAGCGGCGGAGAGGCTCGTCGGCCACGGCAGCCAGAATCACCAGACTCACAACGACGACGCTCAGGACGACGCCCGCAATGATCCAGCCGCGGCGACGCTTCATCCTCTCCTCATCCTTCTCCGGCGGCAATGAAAAGAGATGCTCTCGCGGCGCGTCGACACCGATCACTCGTACCCGGTCCGGCGTTGTCCATGGCGGAATTCTTCAGACCGCCCCGACCGGCTCAGCTGGTCGATCAGCGATTGTCCGGCGATCCGCACCATGTCCTGAATGAATGAATGCCCGGCCTGGAGCACGGCATTCTGCACTCGGTCACGTTCCTGGGCCACTTCTCTCGTCAGGTCATCCCACAGTCCCCGGAGGGGCTTCCACGCTTCGGAGAGCGCCGTCTCTGATCGTCGCACCTCGTGCGGTTCGTCCCCGGACCAGCGACGAGCGCCGGACGTTCGAGGTTTCTCTCTTCCATAAAACGGATAGACGCCGCCCTCCTCATGGGATCGTCCATCCTCGGGCATCACGTCCGCGCCTTCGGCGTCCGGTGGGTAGTAACGATAGACGCCCGCCCGTCGCCGCCGCTGCTCGAGCAGACCGGCCAGGAAGCCCACGGCGATTGCACTGCCCACCATGATCCATGGCCTTCGGCCGGCCTGCACGGAAGGATTGAGCTGGTGAGTCGTGGATTCGATGAACCCGGCGGCCTTGTTCCTCGCCAGATCGAGAGCATCCAGCGCCGCCAATTTCGTGGATTCCACGGTGGCTTCCACGTGCCGTTCAAGCGTATCGATCTTGTCGGCCAGCGACAGGCGGGTGTGAAGAATGTTCTTCAGGTCCTCTTCAACATCATGCGCTCTTTGATCCATTGGACATTTTCCTTCATCGCATGGAGGCTACGTTGAGGAGTCGTGTGCACGCTCGACGCCAGCGACTGCGCCCTTACGATCAGCGCGATGCCGACGCCGGTAATGAGCCCCCCGACCAAGCCGTAACAAGCCCACAGCGGCCACAGCAACCACTCGTTCAGGCCGTGTACGAGCATGAGCAACAGAAACAACGCCCCCACTGACGCCAGGACGGCGCCAACGCCGAACCCCGAAGCGGCCCGTCCGGCCTTCGAGAGTTCCAGTTTGACTTCATCTCGTAATAGTTGCGCCTCCTGCCGCAGCAGAAGCCTGGCATCGTCCAGAATCCCGCTCACGAGGTTCATGAACCCGAGTCCGGACCGTCGCGTTTCCTGCATGCGCTACCTCATCCGCCTTGAGAGCAGATACCCCAGGCCCAACGCCAGCAGCAGCGTCGGCCAAGGGTAGCGCTCGATCATGGACTCAAGAGTGGCAAGCCAGCGGGTCTCCACCCCGTAGGTGTCGTGGGAGCTTTCCCCGAGCTGATGGGATGTTCTGTTTTCGACCGTCGTCGGACGGTTCGCGGTGCCCGCAGGGTGTTGTACCGGCATGTTGTACTTTCGTCTCAGCGGCACTCAGCCGTCTCAGATGACGATATCACGCACCGATAGGTCACCAACTGGGAGGCTCCCTAGAGAAAGTGCTTTCGGGTTGCGAGTTTCCACCTCGAAACTCGGAACTCGCAACTCGAAGCTTCGCCTCAGGAGATCCGTTCCAGGAGAGCGACGGGCGCATGATTCAACACCCGTGCGAGCGAGAGGACGCGGCGGCCGTTGAGTGATTCGGCCTCGATGATTTCTCCGGTCAAGAGATGACGAAACTCGCCGAGCGTGGGCCAGGGAGGCGCACTGATCCAGCTGTCTTCCCAGACCGACGGTCCCATCGGCGGATGCTTACTGTCGGGAGTCAGCGTGGCGGCGAGTCGCGGCACCGCCACCACCAGCGCTTGGTGCTGATACAAGCGTGCAAAGGCGCAGACGTGATGCTTCTTTGAGCCTCCGCATTCAAGCGGCACGTACTCGCCCTGCTGAAACAATTCCGGATGCAACCGCCGATAGTCCAACCCGGCCATGATCGTGTAGATCTTCGCGCGCCCGTCCTGCGCCTGTTCGAATACTCCTCTGGAAAATTCGGCGCGATCAGGGCCCAACCGCTTCGTCGTTCCTCGAAGCTCCTCCGCCATCGCCGACCGCATGCCGTAATCGACGGGACCGCGGTTGTCCGGGTCGACGAGGTGGAAGGACCACAACTCGGTGCCTTGATAGAAATCCGGCACTCCCGGGGCGGCGATCTTCAACACCAACTGGCTGAGTGAGTTGTACAGGCCGTAGCGCGCCACCCGCTCTTGAAAGGGCAAAAAATCTTCGAGAAAGCGATTCGACGGCTTCCGTGTCAGTGCGGCCTCAATGAACGTCTGAACGGAGTGGTCGTAGGCGGGGCTTGGATTCACCCAGCTCGTGTGCGCCTTGGCCTCGTGTACGGCCTTCAGCATATACCGTTGAATCCGCCCGCAGAAGTCCTGATAGGCTTCGTCTCCCATGGCCTCCAGCGGCCAAGCACCAACGAGTGTCTGATAAAACAGATACTCGTCGTTGCGGTCCGGAATCCTCTCGCCTTCACTCTCCTTAAAGTGCTGTCGGTTCAGACGGCTCCAACGGCTCACTTTGAGTTTCCATTCCTGAGGCAACTCCGACAGCACGTTGATTCTGGCGCGCACATCTTCGCTGCGCTTGGTATCGTGCGTCGACGAAGTCGACAGGGAATGCGGCCAGCGAGCCTGCCGTTCCCACATGCGCTTGTGAAATTCCTCCACCGAGAACCCGAACTGTTCCGGTTCACCGCCGACCTCGTTCAACGAA
Organism: Nitrospira sp.; assembly: GCA_035281245.1. Classification (GTDB taxonomy): domain Bacteria; phylum Nitrospirota; class Nitrospiria; order Nitrospirales; family Nitrospiraceae; genus Nitrospira_C. The sequence goes on from DATEEH010000011.1 coordinate 9,862, forward strand.
ATTAGGCGGTGATACCGGTAAAACGCGGTATCCTCGACGCCCTTGGCCGTGACGGGGCTGGTCGTTTGCTGGAATTTCATGACAAATCGAATTTGCTCGTCGTGATCCTCCTTCCGACGCGTCTCGCGCTGTTTCAACAAAATCGACCGGATGAAATCAAACACCTGGCCGCTGAGCGCAGGGTTCCGTCGCTTCGCACGAGCCACGGCCATGTGAATATAGGCACGATCCCGGTCGGCAACGGTCTGCGCCTCCTCGGTCACGTACGTGCGATACACGGGAAAGCAGGCGATGATTTCTCTGATCGCATGGGTGAGATTGTTCAACGTGAAGTCGCGGGAGCGCCGGTCCCGTTCAGAAATGCCGTTGAGCTGATGCCCCAGCACATTGATTTCACTTGCCATGGAGACCTGCATGATCAGCTGCTTGCAGGCGTAGACGAGGTCGGCATAGTCGTCGTCGCGTCCGATGAACTTCGCATAGAAGGACGTGAACGCGGTTTCGTTCGTGCCGGCCACGAACAGTCCGTTCACCAGATTGAGAAAGTCATAACCGGTGGTGCCCTGGACCGGCCACCATTCAGGCAACGGCTCATCCTTGCCCAGAATTTTCTCGACCACGATGAAGAGCGGCTGCGATCCGTCCGTCTGCGACGTGGTCAGCTCTCGCAGTTGCCGAAGATACCGTCCGGGATCGTACAGCCCGTCGACATGATCGATGCGGCATCCCCGCACGATGCCCTGCCTGACGAACTGGAGCAGGAGTTGGTGCGCCTCCTGGAACACCGCCTCATCCTCCATCCGGATCGCGGCAAGGTCGTTGATGTCGAAAAACCGGCGATAATTAATCTCCTCGGAGGCCACCTTCCAGGACGCCAGGCGATACGCCTGTTCATTGAGCAAGGCATCGAGCAGATCAAAGCTTTCCGAACGCCCGCGCTCCCCGTTGAATATCCGCACATTCTCCAGGACAAACGCGCGGATGCCGGGACTGCCGTCCATCAACGCGGACAATCGTTTCTTGACAATTTCCTTTTCGCGGTACCGTTCTGCGGTCCGTTCCGGGTCTCGTTCGCTCACGCCGGGCAAATTCTTCAGCGCGGTCAAAATGCTCTGCAGTTCCAGGACGGACATGTCCTGCTCGCCTTCCACGACCAACTGCTCCAGACGATAAGACAAGACGTGCCCCCACGTGTTCGGCGCCAGGGGCAGATGGTGGTCGCCGTAGCGCAGCACGAACGCGCCGTCCTCGTAGGCCAACTCCATTTCCTGGCTTTCGAGGACCGTCCCGTACTGATCGCCGAGGATCGGCAGCAGAACCTTGTTGTCCAGTTCACGTTTGATCGGATGCCAATCGATGTCAAAGGCGGTCGCGTACTTTGAACCGGGGCCGTTCTCGAGGACATCTCGCCACCAGCGGTTCAGCGTTTTCGCGATGCCCATGTGATTGGGAACGACGTCGAGCACCAGTCCCATGCCATGCGCCTGCAAGGCCCCGACGAATTCCTGGAACTGGTCCTCCCCTCCCAGCTCCGGATTCAACACGACGGGATCGATCACGTCGTATCCATGATCGCTTCCGGGCGCCGCCTTGCTGATGGGAGACAGATAACATTCGCTGATTCCCAGGGCCTGCAGATAGGGCACCGCCCGGGCGGCGTCCGCAAAGGTGAAGCCACGATGCAACTGCAGGCGATAGGTCGCCGATGGCACCGTGCTCGGTAACTGCGAAGCGCTCATGATGCGCGCCTCAAGAGATCGCCCTTCACGGACGTCGGATGCGGCAGCACGACCAGGCCGGACTGGGACACGTGAAATCTCCTGCTGTCATATCCCGCATCGTATCCGATGCGACTATGAGCGGCCACCGCGCTGCCTCGATCCGCGATGACACGTCGCAGCCGTGCGTGCGCTCCGATGCGTACGTTGTCCATGATGACACACTCTTCGAGCTGGGCCCCGCGCTCGATGCGCACGCCCCCTCCGACAATCGACTTCCGAATATCGGCATCGAGACAGAGCGCGCCTTGTCCGATCATCGAGTCGTCGACCAGCGTGCGAACGAGCGTGGCCATCGGACCTTCCGTTCCGCTCGAAAAGATCGGCCATTCGGCATTGCGCAAATCGAAGAGCGGACTCTCCCCCAGCAGATCCATGTTGGTTTGCCAGTACGCTTCCAACGTTCCCACGTCACGCCAGTAGCCGCGCTCTTCGTACGGGCGCAATCCCGGAATCGCGTTCCTCTCGAGGTTATAGACATAGACGCGATGATGCTCGAGAAGTTCCGGGACGATATTGCGGCCGAAATCATGCGTGCCGGGCCGGCAGGCGTCGCGCTGAAGCAGCGGCACCAGCGCCTTGGTCTTGAACAAGTAGTTCCCCATGGAAGACAAGGCGAAGCCCGGTCGCCCGGGCATCACTTTTGGCGCGGACGGTTTTTCTTCGAATCCGATCATTCTGCCGTCCTCATCGGCCTCCAAGATGCCGAAGCCGCCGGCAGCCTGAACCGGCACGGGCAGCGCCGCCACGGTGGCGTCGGCATCGTGCTCCAGGTGGTCCTCGAGCATTTGTCGAATGTCCATCCGGTACACATGATCGGCTCCGAAGACCGCAATGACATCAGGCTGCCAATCGGCGATCAGGTTGAGATTCTGGTAGACCGCATCGGCCGTGCCTTCATACCACCCGTCCCTCGCGCGCATTTGCGGAGGCACGACGCTGACAAAGCTCTCCGACAACCGCCCTCCCAGGTGCCAGCTTTTTCGAAGATGTTCGATCAACGACTGTGAACGATATTGAACGAGGACGTAGAGCGACGTAATACCGGAATTGACAAAATTGCTGAGGACAAAGTCGATGATGCGATACTTTCCGCCGAAGGGGACGGCCGGTTTGCTGCGAACCTCCGTCAACGGAAGGAGACGCTCGCCCTTGCCTCCCGCCATGATAATTCCCAACACCCGTTGCGGTTTCATTGTTTCCTACTTGGGAGGCTTGGGAGACGCCGTTCCAGGCACGATACAACTAGATGGTGGTTCTCCTAACTAGGAGTTCCCCCTGTCGAAGGCGCCCTCCAGGGCGGCAATCGCCTTTGCCCGGCATGCCATGCCCCTGGGGAAGTCCCCAGTACGCTTCCACCGGGCTACCGGCGAAGATGCAACCACGAATTCGAGCGCCGTCGAGGCCGCTCCAGCGAGCATACAGCGAAGGTTGCCGCCCATGACCATATGGCCCCTCTGGGGATTACTGGTTCTCGCGCTGATGAGCGCCCCGGGCCATGCCGCGGAGGAAGGATCATCGGGAGGGGGGAAGGAACCGTCGCGCCCGACCGAGACGAAGAAGAAGGAGACGGACGCGAAAGCCGATAACGGCAAGCACGGAGACAAACCCGCCGTCGAAGAGAAGGCCAAGGCCACCGACGACAAGGGAAAAGACGACAAGACCAAGGCCGAAGAGAAAAAAGAGGACAAAGCCAAGACTGAAGACAAAGCCAAGGCCGAAGACAAACCGAAGCCAGAGGACAAAGCAAAGGTCAAGGAGAAAGCAAAGGACGACA
>DATEEH010000012.1:0-9642 GCA_035281245.1 Nitrospira sp.
ATTCTGCCGCAGACGCTTCACCATGTCGACACCTTCCGCAGTTTTCGCCAGTTGACGCTCAGCCGGCGTGAGCACACCCTTGAGGCGAACGACGACCAAATCACGGACGATAGAGGCCCGGACGTCGTCCGGCCCTCTTCCCATGAACTCCTGCTCGAATTTGATGATCGCATTGCGGATCGATGTTTCCATGTATCCCTCCGGCGCGCAGGATTATAGGAGGGCCGGCAGAGACGGACAAGCGGAAACGTGAGTCCTTTGTCTCCGGGCCACTCCATTCTTAGGTCTTTCGGACCAGACCGGCCAAATGAAAAGGACGGATGAGCCGTTCCAGGCTTGACGGTGATCAGGCGGCCGTATTATTCATGATTTGCCATTCAACTAGACGGGCGCTGCTGCTTGTCCCGGTCCCTGCTCGAGGACGAATAGGACGCCTCATCTAGATATGACGTGGCCGTAGGGCGATCGGCTGTTTTCCTTTGAGGCTGGTCGCAGTACAAGCCAACTCAGGCGCTTCGATGTTGTCGAGTGCCGGTTGGCTTTTGTGTTTTTGAGGGATTGAGGAGATGTCGATGTCCGCTGTGCTGTTGATCCCGCTATTGCCGTTGCTCGCTACACTCATCGTGGTGGCAGGGAGCGGTGAGGCAACCCGTCACCGAGTGAAGATCGCCGTTTGGCCGATCGGTGCCGCCTTCGCCGGAGCCATTGCGACGTTGTACCTTGTCGTCACGCAGGGGCCGATCACGGTACGGTTGTATGATCCCGCACAGGCCGGTTCATTTCCCGTCCCCCTCGGCTTCTACGTCGATCGTCTCAGCGCGGTCATGATGGTGCTCATCTCCGCCATAGGAACGATCATCTATGCGTACTCCATTGAATACATGTATCAGGAACCGCATGAACGCCGTTATTTCGCGCTACTCGGGGTCGCCATCTCCGTCTTGCTTTGCATGGTCTCGAGCGGCAACCTCCTGATGTTGTTTCTCTTCTGGCAGATGCTGTCGTATCTCCTCTATCTGCTGATTCACAATCACACGCATTCCGCAACGTTGGACAGCGCCTTTCGAGCCTTTGCCATTCTTCGTGCCGGAGATGTCGCCTTTCTCGCCGGCACCGCCCTGGCCTATGCGCTGTACGGCACGCTGGAATTTCCGGAACTGTTCACCGCGGCCGTGAACACCACGGCCACGATCACATTGCTCCCCGGCGTTGAATGCCCCGGCGCCACTGGAGTCACGCTGCTGCTGCTGGTCGGCGCCATGAGCAAGTCGGCGCAATTCCCGTTTCACATCTGGCTGCCGCGCTATCTGTACGCACCGACGCCCGTGACGGCGCTGCTGCATGCCGGCATCATCAATGCCGGAGGGTTCCTGATCAACAGACTCGCGCCGCTGTTCGGATCCAGTTCGACCACACTGCATATCGCCTTTTTCATCGGCGCGCTGACGGCCGTGCTCGGCGCCTCCATGATGTTGGCGCAGAATGACATTAAGAACATGCTCGGGTTCTCGACCATCGGACAGATGGGCTACATGGTCATGGAGTGCGGCCTCGGAGCCTTCGCGCTCGCCGTCTTCCACTTGATCGCCCACGGTCTGTTCAAGGCGACGGTGTTCCTCAACTGCGGCACTGTCATCCGGAGGGCCCGGCTGGAGCCTCATTTTCCCCATCCCGAGTACGACACCGAAGAGGAGACTTACTCGCGGCTGACATGGGCGACCGGATTCGTCACCACGCTGCTCATCCCGTTGGTGATCCTCTTGGTGACGCACGGGGCGTTGCGGATTCCCCTGCTCGAAGCGCAAGGCACGGTAATTTTTCTGTTCTTCATCTGGATCACGTCGTCACAAGCCATCTTGACGCTTACGCGTCTGCGCGCCGTCGCGTCATGGAAAGTGTCCGCTGCGATGCTGATGACGCTCTTGTTCGTCGTGTTCGTATACCTGTTTGCGGTCGAGTCGTTCACGGCATTCTTATACCCTGATCCCGAACGGGTCGCAGCCTACTTCAAAGCGGCGGAGCTGCCGAGCCGGCTGTTCGACATGATGATCGGCGCCGCAACGCTCATGACCATTATCGGCTGGTGCTATGTGTATGTGAGGGCTCATGGCCGATCGCTGCCGATGCCGAGTTGGATCGATGGTATACGGGTACGGTTGTACGTCCTCTTCTACAATCGGCTCTACGTCGACGAATTGTTGAATCGTCTCGCTCGGGCTCATCTGGCCGCGATCCGGCGCTTCGATGAGCCGGCACGGGGACGGACACTGTGATGGCCTGCTTGACGACAATCTGTATGCCGTATTAATGGTTAGCCCCACATGAGGTCGCCATGACGCTCGTCCTGCTGGTGCCGCTTCTCCTGCTCGCAGCTGCCTGCATCGTGGTATTCGGACCGGGCAGCTCGGAGCAGGCGCGGGCGAAGATGGCCGCCTATCCCATCGGCGCGGCTTTCCTTGGCGCCGTCGGAACGCTCTATTTTGTCACGACCGGCGGACCCGTCTCGATCCGCTTGTACAATCTCTCCTCGGTGGCCTCGTTTGCGATCCCTATCGGGCTGTACGTCGACCGGTTGAGCGCCGTGATGATGACGCTGATCACGGGCGTCAGCGTCATTATTTACAACTATTCGATCGGATACATGTTCCAGGACCGCCATGCCCGCCGGTATCTGGCCATGATCTGCCTGACGGATTTCGTCTTGATCTGCATGGTGTCCAGCGCCAATCTCATGATGCTGTTTCTCTTCTGGCAGATTCTCAGCTACCTGCTGTACGTGCTCGCGCACAACCATGCCCATGCGGGAACGCTCGCAGGGGCGTTCAAGACATTCACGCTTCTGCGTGTAGCCGACACCGCCTTCCTCGCCGGGATCGCTCTCGCCTATCAATTGTATGGCACGCTGGATTTCCAGGATCTGTTTCTGAGGGCCGCCGACACCCCGGTGGTGTTGTCGCTCTGGCCCGGCATGGATATGAGCGGCGTGACGGCCGTCACGCTGCTCTTCTTCATCGGAGCCATGGGGAAATCGGCCCAGTTTCCCCTCCATCTGTGGCTCCCCGGATCGCTGTTCGCTCCCACGCCGGTGCATGCGTTGCTCCACGCAGGCATCATTAATGCCGGCGGCTTCTTGATCAACCGGCTTGCCCCATTGTTCGGACTGAGCTCACCCACCTTGCATGTCGCCTTTGTGATCGGAACCCTGACGGCCGTGCTCGGCGCCTCGATGATGCTGGCCCAAAACGACATCAAAAAGACCCTCGGCTTCTCCACAATTGGCCAGATGGGGTACATGATCATGGAATGCGGGCTGGGCGCTTTTTCCCTCGCCGTATTCCATTTGATCGCGCACGGCTTGTTCAAAGCGACGGTCTTCCTGAACTGTGGCAATGTCATTCATAAAGCCCGACAGGAGCCCCATTTCCCGCATGTGGACCACCAGGTCGAGGAACCGGGCCTGTCCCGACTCACGTGGATCACCGGATCCGTGACCACGCTGTTCATTCCGCTGCTCATTCTCCTCATTACGCATGGGGTCTTACGCATTCCCTTGTTGGAATCGCAAGGGACGGTGATCTTCTTGTTCTTCATCTGGATCACCTCGTCACAAGCGATTTTGACGCTCACGCGTCTGCGCCAAGTCGCGTCCTGGAAAGTCTCGGCTGCGATGCTGATGACGCTGCTGTTTGTCGTGTTCGTGTATTTGTTCGCCGTCGGGTCGTTCACGGAATTTCTGTATCCCGATCCTGATGAAGTGGCCTTATACTTCAAAGCCGCTGATCTTCCAGATTGGCTGTTTGACCTCATCATTGTGACCGCCACCGTACTGACCCTCGCCGGTTGGTCTTACCTCTATATGGGCGCCCATGGCATGACGTTGCGAATGCCGGCTTGGATTGAAGGGATGCGTGTACGCCTGTACCTCCCTTTCATGAACCGGCTCTATGCCGACGAACTCTATGCGCTGGGCGGGCAAACCATCATGCGCTTGGTCCACCAGCTCGACAAGCGAGAGCGAGGCTGGTCGCGATGATCGACGGTGCGTTGATTCCATGGGTCCTGGCCGGCCTCCCATTGCTGGGCGTGCTGGCCAGCTTGCCGTTCCTGGCAGATCCTGAGCGACTGAAACAGTCCTCAATCGCCTGGGGCGTGATCAGCCTCGCCTCCGTCGCGATCTGTGCCGGTCGCGTCGACGCTCCGCCTGACGGGCTCTTGCCGCTGTATCTCCTGCCCCTGGCCGCGACGATCTCGATCCTGGGGCAGCCGGTTCACGAACACCACCGGCGTTCGTGGCTGTTGACCTTGCTGTTTCTCGGCCTGGGCCTGTCAGCCCTGAGCCATCAACCGCCCATCAGTCTGTTGAGCGTGGCGCTGCTCTTGGTGCTGACTGCGGGACTGCTCTATCGCCACCACAGCGCGCTCTGGCCGCGGTCTTGGTGGGGCATTGGTGCCTATGGTGTCGGAGCGTTTTGCGCGGCACTCTCGATCGCAACCGAGGGTCCGCTATCCTCGCTTGGATCCTTGCTGGCCTGTGCGGTCTTGCTTCCCCTCGTCCCATTCCATGATGGTCACCTCACGGCGTTGACGCGATTGCCGGGCAGCCTACCCTCATTTATTGTGGTGCTCCTTCCTACTGCTGGTCTGCACGAACTCGGCGCTGCGATTTCCATGGTCCCGGACATCGTGGCTTGGACGCTGAGCCTGTTCGCGTTGGTGGGAGCTTCGTATGGGGCGCTCAAAGCCTTGGCGCAAACCCGAGTGCGTCTTCTCCTGGCCTACGGCAGTCTTTCATTCTTTTCCATCTTCTGGTGGTTCGCGGCCGCCTCACGCACGACCACCCCTCGGTCCGCACTCTTGGTTGGAACAGTGGGATTGGCGACGAGCGGGCTCATGATCGCCTGGCAGGTGATTCGCACCCGATACGGCGACGACGTCGACCCGCAAGCCATCAGCGGCCTGGCAACCGGCATGCCTCAATATGCGGTCTTGCTGTCATTGCTGGCGCTCGCTGCAATGGGTCTGCCGCCTTTCGGCGTCTTCGCCGGATTCATGGGACTCCTGTTGAGCACTCCGTTTCCCTCCTTGGCGGGCTTGTTCGTCACGCTTCTCGCATGGCTCGCCGCGTCCTGGTACATCATGCAGATGGTCCAACGGTTGCTCTTCGGCGTCCGGCGGGCCGAATTGCGATACACTGATTTGCTTCGTGCCGAATTCGCTTCGTTGCTGATCGTCGTGCTCGTGCTTCTCGCTCTCGGCCTCGCGCCTGCGACCCTGTTTGCTCCGGAAGGCGCCCGGTTCGGATTCATTTCTTTGGGAGAATCGCCGACGTGGAATCGCTAGGTCGCACGACCGACATCGAATCGAGACGGATGGAGTTGCGCGCCATCGTTCGGCTCGCCGGAGAGGTCATCGCGCAATATTGGCCGATGCGGACGTTCGTCCATCACAATCCGCTTCACAGTCTTGAATACCTGCCGTTCGAGGAAACGGTACGCCGCGGCAAGCAGTTTATGGGCGGGAGCGGCTACCTCTCCAGCGCCTTGTATCGCCACTACCTGCGGTCGGGCCGGATTCGACCCGAAGATCTGGACGAGGTGTTGCGCGATGTGGCATCGCCAACCAGCGTGGCGGTCGGCGCGCGTACCGTCATGCACAGCGACGTGTTGCGCGCCTGTCTGACGGATGGAATCGGATCACCCGCCGTCGAACCTCTGGATAGTCAGTTGCCCGATCCGTCGCATGCGTTGATCGAACGCCTCACGGTCCGCCTCCAGTCTGTCCTGACGTATCCCGATCTGCGGACCCGGATAAACGGCATCGTAGACAGCGATCACGCCGCGCTCGGCCGATGGTTGACCCTTTCGCACTGGTGCGACGATACGATGGGGACGCGGATCGTCGGTCAGATCAACGACCAACTCATCAAATGGTGTGAAGCGTTCCTCGACGAAGGGCACGCGACCTGGGCCATGCCCGACCGCGACAAGGGTCTCTACCAAGCCTGGAAGTTGATCGCCGCGCATGAATGGTCACCCTGCGGAATTTCCGAAAGCGGCCGAAAAATTGCCGCCCTTCCCGAATATCCCGAAGATGCGCTGCTCGAGAGCCTTGATGCGCTCGGCATTCCCTATGATCTTCGACAGGATTATTTGTCGTTGCAACTCACGGCGCTCCCTGGCTGGGCCGGATTCATTAAATGGCGGGGCGAAGAGCGGGACTATCCTTGGCAACAGGCCTATCCGGCGGGGCTGGTCAAGTTTTTGGCCGTTCGTCTCTGGTATGCGCGGGAACTTGTGGCGAAGGCTTGCCGGGACGAACTCGGCATCGAAGGTCGCTACGAAGCCGTCATCGCCTACATGCGCGAGCATCCGGAAGAGTATTACTTGAGGCGGCAGCGGGTGGCGGGGCGATTGCCGGCCCTCTACGCGGAAGAGGTCGATCGGCTGGCTCACCAGAGAGGTAATGGGTGGAAGTCGGTGATCGATCGCTACGAGATTGAAGTGGTTCCCCGGCAGGCGGCGGCTGCGCGTCGGGCGGCAGCCAGGACGCTACTGGCGCTATCCCAATCGCTCAACATCGATCCGGAGCGGCTCGTCGAAGCTGCTCCCGGGACGCTGAAACACATCGCCGACTGGATCGAAGCGTTTCCGGAGTCTGCGCATGGTCCGGTGTGGCTCAAGGCTCTCGAAAGGAGTTATCAGCATTCACTGTTGGGGCAGATCCGTCCTCGTGCGACGACCGGCCATCATGAGGAGCAGTCCCGGCCCTACTCGCAATCGGTCTACTGCATCGATGTGAGATCCGAACCCTTCCGCCGCCACTTGGAATCGACGGGCGCGCATGAGACGTACGGCTTTGCCGGTTTCTTCGCTGCGTTCATTCGCTACCGCGCATGGGGCAAGGAACATGACACCGAACAGTTTCCGGTCATCATGCGCGCGAAAAATGAAGTAAGGGAGATCCCCCGCAGCTATTTGGACCACAAGGTGTCGAAGCACCAGACCCGGACGAAATGGGTGCATGCCGGCCATACACTCCTGCATGACCTCAAAGAAAACGTCGTGACGCCTTACGTCATGGTGGAATCGCTCGGATGGTTTTACGGCATTCCCATTTTCGGCAAGACGCTGTTGCCCTCTTTGTATCGGCGCTGGACCGCGTGGCTGCAACACCTGTTTGTGCCGGCCATCGCCACGACACTCACGGTCGATAAACTGGCGCCGGCCGACACCGCCGAGATGGTGGCCGCCGAGCAGCAGGCCGTCGTACGGAAGGCGCTGCAGGAACGGCTCGGGTTGCGGAGCTCACGCATGACATCGGGTCTCATAGAAAGCCTGCGCCAGCATGCCTTATCGGGATCAGACGAGCCGGACCCATCGCTGCGCGGAGCCGCCGACCAGGCCGGGATCTCCAAGGAAGTGCTGATCAGTCTCATCGACGTCTTGCGCCGGCAGTACGAACTCAACGCTCGATCCGCCTCGCGACACAAGGAACGCATCACGAGGACGGGTTTCACGCTTGAAGAGCAGACGCTCACGGTAGACACCGCGCTGCGCATGATGGGCCTGACCAAGAACTTTGCGCGGTTGGTGCTGTTCTGCGCGCACGGCAGCACTTCCGAAAACAATCCTTACGAGTCTGCGCTCGACTGCGGCGCATGCGGAGGCAATGAGGGCAAGCCCAATGCTCGCGTGCTCGCTCTCATGGCAAACAACGCGCAGGTCAGGTCTCGACTCGCCAAGAATGGGATCGAGATCCCGTCCGACACACACTTCCTGGCAGGTCAGATGGACACGACCACCGATGTCGTGCAGCTGTTCGACTTGGAGGACGTGCCCCCGACGCATCGGGCCGACCTTGCCCGCTTGCAGGAGGACCTCCAAGAAGCGGCGGAACTCACCAGCCAGGAACGATGCGCGCGCCTGCCGGATGTGCCGCAGCCGCTACCCGGCAAGCAGGCGAAAGCGCACGTCCGCATGCGCAGCGCGGACTGGAGCCAGGTGCGGCCGGAATGGGGCCTGTCGGGAAACGCGGCCTTCATCATCGCTCGACGAGAGTTGACGAAGGGACTCGACTTGAAGGGGCGTGTCTTCCTTCACTCGTACGACTATCGGGAAGATCCTACGAACCGTCTGTTGGAAGTCCTCCTCACTGCTCCGCAAGTCGTGGCCCAGTGGATCAATATGGAGCACTATTTTTCGACCACCGACAACGAGGTGTATGGGAGCGGGAGCAAGATCTATCACAATGTGGTGGGGCGGTTAGGCATCATGTCGGGACCGTGGAGCGATCTCCGCCTTGGCTTAGCCAGACAGACGGTGATGAACGGAGAAGTGCCCTATCATGAGCCCATGCGGCTGCTCACCATCGTTGAGGCACCACGCGAGCGCATCGACAAGCTCATCGGCCGGCACGAGGTTCTACAACATTACTATCATAATCAGTGGGTGCATCTCGTCGCCTTCGATCCCCGTGATGGGATATGGTATCGATATGACCCACGGGGCCTATGGAGTGCCCTTCCCTGATGTGCAACAGACCATGTAGGGATAAACCGAAGTGAAAGGCCGTGGGAAAGGAGTCTGTGAATGGGTCTGATATTACATCCGATGAAAGAAATTCGCGTCATCGTGGCCGGCGAGCAACGGGCGTTCGTGACCGAGCTGCTGGACCGCGTCAATGCCACCGGATACACGATCATTGGCAATGTGTCCGGTAAGGGCCATCACGGTGTCCGGGAGGCCCACTTCATGTTCAGCGAACAGGAAAGCCTCGAGATGATCATGACCGTGGTGCCGGAGGACAAGGTCGAACCGATCCTGGCGGGGCTCCGGCCGTTGTTTGAGCGCCATTCCGGCGTGATGTTCGTCGCGGACGTCGCGGTCAGCCGTCAAGAATACTTCGCGAAAAAAGCGACCTAGGCGGTCGTCGTCTTGCCTCATGCACCACCGGCCTTGTGTTGGCGACGGGAAGTTGTCTACAATGGGCGCCTTGTCGCCGGCTCGAGAGGGACTTTTGTGAAGGGGCTTCGCTTCGAACGCATCGGTCAAGGCCGCTACTATAATGTCGTGTTTCACCTCGGCGGCACCTACGTGCCGGTGAGCGATGAAACGATCGACGAGTTGAAAGCGCAGAGTCTTCTGCCTGCCGAGCGGTTTCTTGATCTCCTGATCGATCGCGTCGGCTACTCCTCCTACCTCAAAGATCAGATCCGCAAGGAACTGAAGAGTTCCGGCGATCCGGTGACGCAGATCACGATCCTCCAGGGCGCGATCCGCGAGTTATAACGGGCGGCTGAAAAACCTGCCCAACTTCGTTGTCAGTCGTTCGAACCCCTCAACGTACGATGTGCAAGTACGCCTCAGGGTCCTCACTCCTTGCGGCCTTGTTGGCTCAGCTTTTTGAGCCGCCGTGAGATCGGGGTCCCGTCAACGTTTCACCATCTCTTGTAGATTTCAGTCTTTGGAGGGGGTCATGGCAGAAATTGAAAAGATCAAAGTGGAATATAAGGACGGAGAGATTGAAGTTTGGGGGAATCGAGCTGGACTGAGCTGGCTTGGAGAACTCTGTCTTGGTTTGAGTCGGCTTAATGATGCGGAGGCATGTACGCCAGCGAACCATTATCACATCGCTGAATACATG
>DATEEH010000013.1:0-17425 GCA_035281245.1 Nitrospira sp.
CAGGATCATGTCCTTCTTTCGATCGACGATGTAAAAGAAGCCGTCTTGATCCATGCGTGCAATGTCCCCCGTGGCAAGCCAGCCACCGGGCTTCAATGCGTTTTCCGTCTCGACAGGATTGTTCCAGTAGCCGGCCATCACTTGGGGCCCGCGCACCCAGAGTTCTCCGCTTTCACCGGTCGGAACTTCGCGCCCTGCCTCATCAACGATCATGGCCTCCGTGTTGCCAATGGGCAATCCAATGGATCGCTTGACGGAAAGGCCGCGGGGAATGTTGCAATGCGTGACGGGGGAGGCTTCGGAGAGACCGTAGCCTTCGCAGATAAGATGCCCGGTGCGTTCCTTGAATTTTTTCATGAGGTCGTAGGGCAACGCCGCCCCGCCGCAAATCACGAATCGCGTCGACGCAAAATCTTTGGCGTCACAGTGCTCGAGCAGCTTTCGCACGAACGCCGGCACCAACGTGACGACGGTCGGTTTCTTCTTGCGCAACAAGGTGAGAAGCACCGGAATGTTGCGGGGATCGGGCACCAGGACCATGCATCCGCCGATTCCGAGACAGATATTCTGCGTCACGGTCATGCCGAAGACGTGAAACAGCGGAAGCGCCGCGAGAAAGCTCTCCACTCGTTCGGCGGGAGAGAACCAACTGACCAGTTGCCGAATGTTCGCCGTCAGATTGCGGTGAAGCAATATCGCCCCTTTTGAGATTCCGGTGACGCCGCCGGTGTACTGAAGCAGTGCGATATCGTCCGGCGAGACGACCGGAAGGTCTTCCGGCGCGACCGGAGCCGCCTCATCCAGGACATCGTGGAAGAAACGCGTCCTCTCGTCCCCCTGAATGTCGGGAGCCGGATGATGGCCATTTCGATGTCGATACAGATATCTCGCGATCGTCGTCATGAAATCGGTGATCCGAGTGACGATGACCAGTTCCAGGTTCAGTGGTTTGATCTTTTGGTACATCAGGTCGAGCACGACAACGGCCCGGGCTCCCGAATCGTGCAACTGATGGGCGAGCTCGTATTCCGTATAGGTGGGATTGCAGGCGACGACGATGGCCCCGGCTCGCAGGATGCCAAAGTAGGCAATGACCGCCTGCGGCGAATTCGGCAGACAGAGCGCGACACGATCGCCCTTGCGGATGCCCAGGGCGGCAAGACCGCAGGCGAACCGCTCGACGAGCGAGTGGCATTCCTGATACGAGAGCGTCTTGCCGAAAAAATACAACGCCGGCCTTCGCGAATACCGTTGCGCGCTCCGAGCGAACATCGCCGTAAGCGTCTCTTGGCTGAACGAGAGTTCGCCGGGAACTCCTTCGGGATAATAGATGCGCCAAGGATGTTCGAGCATGACGTGCTCCCTTCAACTATAGGTGCTACCATCCTCCGCGTGAGAGCCCCGGGCAGGGCTCGAACCGTTTCCCGTAGGTGGCGGACAACGCCTCCAGGGCGTGCGTCATCTGCGCCGCCGTCCTGTCCTGTCTGGCCCAAGCCAGCAACCCTCCACGAAACGCGGGGAACCCGATGCCATAGGTCAGGGCAAAATCCACCTGCCAGGGATGGTCCACAATCTTGTCGTTCAGACAGCGCACCGCTTCGTCGACCATCGGGAGAAACAGGCGTTGATGAACCAGGTCGTCGGAGACCGGGCCGCTTGGAGAAGATTCGGACTGACGGTACTGTCGAATCAGGTCGAGGGCCTGTGGATTCTCCTTTCCCGATGCCCAGAACGTGACCGGTTTCTTGCCCGACACGAACGTGCGCAGCAATGTGTCGCGAGATTCGATGCGTGAGCCCAGCACCGCAAGGGAGGCGAGGACGTGCATGGCGACGGGAAGTCCGACGAGATCGAGGAGCTCGAGCGGCCCCATGGGATGCCCGCTGTCCACCGCCATGCCGAAGTCTTTCGCGACTCTGTCGATGCGCCGGATGGAAATGCCTTCTGCCACCATGATCACGGCCTCGGCGAGATAGCGTGCGAGAATCCGGTTCACGAGGAATCCGGGTCCGTCGCGCACCACGAGTGGAAACTTGCCGAGCCGCTTCGCGAGATGGCAGGCCTGCGCCAAGGCCCTGTCGGACGTGAAATGGGCGCGCACGACCTCGACCAACTGCATTTTGGCGACAGGATTGAAGAAATGAAGTCCGACACATCGCGCAGGATAGGCGGCCTTCGCGGCAATGTCGGCCAAGGTATAGGAGGAGGTGTTCGTGGCAAAAATCGCCTCGGGGGATGCCACCGATTCAAACTCTGCCAACACGGCCCGCTTGACGTCCAGTTGTTCCGACACCGCCTCGATGGCCAACGGGATCGTAGAGAGATCTTTAGGATGCATGGTCGGAGTAATTCTCATCATTCGATACCGAAGGTCTGAAGAAAGAATTATCCGTTTGCGCACCTGGGCGGCTTGAGCCTGTTGGATTCTTCCCATCGCCGTCGCGAGAATGCCCTGGGCCACATCCCGCAACATGACCGTGTAGCCTTTTTCAGCGAGCTGCCCGGCGATCTGCGAGCCCATGAGCCCTGCACCGAGCACACCCACGCGCGTGACGGCATCGGAAACGGCGCCGACCTTTCGCTTCACCTCTTCGCCGGCCAGGAACAAACCAACCAAGTGGCGAGAGACGGGGCCGGCCAACAGGTCGAGCAACCGCGGCTTCTCAATCGCCAGCGATGCCCCCAGCACATCCCTACCCATCCCCTGCTCCACCGCCTCGATGGCCTTCACCGGAGCAGGATAGAAATGGCCGACCCGCTTGATGACCTGACGCTTGGCAAAGTGGCAGACGAGCGAACGAATCCCCGGCGCGCTCAACCACCTTTGACTCATTCGGGGCGGTCGGCATCGAACCGCCTTTGACGAGAGTCCACGGGCATGCCCGATGGCGACCTGGACAAGCGTTTCTTTTTGTATCTCCTGAAGCGTCCTCATAGAGGAAGGGATCGAGGTGACGATGGCTTCGCTCAGACCCAGTTTGAGGGCCTGCCGGGGGAACAGGGTTTTGCCGGTAGTCATCATTTCCAACGATGCCGGTATGCCAATGAGCCTCGGCAGCCGTTGGGTTCCCCCGAAGCCAGGAATGATTCCAAGTTTGACTTCCGGCAGGCCGAAACAGGTCTTCGGATGAACGCTCGCGACTCGTGCATGGCAGGCCAGCACGAGTTCGAGACCCCCACCCACACAGACGCCTTCCACCGCCGCAACAAACGGCTTCGAGGATCGCGCCATCCTGTCAAAGGTCCTGTGCGCCGTGTCGACCAGCTGTTCCACCTCTTGAAACGTCCCTCGCTGCTGCGCGTCATGCAGCCGCTCCAAATCGGCTCCCGCGCAGAAGTTCCCTACCTTCAGGCTGACGAGGACCACACCTTTGACCATGGGTGACTCTTGGGCGAAGCGGACGATCTCCTCCCATTCCGAGAGACTCTCGGTATTCAGCACATTGACCGACTTGGCGAGGTAATCAAACCCTGCCAATAAGAGTCCATGCTCCAGCGTCGTCGTCTTGAAATGTTTGAATTCGCCCAGCATCGCTATTTCCGTTCCAAGATCATGGCCACGCCTTGTCCACCGCCCACACAGGCGCTGATCAAGGCACGCTCGGCATTTCGCCGTTTGAGCTCGAGCAACGACGTCGTGGCCAAACGCAGACCCGAGACACCCACCGGATGACCGAGCGCGATTGCTCCGCCGTGCGGGTTGAGATCGTCGGGAGGAATCTCTCCAAGACGCTCCGTCCATCCGTATCTGCCGAACTTCCGTTCCATGAGAGAAGATGACGCGAGAATGCGTGTGATTCCCAGCACCACCGACGCAAAGGCCTCGTTGATTTCGCAAACCGCACAATCTTTAAGAGTCAGCCCGGACTTCGACAGCACTTTCGCAATGGCCCCCACGGGAGCCAGACCCATACAGGCGGGCTCGTAGCCAAAATCCGCATAGTGCTTCACGTATCCGAGAATCGGCAGACCGAGCGATTTGGCTTTTGCTTCTTCCATCAAAAGCATGGCGGCAGCGGCGTCGGTGATTTGAGAGGAATTCGCCGGCGTGACGGACCCATGACGCCGGTCGAACACCGGCTTCACATCACGAAACGTCGTCTGATCCGCATCCTCTCGAATGCCGTTATCTCGCTCGACACAACGGTGTGTCTCCGGAACGAACATCGGCACGACCTCGTCTGCAAAGAGTCCCCGCTTCCACGCTTGGGCGGCCAATCTGTGCGATCGAATTGAAAACGCGTCCTGGTCCTCGCGCGTGATGCCCAACGCGGGGTCTTTGGCGAGATTCTCCGCAGTCTGTCCCATGATCAGGTCGCACATCGGATCAGTGAGACCCATCACAATGCCGACACGAGGCGGATAGCGCTTCAGGTTGAGCAGCTTAGGAAGGAGAGACCAGGCAGTGGCCGCACCTTCGCGTAGCGTTCTCGATTTACCGTATTGCAGCAGCAGCTCAGCGACCGTGCGGTCGTACACGACGGGAATCCGGCTCATCGCCTCCATTCCGAGGACGAGCACGGTATCGACATCCCCGCTGCGGATGCGCAAACTCGCATAGTAGAGAGCGGCGACGCCTGACCCGCAATTCTTACCAGCGACGGTGTCGGCGGGAATGGTAGGAGGAAGACCCCCGGTGACGGCAGCGACGCGCGTGGGATTCACGGCGTGCATCGGCGTGGCAACATTGCTCCCTAACACGCAATCGATCGTATTCAGCGGAAGATTCCAGCGGTGACACCGCGCGATCATTTCGCGCACGACCCACGCGCCCAGGACATCGGCATCGATCGCGCAAAACTCTGTTCCTTCCTTGCAAAAGGGGGTGCGAAATCCCTCAACGACGACGACATTTCGCATGGTGCAAACCCCGTAAGAAATCAGGAGTAATGCTGTCTATCTCATCCTACCATGCACTTGCCGATTTTCATCCTTTTAGGGCGCCTCATCGTATCCCTCATTAGGGTCAGCGCCGGTCTCTTCATTTCGAGAGCTCCGTTCGTACCAAAATGGTGGTAGACTAGACGGATGATCTGACCGCCACGCCCCTAGGCGCACCTCGGAAATATGCGGCATGGGAAAATCGGGGTTGTTCCAAGGATCCGAGGCCATTGCGGAAGCGGCTCGGGACAAAGCTGCGTATACCGGCTTTATTGCAGGCTTGTTTGAGGCCGACGTCCGTTGGAACCTGTTTAGCACCATCAGCATTCCGGCCGTGACACCCCCCGCCTTGGATTTTTTGGAAGGCCTTAAGCCGCTTCTTCTCTCTCTCGATCCAGACCAGGTTGATAGCGAGGGAGAACTCCCTGAATCGGTCATTAAGGCATTAGCCAACCTGGGCGCGCTCGGCATCAAGATTCCAAAATCTTTTGGCGGCCAGGAATTTACCCAATACGAATATCAACAAGTCGCCACGCTCTGTGGCAGCGTGGACGCCTCGCTCACTGTCTTGTTGTCGGCCGCTCAGTCTATCGGAGTGCCGGAACCCTTGCGTCTGTTCGGCACCACGGAACAGAAAGCCAAGTATCTTCCTCGGCTTGCGAAGGGAGAGATCTCCGGATTCGCGCTCACCGAACGGAACGTCGGATGCGACATCTCCAAAGTCGAAACGTACGCAGTTCGAGTGACAGAGGCCGGCAGGACGGTTGGCTACCGCCTTACCGGAGAAAAATTTTTCATTACAAACTCCGCCAAGCAAAACGGCGAATTCTTGTCGTCGATGCTTGTGGTGATCGCTCGTATCGTCGACCGGCCTGAAGAACTCCGAGACCCTCACGCCCAGCGACGATACGGTGCCTTTATTGTCGAGACGCAATGGCCCGGATGTTCCGTCACTCGCCTGCGCTTCGAAGGCGTCAGAGGGATCTATAATGGAGTCCCGCGGTTCAATGATGTCTACGTTCCGGTTGATAACCGCCTGGGAACCGAAGAAGACGGCCTCAGGATCGCGCTTGCCACACTCACCGTCGGACGGCTGACGCTTCCGGCGGCCTGCTTGGGAGGACTGAAACAATGCCTCGCCGCGATGCGTTGGTGGGCGCAAACCCGTATCCAGTGGAACAAACCGATCGGCGAGCACAATCTCGTGGGAGAAAAACTTTGCCGGGCGGCCGCCTATACCCTGGCCTTGGAAGCCGTGATGGCTTTTTGCGGAGCTTGGGCTCAGAAAAAGGGAGACCTTCGGCTGGAGTCGGCGGCAGCGAAGATTATCGGAAGCGAATGGTATTGGGAGACCGTCAATGATCTGTTTCAGGTTCGGGGCGGCCGTGGATTCATGACCGCCGAGTCGCAACGCAACTGTGGTGAACCGGCGATTCCGGTGATGCGCATGCTGCGCGACGCCAGGATCAATCTCGTATGGGAAGGAACCAGTGAGATTCTTCGCATCTGGATGGCGCGTGAGTCCTTATCTCCCTATCTGGAGCAAGGCCTCGCCATCTTACAAGGGTCGATTTCCCAGAAGGTTGCCGCGGCACGCTATTACGCGCGCATGTCGCTTCGCTCGTCCGTCCGGTTTTCACATCGCCCCTCCGCCGCTTCACCGTTGGGAAAGGAATATGCCGAGTGGGTGCGTTTTATTGAATCGTCGACACGAAGACTGACTCGGTCGACCCTGACTGCGACCCTCTATCACCGCGAAAAACTCCACAACAAACAACTGTTGTTGCAAGCGTTGGTGAATGACAGTCTCTTGCTTTTCCCGATGGCCGCGACCCTCTGGTATGCCTCGCAACCTGAAATGCGGGGCAAACAGGGCATTCGCGAGCTAGTCGCTTACTCTTGCCAGGATATTTCGGATCGGCTGAATTCACACTCCTCACTCGCGGGAAAGATCCATCGTCACAAGAAAGACAGCGTCGTGTATCGCCTCTCAAGGAGCATTATGAGCGGGGAATATGCTTGGCTTGAGGATGGAATTCTTTCCTGCCTGAGAAAATGACGCGTGATTGAGCTTCTTAAACGAACAAGGGGTGAGCAAGGCCGCGCCTTACTCACCCCTCCGCGTACTCACCGGCACCAAACTCTGCGACCCACCTTCAGAAACTATTTCTCCGTGGAGACCGCGACCATTCCCTGTGGGTGAATCTCCTTGTATTTGGTTCCGGCAGCCTGATGAAGATTCTTGCGGGCATCCCGGACATAGGCGGTCGCATCTCGGACGGAAGAGCCTTCGGGAAGTCTCAATGCTTCTGTCAGAGAAATGATCCCTTCATTGAGTCCAGGCACATTTCCGGCCCGCTGCGCTTCCTTGGCCTGCAACAACGCCATCTGGGTATGGTCCAGCAAGTCGATGGCTTGTCCCTGGTTCCCGGCAATCTCCGCGGCGCGAGCATGTTCTGTCGCCTTGTCAATATGGAGGCTGAAGAAGGGGTTCTCCCTGATCAGATACACGCTTCCCGGATTGGTCACCACCGGTCGCATACGCGAGAGACAGGTCGGGTCATCGTAGATCACATTGCCCTTGGCGTCCATATGGGACGTACAGGCAGCCATCGATGAGGCTTTGGCTGTCTTCTCGGTTGCCACCCTCCGTTTCAACTTTTCACAATCCAGTGAGCCGGAAGCTGATTGATCCGCACAGGGATCAGTGGCCATCCGCTCGCTGGACATCGAGCTGACCCTCTCATCCGCAGGTGTTTCCGCCGCAACTTGAGGCTGTGGATTCGCCGCAGCATCTGTTGGCATTGTGGGTGTGGCCTCGGCCGGAGCCGTGGCCGCCTCTGTCGCCGGGCTGATGGTGACATCACCCGGCGTGTCCGCCGCATATGAGGCTGATGCCAACACCAGGAGCAAACTTCCAGAAACACTCAACCTCAAGCATTTGCGTTGCATGGGCGCCTCCTTTGGTTGACCGTTTATTGTCGTCGTATAAGCTCGGGAGGCAGTCTCTGGCAAATCCCCTAAGGCGCCCACTAGGCAACACCCTGGGCACAAGTAATTTTACTAATCGAATTGAAAACTTAGGTTCGTTGGGGTCAGGCAAGAGACCCCAACCGGCTTTTAGTCGTCTGTCAGCACGCTGTCCTGGCAAGTTCATTCCACTGTAAATTCGGTCGTCATGCCGTGAAGGAAGTGCGGCCGTCCGGTCGCTGCATCCGGAATGAAGCAGATCAACCCATACCTGCCGGGCTCAAATTGGCCGGTAAAGTGGATGCGCTCTCCCTTTTCGATCCCAGTTATTCCACCGACCAATTGGCCGGGCGGTGGACCCGCGGCGCCCGGCTCAAACGAGGCGATCACATCTTGCACTGTGGCGCCGGGGACCAGCTTCACCACCACGAGCTCATGAGCTTGGGTACCGTGATTCACGACTTCGATGGTGTGCAGTCCGGCTGTAATAGGCTGTGAAAGAATGAATTGATAGTCGACTTGCTTGACGGTGATTGACGGTGTTGGCGTCGAGACCTTCGTGGCCTTTCCGCCTCGCACGAACAGCGCCTTCTGCATTCCCAGCGCCACGTGCGGGACACCATTCTTGTCTGGAATCCAGCACATCACCACATAATCGCCTTCGGTGAGATTGACGGTCGCGGAAGCCGGGCTGCCTGGCAGATGCGCATTTGGTCCACCGGCGTGTCGCACCCATCCGGGCAGGCGGTGTGGATCTCCGGCAATCGCCGCACGGAAATCCGCCGCTGTTTTGCCTTGCAGCAATTTCAAAAACTGGATGTGGTGAAGGTCTTGCCCTTCGTTCAGAATCCGCACGGTCGTGAGACCGGCGGGAATCTGGTCCGGGCCGCGGAAGCCATAGTCATGGGCAACAAAGACCACGGTCCCATTGTCGCCGCGCATGTCCTCACCATGCTGGCGGTCGCTCGCCCAAGCCGGCGCGGAGATCAACGCAATCAGCACGAACACCAGAGAACCGGATAACGCATTTCGCATGTGATCCCTCCTGTGTTTCGCGCGCTCAGTTTGAACGCGCTCATGGTTTGCGAAGGTGAACCTAGCACGAGGGTCAGCGACACGGTTCCTAAAACTATGCTAAGGTTTCCCTAAATCTTTCCTAAGGGCACAGTGATCCATGATCCCAGACTCGATCGTCCATCTGTTGCAGACAGGTGTCTCGGTCATGGTCGGCACAAGGGACGCGTCGCTCATGCCGGAATGCACGCGCGCATGGGGCATTCAGGTTGGCGCCGACCGGGGATCCGTGACGATTTTTCTGTGTGAAACATTCGGTGGCAAGACGCTCGAGAACCTGCGTGACAACGGCAAGATCGCGGTCACCTGCACCCGACCAACCGACCACATCACCTGTCAGCTCAAAGGCCAAGTCCGGAGCATCAAGCTGGCCACCTCCGCCCATCGAGAGATGAGCCGGCGATGGCACCGCGAGTTCAGGGCAGAACTCAGCGCCATTGGCGTGCCCTCGACACTGAGCGAAGCCTGGATCATTGAACCCACCGTCGCCGTGCACATCTCCGTCAGCGATGTCTTCGATCAAACGCCCGGACCCGGTGCGGGGAAAAAGATCGGGGAATGAACGAGACATCGTTTCAACTGGAGGATTTATGGGCCTGTTTCCAAGGCATCGTGCCCGCCGCTCTGAGCACGTGCGCGGCCGACGGCACACCGAACATCACCTTTATCAGCCAAATCCATTATGTGGATTCCGCGCATGTCGCCATCTCGTTTCAGTTCTTTAACAAGACCCATCGCAATGTTAGGGAGAATCCGTTCGCATGCGCAGTCGTGCTCGATCCACGCACGCTCCATGCCTATCGGTTTCGTCTTCGCTTCAAGCATTCTGAATCGACCGGACCGTTGTTTGAAGCGATGTCGCTTCAACTTCAGGCAGTGGCCTCCTACTCCGGGATGACTGACGTCTTTCGTCTGCGCGCCGCCGATGTCTATGAGGTGCTCGGCGTCGAGCGTTTGGAGGGTTTCACGCGTCTGCCTGCTTCCAAACCGTCCGAACGCTCATCGCGGCTCTTTGTCGATTCCGGCCTGGTGTCGCTACGCCTCATTGCCGAGCGTCTGAATAAAGCACAGCTCCTCGATGAAGTCCTCCAAGCCTCGCTGCAGCTCCTCGAGGAGCAGTTCGGATTTCAGCATTCGATGATTCTGCTCGCCGATAACCTGAACGCCAAGCTGTTGACCATTGCCACCCATGGCTACCCGGAGAACGGCGTTGGATCGGAAGTGGGAATGGGAGAAGGACTCATCGGCATGGTTGCGCGTGCACGTCGGACTCTTCACCTCTCCGCGATGGACCATGGCTTGCGTTATGCGCGGGCCGTGCGGGACCGTGCCGAAGCCGAGGGGAAGACGGAAGCGATCGCCCGTGAAATCCCGCTTCCGGGTCTGCCGGACGCGGGCAGCCAGATCGCCGTGCCCTTGGTCACCCGCAACCGTCTGGTCGGTGTCCTGGCTGTGGAAAGTAAAGATCCGCTCGCCTTTCTCACACGCGAGAATACGTTGCTGACGACCATAGGATCGCACCTCGCCACTGCCATCGATCAACTCAGCCGCGAGACGGACGAGGCACCGGTGGAACGGACCGGCAGGCAAACGCCGGTTTCTGCCTCCCCATCGGGGTCTACACGCCGTTTTACCTTTTTTCAGAAGGACGACTGCATCTGCGTGGATGGCGACTATCTGATTCGTAACATCCCGGCAAGGATTCTCTGGCGTTTATTGAAGCAGTATCGAGACGAAGGCCGGGTGGAATTCACGAACCGGGAGCTACGCATGGATTCCTGGCTGGGGCTCCCCGAGTTAAAAGACAACCTCGAAACCCGCCTGATCCTGCTGCGGCGACGCCTGGAGCAGAAATGCCCTGACGTGAGGCTTGTCCAGCGAAGCCGAGGCCGCTTCGCGCTGGAAACCGACGCGGCAATCGACCTATGCGAAAAGGAAGGTTAGATGATCTCGTATTCACTTTGGACCATGCCGCCAGGATAGGTGCGCGTCGTGATGTGCCGAAGACGGATGTCGTGCGGCAGCGGGCCGAAGAGCGGGATGCCTTCGCCGATGAGAATTGGCAGGCGACTGATGATGAGACGGTGTATCAGGCCGGCGCGCAAGAATTGCTGAATCGTCATTCCACCGTCCACGTAAAGACGGTGGGCACCTGAAGCGGCCAGCTTCGACACGATTTCGTCCGGAGACCCAGACATCAGTTCAACAACGCCCCCGCGAGCCTGAGCAACGGAGAGATCGAGAGAGCGGCTGCTCAAGACAACCACGCGCTTGTCTCCGTAATACCACTTGTCGAACGCCACGACTTTCTCGAACGTCCTCCGGCCCATGACAATCGCATCGATGCCGCCGATAAACTCATTGTACCCATACTCCGCACTGTCCCCTCCGCCCTCGCCCATCAGCCAGTCCAGATCACCGTTTGGCCGTGCGATGAATCCATCGAGACTGACGCCGACAAAGACGGCGCACTCAGGCTGACGTTCCTCTTCTTTCATGCCATCCATCCCGCGTTTCGTCATGGATCGTTCTCTTGATCATCAGCTGGAGCCATCTTGGCTGTAGCTGAGTTGCCAGTCAATGTGCGATTTGGTTCTCGAGACCGTTCTTCGAGACGGCGCGACTCTACTCTTCCCTTCGTCGCGCGCTTCTCGTTGCTGGGCTCCTGTCGAAGCTTCTCCCGCTTGTTTGCCATCGACTAGCGGCGTACGATTCGCCTCATGCGTTCCTGTCTCCACTCTTGGATCCTCCGGTTGTCCCTCACCACATTCAGTATTCTCGGAATGTTCGGAAGCCCAACAAGACAGGCGGCATTCGCGACTTCGACTGCTCACGAAGGCCCCACAGAAGCAAGTTTGGAGGAAGAGTTTCGGCAAGCACGTGAGAAGCTTCGCCTGTCTTCGGAGTTCGCCGGAACGGACGCAGACGCGCATCTCCGCCTTGCTAAGGCACTTCACCACCGGGGAGACCTGACCGGAGCGATTGAGGAGTATCACGCTGCGATCAAGATCAGCCCGGACGTGACCGAGGCATATCGTGGGCTCGGAGTCGTCCTCATGGACCGCCATGATTGGAGTGGAGCGGTGAACGCATTGACCATCACCACCCAACGACGCCCCGACGATGCCGAGGCCTTTTATTGGCTGGGTCGCGCCCTGATGGCACGACGACAGTGGACCGAAGCCAGTGACGCGCTAGCCACGGCCATACGACTCAATCCCGATGACGCCGAAGCCTACGCCGATCTCGGCCTCATTCGCATGGTACAGGGCGATTCCGCCGCCGCAACCGAGGCCCTGCGACAAGCGGTGTCGCTGAAGCCAGACAATGCGGATGCTCACAGCCTGCTCGAGACCGTCCTCAGTCATCAAGAGAATCCGGAGCATGTTGCGAATGCGGCACGGCAGGTCCTGGACACGATGTTTGCGAGAGAATAGATCCGATGATCAGGGAATCCATTGAGGAATGGCATTGCTTGAAGAGAGGCTGATCGCCTGAACGTATAAAAGATGCGTTTCGGGCTGCTGCCAGGAACGGAGAAGAATAGTTTGCTGGTCCCGAAGCTCGATCCAACCCAGGAACACCCAACCCGGCTTGGCAGGCAAATCTCCGATGAGGCAGGTCTTCGCGCAGAGACGTATCTGCAGAGCATCTGCATCACCTGCTCCATACACCCACGCAGCATAGCGGCCGCTCGGAAGCCGGCTTGCTGATCGGATCGGGGAGATACCGGGCAACGGTTGACGAATGATGGAGACGCGGTCCGCCTCCTGGCGAGGCACGCCGCATTTCGTCGCCGTCGCATAGACCCATAGGGTGTACTCGCCCATCGAGGCATTACATTCTCCGTCGGTGACATTCACGGCGCCGGTCCAATCCGGCGCCCGGATGACTTGCGTCAGAACAGGCTCCTCCGGTGGACTCACCGGCGTTGGTTCAGAAGCCAAGGCGGCGCTCGAAGTGACGAGGGCGATCGTCGCGACCGAAAGAACAGCGAGACACGAGCGCGACGAAACCATCATGACCCCACCCCGTCACAAGCGTTCGGCACGGCCATGTTTGTATCACAAGCAACACGTTTCCTCATGTGTGCGTGTTGAAGCACATACCGGGCTCGACGTTCTGACACCCTCTACGGGCGGCGATCGTCGTGCACGAAGTCGCACTTAGTCGGGGATTTCCGCTTCGACGAGCTTCCCGAGAAGGATCAATGATTCTTGCCAGCCCAGGTAGCACGCCTCGGCGGGAATGACGTCGGGCACGCCTTCTTGCAGAATGGTGACTTCCGTTCCACACGAGACTTTCTTCAACGCGACCGTCACACGAATTTCTCCCGGCAGGTTCGGGTCGTCGAAGTTGTCCGTGTACCGGAGGCGTTCGTGGGGCACGAGTTCGAGATACTGGCCCCCAAAGGAGTGGCTCTTGCCCGTCGTGAAATTCGTAAACGACATCTTGAAGGTGCCGCCGACCTTGGCATCCATGTGGTGGACC
Source organism: Nitrospira sp. (assembly GCA_035281245.1). Taxonomy (GTDB): domain Bacteria; phylum Nitrospirota; class Nitrospiria; order Nitrospirales; family Nitrospiraceae; genus Nitrospira_C. The sequence continues at coordinate 13,417 of DATEEH010000013.1, forward strand.
TTGCCGGTAAATCCGTTTGGCGGCAGCCACTTGACCATGGCATCCGCATCGAGAAACGCCTTGTAGATCCGTTCTGGTACCGCACGAAACACACGATGGAGCCGAATGGTGTTGGTTCCCACGATGATTTCTCCCTTTCCTGCTGAGTCGCGACTGCGACACGGTGCGATCATGTCCTCACGTCTACGTGGCGGACAAATAGATGGCAGCTTCCCATGAGAAAACGAGCACTCGCCTATGCCGACTGTCGAGCCATCTGCTCAAAGAATGCCTGACCTCGCTTTTTCATTTCCTCGGGGGGCACGTCTTCTTTATGTGTCGCAATCGTCCACTGGTGCCCGAAGGGGTCCGCCACCGTGCCGGCGCGGTCCCCCCAGAACATGTTCGCCATCGGCATCAATGATGTTGCGCCCGCCGCCACGGCTTGGTCGAACAGTCTATCGGCATCGTGCACGTACAGATAGAGACTCACCGTCGTGCCGCCCACGCTCTTCGGCCCTGGGCAGCCTCGTTGGGGATTCTCCTCGCCGAGCATAATGATCGAATCGCCGATCTTGATCTCGCCGTGCATCAACTGTTTGCCGTCGGGCGCCATAAACCGTCCACGTTCCTCGGCGCCGAACGCTTTCTTATAGAACTCCATCGCCTCCACTCCGCCGCGGACTGCCAGGTGCGGACTCACCGTGTGATAGCCCGAGGGAATCGGTTGTACGTGTGCCATGATATCCTCCTCCTATTGGTTCCTTGCAGCTTACAAAAACCGATGCCCACGATGATCTCTGTCTTCCCCTAGCTGTTTTGCATTTACATCATCCCAATGGATCGATCCTCGCTGCACGCAGTCTCATGGCGGCCGCTGCTGGGAATATCCCTGACCGGCCGCACCTCCATGGTCCCGAACCGCACCGACGGAAATTTCGAGGCGACCTGGATCGCCTCGTTCAGCTCTCGGGCGCTGATCAGAAAGAACCCTCCCAGTTGCTCCTTCGTTTCCGCTCCCATTTCTTCTCTTCGTGGCAGCACATCAGCAGATATTTCATGGCTTAGACCCTCCATTTCGACTGTAAACGCTGTTCTTGACAGATAGTCGATCCGTGAGACCAAAATCGACATTGAGTCTGTGTACAATGAAATCCATGGGTTAGGACAATCAGCATGACCATCCAAGACAGACTGGACAAGCTCGACTGGACAACGATTGAAGCCTCGTTATGGCAACGGGGTTATGCCAGAACTGATCCGGTCCTGACGGCCGCCGAGTGCGAGGCCCTCGTCGCCCTGTACAGCAGGGACCATTTGTTTCGAAGCCGGATCGACATGAAGCGTTTTCGTTTTGGCGAAGGAGAGTACAAGTACTTCACGTATCCGTTGCCGCCGCTGGTTCAAGCGCTGCGCGAGCACATCTATCCTCGTCTTGCGGTGATCGCCAACGCCTGGGCCAAGGCATTGGGTCAGTCGGATAGTTTTCCGCCGAATCACGAGAAACTGCTCGCCTTCTGTCGTCGAAACGGACAGACCAAGCCTACACCATTGTTACTTCGTTACGGCGCCGGGGATTATAACTGCTTACACCAAGATCTTTATGGGACAGTCGCGTTCCCTCTGCAGCTCACCGTCTTCCTCAGTCGGCCCGACTGCGATTTTTCCGGCGGTGAATTCCTGCTCGTGGAACAGCGACCGCGGACACAATCACGCGGCGAGGTCTTGGCCCCCGAGCAGGGTGAAATCGTCATCTTTGCGACGCGGCACCGTCCCGTGCAAGGAAGCCGGGGCTATTACCGAGTCACTATGCGGCACGGCGTGAGCACGGTCCACTCCGGTTCACGCTTGACGCTCGGCGTGATCTTCCATGATGCACAGTGATTGCCGCGAAAAGACGCGGCCTGGATGAGGTAAGGCATGCGGATTGCCACTTGGAATGTCAACTCGCTGAAGGCTCGCCTGGAAAAGGTCATGTGGTGGCTGGAGCGGGCGAAGCCGGACGTGCTGCTGATGCAGGAAACGAAGCTGGCGGACGCGGATGCGCCTGCCGAAACGTTCAAGCAGGCCGGATACGAACTGGTCCACCATGGCGAGGGTCGATGGAACGGCGTCGCGATCGCGAGCCGGTGCGGCATCAGCGGCGTCGTGACACATTTTGGAGAGCCGTTACGGCCGGCGCGAACGTCTGAAATCGGTGACGATGAACCGCTGGCCGAAGCGAGGATGGTCGCTGCGGAGTGCGGCGGCGTGCGCGTTATCTGTGTGTACGCGCCGAACGGCCGGCTCGTGGATTCGCCGTTTTATGAAGCGAAGCTCGTGTGGTTCGACAGGCTGGCTCGCTGGATCAACAACGCCGTCACTCCCGATACCCCCGCCGTGATCGGCGGCGATTTCAATGTCGCGCCTCAAGACATCGATGTGTGGGACCCCCGTGCTTGCCACGGCGGCACGCACGTGTCGGAGCGCGAGCGGCAGGCCTTTGCGCGGCTTTCAAGCGCGGGATTCGTCGATGCGTACCGATTGCACCACCCGGAAGCTGGGCGGTACACGTGGTGGGACTACCGGGCCGGCAACTTTCATAAGAACTTCGGCATGCGCATCGACCACTTATTGGTGACCACCTCCTTGAAACAGCGCGTTGTGTGGGCCGAAATCGATCGCGAGGCGCGGAAGGGGAAGCCGATCCCCTCGGATCATGCCCCGCTGGTGATCGACCTCGACAGCCCCGGCCATCCGTTCGATGCCGGCTGGGCTTCGGCGGAATCGCGGATTGCATCGCGCCGGTCTTAGTGGCTAGCGCCTTGGCATGGGTATAACTTTTTCAGCCGGCGCCTTTTCAGCAATCGCGAGACGTGCTACCCTTTCCGCGCGATGCGCCGGATCGGTATCACGATTCTTTGGATCGTCGCCGCCGTTTGCCTCACCCTCGTCGGCGTCCTCTCCTTTTTTTCCTGGCAAGCCTCCGAGCGCGAACGTGAAACGCGACAGCAGGCCGCACCCACGACCGGCCGCTTTGTGTCAGCCGGCGACCTCGAACTGTTTATTCAGGAGATGGGACCGGCGACCGGTCCTGTCGTCCTCTTCGTTCATGGCACTGGCGCCTGGAGCGAAATGTGGCGGGAGCCGCTGACCGCCCTGGCGAAAGCCGGCTATCGGGCAATCGCGATCGATGTACCGCCGTTCGGCTTTTCTGAAAAACCTCAAGAACCCCGCTACAGCACCGAGGACCAGGCCCGCCGGATCGTTGCCCTCGTCCATCAACTCGCGCCCAGGCAGCTGACGCTGGTCGGCCATTCGTTCGGGTGCCGGGCGACCGTCGAGGCCGCGAGCCATCTCGTCGACCAGATGCAGGCGCTGGTGCTTATCGATGCCGCCGTAGGCCTCGGCAGCGATGATGTGCCGCACGCCTCGGGAAGCCTGATGGGCAGAGCCGCTTCCACGATCTTCGACGTGCCGATCGTGCGTCGAGGGATTGTGGCCAGCACGGTCACCAACCCCCTGCTCACGCGCCGCCTCTTTCAACTCTTGATCGAAGATCCGGACGATGCCACGGACGAACTCGTGACGATGTTGCAACGGCCGCTTGTCGTTCGCGACAGCACGGTTCGCTTGAGCGAGTGGATGCAGACATTCCTGTTCGGCGACGACGCCGCAGCGTTGAGCGGCAAGCCCGCCACGTATCGCAGCTTCGTCCACCCCACCCTGCTCCTGTGGGGCGAGCGCGATGAGCTCACGCCGCTCGAGCAGGCTCGTCAACTGGAAGCACTGCTGCCGGACTCCACGCTCGTGATTTTGAAAGGGGTCGGACACATTCCCCAAGTGGAGGACGTACAGCAGTTTACTGAGGCATTGCTGGTGTTTCTCAAGAAGCAGGTCCCCGTGGCGTAACACATCTTGCTTGAGCGCGGAAAGATTTCGTCTATACTGGGACCGCGATGATCCCATTGTGACGCTTCCCGAAAGGAGCGCGCGCCGTGACTTCGATCTCTCGCCGCACCGCCGTCAAATGGACGCTCGCAACCGCCGC
>DATEEH010000014.1:0-7930 GCA_035281245.1 Nitrospira sp.
CATGAGCGGCATATTCCTTCGCCGCTTTCGCGACCGAGAGCACAGAATCCTTGAAAAAATCCCGCCTCCCGTATTTGGGTTCGTTCGCCATGGTTGGTGTTGTTGTCTCAGCAGATGGTCAAAAAGGACGCCGTTTTCACCCGCCCACCCCGACGCGCCGAGACGCGTCCTTCCTCAAGTTCGGCCGCAGCGAGAGGGCGAGGAAGTACATACCGAGCTTCGCTCGACCCGCTCGCTTCGATCACATGCGAGCGGATAGGTACTTTGCCTCCAGCAGTTCCGTACGTCGAGACTTTGAGCGAAGTGAGAACGCAGCTCGCGACCTTTTTCACCATCTGCTCTACATCACTCCGTCGGCGCGCAGTTTATAGACTTCGACGCAGCGGTCGCAGGCGCCAAATTCGACGTCCCATCCCGGATGATTCTCGCGAATGAAGTCCAGCACGTAGGATTCGATCTTGTTGCCCATGTCCTCCACCCAGGAATAGGTGGGGAATCGGCAGAGCGGACACGGGAAGCCGGGCATCAGCATGACTTTATTTTCCGTCTCGGGCACTTCGCCGCCCTCGACATCAACGGCACGGTCCATGACCCGCAGCGTGTCCGTCGCCATTTCGATCAATTCGGCGTGCGTGAAGAAGCTCGTCTGCCATAAGCCTTCGAAGACGGATTTGAGCTGCAGGGCGGGAATTTTCCGATACCAGGACCGGAATTCCTTGAACCGGTCTTCCTTGCGCAGCATCGGTTCCTTGCCGGCGGCGGTCAGCCGGCTGTCGACGCTCAAACTCCAGAGGATGCGGTAGCGGTGCAGGATGAGGGTTTCTTCGCCGGGATTCAGCCCGACCTTGGTATCGGGGTCGTAGGCGAAGGCCGGATCCAGCATATCGGAGATGTGCATGAGCTCGTGCCGGCAGTAGCGCGTGAGGGCAGGATCGTAGAATCGCCGGGGAATGAGCTTGATGCCGATGCCTTTCAAGCCCTTTTCCTCGAACTGCTTGGCGAGATCCTGCTCGACGGAGCCCCATTTGCGCAGGATGTCGACGCCTTCCTGGTCCTCCTTGAGCACGCCTTTGACGAGCACGATGCCGACCCTGTCTTTGACGAGCGGGTATTCGTTGAAGGCATCGCGAATGATGTCCGAGAACCCCCAGGTGCCGAAGAGATATTGGTAGAGCTTTTTGAACTCGCTTTCCCGATCGTCGAGCGTGAACTTCTCGTAAATCGGATCAGCCAGCTCGTGAAACTCCTTATAGTAGGTGGGGTCCCCTTCGCGTTCGGTTTTTTCGACGAACGAGTCGATCACTTCCTGCAACAACGCAGGCTGAAAACGCAGTTCCATAGAGCCTCGGTTTCCTAGTTCCGGGAGCCGCTTTTCCCCGGTCGTGAGCGGTGTTTCCGGCGCTCGGAGCGGCTTGACTTGGCGCCGTAGCTTCTCTTACGATCACCAAAACGACCGCAAATTATACCGGCCAGAAACGGCGATTTGCAATCAAGCCTGTCGTCGACGGCCGCTTCACCACAGAGGTTTCCGCAAGGTATCAGCCATGACACAACCAAGCGCTTCTCCGACCGTCCCCACACAGTCGCCGGCTCCCTCGGCTGCGACGACGACTCCCATCGATTCACTCGAATATTGGACCGCGGGCGCCCGCGAGGTCAGAACGTTCCGCGGACATTCGCATGGGGTCTGGTCCGTCGCCTTCGCGCCGGACGGCTTGACGCTCGCCAGCGCCGGCGTCGACCGTCTCGTTCGGATTTGGGACATTGAGACCGGCCGGCTGCTTCGATCGCTGCGCGGCCATACGCATGACATCCGCTCCGTCCTGTACACGCCGGACGGCCTGTCATTGGCCACGGGAAGCGAAGATCGGACGATTCGCCTGTGGAATCCCAAGACCGGGGAGCCGCTCAAGCTGCTTTTCACCCGCTACGACCACAATATTACGAGTCTGTCGCTCTCTCCGGATGGTTTGATGCTGGCCCGAGGCAGCCACAACAAGGACATCAAGATTTGGGAAGTCACGACCGGAACGGAATTGATGACCTTGCTCGGCAAGGACCAGTACGACCATCACTGGTCGGTCTGCGTCGCCTTTTCACCGGACGGCCGCCATCTCGCCAGCGGCATGGACATCGGCAAGATCAAGATCTGGGAAGTCCTGCCCAGCGGCGAAGAGAAGGTCTTGATCAATGGACACTGGCAGGAGACCGAGGAAGATTCAACGGAAACCCGCGGCTATTTCATCGAAGACGACGGCGGGTTCCAAAAGCCGATGGACTATTGGATCGGCGCGATGACCTTCACGCCGGACGGCAAGTACCTCATCACCGGCAGCCGCGATCAGACGATCAAGATGTTTGAAATGCCCGAGGCCCTCGAGCACCGGACATTGAAGGGCCACGGCGGCTGGGTCCGCTCGTTGGTCGTGACCGGCGACGGCAAAGTGCTCATCAGCTCCGGCGACGACAATACCATTCGGTTCTGGGATCTGAAATCCGGACGCTGCTTCCGCACCCTCAAGGGCCATCAGGGCGGCGTGCGCGGCGTGGCGCTTTCTGCGGACGGCCTCAGGCTGGCGAGTGCATCCTGGGACCGGACGGTGAAGCTGTGGGAAGGCGGGGCGGAGCCGGTGGAATAACGCACGGCCGCATGGTCAGCGATGGGTGAAACCGCATGCCCCGCCGCTGGTTTCGGGTCCTGTCGTCGACCAGCCCGACTGTCCTCGCACCCCGCCCGGTGTGGGGACCCCGCTGCGGTCAGTCGGGCGCCCAGGTCGACGCCACCCGAAATTGCGACAGGGCATGCGATCCATCGCAAGTCGCAGCCAGGTCCACCGCCCTTTCCTCACCTTCACCTAAAAACAAAAAGAGAGAAAAACAGAAAAGGCGACAGGCCGCTTCAAGCCTGTCGCCTTTCTTAATTTCCTATTTCAGATTTCAAATTTCAGATCTCACATTTGAGATGTGAGATATGAGATTGTTTATTCTTCGTCGGGCTCGATTTCGACCTTGGCGGAGGGGATGCCGTAGCGCTTGCACTTCTCCCACAGCGCTTTGCGGGAGAGACCCAGAATCTTGGACGCGGTCGTGCGGCTGCCCTCGACACGCTCCAGCACCGACAAAATATATTCCTTTTCAAATTCCTCTCGAGCGCCAGCGAGCGAGTTGAGCGGCCGCTCCTGCCGCTTCTGCCCCGTCAGGCCCTCACTGCAAAATCCGCACGCCTCCTGAGGAACGCCGCCCGTAAATGGACAGGACTGAAAGCCGCATAGATCCTGAGATTGAACGGGCTCGCCTTCTCGCCCCAAGGCGACCGCTCGCTCCACCATGTTCTCGAGTTCCCGCACGTTTCCGGGGAACGAATAGCGCAACAGCAGCTCCCGTGACGGCGGCGAAAAGCCCTTCAGCTTCTTGTTCATCTTGATCGAGCACGTCTGCAACACGTGGTCGGCAATCACCATGATGTCTTCCTGGCGCTTTCTCAACGGCGGAATGACGACTTGGACGACGTTCAGACGATAGTACAGATCTTCGCGAAATTTGCCCTGGGACACTTCTTTCTTGAGATCTTTTTGCGTGGCGCAGACCAGCCGAACGTCCACGTCGATGGTTTCGTTGCCGCCGACCCGCTCGAATTTGCGTTCTTGGAGCACGCGAAGCAGCTTGACCTGCACGACCGGCGAAATCTCGCCGATCTCGTCGAGGAACAGCGTGCCGCGATGCGCCAACTCGAATCGCCCGCGGCGCTGGCGGAGGGCGCCGGTAAAGGCCCCCTTTTCGTGGCCGAACAACTCCGCTTCCAGGAGCGTTTCCGGCAACGCCGCACAACTCACCTTGATCAAAGGGTGCTGGCTCCTGGCGCTGTTCTGATGGATGGCATTGGCGACCAGCTCTTTTCCGGTGCCGCTCTCTCCAAGAATCAGAATGGTCGAATCCGTTCCGGCGACGGTTTTAATCTTGTCCAACACCGCACGCATCTGGCTGTTGCTGCCAAGAATGCCGTTGAAGCAGAACTTGCTCTCCAGCGTTTCTTTCAGATCCTGATTTTCGCGCCGCAAGGCGATGACACGGCCCACACGCTCCACGATCAAGAGCAATTCATCCATCTGGAACGGCTTGGTAATGTAGTCGAAGGCGCCCAGCTTCATCGCACCGACCGCGGATTCCACGGAGCCGTGGGCCGTGATCATGACGACTTCGGTCTCGGGCGATTTGTCCTTCGTCGCTTTGAGGATGGTCAGCCCATCGGCGCCGGGCAGGCGCAGGTCGGTAATGACAAGATCGAAATTCTTCTGGCGGAGCACTTCGAGGCCTTCCGTGCCGGACGCCGCAGCGTGCACGTCGTAGCCGACCGCCTCCAGGGCGTCGACCATCGATAGGCGGATGAGGGGCTCGTCGTCGACCAACAGGATGGCCAACCCCTTCATGATACCCTTTCCACCAACGACCGCTCTCTCGATAACGGCAGACATAGCGTGAATGTGGTTCCTTTCCCGACTTCGCTTTCCACCAGGATCTTACCACCATGTCGCTCGGCAATGCCGAGACTTACCGACAGGCCCAGCCCTGTGCCTTCGCCTTCGCTCTTCGTCGTGAAGAACGGATCGAAGATGCGCGGCAACACCGACGGGGAAATGCCCGAGCCGGTGTCGGCAACCTCCACCCGGCACACCCCCTCGGCCACGGTGGTCCTGATCGTGAGCACGCCACCGCCTTTCATGGCCTGCACGGCGTTCAAAATCAGGTTCATCAGTACCTGCTCGATCATGTGCCGATCGACCATCAGGCTCGGCGAGGCCGGGCCCAACAGCGTCTCGAGTCGAATCAGGTTGGGTGCGAACAAATGATTCGTGAGGACCAGGACTCGATCCACGATTTGATTGATGTCGGTGGAGCTGAACTCGGGCTCGTGCTGTTGCGAAAAATCCAGCAGCTGGCGGACGATTTTCTGAACCCGCCGCACGCCGTCCTCCATTGAGACCCAATATTCTTCCTGGCGCGCGGGCGAGAGCGTGCCTTTGCGGAGGTTGTAGAGGCAGTTGAGGATTCCGGCAAGCGGGTTGTTGATTTCATGCGCGACGCCGGCGGCCAGTTTCCCGACGGAGGCGAGCTTCTCCGAGTTCCTGATCTGTTGTTCCAGCTTCTTGGTGTCGGTCATGTCGCGGGCGATGCCCAGCACGCCCAAGATTTCCCCTTCGACGCCGTGGAGCGGAGAGACGCTGACCATCACCGTGCGGGGCTCCCCCATCCGCGTCACGACTTCGACCTCGTAGACCTGCTTGGCCCCGATGTCCAGGGTGTTCTTGAGACGGCGGCCGCGATGGCGCCGCGACAGCAGCGAAAGATAGGGACGGCCCAGCAGATCATCCTTGCGGTAACCCCAGACGTTCACCTTGCTGTTGACGTAGGTAAACCGTTGCTCGGTGTCGAGCGTGTAGATGACGTCGTTGGCATTCTCGAGCAGATTTTCCAGGTACTGTTTCGTTTCTTCGATCTCCCTCGTCCGCTCCCGCACCTTGATTTCGAGTTCTTCGCGGTAGGTCTGCAGCTGCCGCTCCAGTTTCTTGCGGTCGGTGATGTCGCGTATCTGCACCATCACCAGGACCTGTCCCGCGCCGGCGACCCGGATGAGATCCATTTCGACGGGGGTCTCCAGTCCCGTGGCGTTGTAGACGGTAATTTCCTGCGTGGGGACCTGCCGCTGGCCCGTGCTGATTTCGGCCAACCATCGAGCGAGAGGCTCCCGATAGAACGGTACGACGACGTCGTACATGCTGCTCCCGACGACCTTCGACTCTGCATATCCGAGCGCCTGCTCCTCGCGCTTATTCACGGCGACGACTGTTCCGGACGCATCCACCATGAAGACGGAGTCGGCAACGAGGTCGAACAGCGCTTTGTAGCGCGCCTGGGAGGCGACCAACTCCTGTGTGCGCTCGGACACGGCCTGCTCCAAACCGGTGGTGTAGTGCTGCAGTTCCTGCTCCAGGCGATGGCGCTCCGTGACGTCGCGCACGAACGCACGGGAATGCACGAGCCCGCCGCGTTCCTGATCGAACAGTGCCGTGGCGTGAATCTCCACGTCGATCGGCCGCCCGTCTTTGGCCAGCAAGACGGTTTCCATCGTGCTCTGCCCTTGAGACATCAGCCGCTCGAGGTATTGCAGCACCCGCGGCTCCTGTCCGCGCGGCACCACGTCCCACAGCTTCATCATGAGCATCTCGGTCAACTGGTAGCCCAGTTTGTCGAGGCCCGTCTTGTTGACGTGGACGAACCGCCCGCTGCGGTCCAGCTGATAGATCATTTCGGGCGAATGCTCGATCAAATCGCGATATTTCTCTTCAAGGGCCCGGACCTCCCTCATGCGCTGCTCGATCTGTCCGAACGATCGCTGGAGGTTGGTGGCCATCTGATTGAAGGCATCGGCCAATGCCTCGATTTCGTCTCCGGTCTTGAGCTCGAGCCTTCGCTCGAGCCGGCCACTGCCGATCTCCTGCACCCCTCCATGAAGCAGCTGAATCGGCCGCGCGATGCGCCGCGCCGCCAGGACACCAGTTCCCCATAGGACGGCCAGGACGGCCAGACCGTAGAGGAGGACCTTGGCCACCAGGTCCGTCAACGGCGCGAACGTCTCCTTTGGATCCTGACGAACGACGGTCACCCAGTGTTTTCCCCCGATGCTCCCCGGAGCCAGCGGCTCGCTGAACTTCACCGGCGCGAAGCCGAGGAGGGAATCCTTGCTCCCGTGGGAATCATCTGCGGCGACAGTCCAGCCCGACTTGAGCATCCCCAACACATTGATCAACTCCGGCTTCACCGAATGCTCTTCCGGCGCGAGAATTGGACAAATCACCGGCGTGCCGTCCGACGTGAAGAGCATGGCATGACCGGTCGAGCCGATCGTCACGTCCGCAATCGAATGAAACAGCGTGTCCCGCCGGAGCAGAATCGTCACGGCCCCGATCACCGATTTTTGCATGTCATCCACAATGGGCGCGGCGACGACGACCACATGCGTGCCGAAGGACGGGTCGAACATGATGTCGCTGACATAGGGATGTTGGCTGCCTTCCTTAACGACGGCCTGCCACCACGGGGCTTTGCCGTAAAAATACTCGACCTGGGGAATGGAGCTGACGACCAGAGCTCCTTGCTGATCCGTGACGAGGATGCCGACGTAATCAGATTTCCGGATATCGTGCCAGCGGATCAGATAGTTGGTCACGATGCGGTTGATGAACAGGGGGAACTCGCTGCGCTTGTCCCGCTGCTTCCAGCGCTGCTGCCAGTCCTTGATCATGTCCTGGATGCGCTGGGGATCCTTGTCTTCGTACGTTCGGTTGGCTTCGGTCACGGCCGTGCGCAAGAAGGGGGTGGTCGCGAGCTGCTGTCCCTCGTTCATGACGCGGGTCACGTGCATTTCGATCCGGCGGGCGGCATCCAAAGCCACTTCCTTGAAGCTCGTGCCGGTCGTCTCGCGCAGGGCTTTACGTTCTTCCAGGTAGGTGAGTCCGAGCAGAAGGGTCAGCGGAAGCAGCCCGACCATCACGATCGCCATGATGATCTTGCGCTGGAGACTGTGGGAACGACTCCAGAATGTCATGACAGGTCCGCCTAGTTCAGAACACCTAGGTTCATGGGCGACTATCTTACATGGTGTTCAAAAAGGTCATCAATTGCACCCGCCCGACCCGGGCCGCGCCGAGACGGGGCCTTTACCCAGGCCCAGCCCCACGCGCGCCGTGTCTTACCCCGCCCGCCCCACGATCGCTGCGCTATCGCTTACCCGGGACGCGCGCTTTAGCCAATCTCACCCGCCCACCCTGCGCACGCCGAGACGTGCGCTTTACCCAGGTTACGCCCGCTTTAGGAGGCGTCCGGACCCGCCCGGCCACAACAATAATAGGGGGCTGGCGACGAAGACGGACGA
>DATEEH010000015.1:0-9655 GCA_035281245.1 Nitrospira sp.
CGAATATCTGCTGCTCGGAGTCGATAAGTGCTTAACACAGGTGTGTAGGAGAAACCCAGCACCGCTGTGGAGGAAAGTACTACTACTTTCGTAGGGGACGAACGGCATTCGACAGCGACAACCGTCCGTCCCGTCGGCCAGAAGGAAGGGGAGAGGCTAATGGATACTGGCTGTTGAGGAAGAAGGGCAAATTCCCGGTGTCATATATAAGAGATAGTTTCCCATGCCATGCTGAGGATCCCGTTTTTGCAGAGGATGATGATGGACCATCACCATCTCATAGTCGTCTTCCTTGGTCACCGAGAATCCTTGAGCGTTCTTGTACACTTGATGTGCTTGGAACTCAAGAAACGTCCCGTCGCTCATGACGTCCGGCACAGTGCGCAGCAACGTTTGTTGTCTGGTCTTGTTCTCCAAGGCGATCAGCAAGAGTTCATCGTGGCCGTGCGGATACGCAAATTTCACGCAGCCGTCCATTGAGAATTTCAATGGCGCGCTATGGATCTGAACTCCGGGCTTGATCTCGATACCTTCATCGGTTTGGTCAGGACCCCGCTGTGCGAATTTGCTGTAACAGACCACGTTGACGCCGACTTGATAGACGTCCATTTCCGCGACCGGCTTGCCTTCTGGCGCCATATACATGGTGAACGTCGCCATGACGTTTTTCGTCGGAGGCGCCTTATGATAAAAGGCCACAACCGACATCAAATGCTGCCCCTTTGAGAGTTTGACGCCATACCCATCCGGAAACTTCGCTTCGGTCATCTCCAAACCCGCGCCGCCAAAAAAAAGGGGCTCCCCGGGGCAGGACACGCTGGGTTTGTCGTTGTTCAGCATCAGAATGTGGTGGAGGTAATTGCGCGGAAGAGGTTTGCCTTCCTTGGTGAAAACGGCGGACTTGAATCCCACCATATACATGTCTTTCGGCAGCTGGAAAATGTGCTTGGGCATGGAAGCCGCCAAATCACCTTCATGTCCAGAGGGAAGATCAATCGGTCCAAACGTGAGGGTGACGGTGTTGTCCTTGATCGTCACCTCGGTGGTGATCTGATTTTTCAGAGTGGGGATGGCATGATGGTCGTGGCCGCCGTCTGCGAGGAGCGTTGAAGGCCAGAGCCATAGGGTTGCGAAGAGCACAATCCAATGCATAATACCTCCACAACGGCATGAACGCGTCGAGGCCGGATCCCTCCGAGCGCTGACCAAGCGCCGTCTCTGAGCAAGCAATCGAATCATCAGGGCGCGGCCGGCACGGGCGTGATCCGCTTCCATTGATAGGTGCCACCATGCTCCCGCGGCGGAATGTTCTTATGGTTGCCGACCCTCGTATACCACCAGACGCCTTTGGCTTCCTTGCCGTCTTCCGAAAGCAATATCTCAAAGCCGCCTTCACGATCGTTGCCCGGCTGCTGCCAGGTCCCTTGCCATAGCCGATTGGCAAATTGTGTCGTCGCGAAGCGGCCCCCGTGCTGAGTATATGGGCCGTTGCCGGCCTTATCCAACGTCGCCCGATAACGTTTGTCGTCCTCGACCTCGAGAATGTCCCACTCGCCGCTGAGATCCGGGGGACTCTGAGCATTGGCCGAGGCAGCGACGGCAACTGTTGGTGGCGATGGCTGTCCATCATTCAAGGTGACGGCGCTTCCGGCATTGCGAAACGATTCGTGCCAGGACAACAGCACCCATTGACCATCCCGGCGCTCCAGGACGCCGGTTTCTCGCAGGGGAAGCAGCGCGCGTTGAGCGTCCTGACCCGAGTTCACGGTTCGGATGTAGTCGAGTTCCATCGCATACCAGGCCACATCGCCCTTGGTCCATACTTTCAATTCACGGATCGGTATTTCGATGGTAGCGGCCGAACCAAATTCCTCCTGAAAATCCTGCTCGAGACGAGACCAGCCCACGTACTTTCGGCCTCCTATGGAGTAGCTGGTGATATCGGCGTCGTGTGCCATCATTTGGGACAAGGTCCGCATGTCCTTCTCGGCATTGGCCCGCACGAGGGCGCGCACGGCCGCTTCCGCGGTCCGGTCTTCGGCGGCGAGGGTCGTACAGGCCGAGGCCCAGAGAGCCGCTGCGCCGGCGACGCAGACAACAGGACAAGGATTCAGCAGCATCCTGAGAAGGCTCCAGCTAGTCGGTATCACGGATGGCGCATGAAGGCGTGTGGCTAGAGTGTGAGGCTACATGGCCGGTACGGTCTTGTCAATGGCCAGACTCTCCGCTTTGGCTGGTGTCGTGTATGCGCATACGATGACGGTCACGTTGTCCTCGCCTCCCCTTGCTAAGGCCTCTTCGACGAGGTCGTGAGAGGCACGTCGTGGGTTGCGTTGGGTCCGTGCAAGGATCGAGGCAATGTCCGCATCGTCGAGCATTTTGGTGAGTCCGTCGCTGCAGAGTACCAGCACGTCGTCGAGAGTCAGTGCCGTGGTGGTGAGATCCGGCATCATGTCCAGTCCCATCCCGAGTCCCTTGGCCAGCACATGTCGATCCGGATAGGCGCGGGCAGTCGCGTCGTTGATCAACCCTCGCTCCAGCAACACCGCGACGAGCGTGTGATCACGCGTGAGTTGCCTGAGGCGGCCGGCATGGAACAGGTAGGCGCGGCTGTCTCCCAGGTGGGCGATATACGCCACCGGCGGGGTTGTCGGCGCAATCGTCATGGCGACGACCGTTGTGCCCATTCCCTTGAGAGCCGGCTCTTCACGAATCCTCTCGTGGATGGCGCGATTGCCCGCGATGATGGTTTCGGTCAAGCGCGCTTCCTGCTCCTTCGGTGCAAGGTCGGCGTCCGCGAGGAGCGCCTTCGCGCGTTGCGTGGCCGCGTCGACCGCCAAGTGCGCGGCCACGTCACCAGCGGGATGACCTCCCATGCCGTCGGCGACGATCCAGAAGTTGCAACTGTTGATGGCGGCGAAGACGTCCTGGTTTGTGCTGCGGACATGGCCGGTTTCTGTTCGCCCGACGCCGAGCCAACGCGGGGACTTTTTCATGAGGTCACCACATCGCCGGACGGCGAGGGCTGACCGCCGAGACCGACCGAAGGTGGACCGAAACGGGCCACCATCCGGTCAAACAAGAGTTCGGCGAGGGGTTCCAGATTTCTGGCATCGGCCGCGTTGTACCGAAGCAGCAGATCCAGCGCCGACTCATCGCCGGCCCGCCATTGATGCCAGAGGCGGACCGCGTCCCAACCGTCCAGACCTTCGATGGCTGCTTCCCGAGGGATGGACAGCTCGCGTTCGATGTACTTCAGACCTCCCTGCAGTCCAAGACGCCGAGCGGCAAAGCACAAATCGAAGTGCGGTTTGTTAAAGTTCACGTGCGGAAAGGCCGTCTGGAGATATGGAATGTCGAAGACACTGCCAAAAAACGTGACCAGCAAATCGGTCTGCTCGAGCGCGGCCTGGAGATGGTCTTCGGTCAGATTTTCACCCCGGACCAGGCTCTGCATGCGTCCATTTCGGTACAGTCCCACGACGGTCACCAGTCCTTCGCGGGCGGAGTGACCGGTCGTTTCGATATCGAGGTACAGGGCGCGATGGCGAAACGTATCGAACAGCCGCCAATGGTCCCGGCTCTTGAGGCATGTCCGGAAAAAATCGGCCCCGCCGCCCGCCAGCCTCGATTGGGCGTTGGCAAGCACGTCATCATACCAGCATTTTTTCATCGAGGAGATGTAGGGAATCGCGGGACGACTCAGGAACGTCGACCAATGAGAGATGCCGTCCTGCCAGAGGCGCCGTTCGGTTGCAGGACCGATTCCTTTGAGAAGAACGAAGGTGGAAGTCAGCATGTAGACGCGCTGATTGTAGCCTTGATTTCACCAGTTAAACAAGCTAGAGTCCGCGATTGGAGCGGGTTTTCAATGGTCTGCGCCGTGGAAAGCGAGTGTCCCGTCGTTGGCTGATCCAGGCAGGAAAATTCGGATTACCGTCGGTGCCGTGCAGGTGGAAGCGGAGCTCAAAAGCACCAGGACGGCTCAGGAAGTGTATGCGGCGCTCCCGGTGGAAGCTCCGGTCAATACGTGGGGGGAGGAGTTCTATTTCAAGCTCGACGGTGTGAAGGACTACCGGGAAACGGCGACCATTCAGGTAAAGGTCGGAGACGTCGCCTTTTGGGGGGCCGGACAGGTGTTGGCCATTTTTTTCGGTCGCACACCGATGAGCATGGGTCCTGACCCGGTTCCGGCCGACCGCGTCAATGTCATCGGCCGCATTACCGGCGATCCGACGGTCTTGCGGCGGGTCATGGAAGCGCCGCTGATACGGGTCGAGCGGGTGTAACCGATGCGGTTGTCCAAGGAGCGGGTGAGGCACATGGCCGAAGCCTTGGCGACGAGGTTGGCCCAGGAGGGGCATGTCGCAGTGACCGGCACGCCGAAGGCGTTGGTGGACATGTTGGCTCAGACCGTCACTGACGAGCTGTCGATCGAGGATCGGTTGAACAGCGAGGTTCGTCAATTGCTCAAGGCCTATGAACAGCAGATCGAAGCCGGCCAAGTCGACTACCAGAAAATGTTCACGATGATCAAGCAGAAGCTCGTGCGCGAACGAGGCATTATTCTGTGAGGGGTGATCGTCACCTATCACGCATCACCGATCGCTTGTTATCATGTTGAGTGAAGACAAAGTCAGCCATCTCTCGCACGTCATCCTATCTGCGGTAAAGAAGAGCCCGCTGGTCGAGGTGAGGAGCGAGGATGGACGGATCCTGAAGGAGATCAAACGGATACTCGCCGGTGAGTTGGCTCAGGAACAGGAGATCGACCGGAAGGTCCGCGCCAAACTCGGATCCTACTCGCGCGGTATCGTCGAAGGCAGTCCAGAGTGGGAGGTCTTGTATCGCAAGACCTTCGAAGAAGAGACGCGAAAACACACCAAATGAGGATGATTCGTCCTGGAGGAACATAATGAAAGCGTGGACAGTGATTTTGACGCTCGTCATGGTCGTCGCTGTTGCAGGGTGCATGAAAAAGGCCCGGCCGCTGGTTCCCTTGGCATTGGATCGTGGGGCCACGGCGCAGGCCGTGACGTTGACGGAGCAAGGAACGCAAGCCTATCAAGCGCGCCAGTTCCAAGAGGCGAAGCAATACTTTTCTCAAGCGGTGACCGCGGCGCCCGAATCCGGTCAAGCCCATTACAACTACGCCTTGGCGCTCAACGC
Organism: Nitrospira sp.; assembly: GCA_035281245.1. Lineage (GTDB taxonomy): Bacteria > Nitrospirota > Nitrospiria > Nitrospirales > Nitrospiraceae > Nitrospira_C. Next base: position 5,170 of record DATEEH010000015.1, read on the forward strand.
CTTGGGCGATGCGGAGGACGCCAGGCAGCACTTTATTGAAGCGGCCAATCTGGCACCCGGAGACAAAACGATTTGGGATTCGCCCGCGCTACATCAGTATGGCAATCCGCAGACGGAGAAAGAGCACAAGGAACACAAGACGACGACGAGCCGCCCCACCTTCGGCGGTCCGCCTCGGTAGAGAGGATCGATCCATGGCCAAAGAGCCCACTGTGGGAGAACCGGCACCGGAGTTGTCTTTGCCGGACCAGCACGGCAAGTCCGTGACGCTGAAAAGTTTTCGGGGCAAGCAGATCGTGCTGTACTTCTATCCCAAAGATGACACCCCGGGCTGCACCAAGGAGTCCTGCGAGTTTCGTGACGTGGAATCGCAAATCGTCCGAGCCGGGGCAGTCATTCTCGGCGTGAGTTTGGACGACAAGGAGTCGCATCAAAAATTCATCAAGAAATATGGGTTGCCGTTTCCGTTGTTGAGCGATGCAGACGCCGCCGTGTCCAAGGCCTACGGCGTCTATAAAGAAAAGAATATGTACGGGAAAAAATACTGGGGCATTGAGCGCAGCACGTTTGTCATTGATCCCAATGGCAAGCTCAAGGCCGTGTTCCGGAAAGTGAAAGTCGACGGGCATGTCGACGAAGTCTTGAAAGCGCTACGGTCCTCTTAAATCACCGCGTCTGCACCATCAATTCCTCGACATTCCGATGCCGGCTTATCGCCGTAGAACCCTCACCGCATGGCTCTTGTTGCTCCTGATCGAGGTCTGCGGTGGGGGGGCCGTACAAGCCGCCGACAAAGTCTCCGTGACGGTTCTCGTCAAGGACAGCCTCGCAGCGCCTCGTCAAGAGGCTACGATTGAGGCCAAGGTGACGGCCAAGGGTTGGCTGCATGATGGGCCGGTCGGCGGGGAACCGTTAGAGCTCGTCATCAACGGTACGGTCACCGCCACCGGCATGTCGGGAGGGGACGGGAGGGCACGCTTGTCGTGGACGACGACCGGCAAGAGCGTCATTCCTATCCAGGTGCGCATCGGAGCGAGTCCCCGGGTGTCCACAGCGCAGGGCGAAGGCAATCTGATCGTGTGGGAACGGCGCACACCCGTGCTGGTCGTCGAATTGGCTTCGCTGATGGAAGACGTCGCTGGGAATGCGCCGTTGCCCGGTCTCGCCTCCGGCATCCAGCAAGAACCGAAACCCATGGCCGACGCGGCCGATGAACTGGCCAAACTCAGTCAGTTCTATTACGGCATCATGTATGTGGCGTCGATGCCCGCGGGCGCCGACGGTTTCGTCACCAGCCATCAGGCGAGGAACTGGCTTGCCACGCACAAGTTTCCCCGGGGGTTCGTGTTGGCGCTTCCGTCGGGCGAGGATGCGCTCGGGGCGAAGATCGACGAACTGCACGAGGCAGGATGGAAGACGATCAGGACAGGCATCGGTCGTTCGAAAGCGTTCGTGGAGACGTTTCTGCGACGCCGCCTGGAAGCGATCATGATGATCGACCCCGCCAGTGACGAAGTGCCGCGAAAGGCCAAAGTGGCGAAGGATTGGAAGGAAGTGCGCAAGAAGCTGTAGGCGGAGCGTTACTATTGGCCGAGTGCTCCTATGAAACGGCGCTGAAGCATCGCCAAGCCGTCGCACATCGGCGCTTTTTCGGCAAGCAACTGGCAATGTCCGCGCTGGCGCTGTCCTCACCGCGTAACCGTTCCATCCGCTTCAAATGGAGGGAAAAGAGTAGAGAAGCAATAGGACTCTCGTTCGTTACCTCATTCATGTCCTTCTTTTATTCTCTGCTTTCTTCTATTATAGAAGGCTGTCACACGATCACTGAGGCATTCCATTCATGAAAGCGAAGTCGGTCTTTTCCTGCCAGGCCTGCGGGCATCAATCGCCGCGATGGTTGGGCCGCTGCCCTGATTGCGGCGGTTGGAATACCATGAAGGAAGAGCGGCAGGCCGCTACGGGCAAGGGCCGACCGGTTGCGATCAAATCCATCCAGGCGAAAGCCACTCCGATTGCAGACATCGAAGTGATCGGCGAAGACCGCAGGTTGACGAGGATCGGCGAGTTCGACCGGGTGTTGGGAGGCGGTGTGATTCCCGGCGCCGTGATCTTGATCGGAGGAGATCCGGGGATTGGAAAAACCACGTTGTTGCTTCAGGCCTTACCGCGCCTGGCCTCGAGCACACAGCCGGTTCTGTATGTGTCGGGAGAAGAGTCTCCTCGCCAGATCAAGATGCGCGGGCAACGGCTGGGCGTCGAGCATCCGCATTTGCTGATTTTGGCCGAGACTTCGCTGGAGGAGATTTTGAAAGCCGTACAGACGATCCAACCGGCGGCCGTAGTCGTCGATTCTATTCAGACGGTGTACACGGAGCAATTGACGTCGGCGCCGGGGAGCATCAGCCAGGTCCAGGAAGTTTCGGGGCAACTCATGTGGTTTGCCAAGCGGGCGGGCGTTCCTGTGTTTATCATCGGACACGTCACGAAGGAAGGGGCGATCGCGGGTCCGCGCCTGCTGGAGCACATCGTCGACACCGTGCTGTATTTTGAAGGCGACAAGGGACACAGCTATCGCATTCTTCGGGCGGTCAAAAATCGCTTCGGGTCCACCAACGAGATCGGCGTCTTCGAGATGAAAGAATCGGGGTTGGAGGAAGTCGCCAACCCCTCCCAGCTCTTCTTGGGCGAGCGACCGCAACGGAGCACGGGCTCGGTCGTGGTGTCGAGCCTCGAAGGGTCCCGTCCCATCTTGATCGAGTTACAGGCCTTGGTCTCTGCGACCAGCTATGCGATGCCGAAACGGATGGCCAACGGCGTCGACCTGAATCGGGTGTCGCTGCTCTTGGCAGTGATGGAAAAGCGGTTGGGCATGCATCTGTCGGGACAGGACGTGTATGTGAACGTCGTGGGCGGCATGCGCATTGATGAACCGGCCATCGATTTGGGTATTGTAGCGGCGGTCACGTCGAGCTTGCGCGAAGTGCCCATCGAGCCAGGTCTGCTCGTACTGGGTGAAGTGGGGCTCGGCGGGGAAGTGCGCGGGATCAGCCAGGCGGAATTGCGGATTCGGGAAGCCGCGAAGATGGGCTTCACACGGTGCCTCCTGCCCCAGCGCAATCTGGCGAAGCTCGAACCCGTCGACGGGATGGACCTCATAGGCATCACTGAAGTGGGGGAGGCGCTGGATGTCGTCCTGGCCTAGCTCGCTTGCGTGGTGTTGCCGTTTCGGGCAGCTGATCGTGCTGGCGGTCGCCGTTGCCGGCTGCACGACGTCAGGAACTCGCGACGATGTTCGGTTGAAACAAGCGACGGTCGAGGAATTGACCTCCCTCCTCCGACAGCGGGAACTGGCGATTCAGACGATGAAAGGCCTGTTCAGCGCCAAAGTGCGGGGCGGAATGATCCCGATTGCGACGCGTGTCGAAGGAACCGTCTACTATCGACGCCCGAATGCCATGCGGCTGCGGGGATTCACCGCCATCGGCAGCGAGCTATTTGAATTTGTCCAAGCCGAAGACCAGTACACGTTGCGTCTGCCGACCATGGGTCGCGTGCTTTCCGGGCATCCGGCCGACATGAGTGAGATGGGGAAGCTGGCGCGACCGTTCCAATTGAGCGTGTGGGCGATGCGGGGCGTGCTTGGAACCGGCACCATCAATGCCGATGAAACGGCCCGCTTGGTGGAAGATGCGGATCGTTACCGGCTCGACATTTCCGGACCCTCATCCGACGGAGGGTCGCTCGTCCATCGGCGCTTGTGGTTCGAGCGGCAGTTCCTGTTGGTCGTCAAGGAAGATCGCTTGACCGAAAGCGGCGATATTGATGCCACCATTCAGTATGAGGATTTCCGTGCGGTGGGTGAACCGGCGGATGAACCGGCCGCTGTCTCTCTCGCCGGGGACGGCCGCTTGCTCCGTCCCTTCAAGATTTTGCTCGAAGATGGGCATGGACAGGGAAGCGTGCAGGTGACCTTCCATGAACTGATTCCGAACACCACCCTCAAGCCGAGCGAGCTGGCACAAGGATAACGGTCGCATACCTGGGTCCTCCGTCCGCATCTCCAGGTCCCGCGAAAAACCGCGCGTCCCGGGTAAACGATTGCGCAGCAATCGGTGGGCTCGGCGGTTGAAAATGGCTGATCGATTGCACAGCAATCGACGGGTCGGGCGGGTGAAACATAGACCCTTGGGCTGGGCGGGTGAACCGGGTAAACGATTGCGAAGCAATCGGTGGGTGGTTGGGTAAAGATGAAGGTCCTTGCAGTCGAAACGGCGACGGCCTGGCAGAGCGTGGCCCTTCTCGACGGGGAGCGCGTCCTTGCCCGCTGCGATCAGGACGCCGCGGGCTCCCATGCCAGGCTGCTCTTACCCGCCATCGATCGATTATTCTCAGAGGCGGGCCTCACGCCGGCTGCATTGGATGGACTGGTCGTGTCCATCGGTCCGGGTTCATTCACGGGACTGCGCGTCGGTCTCTCCACTGTCCT
>DATEEH010000016.1:0-12143 GCA_035281245.1 Nitrospira sp.
ATCGTTCGCCTCCGAAGTGACGCGCGTGGCGCGAGAGGTCGGCTCCGAGGGCAAACTCGGTGGCCAAGCCATCGTGCCCGGCGTCGCGGGTACGTGGAAAGACTTGACCGACTCGGTCAACGCCATGGCCAACAACCTCACGGCCCAGGTCCGAAATATCGCCGAGGTGACCACGGCCGTCGCCCGCGGCGACTTGTCGCGCAAGATCACGGTGGACGTGAAAGGCGAAATTCTGGAGTTGAAAAACACCATTAATACGATGGTGGACCAGCTCAACGCGTTCGCCGCCGAGGTCACGCGCGTGGCGCGCGAAGTCGGCACCGAGGGCAAGCTCGGCGGCCAGGCCGTCGTGCAAGGCGTGGCCGGGACCTGGAAAGACTTGACCGACTCGGTCAATGTCATGGCGACCAACCTGACCGACCAGGTCCGCGGCATCGTGAAGGTGGTGACGTCCGTGGCGAACGGCAACCTGCGCCAGAAGTTGACGGTCGAAGCCAAAGGCGAAGTCGCCGCATTGGGCGAAACGATCAACAACATGACCGATACGCTGGCGATCTTCGCGGATCAGGTCACCAACGTCGCGCGCGAAGTCGGCGTCGAAGGACGGTTGGGCGGCCAGGCGAACGTGCCGGGCGCGGCGGGAACCTGGAAGGACCTCACGGGAAACGTGAATCTGTTGGCCGCGAACCTGACCACGCAGGTGCGTGCGATCGCCGAAGTGGCCACCGCCGTCACCAAGGGCGACCTGACCCGATCGATTCAGGTGGAAACCCGCGGCGAGGTGGCGGAGCTCAAGGACAACATCAATACGATGATCGACAACTTGCGCGTCACCACCGAGCGCAACCAGGAACAGGACTGGCTGAAGACCAACGTCGCGAAGTTCACCCGCATGTTGCAGGGGCAACGCGACCTCTTCACGGTCGGCCAGATGCTGCTGTCCGAATTGGCCCCGCTGGTCGAAGCCCAGCAGGGCACGATGTATCAGATGGACGCTGTGGAAGGTCAGAATCCTTCGCTGCGCCTCCTGGCTGCCTACGCCAGCTCGCGGGATCCCGAAGAGCGGGTGGAAAGCGGGGAAGGCCTGATCGGTCAATGCGCGCTCGAAAAACAGCGCATTCTGCTCACCGATGTCCCCCCGTCCTATGCGGCCATCCATTCGAGTCTCGGTCGCGCGCTGCCGGCCAACATCGTCGTGTTGCCGGTCTTGTTCGAGGGCCAGACGAAAGCGGTCATCGAGCTGGCCTCTCTGCATCCGTTCAAGGTCACGCACCTGGCCTTCCTGGAGCAGCTCACGCAAAGCATCGGCGTCGTGCTGAATACCATCGAGGCGACGATGCGCACGGAAAACCTCCTGCAGCAGTCGCAACAGCTCACCACGGAGCTGCAGTCCCAGCAAAAAGAATTGACCCAGACGAACGAAGAGCTCGAGCGCAAGGCGAAGCAGCTGGCCGAGCGAAATACGGAGGTCGAACGCAAGAACAAGGAGGTCGAGCAGGCCCGGCGCGCGCTCGAAGAAAAGGCGGCGGAGCTCGCATTGACGTCGAAGTACAAATCGGAATTTCTCGCGAACATGTCGCACGAGCTGCGGACGCCGCTCAACAGTATTCTGATTCTGGGGCAACAACTCGGCGACAACACCACGGGCAATCTCACCCAGAAACAGGTGGAGTTCGCCAAGAACATCCACAGCGCGGGCTCGGACTTGCTCAATCTCATCAACGACATTCTCGACCTGTCGAAGATCGAATCCGGCACGGTGACGGTCGAGGCGGAGGAAATGACCTTCCTCTCGTTGCGTGAAAGCGTCGAGCGCAATTTCAAGCACATCGCGGAGCAAAAGAATTTGCCGTTCCACCTGGAATTCGAACCGGGATTGCCGCGAGCGTTCACCACCGACCCCAAGCGTCTGCAGCAAATTCTGAAAAATCTGCTGTCAAACGCCTTCAAGTTCACGTCTCACGGACACGTGGCCATGAATGTGCGCATCGCCACCGAAGGCTGGACGCAGGAGCATCCGGTGCTCAGTCGGTCCCATACCGTCATGGCGCTCGCGATCTCGGACACGGGGATCGGCATTGCGCCGGAAAAACAGAAGTTGATCTTCGAGGCGTTTCAACAGGCCGATGCCGGGACGAGCCGTAAGTATGGAGGGACCGGTTTGGGTCTCGCCATCAGCCGCGAACTCGCGACCTTGCTGGGCGGTGAAATCAAGCTGACCAGCGAACCGCGGCAGGGCAGCACGTTCACCTTGTATCTCCCGCTGGTCTACACGGGCCCATCCACGTCGGAGATCCGGTCGGTCGGCACCGTGGCGGCCGCGGGCCAGCCGCCCGCCCTTACGATTCTGCCGGTGGTGGGCGAAGAGAAAATCGCCGACGACCGGGAGACGATCGGGAAGGGGGACCTTGCCGTGTTGATCGTGGAAGACGACCCGCACTATGCGCGCGTGTTGTTGGGACTGGCGCGCGACAAGGGATTCAAGGGGATTGTGGCCACCCGCGGGAAGCAGGGGTTGGATCTCGCGTTGGAGTACATGCCGGCGGCCATCACGCTCGACATCTTCCTTCCCGACATGCTCGGATGGACGGTGTTGAATAATCTCAAGTTGAATCCGAAGACGCGGCACATTCCCGTCCAGATCATCTCGTTGGAAGAGGAGCGGCAGCATGGCCTGGCGCATGGGGCGTTCTCCTATATGGTGAAGCCGGTCACGACCGAGGGGTTGGAGTCGTGTTTCGACCGCATCCGCAACTTCATCACACCGCACTTGAAACGGCTGCTCGTGGTCGAGGACAACGAGCTCGAGAGCCGCAGCATCATCGAACTGCTGCTGCATGACGACATTGAAATCGTCAACGTCGGAACGGGAGCCGCCGCGCTGGACGCGTTGCGCAATCAGTCCTTCGACTGTTGCGTGCTGGACCTCCGGCTCCCGGACATGAGCGGCTTCGAGCTGCTCGATCAGGTCAAGGCCGATCCGATGCTCGGCAACGTGCCGATCGTCGTCTTCACCGGAAAGGATTTGAGTCCGGAAGAGGAGCGCCGGCTGAAGGCGGTCGCCAAGAGCGTCGTCTTGAAAGATGTCCAGTCGCCTGAGCGCCTGTTCGATGAGACGGCGCTGTTCCTGCATCGGGTGGTCGCTGATCTGCCCGAATCCAAGCAGCAGCTGCTGGAGCGTCTGCATCAGTCCAACGAGGCGCTGCGGGGGCACAAAGTCCTCGTGGTGGACGACGATGCGCGAAACATTTTCGCGCTGACCACGGTGCTCGAAAATCAGGATATGGAGGTCATCAGCGCCACCAATGGCCGCCATGCGATCGAGATCATCGAAAATACTCCGGATCTCAGCGTTGTCCTCATGGACATCATGATGCCCGAGATGGACGGCTATACGACCATCCGGGAGATCCGCAAGCAGCCTGATTTTCGGTCCTTGCCGATCCTGGCGCTGACGGCCAAGGCCATGAAGGGCGATAGGGAAAAATGTTTGGAAGCCGGGGCCTCCGACTACGTGGCGAAACCGGTGAACACCGAGCAGCTTCTGTCGATGTTGCGCGTCTGGCTGTACCGATGAGAACGGCGAAGGGCCAGAGGTGAAGGGCATGAGCGATCAGCGTGAGTCATGGGCGGGGGACGTGCCCGGCGGTTGAAACAGCGCAATCTCGGCCCGTAGACTCAGAGGTCGTCAGGCATTCCCGGTACCGAAGGGAGCGGTGATCGACACGATGACCACGTTCAAAGAGCCCGCAAACATCCTGCTCGTGGACGATGATTCACGAAATCTCGATGTGCTGGAAAGCATCCTGTCCTGCCCCGATTACCGGCTCTTCCGCGCCCGCACCGCCGACGAGGCTCTGCTGGCGCTCATCGCCGACGAATTCGCCGTCATTGTGCTCGACGTCCGCATGCCGGACGTCAGCGGGTATGAGCTGGCGCAGCTCATCAAGCAGCGCAAGCGGACGCAACATATTCCGATTCTGTTTCTGACCGCCTACTATCGGGAAGACGAGGACGTCCTCCAGGGCTACGGGGCCGGGGCGGTGGATTACCTGAGCAAACCGGTCAATCCGCTCATTTTGAAGTCGAAAGTGGCGGTCTTCGTGGATCTCTTCCGCAAGACGCGAGCGCTCGCTACGATGAATCGAGCGATGGAGGTCGAAATCGAAGAGCGGCTCAAGCAGCTCAAGGCCTCCTTGCACGAGAAAGACATTCTGTTGAAAGAGGTGCATCACCGGGTGAAGAACAATCTTCAAGTGATTTCCAGCCTGATCGATCTCCAAGCCGAGCGCATCACCGATCCGGCCACGCGGACCTTGTTTCGCGACACGCGCGATCGTGTTCGCTCGATGGCGCTCGTGCACGAAAAGTTGTACCAATCCGCCGACCTCGCCCACACCGAACTGGGCGCCTACATTCGCAACGTCATGAAGGAGTTGTTTCTCGCGCACGGCGAAGTGTCGTCCAAGGTGAACTTGCAACTCGAGCTCGAACCGGTGTTTCTGCCCGTCGACATGGCGATTCCTTGCGGTTTGATTCTCAACGAATTGGCGACCAACAGTCTCAAGCATGCGTTCGTGGGACGCGACCACGGCACCATCGGCATTCAGCTGACCAGCATACGGAATGAATCCGTACGTCTGCTCTTCCGCGACGACGGCTGGGGCCTGCCCGCAGGATTGAATCTGCAGGCGGCCGAGTCGCTGGGATTACGTCTGATCCGGATGTTGAGCAAGCAACTGCGCGGTGAAGTGGTCACCCAGACGGGTGAAGGCACCACGTTTGAGTTGCGGTTCCAGATACCCGATGGCCGTGTGAATGCGTCCTCCGAGGCAAAGGCGGTGTTGAATGCCTAAGGCGAACATTCTCATCGTTGAAGACGAAGCGGTGGTCGCGGCCGATCTGGCGGGGAAGCTCGAACGGGCGGGATACCGTTCGATCGGCATTTCCGCCGACGGGGAAGACGCCGTTGAGATGGCCAATACGCATGCGCCGGACCTCGTCCTGATGGATATCCGGCTCGCCGGGTCCATGGACGGCATCAAGACGGCCGAACGGATTCAGGCGTCGCGAAACATCCCGATCGTCTATCTGACCGCCCACTCCGATATGGCTACGTTGCGGCGCGCCGCGGCGACAGAGCCCTTCGGCTACATCCTGAAGCCCTTCGAGGAACGCGACGTCACGACGCAGATCGAAATCGCCCTCTTCAAGCATCAAGCAGAGCGCCGCTTGCGCGAAAGCGAAGAGCGTTATCGCAGGCTCGTCGAGACGGCGATGGACAGCATCATCACCTTCGATCATACCGGTCTCATTCTGTCCTGCAATCCCGCGACGGAAAAGATGTTCGGCTACCGCATCGATGAAATGATCGGCCGCAATATCTCGGTGCTGATCCCGACATGGTTTGCCGAAGAAGGTGAAGCTGCCTCCGGCGACACGACGAATCGCATCATGAAGCTCATCGGGCTGTGGCGGGAACTGAACGGAAGTCGGCGACAAGGGGATGCGTTTCCGGTCGAGATCGCCGTCAGCGAGAGTTTTTCGAATGGGGAGGTCAGGTATACAGGTATTTTGCGCGACATCTCGGAACGAAAAAGGACGGAGGCCGAGCTCCGCTGGCGCGCCGGCCTGCTGGCACAGACTCACGATGCCGTGGTGGTGTGGCGAATGGGCGGCGGCATCATCTATTGGAATCATGGCGCCGAGGAGTTGTACGGATGGAAGGTGGGGGAAGCGGCCGGCCGTCCCATCCATCAGCTGTTGTCCACTGCCTTGCCGTTCACGGAGCAAGAGTTTCACCGGCATTTGATCGAGAACGGCGGGTGGCAGGGTGAAATCCAGCAATTGACCAAAGACGGGGAGACCGTCATCGTCGAGAGCCGGATGGTGACGATGACGGAGGAATACGGCGGCATCCTCGTCCTGGAGACGAATCGGGACGTCACCGAGCGGCGGGCGATCCACGAGAAAGTCTGCCGGCTGGCCGAGGAACTGGAAGATCGGGTCAACGAGCGTACGAAAGAACTGGTGCAGTCGCAAACGCTGCTGCGGCAACTTGCGTCGGAATTGACGATCGCCGAGCAACGGGAACGACGACGCATCGCCACGGACCTGCATGATTATCTTGCGCAATTGTTGGTCTGCGCTCGTCTCAAAGTATCTCAGTCCCGCGCGCGAAGCCAGGACACCGAAGCCGAGAGCTGGCTTGGCGAGTCCGACGACATCCTGCAACAAGCGTTGACGTACACCAGGTCGCTTGTCGCCCAGTTGACGCCGATGGCGCTTCACGAATTCGGCCTGGCCGCCGCACTCAAGTGGCTGGCCGATCAGATGCGACAACAGTATCAGCTCTTGGTGCAGGTGGATGTGCAGACCGGCCTGTCGGTGGGACTGCCCGAAGATCAATCCGTGCTCATTTTTCAATCGATCAGAGAATTGCTCATCAACGTCGTGAAGCATGCTCGCGTCGATCAAGCCCGGATCCGCATGGAGCAGCGCGAGGGACGTCTCGTCATCGCCGTCATGGACGAAGGACTGGGATCCGATCAGCCCGCATCGTCGCCGAAAACACTGTCGTCGAAATTTGGATTGTTCAGCATCGGCGAGCGCATGCGCGCGTTGGGAGGAACGTTCGATTTTCGCTCCATACCGGGAAAAGGCACCACGGCGACGCTGAGCGTGCCCCTTGCGCCGGCGGGAACCGAATTGCGTGCTTCACCCACGTCAGCGGAGTCGAAAGTGATGTCATCGTCGCAGCCGGCTGCGACGCAAGTAAATTATGCCACATTCAACGTGCAGACATCGCCGTTCGGGAGCAGCGCACAGACCGCTCCACTCGAGGAAAGGCCTCGGATCAGGATCCTCCTGGTCGATGATCATGCGCTGGTGCGAAACGGCCTTTCCAGTGTGTTCCGTTATCGTACGGATATTCAAGTCGTGGGGGAGGCTGCCGATGGCGAGGAGGCGGTCGCACTGGCGGCGGCGTTGAAACCCGATGTGATCCTCATGGATGTGAACATGCCGCGCATGGACGGCGTGGAAGCCTCCAGACGTATCAAGCGTGATCTGCCGTCGACGGTCGTGATCGGCTTGTCCATGCACGAGGGCGAACATCACGAGCATGCCATGCGGGAGTCCGGCGCCGCCGCGTACTTGACCAAGGATTCGGCGGCCGACCGGTTGATCGAAACCATATTGCGGTGCCGTGCGGCAAGTCTCACGGGGACGAGCGCCTCGTTGTTGGAGCGATCGTGAGCGAACACGCGTTTCAGAAATTCGAAGGTGAATCCGTCGTGCCGTTCGAGGTCCAGGAATTCGTGCTGGAACGCATCGGATCCATCGCACAGCTCGAAGCCTTGATCATGATGCGCAATGCGCCGGACACCTGGTGGCCGTCCAGTTCCATGGCTGAACGTCTCTACGTGAGTGAGCCGGTCTGCCGGACGGAACTGGAGGCCCTCAAGCAGCAGGGGTTATTGGTCATGAGGCAGGATGAGGTCAACTTGTGGTTTCGCTATGCTCCGACCAGCGGCGAACTGCGGGAATTCGTCGACCGGCTGGTGTATTATTACTCTAAGCATTTGGTCCCGATCTCCAATTTGATTCATTCGAAACCCCGTACCCGGCTGCACGAATTTTCCGATGCCTTTTCCCTCAAAAAGAAGGAGAAGTGATGATCCCGACGATTGTCTACGGCTTGTGCATGTTCACCGCACTGGTGTGCGCGTGGCTCTTGTTGCAAGCCTATCGAAAGACGCAGTATCGCCTGTTGTTCTGGTGCAGTCTCTATTTCTCGATTGCCGCATTTAACAATGTCTTTCTGGTCGCCGACAAAGTGATCTTGCCGGAGGTGGATCTGACGGTCTACCGCTATGTGGTGGCTCTCGCCGGTCTGTTGGTCCTCTTGCCTGGGTTGATTCTTGAGCGGGAATGAACCGATGACGCCGTTCGTGCAAGTGCTGCTGGGAGCCGTGCTCATGGGAGACTTCATCGCTGCGCTGTTTTTCGTGCGGTTTTGGAAAGTGACCGGCGACCGCTTTTTCCTCTTTTTCGCGGCTTCCTTCGTTGCCATCGCCGTCAGCCGTGTGGTGGTGGACGAGGGGCTTCCGCCGGTCGGCTATGAGCCGTGGGGTTACATGATACGGATTCTCTCTTACTTGATCATCATTGCCGGGATTCTCTACAAGAACACCATGAAGACTAACCGGTCCGCTACGTTGCCGCGACGCACTCCCGTGCCTCAGGAGTACCTCCCATGAAACAGCTCCGCAGGATTCGCGAATTGACCGAACTGACGATTCTCGCCACCGACGGCGAAATCGGCGCCGTGCAAGAGGTCTATTTTGACGATCGTAATTGGGCGGTGCGTTATCTCGTCGTCAAGGCGGGCGGCTGGCTTCTGAGCCGCGAAGTATTGCTCGCTCCGGAGGCCGTGGCCGAGATCAATGACACTCATCGCACCTTGAAGGTGGCCTTGACAAGGAATCAGATCAAGCGGGCTCCGCCGATCGAAGCGGCCAAACCGCTTTCACGCGAATACGAAGAAGCCTATTTTCGTCATTTCAAATGGGCGCCTTATTGGCAGCCGGGACCGACCGGCCCGACAGGATGGGGAAGCCCGGTGCCCTATCCCGAAACCCCGCCGATGCCGATCGATACGACCCTTCCGGCGGATGCGCCGAAAAATCCTCACCTGCGTAGCAGCAGTGAGGTCATCGGATATGACATCCGTGCGACGAACGGCGCGATCGGCCACGTCGAAGATCTCGTGGTAGACGACGAAACGTGGGCTGTGCGATACGTCGAAGTGGATACGCGGAATTGGTTGCCGGGGAAGAAGGTGTTGCTGCAAACCATGCGTATCGACCACATCAGCTGGGCCGAGCGCTCTGTCGCCGTCCTGCTGACGCGCGAGGCGATTGAATCGGCTCCCGCCTATGACCCGTCAAAGCTGATCACCCCCACCTACGAAGTGCAGCTCTTCAAGCACTACGGAACGCAAGCCGCTTAGACACTAGCAAATTTCATATCTCACATCTCAAATCTCAAATGTGAGATTTCGTGTATCGTCGGCTTCGGCTTTTAGATCTTCTATGTGAGATCTGAGATCTGAGGCTTGAGATATTTTTTCAGACCAGAAATTCTCCGGCCGGGCGGAGCCATTCGATGTGGTCGCACACGATCTTGAAGCACGCGAGAAGCGGGACCGCCAGCAGGGTGCCCGCCACTCCCCACATCCATCCGAAAAACACCAGGCTCACCAGCACGGCGACCGGATTGAGCACCAACTGACGTCCGAGCACGACCGGCGCCAGAAATCCTTTGAGGGTCGTCAGCACGAGGTACGCAAGGACGGGTCCTGCGATGGCCCACGTGTGATCAAACGTCACGGCGGCGACGATGGTAATCAGCAGAAGCACGACGAGACCTCCGATGTACGGGATGATCTGTAAAATTGCGGCCAACGCCGCCCACAAACCCGGATTGGGCATGCCCAGCGCCCATAAGGAGAGCCAGAACGCCACGCCCAGCCCGGTTTGGATCAGGATGGTCTGAAACAGAAAGCCCGACAGTTGTCGCTCCATGCCGTCGAGAATCTCGATGGCGCGCCCGCGGTCCTCGCGCCGTGACAAGACGCTCAACAGTTTCTGCGCAAACAGGTCACCGGAGGCCAACAGGAAATACAGAAGGAGGAGGGTGGTGCCGATGCCTGCCATGCCTTTCCCCAACGCGCTCACGATCGCGGCACGCTGGTCCGGCACGACCTGCACCTTCCGGATTGCCGGCGAGGATTCCTGTTGTCCCACCCCGTTGATGGCATCGCCCGCCTCCGTGATCTGTGTCATGGAATCTTTGACTGGAAGTAGCTTCTGTTCAATGACCCTCACCGCCCGCGGAGCCTTCTCGAGCCAATGGGCGGCCGGCTCAGCCAGCTGATAGATCGTCAGAGCGACGAGGCCGGTCATGAGGAGCAGAATGACGGCCGCTGCGACAGGCTCGGCAATGCGGTGACGTTTGAACCAGCGCACCACCGGCATCAACAGGAAGTGGAGAAGCACGGCAAGGGTCAGAGGTACGGCAAAGTCCTGAGCCTGGTGCAGAAGCCACACAGAACCAAGGAGCAAGAGACCGGTCAGGGAAACGGAGCGCACATCAAGTCCGCGGACTTCTCGTATCTCGGCGACAACGGATTTTTTCTTTGTGTCGACCATGAGGCGGATGGGAAACGTGTGGTTGTCGAAATTGCTGATTGATCGTGACCGGTCTTGTCCAGCTGGCTTACGCTCGTGAACCCTTGTCCCATTCTCGAAACACCCTAAGGGTTCGACTGAGGATGGATTGATCCTTCGTTGGACAGGTTGTCCCATCGGGCGTATGAAATGAGCACTGTCTAGAACCCTAGACAAGGCAGTCGAATGCCATGTTATCGGCGATTGTCACCGTCCATGGATTCGGAACTGTTTTTGCACTATAGCCTATCAGAGTGGAAGTGGCGATCTTTGGAAGGGGGCACGGTCGCGATGCAACGAACCTGTCGTAGGAGCGGAATCATGAACGCGATTGCCCTGTTTTTGATGCTTGTGTTGAACGGCAACATGACCTGCGGCGCCGAGACGCCGGATCGGACCATGCTGGGTGACCAGATGGTTCAGGTCCAAGTGTATGACTGCTATTGGAGCGAGAGGGACACGGCTTCCCACCGATTTGTGGTCATCTCTCCCGTGTGCCCGAATTACATCGCCCAACCGGTTCTGCTCAAAGAAGTCCACGCGCGGAAAGGATGGGTGATGAATCGCTTCGGAGAATTTTATCCCGCGACGACGAACATCGAGATGATGGACGTCTACCGTCCGCCTTGTTGAGATGATCAAGCTGCGCGGCCCGGAGGATGCTTCATCCCGGAGGATGCTTCATATAGTGGTAGTTTTTCGAGATTTTCCGGGCAAAGTCAGCCAAAACTAGGGGTCTCCCTAGGGGTTCGATCCAAGCAAAACCCACTATAATTTTCTCGCTTCAACAATGAGTTACAGCGATCAGTGCGTCGTCACCGCTTCGAGACGGAGGGGGCAGTGCGATGTCTCGACCGCACACACGTGGGCGAATGAAGCGAAGCGAATCGACCGACACAATCTCTCGAGTCGGAAAGGAACAGCTGGTCGCACTCATTGCGACGACTCTGGCACTTGTCTGCCGCCTTGCTCTTGATGCTGCTCTCGGCGATCACCTTCCATATGTCACGTTCTTTGTCGCGGTCGCGGTGACTACCTGGTGCGCGGGGATCGGCGCATCTTTGACCGCGGCTGTCCTCGGTGGACTGGCCGCGAAGTGGTTCTTCATGCCGCCGCGCCACTCATTCGCATTAGTCGGCGTCGAGCAGCAGGTGGGATTTCTCACCTATTGGATGGTGAGTCTTGCCTTCATCGTGTTCGGCCACGTCATGAATCGCGCCCGGAAACGGGCCCAGGAGCTTGCTCAAGGACTGCGCGAGAGCGAAGAGCGGCTGAGCTTGGCCCAGCAAGCGTCCCAGATCGGCTTATTCGATTGGAATCTCAAGACAGGCATCAATACCTGGAGTCCGGAGCTGTATGCCATCTATGGAACCACCCGGGAGGAATTCGGCCATACCCAGACGGCATGGGAGCGGTATCTCCATCCCGAAGATCGCGAGGAGATGATTCAAGCCGTCCAACGGTCGCGCACCAGCGGTAAGGCGGAGGACCGCGAGTTTCGGATCGTCAGACCGAATGGCGAAATCCGCTGGCTGGTCGGCCGTTGGCGATGGGTCAAGGATGAGGAGGGACGACCGGTTCGGCTGACGGGTGTGAATTTCGACGTTACGGAGCGCAAACGGATCGACGAAGCTGTTCGAGAAAGCGAAGCCCGGACGCGCGCGATTTTCGAATCGGCGCTCGATGCCTTGATTACCATGGATGCCGACGGACGGATCCAGGATTTCAATCCGGCGGCTGAACAGATGTTCGGGTACAGTCACACTGAGGCGATCGGACGCACGGTGGCGGAATTGATCATTCCGCCGCGTCTGCGGGAGCGTCACAGGGAAGGATTACGGCGCTATCTGGACACGGGCGAAGCGGCGATGCTGGGACGCCGGATTCAAATGCCCGCCTTGCGCGCGGACG
>DATEEH010000017.1:0-22354 GCA_035281245.1 Nitrospira sp.
GCCCTGTGGAGTCCAGGGGAACGCTCGCCTGCTCGAAGGCATGGGTCATCAGCTCGGCGAATTGAGCCCAGGTCAGGTCCTGACCAAAAAGGTGTAATTCCGCGAGACTCGCGAGGGCCTGATCGATGGTCTGCCAGACATCGATCAGAGGTGCGCCGTTCCGGCCCGACTCGTCTTCGGTCCGGTCCAGACGGTTCTCCATGAGCTGTTCAAAGGCCTGGAGCAAGGTCTGTAAGGAGCCTTTGGCAGGGAGCGCGGCGCAAGAAGTCAGCAGTTCCGAGACGGTGTCCCACAGAAAGCCGATGACCTCGGGCGCGATCCTGAATGGACCCATGGCGCTGATTTCTTCACTGCCGCCGTCCACGTCCAGGGCCGACCGGGAAAATCGCTCCAGGCGTTTCCATTCATCGAGGCCATGGGTAATGTGCAAGGCCTCGACAACGGCTCTCCATTGCTCCGGCCGGTAAGCCGGTGACAGGTCCGCCCGACCTCGTCCGCGTTTCACGTAGAACGGTGAAGAAACCACGTCGAGCACTGCCGCACGGTAGAAATCGTGCATTGGCAGTGTGGCCAACAACAGCACGATCTTGGAGAGCGGGTGCTGGATGAGAGGCCGCCGCGCAGTGGTGGCAAAGGGAATACGATGCCGATCGAACATTGTCTGTAGCGCGGTGCCATACGGATCCATGGTGCGGGCAACCACACCGATCTCATCGAAGCGGTATCCGTGCGTTTCGACCAGATCGAGGATGGTGCGGCAGGTGACGGCGAGTTCCTCCTCGGGCCCGACCACGCTCTGTATGGACAGTTCGACCTGTGGGAGTGTTGGCGCGGTCTCGCTCAGATCAATGGGTGGATCGGATCCCAGCAGCGGCTGAATATGGCGATCGAAAAAACGACGGGCGAAGGCAAACGAAGGCTCGCTCTCCAAAGGAAAGAAGAGCGTCGTTGGTGCGCTGCCGCTGACGGCTTGGAAGAGAGAGAGTTGTACTTGCGTGAGATCATAGAAGCCGTAATAGCAGACATGACTCAGCGAGGCGAGGAATGCCGAGGCGGCTGCTCCGGAGACAAGAATTTCCGTGAGAACATCCGCTGTCCCGACCTTGAGCTCCTCACAGACGTGTTGCATGTCCGACTGGAGCGAGAACAGGTCATGAAGCCAGGGGGTCTCCTCTTGGCCGAAACATCCTTCGCCAAGCGCCTGCAGTGCGGTGTCCGGGTCGACCCCTCCGTCCTTGAGGTCGCGCAACGTCGACCACAGTGCCGACCAGGTCCCGAACGACCGGCCGAGCTGCCGAAGCGCCGGCGAGTCCGAACGTCGCCGCTCGACGAGGTGGCGTACGAGCTGCTCGAAAAATAGTTCATCGACGATGCGGGGCAACGGACGCGGGGTCCGACCGCGCAATTCGTCGGCCAGGCGTAGCGCCAACTGATGAAAAGTCAGCAGATAGATATTCAGGCACGACAGCGGGTGTTCGATCGCCAGCAGCCGCCGTATGCGGTCAAGAATCGGCTTGGAAGGGACGACAATCGCGACTTTTGCCCAGGAATCCTTCTCCTTGATGCGTTGGATGTGTTCGACAAGCGAGGATTCGAGGGAGGGATGGAATCGACCGGTAACGACCTTGAGCATCAGCCAGTCTCAGGGCCGAGCAGCTCACCGTTGCAATCGACACAAGCCCAGTCGCCGTCGATAAAGGACATCGGGTCCCCGCAGATGGGACAGTCGGGAGGCGGTCCTTTGTCGAGTTGGGGAAGGATCGGTAGCTCGATATCGTCTTCGTCCATGACAGGCTCAGCCTTCTCGGGGGCGCATCTTCAATTGCAACGCCTTCTCAGCGCTCTCTCGACTGGGCACCCCGACGAACGTCAACCGTCCGTCGATGATCGTCGCGGGAACTGCGCGCACCGCATGGCGGTTGGCAAGTTCCTGTCCGTCCGGCGTCGTGATGTCCACCTCACGGTAAGAAAAACTGTACTTCACGCGCAGCTGCTTCCACAGGCTTTTCGCCGAGGGACAAGCGCCGCAGCTGGGAGAGACCAACAACGTGATGTTCGGCATGCATCTCCGATTGTATTCGTGAATCTTAACACTGCCGGAAAACGCGGTGCAAGAAGCGGAATCAGAATTCAGGAGCGGCATGGGATCGAATGCGTCGCGTGACACGAAATCCGCGCGCTCGCGCGTCGCGCAGAATGGCACGCCGGATCTCCGGCGGCAACGACTCCGGTGGATGCACGCCGGAGAACTCCCGTGGAAAGTGCTTGATGAACACGGCAGCCATTTGCGCCGTCGCCCAAGCGATGGGAGAGCACAGCAGTCCCTGGCGCCGGAGTTGAAAGAGACTGGGTACCATGACATCCCATCGAATGGTTGTCGGTCGCTCCTGTTTGATCCCTTCGACGACCACCGCTGCAGCAAAATGGGCATTGTGCAACCGGCCTTGTCGCAAGAGGCGACGGACGGTTCTCGGGGTTGAAGTGTGCGCAAAACGCGAGGGCGTCGGCCGATCCGCTTTGCGCAGTTTCCCCTGTTTGTACCACCGACGGAAGCGATCGATATCCGATCCCCCGAACTTGGCATCCATCGAGGTCAGCGGGATGACATAAGGAACGGTGATGACCTCGTCTTGAGCCGCTAGAACAACACTGGTTTGGCCGATCGGTTGCGGAAATCGGAACTGTTCTCGTTCTCCAAACCGCCGGCCAAGGGCAAAACGGCCATCGACATAAATGCGCGGGCGTGCCACGGCTTCATCGAAGGAGGCCTCGGCTGACCACTGGGAGAAGGGATCGTCCGCCTTCGTGGCTTCATAAAGACGGACACGCACTGAAACGACCGAATCCAACACATCTGCTGCGGCGGCGATGAGCAAGTTGGTCAGCCCCGGCGCAACTCCGGCCGTAATGACAGCCGTCCGGCGCTTCTCTTCGAATCTGGAGGCAAATTCCATTTGTTCGGCCCGAAACGGATGAGCTGTATAGTGAGAAGCCGTATCAAAGTAGTGACTGCGTATCCGAAGCGAGGCTCTCATGATGATTCTGTTGAGAACCGGCGGGCAGGTATTGACGATCAGCTGATTCCCGCGCACCACCTTCAGAATGTTCCACATGTCGCGGGCATTCACTTGGACGAGGGGAATTTCGGACTCGCGGCCCAGAAAATGTTGGGCTCGATCCAGATCACGATCACCGCATGAGACTTGATGACCTTGTCGCACGAGGAATTTGACGAGGAGTGAACCGGCCGCGCCGACACCCAGGACAAAAATACGCATGGCGCCGCGAGCTTATCACAGCCCGTGCACGAAGCGCATAAACTCCTAAGGGGGAGCACCAGGTGGGTGCCTTTCTCATCGTGGTTGCGTCTAGCGGCCTTGCGGCCAGGCAGGCTGTTGGTTTTCCGTTCCGCCGACGAGCGGCGGCGAGCCCGATGGGTTGCCGGCCGGATTGCCCGGCGGGGCAACGATGTTGCCCGCCGTATTCGGATAATACGGTCCATGCGATTTGGGCATCGTGCTTCCCGCCTCGCCCGTATGTTGTGAGAGGGAATTTTGAGCGTCTGATCGGTGGGAACAGGCACCGCCGAGCATGACGAGGATGGTAACCGTCATCGCCGGCAAGGCTATGCGTCGCACCACCATAGGCTTCATGCTACAGCTTTCCAACCAAATCCAGACTCGGACGCAACGTGCGTTCACCCGGCTTCCACCCCGCGGGACATACCTCGACTCCCCCGTTTTCATGCACGAAGGCCGCGGCTTGAAGCTTGCGCAAGAGTTCCTGCATGTTCCGCCCGATATTGTTGGCGTGCACTTCATAGGCGCAGAGCTTTCCGTCGGGATCAAAGATGAAGCTCCCCCGCAAGGCGACGCCTTCCCCAGGCAGGTACACGCCGAGCTTTTGCGACAGGCTGCCCCCGGCGTCCGCTAACAGCGGAAAGGAGAGCTTCTTGATCGACGGCGAGGTATCGTGCCAGGCTTTATGCACGTAGACGGAATCGGTGCTGACGCCGATCACTTCCGCGCCGAGCTTCTTGAACTCGTCGTAGTACGCTCCGAGCTCTTCCAGCTCCGTCGGACAGATGAACGTGAAGTCGCCGGGATAAAAGACCAGCACGAGCCACCGACCACGGTAGCTCTCCAGTGCGAGAGGACGGATCTCGTTCTCGTGATAGGTCTGATAGGTGCCCGCGGGAATCGCTTGTCCGATGATCGCCATGCGGCCTCCAACAAATAAAATTATTTAAACTTCAGCTCCAGTTGCGAACTCGGGAGTTGCTACGATCAGTGTTTTTCCCCAACAGCGCTGTGACTTGTTCAAGCGCGTCGCGCTCCGCCGCGTCTCGACTGTCAAAGGTGTCCGTGACGAGCGAACGCTCGTCCGCCTTGTCACCGATGCCACACCTGACGGTCGCACTCACGGTCCATCGTGCCGCGGGAGTCCGAGCGTACGTCAACCGCACATGGCACCCCGCAATCATCATGTCCTTGGTGTCAGCGCTCGGGCGGGAGCGTTCGTTCATCGATCATGGTTTCTGCTGCTGCGGCTGATCCGGATTCGGGCGCTCGGGTTCGATCGGTTGGGGCGACGCCTCCTCGGGATTAATGGCCATCTTGGGATCGACCACAGGAGGCGTGACGACGGAATCGGGATGCGGAATCGTCTCCGGCTGCTTCACCATGCCGGGATCCCTTGGACTGGGAGGCACTTCCGGCTTGGGCTGTTCAGCAGGAGGAGCCGGCGCCGGTGGTTCGGGAGCGGGCTTGATGTCTGCCCCCAGCACCGTTGACGCCGTGATTGTCGCGACGAACACGATGACGAATCGCATGCCGTCCATACTTCACGCTATCGTCACGGACTTCGAATTGCCTACTGGGTGATTCCCCTGCTGCCCAGGCTGGTCAATGAGTCCAGATTGTTTCAGGCGTGTCTTTTAAGGGGTACACGTGAATCATCCAACCGAAGAGTTGGGGCACCCAACGGCCTTTGGCCTGGTCGCATTCCGCTTCGGTGACGATGGTGCCTTTGGGACCGAAACGGCTCCAATCTGCTGTCTGGACAGATCGTTTGGGTGGGAGACAGATGTTCACATGCGCATGCCACCGGGCGACGCTCAATGGCACGCGTTTGTCGAGTTCGCTCTCGCTGGTGCGCTTCGGCGCCGTGTACATGGCGCCTTCCAGTTCATAGCCCTTCGAGGTCTTCTTATAAAGGAGTGAGGTGGGTTGTGCCGCGTTGAACCGGAAGGCGGACTTGAAGCCTCGCCATTTGCTGGTGAAGTGGTAGTGCGACTGCACCACATTGGGGAGAAACGGTTCATAGCCGTCGGCGATCGCCCGGTGATAATCGCGGTAAGGCTCCAACGCTTGACGGAGCGTCGTAACGAGCGTCTCTGCCCGCCTCCGGTCTTCGTCATTGGCGGTCCTCAGGACGGTCCATCGAAAGTGCGGGCCGACATGCGCATGCGGTTCCGCCATCGAGGTGACGGTGTCTTCACCCGGCCGTTCTTGCAGCCGGTCGTCATCATGGCCTTCGTGGAGCGCAGGTTCTTCGTGTGATGGGCTCTCCGCAACGGCCCGGTCACCTGAGAATGCGAACAGCAATCCAAGGAGGCAGCACGCCCAGTGCATGACGGACCACTCTAATCCAGCCAGTCCTTTTCCTTCAGTTTTCGGGGAAGATACTTCTTGGTCAGGTATTGAAAATCTTTGTTGGCCAATGCATCGAGTTCATACTTGAGCCCGCTCGTGAGCATGCGCTTGATCTCCGCTTGCCAGGCCGGTTTCTGAAACCACTGGTAGTTCATGAGTTCCTTCGCTCGCGCGATGTCTTTCTCATTCAATTTGATGCCCACGTTTCGCGGCAGTTCATAGCGTTCGGGATCGGCGCTCGACAACCCGATGAACTTGGCTTTGGGGATGGCCATCCGCTGGCTCTCGAATGCGAGGTTGATCGAACCTTGTTTCACGACGGAATAGATGTAGTATCCCCAGGGATCGTTGTCGACCAGCACGTACACGGGTAATCGGTGTTCCTCGTGGAGGCGTCGCGCCAGGCGTCTGACGCCGCGCGGGGGCTGACCGTTGCCTGTCAGCAGGACACAATTGTACCGTCGCCAGAATTTGTCTTCCGACAGGCGGTTCCATTGCGTCCCTTTTTCCACCAGGAGCAGGAAGTCGGCCGTACAACGACGAATCTCCAGGTATTCCGGCTCCACGATCGAGGGCACGGAATACCCTCCCTTGCCCAGCCTGGCGCAATCGACGCGGTCCCCGTCGTCTCCGAAGACGACCGGGCCGACGATGCTCCCGCTGTTTTCCGCCCGAACATGCAACTCTTCACGCAGCGCCGAGAGTGAGACTTCGAGGTCTTCGATCACAGGGTCGGATTCGTCCTGGGTATCGAAGGTGTTCTCGTGCGAGTCTTTGATGGTGTGTTTGGTGCGGTAGTAGATTTCCCGGAGCGACGTGGTCAGGTCCGCGCGCTGCAATTCGGACAGTGCATCCGCCACCAACACCGTCTGCATGAACTTCTTGGCCATGCCGACGTTGAAAAACGATCGGGCCTGCTTCTTGTGGCCCATCTCAATCAGGCCTTTGCGCTCATTGAATGACACGTTCGACAGCGCACGAATCGGGATCGCGAACGTGGGGTCCTTCGACCGCTCGGCGGATGAAACGACGATGTCGGCCAGTCCGACGAGTTTCTTCTCGACCGCGCTCGGTCTTTTCTGTTTCGTCGTCATCGTCGGCTATTTCTTTCTGCGAGGCTTCCCTGTGGAACGGATTCTGCCCCGCTTCCCGGTAGGCTTCAGCGCAGCGGCCTTATCGAATAAGGCCATTTGATCGCTCTTTCGACGGGTACCGGCCGGCGGTCGGACATGGCGGCCCGGAGTCTTACGACTCGACTGCTCGGATGGGGTGCTCGCCGGCTGCGCTGCAGCGCCGAGCAGGTCGTCCTCCATCGATCCGGTCGTCTCGACGGCGTCGACCTGTGATGCCGCGGCCACTTCTCCTTCCACACCCTCTTCGGTGACAATGATGGAATGGGGCAGACCTTCCGGGCCACCGCCGGTTTTCCCGAGCGCCTCATCGGTCTTCAGGCCGCCGGTGCGGGAGTTTGCGATCTTCTGGAGCTGCATCTTGATCTTCTCTTTGGCGAGCTTGCCGCCTTTGAGTCGATTGCAGGCTTCAACGACTTCTTCGATGTAGAGTTCGAAAATGTTGCGTCGCCGATACTCGCTCGCCGCCCGTTCTCGGCGTCGCAGAAACAATCCCAGGCGCCTTCCGCATTCGCGCAGTGCCAGAGTGATTTCCTTCTGAATCTCGTCATAGTCGGCGATGGCTTCTTTTGATTCGCTGGTGAAGGGGACCCACACAGACGCCATATGGACGAAGATGACCATGGGACCCGCGGGCAACGCTCCGCGTGATTGCGGCACGCCGTAGTTCTTCCACGTCGTGTTCAGCGCGGCTTTGAAGGTGGCGCAGGCCGATTGCTGATACAAGAGCGGGACGCGATTCGCATATCGTATGACTCGCGCGAGTTCCGCGTCGCCTTCGTCTTCTTCCCCTTCCGCCTTCGGTCCGACCGGCTGTGTGGCCTTGACCTGATCGCCCGGTCGATTGCCATAGGCCAGTCCGGCTTCGATGACGAACGGATTGCCACGATACACGGCCGGCGGCCGGCTCACGGCCGTGTAGAACTCGCCTTTGATCTGCTTGTACAGACCGGAAAGGATCGCCTTTTCACCGATGGGCGAAAGGCAATTGGTCGGCGGCGCCATGATCTTCGTATTTTGGATCGTCCGATACAGCGTTTCCGCCGTGGCTCCCTTGAGGTCGCGCGGCTTGAGGTGGCCGGATACCTTGGCTTCTTTGCAGATGTCGTGGGCCAACTGCGGAGAGACCCGGCAGAAATCGCCGGCAAGGAAGCCGGCCACGGTCTGACTTTTCGTGTCTTGCAGCATCTTCAGGAGCATGCCGAATTCAATCCCATAGGGATGGGGCTTGATTTCGCGTGGCGAAGGAGGCAGTTCGTGATACGTCCGGGCGTATTCCTTGGTCTCGCCCTCCGGCGTGTGGTAGACGAGTCGGACGTGTGGATTGGCGATGGTGGTTTGTTCCAGCCATTCGTCGACCGATGCGCGGCCCTTCTGATATTTCCCCTCGACCTCTATCGTCACTTGCGTGCCTTGGGCTTGGTCCCATTCGATTTGCTTGTTTTCGTGGACCAAGGGTTCGTTCTTCTTGGTGTCGATCTGGACTTCGAAGAAATGAGCGGCGGCCCTGGGGCCGGTCCTTGAAATGATCCTGACCGGTTTGCCTGTGGTGAGCTGCCCGTACATGCCGGCCGCCGAGATCCCGATGCCCTGTTGGCCACGGCTCATGCGCATGCGGTGAAACTTCGAGCCGTAAAGAAGCTTCGCAAAAATCCGGGGAATGTGCTGCCGAATGATGCCAGGGCCGTTATCGGTGACCGTGATGCGGAACTTGCTCGCTTGGCTGGGCGCGACCGGCTCTCCGTTGGAGAGCACTTCCAGCCTGACGCTGACATCGGGCAGGATCCCGGCCTCTTCGCAGGCATCCAAGGCGTTGTCGACGGCTTCCTTCACGCAGGTCAGCAGCGCCTTCCTGGGATTATCGAATCCCAGCAGATGGCGGTTCTTCGTAAAGAACTCGGAAACGGAAATTTCACGCTGCCGCGCACCCATCTCCACCGCCGTGAGCTGCTGCGTCGGTGGCTTTTTCTGCGCGGCTGGTTCCGGGGCCATGTGGCGGGTGGCGGGCACGGAAGCGGACGTCTGCTTCTTCGACATTCAACCTCGTGATGTGTGAGCGCGTGCGTCTTGGTACCACAAAACCTGCCTCGAGGCAACGTGATTCGTGTGCCGACACACGGCTCGCGGTCACACAAATTTTTCGTTGCGCACGGTACATTAGTTTGCTTGACGGTCCGACGAGAGAAGCCTATCGTGTCTTTCGTGGGAGGAGTTAACGCCCAGAGGGAATGTGGTTCAACAGGGGACCGAGCGCTGAGGATGGTGTGCAGGCCCAGCTCGTACTGGGAAGCCTAAAGTCCTCCCAAGGTCTCCACCGTACCTATCACTCTCGGTAGGTGCGTCCTCCTCCCACTCTTTTTCCTTGAAGCCGGCATCGTCTCGCCACCGGCATCCCTGTCAATTCCTTTCAAATCCTCCGCAGAAAAAACATTGTCGCGTGACAGGCACATCGGTCTCGGCGGCACGCGAATTGTCGATCCCCATTTTCTGTGGATAAGTCTGTGAACAAAGATCATGGCGGTGCTGAGTATGCGGGATTTGAGGCAGCTATCGAGCAAAGTGCCTAATTTTTGAGCATAGGTGTTCGGCCGATAGGACCCCAACTAATAGTGGAACGGACAGGAAGAAGCTCAATTGCTCCACATTTCTCGGCTGGAGTGCGCATCACCGCTGTTGACGCGGCATTTGAATGTTACGTTCGCGTGAATATCCACAGCCACAAGCGTTCTCGCCCCTACGACGTCGATTCTACAAGTCTGTTCAGCTGATTGAGTGTCGGAGAAAAGTCCACTTGTCTGACACGTCGGCGAAGGGATCTAGGAAAATCACAAGGCTGACAGTGCGAGGTCGGGCGAACGGCGTCGAAGTTTATGAAAACACCGATTGCCAGAGAGAGAGGAGCCAGTTTTTGAGGCTCGTGAAGAAGCCTTCGTCGGGAGGAGGCTGAGGAGGCTGCACCGGCCTCGCGGCCGGCGCGGGTGTCGGCGCCGGTGCAGGAGGCGGAGTTGGCGGGGTCACCGCAGGAACTGCGGGCAGGTCCTGCGGGATAGGAATCGTAGAGGGATCGAACGGCTTGTGGACCGTCGCTTCCACGGCCGGGGAAGCCGCAGAGCCATCCTTGAATTGTAGCTGGTAGGCATCAAGGGACTCCTGCAGCGCGGCAGCGTTTTCCTTGGCCACCGTCAGCTGATATCGGAGTCCGTGCTGTTGCTTCGTGGCCTGCGCGACCTTCTGCTTCAGGGTCGCAATGTGTTGCGCGAGTTGTTGCCGCTCCTGTTCGGCGTCGTCTTGTGCCTGTTTAAGCGCCGCGACGGCGGCCTCGGCTTCGCGCATGACGTCCGCGTTCTGATGTTCGATCTCTTTCGCCTGACGCACAAGCACTTTCTGCTCTTCCCGGGCGTTGTTGAGTTCGGCTTTTGTCGCGATGTTTTCCTGCAGCGCCGCCTCGTAGGTGCTCTTCATCACGCATCCACTGCTCGCCAGCATGGCGAATCCCCAGACAGACGCCGCACCGGCCGTGATCCAGGAATGTGTTTTCGTCATTACCAACCTCATTGGCGCAGAGCGCCCGCGACGTGACTGCGTCCTCTAGGGAAGAATACCTGTTCAATGCCGAGAAATCATCAACATGATGTGTTTCTGCACGTCCCCCTAAAGGTGGCGTACCGACGTCGTGATGATCGGCCTCGAATGGCAACGACCGTCTTTTGGAAATTGGGTTGATCGGCACAAGCGGAAGAGATCTAAGCCTATGATTTTTTGTGCCATCCCAAGAACGAGTCGCACAAGCACCGGCCGAAAACGCTGCTTTTCTTGCCAGACCGATTCACTATTCGTTGATGATCGCGCGTGGCCCTCCCCTACCATTGTCCAGTAGTTTCCGAATACGTGTTCCTGTACCCTCCGGCACATTATGGTCTCTCGCGCGGACACACGACGCGACAGTAGAACTCCTTTCTCCTGCGCCGTCTACTATTCCGACGGGACCTTCCATGCCAGCGGCATGACGGAAAATCTGACCAAGCATGGCGGCTGCCTCCGCGGCACACATCTGGTGACCGTAGGCATGAAACTCGTCGTGCTGTTGATCCCCACCGCCGAGCATGCACTCCTCGTCAAGAAAGCCACGGTGCGCTGGGTCGGCGATGCGCAGTTCGGTGTCGAACTCAATGCGGCGGATTGCGGCACCGTGCGCGAACTCGGCGAAAAGAACGTGCACCGGCAGGATGAGCCCCTGTCCTTGATGATGCATTAGCGCCGACGATCAGCGGAAGGTCAAGTTGCAACCACCTGCACCTTCCGCTAAGTTAGCGCGATGAGTCAGTGGCCCGTTCGTCTGATCCTGCTTGCCGCCACGACCGGCATTCTCCTCCCTTACTGCTTTCCAAAATATGATGTCGGCCTTCTGGCCTGGGTCGCACTCGTCCCCCTTCACATCGCGCTCGACGGGGTCAGTCGACGTTCGCAAGCCTTTTGGCTCGGCTGGCTTGCGGGAATCATCAGCTCGACCGGCATCATGGCGTGGGTCGTGACGGCCATGCATACCTACGGCAAGGTGCCCGTGGTATTCAGTTACGGCATCATGCTGCTGCTCACCGCCTATCTCGGACTCTATGTCGCGCTCTACAGCGCCGGCGTCGTGTGGTTTCGGATGCTGGTGCCTCGGTATGGACTCTTTGCTGCGCCTTGTCTGTGGGTGACGATGGAGCTGCTCCGCACCTATCTGTTGAGCGGTCTTCCTTGGTCGCTTCTTGGGTATTCACAATACCGGCAACTCGATCTCATTCAAATTGCCGATCATCTTGGCGTGTACGGCGTGTCTTTTCTGCTGGTGTTGACGAACGTCGCCTTGGCCGAGCTGTATCTCTGGATCATGCCGCTGTTTCGGGGATTCAGGCCGTCTCGCCTCCCCTGGGAACTGGTCACGACGGCCGCCATGCTCGTTGGGCTGTCGTGGGCGTACAGTACGTCGTTGATCGCAACCGAGGCGGTGGAACGGCCGAACGCCGTGCTGCGGGTCGGCGTCGTACAGCCGAATATCGATCAAGCCGTCAAATGGGATCAGGCGTACCGCGAGGAAACGCTTCGACGCTACGACCGTCTGACGGAATCGTTCGGGTACGGTACTGATCTGGTTGTATGGCCGGAGGCGGCAACGCCCTTCATCTTCGAGCGTGAGCCGGTGTACCACCTCGAGCTGGTGGGCATGGCCAATCGGGCGGCGGCGCCGCTGCTGTTCGGGAGCCCGGCCGTGCGGTATGACGCCGACCGGAAGCCATTCCTGCTGAACAGTGCCTACCTCCTCTCTCCCGACGGACAGCTCCTCGGACGGTATGACAAGCAGCATCTTGTCCCTTTCGGCGAATACATTCCGCTGAAATCGTCGGTGCTCTTTTTTTTGGAGAAGTTGGTCGAAGGCATAGGCGACTTCCAGGCTGGTCCCGGCCCGACCATTCTATCGTTTCAACGCAAAGAGCCGGACGACCCGGCGACGGCGCGCCGGCTGAAGTTCGGTGTCGTCATCTGTTACGAGGTCATTTTCCCCGATCTCGTCCGCCGTATGGCCATCGGCGGCGCCGAGTTCTTGGTGACGATCACGAACGACGCCTGGTTCGGAGACTCCTCGGCGCCATTTCAACACTTCTCCATGGTCGTCTTTCGGTCGGTGGAAAATCACCTCGCCTTCGCCCGCGCAGCCAACACCGGCATCTCCGGCTTCATTGATCCGTTCGGACGCATCATTGAGGCCTCGCCCATCTTTGTGCAAACCGCCTTACAGGCCGATATTCCGGTCCGGCAGACGAAGACCTTTTACAGCCGGCACGGAGATGTCTTTGCCTACGGCTGTATGTTAATCTCCCTTCTGTTCTGTCTATACGGCTTTTTTGGCACCAAAGGGGCTGAACCCGACGCGATCGCGGCCACTCCCGTCTAATACCGAAAGGATCATGTTCATGCTCGATGAGATTCGTCTCCGTGTGCGCAGTGTCGACGACCAGGTCTCCGAACTCCGGGGGCATCTTTGACCTCTCACGCATGACCGCAGAGTTACAGGAACTCGAAGCCAAGATGAGCCAGTCGGATTTCTGGAGCGATGCGCGCGCCGCCGCCGGCGTGAGCCGCCGGAAGGTCAAGCTGGAACGCGAACTGCAGCAGTGGCGAGACATCGAGGCGAAACTCGGGGATGTGAAGGCCCTGTTGGAACTGGCGCAGGAGAGCGGCGATACGGGACTCGAATCCGAACTTGCCGCCGAGCTGGATCATTTTGAGCCGCTGTTGTCCGCACTGCGGGTGGAACACCTGCTGTCCGGCGAACTCGATCAAAACAACGCGATCCTCGCGATTCACCCCGGGGCCGGAGGCACCGAATCCCAGGACTGGGCCCAGATGTTGTTGCGCATGTACGTGCGCTGGGCGGAGGGAAAAGGGTTCAAAGTGGAGACGCTGGATTTTCAGGCCGGAGACGAGGCCGGCGTCAAGAGCGCGACCATTGCGGTGTCGGGTCCCTACGCCTACGGCTATCTCAAGGCGGAAGCCGGCGTGCATCGCCTGGTACGCATTTCCCCCTTTGATGCGAACAAGCGGCGCCACACCTCCTTCGCCTCCGTGTTCGTCTACCCCGAGCTGAACGACGAACTCGAGGTGGCGGTCGAAGACAAGGATCTCAGGATCGACACGTTCCGGTCCGGCGGCGCGGGCGGCCAGAATGTCAATAAGGTGGAAACGGCCATCCGGATCACCCATCTGCCGACCGGCATCGTCGTGCAGTGTCAAAATGAGCGCTCACAGCTTCAGAACCGCAACGGGGCGATGAAAATTTTGAAAGCGCGCCTCTACGAGCTTGAACAAAAGAAGAAAGAGGCGGAGTTCAACGCCATCGTCGGAGAGAAAAAAGACATCGCATGGGGCAGCCAAATCCGCTCCTATGTCTTCCAGCCCTATCAAATGGTGAAGGACCACAGGACGGGCTACGAGGTCGGACAGGTGGCTGCCGTCATGGATGGCGACGTCGACGGCTTCATCGAGGCGTATTTGAAAAGCAAACTCGCGAAGGAAAACCATCAGCGATCAACCGTCAGCGGTCAGGGCGACGATCTATGATGCTAACAACCCTCCATGGATGAATTGAACGAGCAGCGGCAGCAACGGATCAAGAAACTTGATCTGCTGCGCGAGGCGGGGGTCGCGCCGTACGGCACGCGCTTCGAGGTCAAGGATCGGGCCGGGGATCTCCTCAGGGTCCACGGGGGGAAGACCAAGGAAACCCTGGAGCAGGAAAAGGTTTCGTGCACGGTGGCGGGCCGCATCGTGGCGCTTCGCCGATTCGGTAAGGCCGCATTTGCCGTGCTGCAGGATGGCGCCGATCGGTTGCAGACCTACCTCAAGAAGGATCTGCTGTCACCGCAGGCCTATGCGGTCACCGAGCAGCTGGATCTTGGCGACTGGATCGGCGTGAGCGGAAGGCTGTTCCGCACCAAAACCAACGAGTTTACGGTGGAAGTGCATGAACTGACCTTCTTGAGCAAGGCGTTGCGCCCTCTCCCCGAAAAGTGGCATGGCCTGACGGACGTCGAGACCCGGTATCGTCAGCGCTACGTCGACTTGATTGCGAATCCGGACGTGCACGCCATTTTCGCGATGCGGAGCCGCATCATTGCCGGCATCAGATCGTTTCTCGTCGAGCGGGGATTCCTCGAGGTCGAAACACCCATGATGCAGCCGATTCCGGGCGGCGCCGCGGCCAAGCCGTTCGTCACGCATCACAACGCCCTCGGCGCGGATCTCTATCTCCGCATTGCGCCCGAATTGTACTTGAAGCGCCTGATCGTGGGCGGGTTTCCCCGCGTGTTCGAAATTAATCGAAACTTTCGCAATGAAGGCATCTCGACCATCCACAATCCGGAATTTACGATGCTGGAGTTTTATGTCTCGTACGCCGATTACCACGATCTGATCCGTCTGACGGAGGAAATGATCTCCTCATTGGCCGTGCAGTTGCTCGGCCACACCCTGATCGAGTACCAGGGGAAATCGATCGATCTCGCTCCGCCAT
Source organism: Nitrospira sp. (assembly GCA_035281245.1). Classification (GTDB taxonomy): domain Bacteria; phylum Nitrospirota; class Nitrospiria; order Nitrospirales; family Nitrospiraceae; genus Nitrospira_C. The sequence goes on from DATEEH010000017.1 coordinate 14,838, forward strand.
GGCGACGCTGGTCGTATCATCAGGCCATTGTTGAAGTGAACCGCCTGAACCCGGCGGTTCTCACCGATCGGGACCAGGCATTGGCGGCGGCCAAGAAGCTGAACGTCCCGGTTGATCCCAAGTGGCCGCTCTTCGACATTGTGAATGAAATCTTCGAAGAAACGGTCGAACCCAACCTCCAGCAGCCGACCTTCATCACGGATTACCCCATCGAAATCTCGCCGCTGGCCAGACGCAAGGATGCCAATCCGGATCTCACGGACCGTTTCGAGCTGTATATCGCCGGCCGGGAGATCGCCAATGCCTTTTCGGAGTTGAACGATCCGTTGGACCAGCGCGAACGCTTCGAGGGCCAGGCCGCGCAACGCGAGGCCGGCAACGAAGAAGCGCACGTCGTCGATGAGGATTTCCTCCGGGCCCTTGAATACGGGATGCCCCCGACGGCCGGCGAAGGCATCGGGATCGACCGCCTGGTGATGCTCTTCACGAATCAAGCATCCATTCGGGACGTGGTCCTCTTTCCCCAGTTACGGCCGGAGAAATAGCCTCTTGGCACTCCCCTATGAAATTGTCGTCGGGCTCCGATACCTGCGCGCCAAGCGACGCAATCGAACCATTTCGTTGAATACGTTCGTGTCCGTGACCGGGATCACGTTGGGCGTCGCCGCCTTGATCGGTACCGTCGGGATCATGACGGGCTTCAAGGAGGACATCCAATCGAAGATTCTCGGCACCACCGCGCATATCATCGTCCAGGACCGGACGAAGGACGGCATGAGCGACTATGGCGCGACGGCGAAGCAGGTCGAAACGGTGACCGACGTCGTCGCGGCGACGCCGTTCATTCTCAAGCAGGTGATGTTGACCACTCCAAGCAGTGCCCAAGGCGTCGTCCTGCGCGGCATCGATCCTCGCCGTGAAGCGAAGGTAACGGCGCTGGCGGAGAATCTCGTGTCCGGCCAACTCGAAGACCTCGGCAAGCCGCTGACGGTCAAGCTGCCGCCGCCCGATGATCCGTCCGGTCCGCTGCAGTCGTCGGAACGACCGGGCATCATTCTCGGCAAAGAGCTGGCGCTTCGCCTTGGGGCGTTTCCCGGCGATGCAATCAGCGTCGTCTCGCCGACGGGCACCATCAGCGCCATGGGGATGGTGCCGAAGATCAGGACCTTCGTCGTGGCGGGCATTTTTCAGTCGGGCATGTATGAGTACGACTCCTCCCTTGCCTACATCGACTTGGCGGAAGCCCAAAGGTTCTTCGGCATGGGAGACACCGTCACCGGCATCGAGATCAAGGTCACCGACGTCTTCCGGGCCGCCGACATCGCGCGACGGGTGGAGCAGGCATTGGGATTTACCTATGGCGCGAGGGATTGGATGCAGATGAATCGCAACTTGTTCTCCGCGCTCAAGCTCGAGAAGACGATGATGTTTTTGCTGCTGGTACTGATTACGATCGTTGCGTCGTTCAACATCGTCAGCACGCTGACCATGATTGTGACCGAAAAACAAAAGGAGATTGCGATCCTCAAGGCCATGGGCGCCACGAGACAAAGCATCCGTCGCATTTTCATGCTCAATGGTCTGATTATCGGCCTGTCGGGCACCGCGATCGGGATTCCGCTCGGATATGCGTTTCTGTGGTTGATCGAGACGTTCTGGACCTTCGATCCGACGGTTTACTACATCTCGAAGATCCCCGTCCATGTGCTGGCGGAGGACGTCCTGCTGGTGGCCGGCTCGGCTATTCTCATCAGCTTCGCCGCAACCGTCTATCCGTCCTTCCAGGCCGCAAAACTCGAACCGGTCGCGGCGCTGCGCTATGAATAGCCGGGAACGCAGCGAGCAATGGTCCCCGCATCCCCCTCAGGCATGATTACGACCAGGGATCTTCATAAGTCGTTTCCGATGGGCGAGCATACCTTGCCCGTCCTCAAGGGGATTAATCTCTCGATTGCCCGCGGCGAACTCATCGCCGTCATCGGCGCGTCCGGAGCCGGAAAAAGCACGTTGCTCCACATTCTGGGCTTGCTCGACCGTCCCAGCAGCGGCACCGTCTTTTTCGAAGGACAGGATCTTTTCCAACTCTCGGAGGCTTCACAGGCTGAGTTCCGCAACAAACGCATCGGATTTGTGTTTCAGTTCCATCACCTGCTGCCGGAATTCACCGCACTCGAAAACGCATGTATGCCCGCCCTCATCCAACGTCGGCAGCCCGAAGACGTGAAGGCCGAAGCCGTCGCCATCTTGAGCGACGTGGGACTGGGCGCTCGTTTGCATCACAAGCCCGGCGAGTTGTCCGGCGGAGAACAGCAGCGAGTGGCGGTCGCGCGCGCGCTCCTGCAGAAGCCGGATCTCGTGCTGGCGGATGAGCCGACCGGCAACTTGGATACTCACACCGGCGAAGCCCTTTTTGCGCTGATGCGCGAATTGAACAAAGCGCGCGGCACCACGTTCGTGATCGTCACTCATAACGACAAACTCTCCTCACAAGCCGACCGGATCGTGCACATGCAGGACGGTCAAATCATCTAGCCCCCAAATCCTTGACGGACGCCGGGTCATCCAATAGACTCAGCAGGTCATTTGTCCCGAGGAATGCCGTATCATGCGCACTTGTTTGGTGTTCCGCCTGAGTGCCGTTCTCTTTGTTCTTGCGCTTGGCAGGGAGACGTTCGCGGCGGAATTCGTCATCGTGGGTCCCCGTGCGATGGGCATGGGCGGCGCCGGCGTCGCCATTACCACCGATGCATTGGCGACCTATTGGAATCCGGCCGGTCTTGCCATGACGCAGACCGTTGATGTCCGGATCGTAGGCGGAGGTCAGGCGATCGACCGCCTGGGTATCGCCGACGCCATCAAAGATCTGGAAAATTTCAATCCCAACGATACGTCGCCCGCCAATATCGCCCAGGCGCAAGACATCGCCGCTCGCATTAACAAGCCGGGCGCCAACACCTCGTTCAATGGGGCGGCCGGGCTCTATGTGAAGGGTCATTTCGGGGAACACGCCTTCGGCTTCAACATTTCCGATGTGCCGACCGGCGGTGGATTCGTCAGCACCCCGGTAAGCGTGACGGCGAGCGGCAGCACTGTCAACATCTCAGGCGCCATGGCCGTACGCGCCATGGAGGCCAGACAAGTGGCCTTCTCGTACGCCTATGCCTTTGCGGACAAGATGTTCTCCGTCGGCGTCACCGCCAAGATCATCCAAGGCGCGGCCTATAATGGTACGCAGAATTTGCAGGGCGGCCAGGAAATCAAACTGTCCGATAGTTTGGGCAAGGCGACCATCTCCACGACGTACGGGATCGACGTCGGCGCCATCTACCGGCCTTCCTCATGGCTCCGATTCGGCGTCGTGGCCAAGGACCTCAACCAGCCAGAATTCGATGCGCCGGATGGCACGAAGATCAAGCTGGGGCCACAAGTACGCGGAGGCATGGCGCTCAATCCCTACTCCTCCCTGACGTTGTCGGCCGATGTCGACGTGACCTCGAACAAGACGTTGGTGCCCGGTGTGAAAAGTCAATTGTTGAGTCTCGGAGCGGAGCAGACGATTCTGACTGAATTTCTGTCGTTCCGCGTCGGTGCCCTCAAGAACATGCAGGACGCCACCACGCCGTTCACGCCCACGGCAGGACTCGGTCTGCGCATTTTTGCGTTTCGTCTCGACTTGGGCGGCGGCTATGACTTCCGCGAGAAGGGCGCCTTGGCGTCCGGTTCCGTATCACTGACGTTCTAATCACCTATCGTGATCCACTAATGGTATACTGATTTGATGTTGACTCGCTTACGGCATTGGCTTGGCCCCCTGTCCTTCGGCATGGCCCTCCTTCTCACCGCCTGCGGCGGATTACAGGAAGTGTGGGAAGGCCCGGGTGCGAAACAATTTCGGCCGCAAGCCATCGCCGTGTTGCCTCCGATGGCCAGCCAATACGACAGCGCCAGGGAAGACATCCAGGACGTCCTTTCCGGCGCCCTGACGAAGACCGCCAGAATCGAACGGGTCGTCACTCCGGAAAGCGTGACGGATATTTTCCAGGCCTCGAAAGAGGCCTTCGATTCCCTCGTGTTCTATTTTTCCCGCTTGGAGATGACCGGTCAGTCGGACAAGGAAGCCGCCATCAAGCTGGGCAAGGCGCTGAACGTCGACTCATTCCTGGTGGTCCGGGTCAACTCGTGGGAGTATGTCCGCAAGGAAGGTGATAACGTGGGACGCGTGGGGCTCAGCTTACGGTTGGTCGATGCAACGACGGGGACGACCGTCTGGAAGGCCCGCCATGAACGGTCGAGCAGCTACATGTTCTACCGCCCCAATCTCAAGGACGTCGCCAATGAATTGGCGCGCGAGATGATCGCCTACATGCCGCCGCAGGATCAACACCGCACTTCCAACGGTTTCGCCCGCAAATAGCCCGATACCGTCTTACGGGGCGCTCTGCGCCGCCATCGCGTTCTTCAGCTGGTGGACGAAGTCCGCCACGCGCGCAACCATTCCTTGCTGCTGATGACCGGCTGCAATCTGTTTCACGATTGCGCTTCCGACGATGACGCCATCGGCGATGGCTGAGACCTCCGCGGCGTCCTCGGGCGTGGTGACGCCGAATCCCACCGCAATCGGGGTCTTTGCAATTTTCCGAATCTGGTCCACGTTGTGCCCGATGTCCGACATCTTGCCGAGTTTCGCTCCGGTGATCCCGGTCAGCGAAACATAGTAGACGAACCCGGCCGACTGTCTGGCCACGAATGCCCGCCGTTCGGCCGTGCTCGTCGGAGCGAGCAGAAAGATGAGTTGCAGTCCGGATGCCGCGGCGGGTCCTTTCAAGGGCCCGGCCTCGTCGGGCGGCATGTCGGGAATGATCAAACCGTCGACCCCGGCCTCCGCCGCCTCGCGGCAGAAGGCTTCGGGTCCGAAGGCATGAATGCTGTTGTAGTAGGCCATGAGCACGAGCGGAATCTGAGACTGGACCCTCACGCGTCTGACCATGGCCAGGATAGTGCGCAGCGTCGTGCCACTGCGGAGAGCGCGCTCCGCGGCCTGTTGGATCACCGGACCGTCCGCGATCGGGTCGGAAAACGGCACACCCAGCTCGATGATATCGGCGCCCGCCTTTTCCAACTCGAGCACAAGCTGTTCCGTTTCTGCCAAACTCGGATCACCGGCCATGAGGTAGGTAATGAGCGCCTTCTGTCTCCGAGCTTTCAGGCGAGCGAAAGTCTGGTCGAGACGGCCATCGCCCAGTGATGAGTGAGGGGTAACGCGTAAAGGGTGAGCACCGGTTTCGTTTGAATGTTTTCCTTTCCGCTTCTTATCACTCATCACCGCTCACCGATCACTCATAAAGTGATTCCTCTCATGCGCGCGACCTGTTGCACGTCTTTGTCTCCCCGTCCGGAAAGATTGACCAAGAGCACCTGATTCCGCTTCATGGTTGGCGCCATCTTGACGGCATGGGCGATGGCATGTGCGCTTTCGAGCGCCGGCACGATGCCCTCCTCCCGTGCAAGCAGATCGAAGGCCGCCAGCGCCTCGTCATCGGTCGCCGAGGTGTAGCTCGCTCTGCCGATCTCCCGGAGATAGCTGTGTTCGGGACCGACGGCTGCATAATCCAGCCCGGCCGACACCGAGTGAGTCAGGTTGATCTGTCCATCCTCATTCTGGAGCAGATACGTCATGGTCCCTTGCAGGACACCCGGCGTTCCTCCTGAAAACCGAGCGGCATGTTTCCCGCTGCCGAGACCGAGGCCTCCCGCCTCGACGCCGACCATCTTGACCTTCTTGTCGTTCAAGAAGGCGTGAAATAAACCCATGGAGTTGCTGCCCCCGCCCACGCAGGCGATGAGGCAGTCCGGCAAGCGTCCCTCCGCCATCAAGATTTGTTTTCGGGCTTCCCTGCCGATGACGGATTGAAAATCACGGATCATCATCGGATAAGGGTGCGCACCCAGGACGGAGCCGAGAATGTAATGGGTCGTGCGGATGTTCGTCGTCCAATCGCGCATCGCTTCGCTGATCGCATCCTTGAGCGTGCGGCTGCCGGCATCGACGCCGGTCACGGTCGAGCCCAACAGACGCATGCGAAACACGTTCAGCGCCTGACGTTGCATGTCTTCGGTGCCCATGTAAATCTCGCACTGCAATCCGAACATGGCCGCCACGGTGGCGGTGGCCACGCCATGCTGGCCGGCTCCGGTTTCTGCGATGATGCGCGGTTTGCTCATGCGCCTGGCCAGGAGCCCCTGCCCGATCGCGTTGTTGATCTTGTGAGCGCCCGTATGACAGAGGTCTTCTCGCTTGAGGTAGATCTTGGCGCCGCCGAGGCGGCGGGTCAGCCGTTCTGCCAAGTAGAGGGGTGTCGGCCGACCGACGTAGTGCTTGAGATAGTAGGAGAGCTCAGCCTGGAACCGCCGGTCGTTCTTGGCCTTGGCGTATTCCCGCTCCAGTTCCAAGAGGGCCGGCATCAAGGTCTCGGGGACGTAGCGGCCCCCGTATGAACCGAAACGGCCCTGCCGGTCGGGGAACACTGCGCTGCGAGTACGGATCTTCATGGTTCGGGCAGTATAAACAGGCTCACGAAGAGGTGACAATCCTTACCGCGTCGAGAAATGCGCGGACTTTGGCGTGATCCTTCTTCCCCGGAGCCGATTCCACCCCGCTGCTCACATCGACTCCGTAGGGGCGGACGGTCCGAATCGCTTCCGCGACATTCTCGGGGGTCAGACCGCCGGCAAGCAGAACGCGCGCGGTTTGCGCTACCTCGGCGCTCAAACGCCAGTCGGCGAGCTGACCGGTGCCTCCGTAGGCAAATTCGGAAAACGTGTCGAGGACAAAGCCGCGGACGCCGCCCCGTCCCTGGTACTCTGCCAACGCCAACAGGCCCCCACGGTCTTTGAGCCGGAGCGCTTTCATGGCCGGCCGCGCCAACTCGCGGCAATAGGAGGCATTCTCATCTCCGTGTAATTGAGCCATCGCGAGACCGCAGGTATCCATGATGGACCGGACGGTCGCTAACCCTTCGTTGACAAAGACGCCGACGGCAGTGACCAGCGGAGGCAACTCGGCGATGATCTGCGACGCGACAGCCGGCACAACATAGCGCGGGCTCTTCTCAAAAAAGATGAATCCCAGCGCATCGGCACCGGCCTCGACGGCCGCCCGCGCGTCTTCGGCATTGGTGATGCCGCAGACTTTCACTTTGACGGATTGCCGCATTCGTTACGCCTGAGCGGCCGACGAAACGCCGCGCAGCTCCCTGATCTTGGCCTCGGAATCGTCGGCCGTGATGAGCGATTCGCCAACGAGCATGGCGTGAACGCCGATGTCGAGGAGCTGCTCGACGTGACTACGGTTGTGTATGCCGCTCTCGCTGACGATCACTTTGCCGGAGGGAATGCGGGGGGCGAGCCGCTTGGTCACGGTCAGATCCGTGGTGAACGTGGTCAGGTCACGATTGTTGATGCCGATCATGCGGGCGTCTGGAATCCACTCGAGCACCGTGTCGAGCTCCCGTTCGTGA
>DATEEH010000018.1:0-49906 GCA_035281245.1 Nitrospira sp.
TAGCTGATGAACTTCGCCATCCCCTTGTCCGCGCACACTTTCGTCAACGCCGCCGTCAATGTGGTCTTCCCATGGTCCACGTGCCCGATCGTCCCGATATTCACATGCGGCTTCTTGCGCTCAAATTTCGCCTTCGCCATAAGTCACTCCTTCTATCCGGAACACGATAGGTATTATCCCGTCGGGCTCGATCAGCAGCCCTCCGGGTCGAGCAAGCTCTGTTTGGAGCCCACGACGCGGATCGAACGCGTGACCTCGTCCTTACCAAGGACGTGCTCTACCAACTGAGCTACGTGGGCCATGTAATTGTCTTGCGTCATCCGTGAAGGGTCCGTGAATTCAGCTGGTCGTCACCAACAACTCTTGAGGCCCGTGTTTGGAGCGGGCGGTGGGAGTTGAACCGCACCCCGTCGTCAGTTCAGCTCTCAAACCTGCTTCACTGACTCCCGCAGAGAGGGCCAGCCCCCTCGCGAACTCCCCACGAAATGGGATTACCCCTTTCGGAATCCCCACTGTCGTGGGTTCAACCTCGTCCTTGCCAACTCTGCCGAACATCTTTTGCGGCTCGCAGCTCTTGGAGCGGGCGGTGGGAGTTGAACCCACGACAGCCAGCTTGGAAGGCTGGGACTCTACCGCTGAGCTACGCCCGCCTTTATTTATTCGCTCACCGCTGTGAAGGTGTGATCCGGCTTGCCCCACGCGAACCTGGCAAACACTTGAGGTGTTTATTTGCTCGCGCACCCACCTAACGCGCTCGCGCAGAGCCAAGTTACACACTGAAGGTCTTTATCTAACGCCTCGCATCAAACTCAAAATCAAAAACGCTTGAGGTTTTCATCCGGCTCGCCCACATAGCAAGCTCGCCGGGTCAAGCGAAGCTTGGTATGGTGGGCAGGCAAGGATTCGAACCTTGGAAGCCGATGGCAACAGATTTACAGTCTGCCCCCTTTGGCCACTTGGGTACCTGCCCGAAATCTCCAACGAAAATATTTCAGCTACGAAAGGGGCCCTCGTTTCGCATCACCACGATGGGAAAAGAAGAGCAGGCTAGTCCACGCACAGCACCTCCCTCCTTAAAAAAGGATGAAAGTGATGAGCAGCGGATCCAGCCTTGTTTAGGAAACGGCTGATTCTATTGATGAAGTGATGCGAAGTCAAGTACCCAGGGCAACGTCCGATCGTTTTTTGATCTTCCCTTTGAAAGAGGGTGAGCCTGGAAGACGCTTCCTGTCGGTCGCAAAAGGAAACGCAGGCAGCACGTCGGACACATCACCGTAGAAGAACGATGGAAACAATAAATTATTCAATTAGTTCCGGAAACCTCCTGGCAGGCATTTGGGTGGAGCAGGCTTCCTTGGCTTCGTGCAAGCCTCATCCGGGCTCGCTTGACAAGATCCAAGGGAAACTCCAGGGGCCCTGCCATCAAGCGTTCGATTTCCTCCCCCGAAAGCCGTGAGGCTGGGGCAAGAAACCGCTTCCTCGTCATGCTGCGCTCCGCAGGGTCCTCAGGCTCATAGTAGCCGCGCAACTTTCCTTCTCGATCGGCTTCCTCCAATCGTCGAAGCCACGCGTCACGTGATTTGCCCGACTTCAACGCGGAGCGCTCCGAGCCACGCCTCATTTCCAGTTGGCTCCAAACTGTCCAGCCGACGAATACGGCCCATCCTTCGTTCAATGCCTCCCATGCTTCGCGCTCGCTGAGAAACCGCTCTTCTGTTTCGTTCTTGCGCTGCACGACAGGAGTGATCAGGACGGAGTCATACCGACATCGTTTCTGGTTGCGTGCAAAGCTCATGAAGGCATCGGGCCGCCCTTGCGCTTCCATCGTCATCAGGTAATCCATATAGGCATGGAATAATTCATGGTACAGCGTTTCCAATTCGGCGTGCGTCAGCCGAGCAAGTGGACGCAACGTTCCTCCCGCCACATTGAACGAAAGCGTTCGATTCAACACCATGCGATGCTCGGCAAGGTGATACTCGGCCGCGAACGCCTGCAGATCGTCAAATTCAAAACTGACGAAATCTGCCGGTACCGATCGCAAGAACTTGGTAGGTAACCCCAGGCCCTCCGCTTCCGCCGTGATTTGTTTCCACATATGTCCTGGAGATTCAGAAGTCGAATCGCTTCCGAGAACGGGAGCAGCCGGCAGACAGAAGAGGAACCCGACAAGAGACACGAGAAGGCAATACATCAGAGTTCAATAGTCGTTGTCTCGATAGCGGCCCCAGTCGCCCTGCTGCCCTTCTTCGACCAAAGCCAGCTGTTCGAACATCGCGGGAGAGATATGATCGAGAAATCGCGTCGGCTTCGACAGCAACATGCCGCTGCTCCTGTCAAAGACGTTGACGGGATAGGTCAAAAAGAGGTGGCGCTTGGCACGTGTCACGGCCACATAGAACAGCCGCCGCTCTTCTTCCAGTTCCTCGTCAGTCACAAAGGAATAGATCGATGGAAACTTTCCGTCAACCACCCAAATGACAAACACACACTGCCATTCCAGCCCTTTGGCCGAGTGAATGGTCGACAACACCATGCGTTCGTCGTCACGGTCCGGAGGTTCGATGTCGACCGTACTCCCGTCAGGCGGTTCCAGCGCCAGATCGGACAAGAATGCCTCCACCTCCGGATATCCTTCGGCAATCGTGTGCAAATGATCGAGGTCCCGAATCCGCTTTGGGTAATCGTCGTACTGCTCCTTGAGAATTGGAAGATAATACTCATAGATGTGATTGACTTGTTCGGCGGTCCGTCGATCCTCAGCCCCCGAGAGACTCTCCAGCGTATGCGCGAGATTCTTTAGCCCCTGAGCGGAGCGCCCGCTCGCCGCGCGCAACACATCGAACGGTTTTTCCGATTTCACCAATGTCGTCAAGAGATCTTGAGCCTTCTTGGGGCCCACTCCTTCCACGAGCATGAGAACTCGATGCCAACTTACGGCGTCGAGCGGATTCGCCACCACGCGAAGGTGTGCCAATAAATCCTTGACGTGGGCGGTTTCAATGAATTTGACTCCGCCACGTTTGATGAACGGCAGCCCGCAACGGGACAACTCGATTTCCAGGTCAAACGAGTGAAAGCTCGATCGGAACAGGACGGCCACCTCGTTCAAGGGCACGCCTTCCTCGCGTAATTCGAGTATTTTCTGGGCGACGAACCGCGACTGGGCATTTTCTCCCGCCGCTTCAGCGAGCGTTGGCAGGGGTCCGTCCAATTTTCGTGTAAACAGGTGTTTGGTGTATTTCTCCGCCGCCGCCTCAATGATGCAGTTGGCGAGGTTCAAAATCGGTTGTGTGCTTCGGTAATTTTCCTCCAACTTATAGACCGTGGTGCCGGGAAACAAGGTGGGGAACTCCATGATGTTTTTGAACGTCGCTCCCCGGAATGCATAGATCGATTGGCTATCGTCTCCGACGACCATGACGTTGTGATGAGAAGCGGCCAAATTTCTGATCACGTCCGCTTGCAATCGATTCGTATCCTGATATTCATCGACCAGAATGTAACGATAAAGTCGGGAGATCGCCTGCCTGGCTCCGGCATCCTCCACAAGAAGCTGACGAAGCAACACGAGGAGATCATCGTAGTCCGCCAGTTGCCGCTGCCGCTTCGCGGCACGATAGCCGCTCTGCAGCTGAGTGAGCGCTTCGATATGATCGGCAAAATGACTGAATTCCTCGATCACGATGTCGTCCAGGCTCCGCATTGTATTCTCGGACTTGCTGAAGATTTCCGCGGTGGTCCCTTTTCGTGGAAACCGTTTGTCTTTTTCATTGAGCCCGAGTTGCGAGCGGACGAGGGCAATCAGGTCTTCGGCATCGCTGCGATCCAAAATCGTAAATCCCGGCTCCAAACCGATGGCCCGGCCGTAACGTCGCAGCAGCATGTTCGCTACCGAGTGAAACGTGCCTCCGCATACGCGTTCGCTGCGCACGCCGATCAATTGCCCTGCCCGTTGCAGCATCTCTTGCGCCGATTTCCGTGTAAAGGTGAGCAGAAGAATGTGCGCAGGATCAACGCCGCGATCAATCAAATACGCGACGCGAAAGACGAGCGTTCTGGTCTTGCCGCTGCCCGCTCCTGCGATCACCAACGATGGCCCGTCGCCGGCCGTCACCGCCGCGAGTTGCTGCGGGTTCAACGCCGCCGCGTAATCAATGGACAGCTTCCGGGGAGCGGTCTCCTCCGACTGGCGTTTCAAGACGTATGGTGTAATGTCTCGATTCATGAGAGGGATGACAGGTGAGTGCGCTGTATAACATTACAAACGAGACTCTTTCAACGCAAGGTGCAGCACCTCGCAAACCTACGCCGTTTACGACTCCAAGGTGAGTGGATGCGTTGGGGTTCGAAGTGAGACTCCGACGGCTGGAAGCCGGTTGAGCAGGCGCAGAACGAAAAGGATGGTCACGGGGAGATAGATCATGACGCCGACCAGACCGAGCAGGAATTCGCCGATCCAGAACGTGATCGTGAGATTGAAGATCAACACAGCATAATACAACGCGCTTCCAAGCAACAGGTAGGTTGTAACGGTCATGGAGCGAGGCAGTGAAAGCATACGGCGGTCGATGACAAAGTAGATGGAGAGCGCGATCAAGCCAACGATCGCCCAGCCCGCAAAATTCATGAGCGGAATACCGAAATAGAGACCGGGGTCAGGATACCCGTAGATCAGACCGAGGAACCAGCGATCTCCCCGCAGCGCGACGGGATCTATGATGACGTCGATGAACGTCAGGAATGCGGACGTAAGCACGAGCGCAGGCCATGCGGTCCTGATCGTCGGGTCCAGCGCGAACTCCAATCGATGACGATCCGACTTCGGAACCGAAGGCAATAGGAACACCAGCGCCATACAATAGCTGGCAAACAGAAGAAAGGTGAACGAGAGAGAATCCATGAAGGGAACGTCCGCAATGTACAGTTCCTGCCCGACCGTGGAGCCCGTGTAGAAATAAAACCCAAACGGTACACCGACTCGAGTGGATGAAAATTCACACACAAACGCCGTGATCCAACCGACAACCAGAAAGGCGCCCGTCCTCTTCCAGCCCAGCAGGCCACGACCGATGAAGAGAAAGGCAGCTAGAAACGCAAAGACATAAGGGCGCAGCAGGATCGTCTTGCAGAACAGTAGCGGTAGCTCTTCCATCGTTACAGTCTAATCACCACTCCTTTACTCTTTACGTGCGCATTGTTTACCAGAAGAACACCCTATAGACAACGGACGGGTCCCGGCGCCGCCTCCCTCTTGGAGGCAAGAGGATCACTCGGTTATAATGCGCCATCCAAACGGGGAAGGGAACCTCTGTCTCATGGCCACAACCAACATATCCTACACTGAACAGCAACGCTCGCTCGCCGACCTGATGCTCGCCGTCGCCGGAGAATCGGTGACCGTGATGAAGAAGAATGCCCCTGAACAGGCGCTCAAGCTCAAACGGCAGGATGAGTGGAAGCTTTATCTGGAATTTCTCAAGGTCACTTTCAATCTTGCTGATCGATTGTCGGCCTTTCACATCCCGATCAAAGATCAACCGGACTTCATGAGCGGGCTTGAAGACACAGTGACTTCGCGATTGCGAGCGGTGCTCGAGCCGGCCTTCGGGTCCGGAGTCGATCAGAATGAGATCATGATGACCATCAGCGGCGTCGTGGTGGAAAGTCGCAAATTGTACGAGGGCTACCGGTTTTCGATTACCGAGGACAGCAAGGCCAAAAACGAGATGTTCGATGCCTTTGGCAGTCGTGTCGCCGACGCGTTGGGTGTGGCAGATAATCCGCAGATCACTTCGGCGGCCACCTTGTGTGCCACGGCCATGATCCCTGCGATCACGGCGATCCTGAAAGGTGAACCGCCGCCGGATGCCGGCCTCGCCTCTGCACCATCCGGCACCAAGACTGCCACAACGGAATCCGGTGCCCAGAGAGGACAGACAGGAAATGAGATCAAACTCATCAGTGTCATGTCCGACGTCTCCGGCGATGAAATTGAAACCCGCTGGGGAATGCACCCGAGATTTCGTCAAGATCTTACCAGCGAAGAGGCGCAACAGCTCACCAAGCTGATGAACCGAGTTGCGAAAGTGCTTGGCGAACGGTATGCAGCCGTGGCATTCTCCGAAGAGTGGAACTCTTGGCATAAGGCAGGTCACGCCTGATTGTTCCACGAGTGACCGTCTTCTCGCCGATCTTACTTCCACCCGACAAGGAGACTGCGTGAACACGACGACGACTATCGACTCCATACACACACATATCCCACCCAGTCTCGCTCGGCTGTCCGAACTGTCTCAAAACCTCTGGTGGAGTTGGACCGTAGAGGCGCGCCAGCTCTTCGAGACGATCGATCCCACCCTGTGGTTTTACACGCATCACAATCCGGTGAAGCTGCTCGCCGACGTCAAACCTGAACGGTTGGCCAAGCTCGCCGATGACCCCTCTTATCTGAGACAGTACTCCGCTGTGCTCAAACTCTTCGACGAATACAAGGCCAATGGGCGGAGTTGGTTCAGCACGAAACATGCGGGCGAAACCAAGAATATCGTCGCCTATTTTTCCGCTGAGTTCGGCCTCCATACGTCGATCCCCATTTATAGCGGCGGCTTGGGTATTCTCGCCGGAGATCATTGCAAGGAAGCGAGTGACCTCGGCGTCCCGCTTGTCGGCATCGGATTCATGTACCCCCAGGGCTATTTTCGCCAGCGGATTACGCCCGAAGGATGGCAGGAAGCTGCGTATGCACCGTTCAATCGGGAGGATTCTCCAATCCATCCGGCCGTGACGCCAGCGGGCGAACAATGCCGGTTCACCGTCGATATGGGCGGGCGCAATGTGGCCGCCGTCGTCTGGAAAGTGCTGGTGGGCCGCATCCCGCTCTATTTAATCGATACCGATGTTCCGGAGAACAGTCCCGAGAACCGTGCGTTATCGGCGCGCCTCTACGGTGGCGATCAGGAAATGCGGCTCTGTCAGGAAATTCTGTTGGGCATTGGGGGCGTCCGTCTCCTCCGGGCTCTCGGCATCGCTCCCGCCGTCTGGCATGCCAACGAAGGCCACTCGGCGTTTCTCACGTTGGAACGGATTCGCGAAATGGTACAAAGCGGCCGTTCGCATGCCGAGGCTAGCGAACTGGTCCGTCAAAGCACTGTCTTCACCACTCACACACCGGTGCCGGCCGGCCACGACGTGTTCCCGCATTATCTGATGGACCGTTATTTCTCGGGATATTGGGAGCAACTCAATCTCTCGAGGGACGAATTCCTGCAGTTGGGGGAGACGCCCGAATCGCGCGGACACGGATTCAACATGACGGCGCTTGTCATGCGCCTCTCAGCGCATGTCAACGGCGTCAGCCGTGAGCATGGACGCGTCAGCCGCGAGATGTGGCAACATTTCTGGCCTGGATTGCCCGTGGAGTCGGTGCCGATCCGACATATTACCAACGGCATTCATGCCCCGACCTGGATTGCCCAGGATTTCCACCGCCTGTACAGCAAATCGCTGCATCCCGCCTGGTCGGAGCACTGCGACGATCCCGCCATGTGGCAGCGCGTGCTCGACATTCCGGACCACGAACTGTGGGCGGTTCGGCAGACGATGAAACGCAAACTGATGGGATTCATCCGAGAACGCGCGCGCACCGGCTGGATGCAGGGAAATCTGCAACCCTCGCAGGTGCTGACCCGTGGCACCTTGCTCGATCCGGAGGCCCTGACGATCGGCTTTGCGAGACGATTCGCCACCTACAAACGCGCCACCCTCCTATTCCAGGATCTCGACCGGCTCAAGTGCCTCTTGCAGGACAAATGGCGGCCGGTCCAACTCGTATTCGCCGGGAAGGCGCATCCGGCGGACGAACCTGGCCGATTTTTCATCCACGAGGTCATGAATTTCTGCAACGATCACAAGCTCGGCGGACATGTGGCGTTCCTCGAAGATTACGAAATGCATATGGCGAAATTCCTCGTGCAGGGCGTGGATATCTGGCTCAATACCCCCCGGTTTCCCATGGAAGCGAGCGGGACCAGCGGGATGAAGGCGGCCTTGAACGGCGTGCTTCATTTCAGCACGCTCGACGGCTGGTGGCAGGAAGGATACAACGGAGCAAACGGCTGGGGGATCCAACCTTTGGAGGGCAACGCCGACGTTCAGGCGCAAGATCTTCATGACGCCGAACAGCTGTACCGACAGTTGGAGCAGGAAGCCGTTCCCTTGTTTTACCAACGCGATCTAGACGGGATTCCCCGCGGCTGGTTGCAGATGGTCAAGGAAAGCATCAGAACGATCACCCCGCGATTCTGCACCAAACGGATGGTAAAAGATTACGTCGAAATGTTGTACTGCCCCGCCATGACCAGCGTCCCGACAACCTGGTAAGGATGAATCGCTGATCATCCTCATCTGCATGCTGCTCGCATTCGCGGTCCCGTCTCAAGCCGCCGCCACGGCGGCTTCCTTGGAAAGAGAAGCGACTGAAGCCTTCAATCGCGCCGATTATGCTGCGGTGTTACGGCTCCTCCCTCCGCAATCTTCAGAAGTCAAGGCTTCGAAATCTCTGCTGCGGCTGGGTGTCCAAAGTGCCACCAAACTCGGTCGTCCTGAAGAGGGATTGGAGATCTATGAACGCCTGGTCAAACCCGGACAGGCCGATGATGTCCCCCTGCTGCGGCAACTGGGCATCAGTTTCCTGGGCGCTTATGTCCGCGATACCAGGGACCACCTTCGCATCGCGACCTACAGCACACTCGCCGAATTGAGCCTTCCCGACCAGCAAGCGCTCATGGAGGATGGCCTATTGGACAGCTCACCGGTCGTGCGGGCACGCGCCGTCGAGGCGCTCGGACGCGCAGGTCTGGCTGCGAAATCTCAGCGCTTACGCCGTGCTCTCCAAGACGAGTCGCCCTCGGTACGCATTGCCGCAATGAACGCGCTGAGCGAAGGGCAAGTGACCGACATCATCTCGCGCTTAGTGGAGGTCGCCAGGACGGAAGACGGGCCCGAAGGCGTCTTCGCCTATGCCGCTCTCTACCGACTGGGCAAACAGGACATGTTGGTCGATATCACGGGAGCGGCCACTCTCCCGGATCCTGAAACGCGCATGGCTGCCTTCGGGGTGCTGGGTCAACTCAAGCGTCCTTCAAGTTTGAGCGTGCTCAGCCACGGCGTGTACGATCCCGAACCCCCCGTTCGCGCATTCGCCGCCGGAGCCTTGGGGGATTTCGGCCAATCAGGCGCGGTGGCTCCCCTGACGCATGCGCTGGGCGACGAACACCCGCGAGTGAGAGCCGTCGCCGCCGCCAGTCTCGGCCGGATCGGTACCAAGGATTCCCGTCCCCTGCTGCAGGCACTGACACATGATGCGTCCATGCAGGTCAGAGCCAGCGCCGTCGAGGGTCTGTTACGACTGGGCGACCAGAGCGCAATTCTGGTGGCGGCCGACCTTGCACGGCATCCCGATCCGTCGGTTCGGGCTTCCGCTGCCCAGGCTCTGGGCGCCGCTTCCGACAAGCAAGCGCTTGCCATCCTCCAGACTCTCTTACAGGATCAACAACCACAACCACGTCTGTTGGCGGCAAAGGCATTGGGCAGAGTCAGGCTTCCGGTGCTGCCGCTGGTAAAAAGAGGACTGCACGACTCGGATCCAGCAGTCCGCGTCACGGCCGCTGGCAGTCTGCTTCGGCATTTGAATTCCACCGCACAGTCCTCGTCCCGCGGAGGACGGAAAGGATAGCCATGTGGAAATTCGTCGGCGCTCTCATGCTGGTCGTGGGCGCGTTTGCCCTTGGATATTATTTTGGGCAGCGGCCCGTCGGAACGCTGCAGGAAACCATCGGCGATCTCCAACGCTCCTTGAAGGACATGTCGAGAAACGTCGTCGACACGACCATGGGCATTGAACGCGATCTTCGCAGGCGACAGGCGCTCTTGGACACAAAATCACGTGTGGTGCAGGCAAAAGCAGAGCTCGTCGATAAGAATTATGGAGAGGCGGCCAAGCAACTCGCGGAAGGGGTGGATGCGTTGGAAAGCGCTCTGAAAGGGGCCAAGCCCAACGAGCAAACACAAGCGGTCCGGGGGCTGGTCGGGCAACTTCAGGAAATGCGGTTGGAGCTGACGATGGGGAAACCGGTACCGCTTCGGAAGCTCACGGAGTTACAACACAATCTTGACAGGGAACTGAACAGGTGAGGGGTCAGTTCGTCGAGACTGAACCAGCCGGCTGCTTCTTCCACTTTGCCAGGATGCGTTCGACTCGCATCCGGACGACCATATCGGGATCTTTCGTCAGAGGCTTGATCGCGTCGCGTCCCCGGGGATCCCCAATCGCTTCGAGGGCTGCTGCGGCCGTCAGACGTGTGAACCAATCGGCATCGGCCAGCATCTCGATCAACGGATCGACGGCGCCGTTGTGCTTGATCCGTCCGAGCGCCAAAACTGCCTGTTTCCGCACCATTTCATCTTTGTCTTTCAGGGCCTTCACGAGCCGTTCCAACGCGGGCTCGCCCAATTCAACCAGCGCATTGGTCGCATCGTCCTTGAATTCATCGCTCCGCAGCTGCAGCATAAGGGGATCAAGGACGCGCTCATCGCGTATCTTTCCCAACGCCATGATGACGTACTTCCGAACATCCCAATCCCGTACCATCTTGATCAACATCTCGACGGCCGGGGATCCGACCTGTCCGAGCGCTTCGACCGCTACCTCGCGAACCTGCCAATCACCGTCGTAAAGGGCTTTGCACAACGGCTCTACGCAGCGCTCGTCGCCCATCTCACCCAATGTAATGGCCGCTTCACGGCGGACGACCCAATCCGGGTCCTTCAAGAGATCGATCTGAATATCGATCTCATCTTTGACCTTTTCCTCTTCGAGCATGACCGGTTCGGCTTGCTCGCCGGGAAGTTCAGTCGGAGAAGTCTGATCGCCAGTGAACTCTGCAGATACCTTGTCAGCCAATTCGTCGCTGGCAATGTCAGCGTTGGTTTGGGTTTGCTGTTTGTCCTCGTTCCGTACGTCGTCCATACTGCTATTCCTTTACGGAGATCGGTTAATTCGACCGTCGTTATCCTGCCGCCGGCGCCGCCGCCTCGGCCGGCTTGCTGCCGCCGGCGTGCTTCCGCCTCAATGCCAAGGCACGCCGTTTCCGTTGCTCCCGCTTCAGCCGCTTGCGCAAAGACCGCATCGCGGCATCTCCTTCCGGATGAGAGTGGTTGGCAAGTTTCTCCGCAATCCTTTTCTTTAATCTCGTTTCATCAGATTCGGCAGTCTGCTTTTTTGCCATGCGGCGATGCCTCCCTCGTCGTCTGCACTGATGCCATGCAATTGGTGTAAGAGCCGGTAGATCAAACAGTCTAGTTGAGCAGTTTGCGCACTGTCAACCCGAAGGAGAAGGATGATGTCGCTACGCCAAGGCCAGGGTAACCACTTCCGCATGAGCGGTGTGGTCGGCGGCCAGCATCGCGGGGACACGGCGGATACGACGGGTGAGCCAGACGTCGCTCGGCAACACACGCAACAAGGATGTCATCGACGACCTCGGCCGACCGCTCATCGTATCGGCATTGATCAAGAGCGCTGAGGGCCGTCCCGATGTCGCCTCTGACCATTGCAACAATTCTGGCCGTCGCTGCCCGACGATTTCGACTTGCACGTGCGCCAGCCCCCCATGCTCCATGCCCAGCCGTACCGCTGCCGCATGGGACAGGTCGAGGATCCGGCCATTGACGTAAGGGCCTCGATCGGTGATGCGTACGTATAGATGATTTCCGTTCGTGAGGTTGACGACTCGCACAATACTGCCTAAGGGCATTGTCCGATGGGCAGCAGTCAGTGCCTCCATGTCGAACATCTCGCCATTCGCCGCTTGTCTGCCATGGAACTGCTCGCCATACCAGGAGGCGACGCCACGATCTTTGATTCCAACGTCAAATTCGGCATTTCCCTTTGGGATCCAGGAGCAGCCTCCCAACAACAATCCCGCAAGCGTGAGGGTACAAAACACGGCCTGATTCGATCGCGAAGTTTGGTATGTCATCGTCAACACCTGTAATGCTCGGTTGATCTGACAGGGCCAAGGACACCTCGCCAATGAGGTTCACGGTAAGCCCGAACCGAACATTGAACAATACCGCGACCGTAGACTCTGCCCCTACCTTGGTATGGAGTGATACCTACCTATCAGCGGCGGGAAATCATATCATCGAGCGAACGACGTCTTATATAAGGAAAAGTGTCGCCGTCAGTCAACAGCGCTCAAGCAGCTACCCGGATGACTTCAGCGAGAACACCTCCTGGCGCTTTGACATAGGTCAGCCAGACAATTTCACCCTCCCGAATGGTATTGAGCGCTATCCGCTTGTTACCACGCAGAATTTTCGTGTGAGGCGTCACCGTGGCTCCAACGGTCATATGGTTCTTGGGGCCTAAGGGAGTCTTCACCACGATCAGGGGGGGCGTCTGGGTGAGCGTGATGGCGATCACGGTTCCTTGGACTTTGTAGGTGCTGCCTGTCTTGGCCTCCGCCGCGGCGGCCAGGGGTAAAAGGAGGGAAACAGCCCAAATGGTGAACCACGAACGGAATCTCATGAGGTCGAGGATAGGGAAGCTTCGGCTGAACGGGGGGGACTCTACCAGGACGGACTCACTTCTGTAAAGCTACGCACGAATGGTTGACTGCCTTCCCTCGCATGAGTAAGATGCCGAACAATTGCTTGTAGAGAAGTGGCGAGAGACACCCGCCGCCGTCGCCCCCGATCCCATCCATATATAATTAGTGTTCCGTTTCTATGATTGACGTTCAGCACATCACGAAACGTTACGGCCAGCACACCGCGATCGACCGTGTCACCTTTTCCGTCGCCAAAGGGGAAGTGCTGGCATTTCTCGGCCCTAACGGGGCCGGGAAAACGACAACGATGCGCATTCTTACCTGCTTCATGCCGGCGACGGAAGGCCGAGCCCTGGTCGCAGGCTTTGATTGTCTCGAGCAGCCCCTCGAGGTCAAACGACGGATCGGGTACCTGCCGGAAACGCCGCCGGTGTATCAAGAACTGACGGTCGAGGAATATCTCCGCTTTGTCGGACGACTTCGGGGGTTGTCGGGCGCGACGTTATCCACGGCCATGGCGCGGGAGGTCGAGCGCCTCGGCTTGGGCTCCGTACAGCACCGGTTGATTGGCAACCTGTCGCGCGGCTACCGGCAGCGTGTTGGTCTGGCCCAGGCTCTGATCCACGACCCGCCTATCCTGATTCTCGACGAACCGACCGTCGGCCTCGATCCCAAGCAGATCATCGAGATTCGAGAGCTGATCAAGAGCCTCGCGGGGTCGCATTCGGTCATCCTGAGTACGCATATTCTCCCCGAGGCAACCGCCGTCTGCCAACGCGTGGTGATCATTAACGGTGGTCGAATCGTCGCAGAGGACACCCCCGACCGGTTGTCGACGCGGCTACGTCATTCGGAAAAGATCGCATTGACGCTCACTCGCCCGCCGGCTGATACGCAAACACAACTTCGCCAGGTCAACGGCGTCCTCGAGGTGCATGCCAACGGGCCTATGGGTCATTTTTTGATCGAGAGCCAGCTGGGCAAGGACATCCGGGAAGATCTTGCACGCCTGGCCGTAGTCAACGACTGGGGTCTCGTCGAACTGAAGATGATTTCGATGACCTTGGAAGACGTGTTCCTGAAGCTCACCAGACATGAGGAAGGTGTCGCACAAGGCACCGACCTGACACCGGAATCGGCCGTCACAGCGGGGCCCGGCGCATGACGCCCGTGAATACGCTCGTCGCCAAGGAATTGCGCTCGTATTTCGTCTCGCCGGTCGTGTACGTCGTGGGCGCCGTCTTTTTGCTGATCGTCGGCCTCCTCGCCTATATCTATATTGTCTTCACCGGCGTTCAGGCGATCCAACTCATGCAGGTGCAGGGCCAGGCGCAGATCAACCTCAACGATCTGGTGTTTCGAAATCTCTTCAGCAGCATACGATTCGTCCTCTTGATCACACTGCCTATTCTCACCATGCGGCTCTTTGCGGAAGAGAAGAAACTGCGCACGTTTGAGCTGCTCATGACCTCACCCATCGGATTGAACGAGATCGTCGCCGGAAAATTCGTGAGTGTGTTCTTGCTGTTTCTTGGCCTCCTGGGGCTCACCGGGCTGATTCCGTTGACGCTCGCCCTGTTCGGTGATTTCGATTGGTATCCCATCTTGACCGGCTATTTAGGTCTCGCCTTGCTGGGAGCGTTGTTTCTCTCCATTGGCGTGCTCGCTTCCGCTCTCACCGAAAACCAAATCGTCGCGGCCTTCGTCAGCTTCGGTCTGCTCCTCTTTCTTTGGCTCCTGGCGGGGGTCGGTTCCCTGCTCGGCGACACGCCGGCGGGTCAGGTCGTTTCCTATGTGTCCTTCATGGACCATTACGACCATCTGGTTCGCGGACTCATCGATACACGGGATTTGGTCTACTTTGGCAGCGCACTCGTCCTCATGCTGTTTTTGACGCACCGCGTCGTCGATTCGACAAGATGGAAATGAAGTTGAAGACGGTACCCTTGGGCATCATCGGCCTGTCGCTGGCGCTCGCCGGCTTGATCGGCTATCACCTGGCGCCCGAGCACGTCTGGGTGGTGACCGCCCTCGAGAGTGCGGCGCTCATCTGTCTGATGCTCTTTCTTGTCGTCCATGTCGAAACGCTGAAGGCGATGTCGGCGCGCCGCTCGACGAGAATGGGCGCCAATAGCCTGCTCATGGTGCTGTTGGTGGTCGGCATTCTCTCCATTCTTAACTTCCTCGCGGCACGGCACTCCGTTCGGTGGGACTTGTCTGAAAATCAGAATTTTTCACTGGCGCCGCAGACGCACCGGGTGATTCGAAGCCTGCCGCGCGAAGTCAAGATCACCGTCTTTACTCGGGAAAAAGATCCGGGCTACCAAACGTACAAGGAACGGCTGGACAGTTATCGGCAAGCCAGCGCGAAGATTGCGGTCGAATTCGTGGATCCGGAGCGTCAGCCCAAAGTGGCTCAGACGTATGGCATCACACGAAGCGATACGGCGATCTTCGAAAGCGGCACTCAAAGCGTTCGGGTTACCAATCCATCCGAAGCAGAATTGACCGGTGCCCTGATCCGCGTTTCGAAAGACGACAAGAAACGCATCCTGTTTCTCGAAGGCCATGGCGAATCCGGCATGGACAATCGGGACCGCACGGGATTCTCGCTGGCGAAAGAAATTTTGACCAAACAAGGTTATGAGGTCGGCACCCTCAGCCTCCTCGTCCAGACGGCGGTCCCGGACAACACCTCCATCTTGGCCATCGCTGGGCCACGCAAGCCGTTGACCTCCGAGGAATTGGAGAGAATTCGAACCTACGTGGACAAAGGCGGGCACCTCTTGTTGATGGTGGATCCTGACACGCAGGCGGATCTGAATCCGCTGTTGAAGCATTGGGGTGTCGCCTTGGGCCCGGGTGTGCTCGTGGACTTTCAAGACCGGCTGGCCCAAGGCGAGCCCACCGTGTTACTCGTCCGGACCTTTACCGAACACGAAATCACTCAGGATTTGAATGCTGCCGTCCTGTTCCCCCTTGCCCGGCATGTCACGTTCGATGAGCAGGTTGGCAAGGACTGGGATTTCGTTCAGCTGGCTCGGACGTCGCCCAATAGCCGTGCAGTCCTGAAGGCGACGGGCCGGGTCATCGCCCTGAACGAAAAGGAGGACATCAAGGGTCCGCTTCCGATGGCCGCCGCACTCGCACCTAAAACAGCTCCGGCCGAAGGCAAACCACGACCGGCGATTGTCATCATCGGAAACTCGACCTTCGCGAGCAACGCGTTTGTGAACTTTCCGGGCAACAGCGACTTTTTCCTCCACACCGCCGCGTGGTTGGCACAGGATCGGGACATGATCACCATCGGCCCGCGCGATCAGGCGGTGCGGCCGTTTGTGCCAAACCCAATTCAAGAACGCACTCTGCTCTATGTGCAGGTGTTCCTCTTGCCCGCCGTCGTACTGGTCGCCGGCATCAATGTGTGGCGTAAGCGCCGTCGCCTGTAGATGAACCGGTATTGGCCGACAGCACTCTTGGCCCTCGTGCTTGCCGCCCTCGGTCTTTATCTCTATCTGGTCGAATTTCCCGCCAAGGAATCGCAAGAACGAGAACAGTTGGCGAAAAAGAAAGTCCTCTCCATCGACGAACAGGCGATCACCTCAATCACGTTCAAAACCGATCGCGAAGAGCTCGTCTTCGAGCGGGGTGGGGACAAAGCCTGGACGCTGACCAAGCCGATCCACGCCGAGGCGGACCCTCGTGAAATTCAGAGCCTGATTCGGGCGATTGTCTTGGGATCGGTCCATCGGGTGGTTGAAGAAAACCCCAGCGCGCTCGCTCCCTTCGGCCTCGACAAGCCGGTGGCGAGCGTCATGATCAAAGGCGGCTCGACGGAAGAGACACTGCTGATTGGCGATACCGGCCCGCTGTCTTCCACGCTGTATGTCCTTCGGACGTCGGATCATGCCTTGCTTTTGACTGACTTGGCTCCGAAGGACTTCGTCAACAAATCACTGATGACGTTCCGTCGGAAAGACATCCTTCGCATCATGTCGGGGGAAGTGGATCGAGTTCGCCTCACCTATCCGACGACCGAGATCGTGCTCTACCGTGTGAGCGACAAACCGAAGCCTAAATGGAAAATTCGGTATCCGGTGGAAGCGGAAGCCGACCTCAATGAGGTGCGAATGCTCTTGTTTCGGCTGGAAGATCTGAAGGCCATGAGCATCGTCGACCCCGGCCCAGCCAGGGACACCCTGGCGAAGTCGCTGAAACAACCGAAAGTCAAAATTACGCTGCACGTGTCCGACGGCGATCAGACGGTGAAACTGTATCAACTCGACCCGTCAAGCGGGGAAGCCATCGCCGAGACGGCCCCCGACGCGCCGCTGTACCGAATCAATCCAGCCTTCGTCAGAGACTTCACCAAGGAACTCTATCATCTTCAAGACAAGCGGCTCCTCGGCGCGGATGAGAATGACATCGCAATCTTGAGCGTGAAGACGCACACCGAGACATACACGCTCGTCAACCAGAATGGAGAATGGGCGATTGAAGATCGGCCGACGGAAAAAGTCGATCAACAAGCCGTCAATTTATTCGTGAGCCGAGTCGCCAACGTCCCGGCAGAAGAGAGGGTTGTGAAACAGGCGGGACCGTTGGCGCCTTACGGCCTCGTGAATCCGGCGGCGGAATTTATCGCGACGGGAAAAGACGGCAAGCAAGCGGGAAAACTTTCCATTGGCGATCAGACTGGTGGGCTGGCCTACGCGATGGGCCACCGGCTCCCGGGCGTCTATCAGATTCGCGCCGATTTGCTCAAGCAGATTCCCGCACGCACCGCACTGCTTTCGAATGGCGGCGGGAAGGCCTCCGCGCGGTGAGGAGAGCCACACTGTCTTGGACTACTCGCGTTCCTGGTCTCGACGCTTCTCCGCGATCTGCTGGTCCATGCAGCGCGAACGCTGCCGAAAATCGTCCGGCCATTCTTTTGAGCAATGCGCCACCGCGATGGAGTAGTCTTTCAAACTGACTCCTTTAGGCGGAGGACCTTGCAGTTTTTGAAACGCTCGTATCTCCTGCTGTTGGCACTGAAGCCGCATGCGCACGTCGTCAGGCCAATTCTTTTCACATCGCTCCTGGATGAGCGAGAGGTCTTCCTGCTGGAGACGAGGATCGAGAGGCGTGGAGCGTGATTTTTCGAGCACACTTCTCTGCTGCTCGACGCAAGCGGCTCGCATCCGAGAATTGTGGGACCACTCTCGGGCGCAGTTCTCCTCGATCACCATTTCGGGATTATCGAGAGCCGAACCGTCGTTGGGCCAAAAGAGAGCCAGTATGGACAAGACAATGAGCCTGACCCCGGCACTGCACCTCACGGGTCTCATACTAGCACATTAACCCAAAAGGTGGAGTCGGACAACCAGGGCCCTTCGCTGGACAGGCATCGCATATGTGCGCTAAATTCTTTTTCGAATGCCCCCGTAGCTCAGTTGGATAGAGCAGCGGTTTCCTAAACCGCGGGTCGCACGTTCAATTCGTGTCGGGGGCACCACATTTTCAACACGTTGCAAATAGCCATTTTCCAGTATCTGCAGATTGATCTGACTCTTCCTTACCTCGAGCGCATCAACCTCCTCAGCCCTCTCTCATCGTAAAGGGTTATTGCTTCATGCGCTCCATATCGAGGCTCATGCGATTGAGAGAAATCGTCCTTCGTCGCAATGCATTGACTGTAACGACTGAGTCCTATATGCTGTCAGCAGTTGTTCTCTCGTATTAGTCCGGCTAGGGAACAGACGAAGCAGTACGGACTTCGCGATCGCATCGCGACCAGGTCCAGTTTGGAGCCGCATCCTTCCCGGTTGTTTCTCCCCTCGGTTCTCTGATCCCGTCATCATGCGATCATACTGAAAGGATATGTAGTGAATACGTCTCTTGAATTAAGTTTTCATAGTCTTGGTGTGTCCGAGGCATTGGTCAAGGAACTTGCCATTGCAGGACTTTCCGCCCCCACGCCGGTTCAGGCACAGGCGATTCCTCCTGCGTTGGCCGGCCGTGACGTCATTGGCTGTGCCCAAACGGGAACAGGAAAAACCGCCGCATTTGTCATTCCAATTCTCGAGCGGCTGGCCCCCTTACCGAAAGGTGAGCCCCAAGCATTGATCCTGGCTCCGACACGAGAACTGGCGCTTCAAATACTCGCCGCGATCGATAGACTCGGTCGCGGTCGTGGAATCTCTGCGACGGTCATCGTGGGAGGGGCCGACATGCAAGCCCAGGTTCGTGGTCTTCGTCAACGACCGGATATTCTGGTTGCAACGCCTGGGCGGTTGCTCGATCACATGTGGAACGGAACCGTCAATTTGCTGCCCATCAAAATCCTGGTCCTTGATGAGGCCGACCGGATGCTGGACATGGGATTTGCGCCGCAGATCAATCAAATTCTCACCGCACTGCCGGACGAACGGCAGACGCTGCTGTTCTCCGCCACGCTTCCGTCTGATCTGACGCAGTTCACGCGCGCAAGTCACACCGAGCCGGTTCGCGTCCTGGTCACGCCATCGGCCACCACAGCGGACGGCGTCACGCAAACGCTGCACTATACGACGCACACCGGTAAGCCGGATCTACTACTTTCCCTGTTAAAAGAAGAGAAGCAGACCGTCCTAGTCTTTACCCGGACCAAGCATCGGGCGGATCATCTCGGCCGTGTGCTCAATCGTGCAGGGCATCGAGTGGGCGTCCTGCATGGCGATCGCAGCTTTTCACAGCGCCGAAGCGCGCTGGAAGGCTTTAAACGCGGAGTCTTTCGCGTGCTCGTCGCGACGGACATTGCGGCACGGGGCATTGATGTCACGAACATCGGTCACGTCATCAATTTCGACTTGCCGCATTGCCCCGAGGACTATGTTCATCGAATCGGCCGGACGGCTCGGATGAAGGCAACCGGACGGGCCACGAGTTTTATCACACCCGAAGATCCGCAACAGCTCCGTGCCATCGAACGCCTCCTGGGCCATGCGGTGCCATGGGCCTCCGGCAGCCCACAGCCGTCATCCGGCCAGCCTCCGCATATTGGCCCCCGCAGACGCCGAAACGGAAGGCGTTTATCTGAGCAGACAGAGCGAAGCCGGTCACAAGGTCACGAAATCCGTTCCAGTGAGCGAACGCAACCGACTCAGGCCAACCTTCTTCCGTAGGGCAGCGATCCGCCTCGTTGCCGAAAGGATGCATCATGACAGAGCTTCAGATCGGATCGGTCAATCAGAGGAAATCGACGTGGAGAAGAATTCCCGACGGCACGAGAGTCCGTCTACGGGAAAACGCCCAAGAAGGCGTCATCGATGGACTGACCGAATTGGTGATGGGGTCAGGGAGAA
The DNA here is from genome assembly GCA_035281245.1 of Nitrospira sp. Lineage (GTDB taxonomy): Bacteria > Nitrospirota > Nitrospiria > Nitrospirales > Nitrospiraceae > Nitrospira_C. Next base: position 19,940 of record DATEEH010000018.1, read on the forward strand.
ATCCTGACGGCCGGACGCAATATCGGATCAATCTCGGCGATCCCGGACGGGTGCTTGTGGCAGAAGATGCGCTCCTCATCGTTACGGACGCCGACGGACTCGTGTCTATGTTGAAGCAGAAAGCCGATTACCGACGCCTTGTGACCGAGCAGTTGCGTGGCGATTTTTCGGCCGACCGGTTCGTCCGTTCAGCATAGTGACAATGTGAGTGACTCCGAGCGCTCGTGAATCCGAGCCGTGGATACGCAGGATCTCAGCCGCATCCTCAGTGTAATTATCAGCGTACTGACGGATCCCTACGATCAGTTCGTTGAACGACTACGTGCTGAAGGGAGGATCACCGAAGAGGAAGTGCAGCAACTGCGCATGGCCTTGAAAGAGCAAATTCCCAAATTATCGGAATTGATAAAACCCCGTCCCAACCCATCATCGGATGCCTAGCACCTACGGTGTCAGGTTGCGATGATCGGAAGTTCCCGAGACCCATTCGCGTCCGCCTGAATGCGATGGCGCTCAGCCCGGGAAGCTCTCAGAATGTCGTCCAGCTGGTCATCGGCAACATGCGTAAAGTGGCTGGCGGCATCTTTCATATCTGCATGCTCCACGGCACGGGACAGCGTTTCGGCTTTTGTCGCTCCCTTCTTCTGTCCGATAAACGGTTTGGCGATGAGGTACAGGACGTCGCGGACTGGCATGTACCGCAGGAAGCGGCGCAAAAGCGTGAATGTTTGGAGGGGGTACCGGGTGAGTTTGTACAGGAACAGTCGCCTTAACCCCTTTTGCCTGACTCGATTGATCGTTTCTCCGGACAGACACGTGGGGTCAATCTCCGAACATTTAAAATATTTGTACCAATCCGTCGCGTCGTTCACTAATCCCCGCTTCACATACTCTTGCCACAATGGCGTGCCGCGGTAGACGCACAGTCGATTAAAGCCGAACGTATCAAGGGGCAGCTTCGACGCAAAGTCAAAGGTCGCTTCCATATCCTGAACGGTTTCATCCGGATTGCCGACCGTAAAAAAGCCGTGCACGATTTCGATACCGGCTTGCTTGGCGTTGGTCACCGCAGTCCTGACCTCGTCCAGTGTCTGTTCTTTGTGCAGGCGGTCGAGTATCTTCTGACTCCCACTTTCGATCCCGAACATGACGGTACGGCAATGGGCCTTTGCCATGGATGGAAACAGATGTTGGGCGACGGAATCCACCCGTCCTTCAATGCCCCACTGAATAGTGAGTGCCTCGTCTGTGACGCCGCGACAGATGGCTTCAATGCGCTTGGGCTGAAGAAGAAAATGATCATCGACGAAATAGACTGACCCGTAGCCGAGCGCTTCCAGATGCTTCAATTCGGCGACGACATGTCCAGCGCTGCGGGCTCGCCACTTTCCTTCGTTAAAGATGGGAATGTCGCAGAACACGCATGGCCAAGGGCACCCTCGGGAGGTCTGCATGGTCGTAAAGCGTTCCATGGACAGTATGGCAGGCACATCAAGGGGCATCGACTCGACAAAATCCAATTTCAGGCTCTCCCGATCCGGAAACGGCCATTGGTCGAGATGTCGCTCCACAGGACGTCCAGAGTTCTGCATCACCCGACCATCTTTCATCCAGGTGAGTCCAGCCACGGCTTCGGGATCATTCAAATGTGAAAGGAGATCCAAGATCAATTGTTCTCCATCGCCCCGACACACAAAATCGATTTCCGGACATTGCAGCTTTACGAGAGGTGCGTTGAGACTGGCGAAGACGCCACCACATGCCAGCTTCACCCGAGGATTGCTTGAACGAATTTGCCTCGCGAGAATTTTAGCGTAGGGATAGCTCGTCGTACTGAGAAAACTAAGACCCACCAAATCCGGCTGCTGGTGGTTGATTGCTTCGATGATAAAATCGTTTGGGGTCTCCGGGTTGGCCTGGTCGAACATCACACACTCATGCCCCGCTTGTTTCACGACAGCGGAGAGGGACATGACACCGATGGGAGGAAAGCCCATGACGCGAAGATTGCCATTCTTCGCTCGGGTTTTGGCGGGAAGCGCATAGAACTGGGGATCACGCACATGGATTAGAAAGATGCGCAGACAAACTCCCTATTCGATACGTTGCGCAGTGGCAATCAGCGGAGTGAACTTTCAGAATGAAGAGAGGCAAGGGTCAATTGCGGGTTCACCATACCATGATATGGCTGCTTTGCAAAGGAAACAGAAAAGTTAGCATTCGCTATTCCTATCTTAATATGCTAGGGTGACCACGAACCACGGTCACTATCCTATCCCTCGCGCGTGTTTTCTTCACCCTCCCTCGGTGCGCGATCGATTCCCTAGTTTCCGCCGTTCAGTGACAGTGCATTACGGAATGCGAGAGATTCCGGCAGGACCCGTCACTGCCCGGATGAAAGGCCCAATTGCGGGCGCGTCATTCATTGTCGTTACTGAAAAGAATGGCCATGTCTTTGCTGATGCCATACACAATCCTGCTTGCCATGGCTTTATCAATGGCCGACACTGCGTTGGCAGTCGACAAGGCATTGCCTCCAACGGTCTCGCCAAAAAGCAACGATCCCGTTGCTGCAGGTTCTCTGGAGGACTCGCTCCAAGCTTGCCTCGCTCGCATTCCCAAGGACGCGACAGCAGGGCAGAAAATGCTTGCGGAGCAAAGCTGCCGACGTGCTGAAGCGGATCGCGCCCCGGCGCAAACGAGCGGCGGCCGCTGACAGACATGGACAGGAAGCGAGCAGTGGCTTTATTACTGGAGGGCATGAGATGAATCAAGAGCAATTTGGACAATTCTGGGCAGAACTCAAAGCGCCGCTTCGGGCCAAATGGGAAAAGATCACGGAAGAAGACTTGGCAAAGATCGAAGGCATACTTACCAGCTTCGAGAAAGTTGTTCACGACCGGTATGGCGAACCGGCCGAGGAGGATGTCTATGCCTGGGCGACTCGCCGGTATGCCCATTGGTCGGGAAATTATGCCGGGCTGCAAGGATATTGATTTCGAACCGTGAATAGTCACGCGGCAAAGGATGCTTTGATCCGATCCCATTCTTGAGAAAGGGCACTCAGTATGCAGAAGATCGTGATTAACACCAGCTGCGACAAGTTCTGTCTCAGTCACGAAGCGTTTCTACGATTACGAGAACTGGGGCAACACGATGCGTTACAGGAAGTTGATCAGGCGGCATACTGGCCCACTTCCGCGTCACCGCGGGAGCCGAAATTTAATCGCTGCGGGATGACGATTGCCCGTAACGACGAGAAACTAATACGCGTTGTGGAAGAATTGAAGGAACGGGCGAATGGCCACTGCGCGTATCTCAAAATTGTGTCCATCCCTGAAGGGGTGGCATGGCAAATCAGTACGACAGATGGAATTGAGCATGTAAGCGAAGTTCACCGCACGTGGCGCTGAAGAAGTCGTTCACTCTGTCAACCGACGCTCTGTAAGAACAGCATGGCGACAAAACCAAAGAATACAGCGAAGAACAAACGGCCCGATGCACGAGGCTCGCAATCGCCAGCGGATCAAGACTTCACGTGTAGCGAGACGCAGCTTGACACTCTCCTTTCGGAGGGAGAATCGACTGGACAAGCACGCCTGACTTCAAAAAACTCCTCGAAGCTTGCCTTCATTCGTCGGGCCAAGCCGAGATGAAGGTGTGTGGGAGCGCACAGAAGCGAGCATGAGCCGCAGCAACTTAGATCCGTTGATGACATTTCCCGATGGGTCTTACCTGCTCGTTAGTACCCAGCGCTCAAGAGAGGGGGACTTTTCCTGTGCACTGTATACCGCCGTCATCGCCGCGGACGAGAGTGCAGCGTTCCAGATAATCTCCAGCCATCTACAGGCGTCAACCTGCCTCGAGGCTCAGAATAACGCCTACGGCCACGCGGTCCAACTGTATCCCCGCGCCGTTGACCGCATGAAAAAGCCGCCATATCTCATATGGCAAGGCCCTAGGCGATTGCAGGATGATTTTGCCTAACGGCACGATCCGAGACATGCCCCTGAAACGGTGTTTTGCAATCCGGAGGAATGACGTATGCAGTGTAAACGCTGCGAGGGATTGATGGTCAAGAGTGTGACGAGTGAGCCGACTATTCCCGGAGTGAGGGAAGAGGGATGGCGCTGCTTATTATGCGGTGAAACCATTGACTCCCGCATCGAAGCGAACCGACTCAATCCTCAACCACTACTGCGCAGCCGGGCACGTCAACCACGATCGCGTCTTGCCGGATTCGGGAGTGAAAGGCATTAGCATCTTTCGGGAAACACTGCGAGCGAAACATAATTCCGTTTCGCATTTCGTTAGTTTACGCATGATCAACGCAATCCTTGTCTTACTCTGCAGCTGTCTTGCTTCCTGTTCTGCGCGCTTTCCCGCCACCATCATCATAGAAAACAAGAAAATCCTCAGAGGGTCGTCCAGCGGGGACCTAGGGCATAACGTAATCTTCACTGTGAACAATGTCGATGGGCTCTCCTGCGAAGGGAAAATGTCCGTGCTATTTTCCGATGCCAATACTGAAGGAACCATCGCGTGCAATAACCAGCGGAAAGGCCATTTCATCGCCAATACCAAGAAATCCTCATGGGTAGGGGAAGGGAAGCTCGATGATGGAACCAGATTTGTAATTTCTGTCGGTCGATGACGCGCAGGAAACATACACGTGTGAGACAAAGTCACTAATCCCGCTAGGTTACGTCGATGCTCGGCGAGTGGATTCCAATCAGCGAATAAATACCACCATGCTTTAAAACACCTGGTTAATTTTGAGAGCTAAGCCAGCACGTACCAGAGGAGTGCCGCGTAAGCACCTATCGCGGCCATGATGAGTCCGACAATAGTACCTGCAAGAATCCAATCGAAACCCGAAAGCGTCATGGTAGATCTCCTACTTTCAAGGATGCGGTATCCCACCGCGTCTTGTTGGGATCCGTTTCTTCACTACGCATCTGGTTTTTGTAGCGCATGATCGGGCAAGACGCTACCACGATCGCCGGATATAGAAACGAATTTGACACCGTCCGCATCGCCAGGGATACCATCCGAGCCAGCTAATGACATGCTCCCACCAACCGTTTCGATGACAGCGTACACAGAAATAATTACACGCCTGAGTCGTGCATAAAGAAGACATAAGATACCTCAGTGACCTCTATCTAATGGGCAGGCAAGAACCGGTGATCCTGTTCAAGCCGCCTACTGAAGAGCCTTGCTGCTGAAGAGCCTTGCCACCTCGATGAGTTTTCCGTCCGGACAGGCCGTTTGCCAAAGTGCGTGGTTAATGCTCATCGGCGTAACCGGTTGCCATGTATCGTCACCCATACCGCTGTACAACACGGCTCCATTGCCCATGTGCTCTGTGAAGACAACAGCTCCAAGAGTCCTGGAGCGCTGCTCTCCACAGTCGTACTGTTGTCGTGCCGTAAAAGATAAAAACGAGCCAGACGAGAGACGCTCTGGAACTTGATAATCATGTAGTACCGACATAGTGACCACATACGTGTCTCGTTGAATGGTTGTACGATCAATATATACGGTCATGCCAGTGTCGCTGATCGCTACTGCTTCCCACCCGGCATAAGCCAATCCATCACTAATTATTAAAATTCCCAAAAGCATAAGCGCTAGCATACCCGGTTCCTTCGCCATCACTTATGGCTTCATTGGCTGAGGAGCAGCATTATTTTCGACACATGACTTTGAAAGGGCTGTGTTGCCCTTCCGAGACCCCTAGCGAGCAGTGGCATCCGTTTTAAAGAATGCGTACAAAACGCGCCGGTGAAAGAAACGAAGGATGGAAAGTGTGAACGGCGGAAACTAGGGAATCGATCGCGCACCGAGGGAGGGTGAAGAAAACACGCGCGAGGGATAGGATAGTGACCGTGGTTCTTGTCGCACCCTAACACACCCAATCAGCAATAGCGAATGCTAAAGCTAGCAGTCCCCGTGTCGGCGCAAATGGAGGAGTAGAGAGATGGAGGAGAGTTCGTCGAGGAAATCTTCATCAGTCCGCAAGTAGCGCTTCGAGGTTAGCCCTATGACCATCAGGTCAACGCTTGTATGACCTTCTCAGTCGTGCTAGGTTGCCGTTGATCGCGCACGACCTCCTAACGTTCCGCAGTTCGCGATTGGTTTGTGTCGAGATCGTTTTGTCTGCGACGACCTCCCCGGGCAAGGACTTACGATCACATCCACACATACTCTGACAGAGCGATGAAGCTTTGTCTGATAACTATACTTCGAAAGAGGTGCACCCTTGTTCCATGCATTACGGTCAATCACAAAGACAATACACACTTTTTTTCATGAGGCGGCAGGAGGTTTCTATCACCTCGTTGTTATTGCCTTAAGTGCAGGAATTGCGCTCCTTCTTCCCTCAGGCGCTAGGCAGTTCCTCGCCTTCTGGTCGCGAGTTGAACAAAACAAGATCTCATTAATCATTGTTGAGATGATCCTTGCTGTTCTATTAATTGGTTGCTTTAGCTATGTCCGGCGCAGCCGGCGTGACCGTGTTCTTGCGAAAGCCGCAGCCAGTGCGGGGCTAGTCTCTTTTTTCCCCAGACCTGAGCCACGCGCTCATCGCCATATAGCACGGCTCAAGGAGGAAAACACTACAGGCCGGACGATCATGGTGATTGGCTCAAGCGGTTACAGCAGCTTTGTCGATCAAGTCGGCGACTTGTCATCTGTTCTCGAAACGTGCCTCGGTGCACAAATCCTTCTTGTCAATCCCTATAGCCCGGGCGTGACTGCTCGCATCGAAGCGATTGGTCATCCCAAATACACAGTCAGCGCGTTTCGGGAAGAAGTCAGTCAAAGTATCGCCCTCCTCAAGCGGCTCCGAGCCATGGGAAAAACCGTCAAACTGAAGCTTTACGCAGACCCCCCGTTGGTCAAGATGCTTATCCTGGGTGATTATCTGTGGCTTCAGCATTACCATGCCGATTCGGACGTCCGCACCATGCCAGAGTATGTCCTGCGTCACAACCGTCAACATCACGGACTCTATTCACTGTACGCCCATTACTTCGCACAGCGATGGCAAAGCACAGAGATTCCCGAGTACGATCTCGATACCGATGACTTGGTCTATCGAAATACGGTCGGAGGTGAAATGCGAAGAGAACAGTTTGGCATCGGGACGGCGGAAGAAGCGGAGATTTACGAATTACCGAGATAGAATCGGTGGGTCAACCCGTTTGTTGATCCTCCTTCGGTTCTATCCCATCCTCTGGCTTGTTCAACGTCGATGCACCTTTGAAGCCGAGTGAATGGATATTTGTTGGAAAGATGCCATTCTGCGGGGCGATGCCGTCCTCCTGCGAGATCTGCTCTCTCGTGGGATCCATCCAGACGCGCGCGATCGGTATGGGCAAACAGGCTTGATGCTGGCCGCCCGGAGAGGCCATTTGACGGCGGTTCAACTGCTGCTCGACCACGGCGCAAACCTGAACGTGACGGCTAAGTTTGGACTCAGCGCGGTGATGCTGGCGGTCATTGCCGGTCATCAGGAGATTGCCAGGGTTTTGGCCCGCGCCGGCGCCGATCTGGGGCTGCGAGGGACAGGCGCACCAGGTTTTGCGGGCAAGACGGCGGCCGATTTGGCTGCTGCACGAGGCATGAATGATCTTGCGGTTGAACTGGCCGCACAACCGCAAGGATGACGTGATGGTTTCTTCCCCACGGATCTACTGCATCACGGCCGTAGAGGCCCCGATCGTCGCCGTCTTTCGACGTGGTCCAACACAGTGGTCACACATCGGACGCTGGGATCTGGCCCGCCTCCATTACGAACCCGGGGCATGGCTGGGGGGGCGAATTTTTCCACGCCGTTGCGATCTTTCTCCCGACGGACAATTTCTCTCCTATTTCGCGCACAAGCCGAGCGCAACGTGGGAACTGGGAGAGGCCTACGTGGCCGTCTCCAAGCTTCCATGGCTGACGGCATTGCATGCGTTTGCCACTTGCGGGACATGGACGCGCGGGTATTTTTTTACGAGGAACGTGAGTGAACATACCCATGAAATATCCGGCCAGCCGATTCCGTACAGGCTGCAGTCCATTCCTGCCGTGCAGTTCGCGACCGAACGGCGTCGTGGCTGGGAAGAAACACCCGACTGTCCCCCGCGCGATCCTCGAGACGCATGGGACGAACGCCGAAACGCTCGGATGCAGAAACGGCAACCAGGAGGTTCCCGACTGCTCTGCCTGGAAAGTCTCGGGCATGCAGGCGGAGAATTCGGGCCCGGACAAGCGGTCGACGGGCTGCAAGCGCAATATTCCCTTGAAGCAGACGGCCAACTGACGCTGCTGGACGATGTGCAGTGGGCCGATTGGGATGGCGAGGGTCGATTACTGGTCGCGACGCGGACGGGGAAGCTGCAAGTCCGCCTGTTCAGCGGAAATCGAGAATCTTGTGTCTTCGAAGAAGATTTGTCTCCCCTCCAGCCAAGACCAATCCCTGCTCCTCAGTGGGCCAACCGCTGGTAAACACCTTCCAGACGCTCTCTAGATTGATTCCCCTAGCTTGATCCAGGGTCCCTCCTAGTAGAGTGTCGTCAGGAGCATGATAATGACTAAAGTATGACAGATGTGCTGCACTCTTTGCTCTCAACGTGACGACGATCGCTCCTCCGTAGAGGGGTCCCATGGCATTGAGAAAAGGGGCCTTTGTTATCCTCGTTTGGATCGGCTGTACCTTCGTCTCCTGTGCCTCTCAGCTGCAACCCGGGTCGTCATCGTCATTACAAAACGACGTCCTCCGGCCTACCGTCCTGAGCCAGACAGAGCAGGAAAAACACAAGCTATCGGCGACGGACGGGGAAGCGGATTGCGTTCTCACGACCGGTGACATTCATCTCTGGTGCAAATGGATCACCCGTTATTATTGAACTTTCCTGCCATCGAAAAGAGGTGAGTCATGCCAAGATTGCAACTTCTGAGCAGCATTCTCGCCATGACCGTGGTCTTGATGTGTCACTCCGTCTACGCCGCTTCGACGCCGACGGATACGGTCAAAGAGACGATTGCGACTGTGATGAGCATTCTCAGCGATCCGGCATTCCAGGAACCCGGTATGGCCGATGCACGGCGTGTGGCCCTCGAGAATGTGGTGCGCAATGCGGTGAGTTACCGAGAGATGGCACGGCGCGCACTTGGCATCACCTGGCTGGTGCTCAATGAATCGGAACGGCAACGTTTTAGTGATCTCTTCGTCCAAGTATTGCGCGACGCAGTGGCTTCCAGAATGGATCTGTACGTCATCACGAACGTGTTTTACCTATCTGAACAGCGCGAAGGGAATTTTGCCGAGGTACGTACGCTGTTCCGAGGGGAGAAAAACGATACGGCGGTCGATGTGCGATTGGTGAACCAGTCCGGCCAGTGGCTCATGTACGATGCCGTCATCGACGGCGTCCGACTGGTGGAGAATTACCGTTCCCAATTCGTGCATGTCATGAGGGACGGGGCCTACGCGGGCCTGGTGGGGAGACTGGAAGCCATGCTCCTCATCCCCAAGACCTTCGAACGCACGGTCACTCGATAGCTTCACGATCGTGTTCGGTGACAAGCGCCCTTTACCGAACACCCGTGATCCGCTTTCGGACCTACGTAGAAATTCTTATCTTCCCAATGCGTCCAGCCGATCTGACTCTTTCGAGGTACCCCCTTTGGGTCTCAACAAGCCTGGCCTCAGGGGCTAGGTTTGATGCGTATGCGAGAACCAAGGAGGGTCCCCATGACTTGCAGACGCTGTAACGGATGTATGGCGCGAGACCACTTTCTGGATCTGCAGGAAAGCGGCGGAGAATGGTGGCTCGAAGGCTGGCGCTGCATCAACTGCGGCCACGTCTTCGATCCCGTGCTGGAGAAGAATCGCAGGCTGCATGCCGCCGCAATGGCTCTGGCTCAGGCACAGCCGCCATTGACTGTGCCAGCGGTGATAGAGGACGCCGAACAGTCGGTCGACCTCGCTGCCTGAGAGATCAGCCCGGCACGGAGTGTGGACCGTCTTTTGGTGCTGATTTTCAGGTGTTTTCTTGTCAGTCCAGGGGACGTGGGCTACACTTTTCCCACACTCTATGGCACGCGCAAAATCTGAGCGGGCGCGGTCGAAAACGCTTGCGATCGACGACCTCACCCAAAGCATCGAACAACTCCAGGCCTTCATCCCGAAGCTCGAGGATCTGGGCCGTGAGGGCTTTCCCTATCTCGAGGGGGCGCTGACGCGGACGGAGCTTCAGCTTCGCGAATGCATCAAACGCGCCTTTGGGGAAAAATCTACGGAATTCCAAACGCACCGCCATGTCAAACTCTCGATCTCGTCCGCGGCCGAAAAAAAGCAGACGCTGGCCTTCATCCGGAATCTGATTGCATCGCTCGAAGAGAAGAAACTGGAATTACAGGGGCTCAAGCCTGACGCGGCTCATAAGCCGGAGGCCTCTTCCACCCCCCCTCCGATGACATTGGTCACATCAGCCGTTACAACGTCGAACGTGTCGGTCACAACCACGAGCAGCACGTCGCGCCCGACCGGCGCCACCTTGCACCTCGTGCCCAGTGTCGACAAAACTCCCCTCCCGGAGCCTCCCGCCGCTGTTCCTCCAGCATCCGCCAGCATATCGAAGTCACCTGCTGCGGAGCCGGCGCCTCCTCCAATGGTGTCGCCTGCCTCGACAAGCACACCCGTTCAGGCCATGCCCCCGCGGACGCCCATCGAGCCCATTTCGTCACTGTTCCGCACGCAAGAGACGAAGCCCGTCCAGCCGGTCACAGAGCACACTCCAACCGCGGTAGCCTCTTCACCTCGACGGGAGGCCACAGCCATTGCCTCTCCATCTCCCACGGTGCCTGTTGAGTCGCCTCCAGCGCCTGCGGCCGTGGCAGCCTTCGATCCAACGCCTGTCATCCCGCAAGCCGCACAAGGAACGTTTTCAAGAACTCAGGAAATGCCAGCGTCGTCGTCGCCGGGACCCGCACCGACGCCGGCACCTTCATCGCCGCCTGCCCTCGGCCCCCCCGCCGCTGACGACACGGATTACGCTGCGATCGCAAAAAGACTCTGTCAGCGGTTTCACGCCGTGGCACGGCAGTTGCGGTTACGTGGTGAATATCGCCAGACATTGAACGTGGAAGACGAGCACGACCTTCAAGACCTCCTGCATGCGTTGTTGCGTCAGCATTTCGATGACATTGGCACGGACGAATGGACTCCGGCGTATACTGATGGGGCCACACGCACCACCTTTCTCCTCGATCACGATCGCCTGGCCATCATCGTCAAGAAGACACGGACCGGTCTCAGCCACAAGGACCTTGCCGATCAGGTGCGCATCGACGTTGAGCGCTATCGTGCCCGAGGTCGGTGCACGCAGATGTTGTGTTTCGTCTATGATCCGGAAGGCCGCATCGGAAACCCGCGCGGACTGGAAAGCGAGCTCACCACCATCAGCGATCATTTTACCGTGGACGTCATTGTCGCACCGAAATGAGGCACTCATGAAACGAGCAAAATCTGCGGCAGCCGCTCCGGATCAACGGCCTGGGGCCGCTTCAGCCACATTGACAGGCCATCCGGCTATCCGCTACGTTGGCAAGGAGCCTGCCATTCCGGCGGTGCCTTGCACGATCCATGCACCGGTAGACGGTGGAGTGGTCATGGCCGATCGAGCATATATTCTGATACATGTCCAACCCGGACAAACCAGCCAAGTGGTGAGAGCGCTCGGCGAGATCAAGCAGATCAAGACCATTGATCCGTGTTGGGGCAAGCCGGACATCATTGCCGTCGTGGAAGTGCCGGATCAAGACGCGTTGACACAACTGGTGCTCAGCCGGATACATTCGATCGAAGGCGTCTCACAAACCGATACGCATCTCGTGTATCGGCTCAAGGACACGAAGGCGAAGTGACCTCACGCTCTCTTTCGTACCTCGTTGCAGTTTCTCTCTTCGCGAGTGCAAGCTGTGCCGGCCCACCGATGTCCCACGAACCCGATGTTGTCGACGTGACTCTGCCTGCCCCGGCCGATCAGGTGCGCACCGCAGTCATTCAAGTCCTGACGGACGGCGGATATGAAGTCGAGCAAGAGGGCGATCAGCACTTAAAGACGGGATATCGGGAAGAAATGCGCGGTCCCTGGGATGGCTTGCTGCGCTGGCGCTTCGGCACCGGACGGAGCCGGGTGCATGCCGTGGTGACGCCGGCGGATGAACACACCAGCAGACTGAGGCTGGACGTGCAATATGAAGGGAAAGACGGTCTCTTTACCAGGTGGGAGGAGTCACCCACTGCCGTGCCGCAGAGCGCTCAGAATCAGCTTCGCCTGATCAAGAACGCGCTCCACATTCTCTAAGGCTATCCCGCTTCCTTCTCGCTTCCCTCCGCATCCGGACCCAGATCCAACCCGAATCGTTCGGCCATGCGATAGAGCGTTCGGCGGTCGATGCCGAGGATTTTCGCCGCCTTTACTTTGTTCCCTTTCGTTTCCTTCAGCACACGCATCAGGTGACGCTTTTCCACTTCCTCCAGCGTCAGATAGACCGACTCGGCCGATTCGGCGATATCCGGTTTCTGATCGGCCGGACTCGGCGCTTGGCGAATCGCCGACGGCAGGTCGTCCGGCGTCAACAAGGGCCCATGACTCAGCGAGACGGCTCGCTCGATGGCGTTCTCCAGTTCCCGAACGTTGCCAGGCCATCGATACCGGTTAAGGCAGTCCAGTGTATCCGGATGAAATCCACGGACCGCCGTGGTCGCTCCACCGGCGCATTTCTGCAGAAAATGATGGGCGAGCATGGGGATGTCTTCCTGACGTTCTTTGAGCGACGGCAGGGTTATCCGCACGACGTTCAAGCGGTAAAACAAATCATCTCGAAACTTGCCCTCCTTGACGAACTGCTCGAGATCACGATTCGTCGCCGCGATAATGCGAACATCCACCTTGATGGAAGTGGTTCCGCCGACCCGGCGCACTTCCTGATCCTGCATGACGCGCAGCAATTTCACTTGCAGGGCCTGCCCCAGCTCACCGACTTCATCCAGAAACAATGTTCCGCCGTTGGCCGATTCAAACAGACCCGTCTTCGTGCCGACGGCGCCGGTGAACGCTCCCTTTTCGTAGCCAAACATTTCCGATTCCAGGAGCGTGTCCGGCAGGGCGCCACAATTCACCGGGACAAACGGCTTGTCGCGGCGCGGGCTGTTGCCATGGATGGCGCGAGCGATCAACTCTTTCCCGGTTCCGCTTTCCCCCTGCAGCAGGACCGTGCTCCGGCTTTCCGACACACGAGCCACCAGCTTGTACACTTCCAGCATCGCCGGGCTGCTGCCGACGAGGGGTGACCATTCGTCTTTGCTCTTGAGCTCTTCCCGAAACTTTGTGTTTTCCCGCAACAGACGACAATGGTCGAGACTGCGCTGCACGACCAGCTTGATCTCTTCTTTCTTGAACGGCTTGGCCAGATAATCGTACGCGCCTTGCTTGATCGCCTCGATTGCGCCTTCGAGCGATCCAAAGGCCGTCAAGACGACGATGGCCGTGTCTTGACTCATGCGTTTGAATTCACGCAGCACGGTCAACCCGTCCACTGCCCCCATCCTGATATCCGTGAGCACGAGATCGACCCGACCTTCTCGGCCGCGTGCGATCGCCTCCTCTCCGCTGGCGTAGGCTTCGACGCTATAGCCCTCTTTTTTCAGGGCCTCGGCCAGCAGATCCCGGGCGACCGCATCGTCATCCACGACCAGTATCTTCGCAGGTTGCATGACGCTCCTATGCCACCCCTTCCGGCATGACGACTTTTCCAGGCAACATAATCGTGACGATCGTCCCTTTCCCCTGCTCGCTCACCAGTGAGAGGTTGCCGCCATGCGCCTGGACGGTCTCACGGCTCAAGAATAGACCCAAGCCGGTTCCCTTGCCAACCTCCTTGGTGGTAAAGAACGGCTGGAAGGCGTTTTGAACGTCCGACGCCGGCATGCCGATACCCGTGTCGCTGACAGCCACGGTCACGACCATGGGCGACATGTCCTGCGCCACCCGCTGTCCGACTTCCAGTTCTCCGGCGGTAGCAGGTCGGGCTCCCACGTGCACGTGCACCGTTCCCTGCTGCGGAGTGGCCGCCAGCGCGTTCGTGAGGAGGTTCACGAGGACCTGATGCAGCTTGCCGGCATCGGCCCAAACCAAGGGCACTCCGATCGCCAGCTCGGTCGTCAGTGCCACGCCCTTGGCATGAAAGGCCGGTTCCATTAAGGCGGTGGCCGGTCCGATCACCTGTTCGACGGACATCCAGCTTGGTTCCGGTTTTCGCTGACGCGTCGACGACAACAAGTCTTGGATGATGCGGACGACGCGATTGAGCTGCTCATCGATGACGGTAATGCGCTTCTTCATGTCCGGCGTGACACCCGGCTCTTCGCCGAGTGCCTGGACATGCCAGGCAATGGAATGCAACGGCGTTCCCACCTCATGAGCCACGGACGCCACGAGCTGGCCGACGGCGGCCAATCGTTCGGAGCGATTGAGTTGATCCTTGGCATCGACGAGCAGCGAGTTCGCCCGCAAAAGGCTTTCCGTCTGCTGCGCCAATGCCTGGCGCGCGCTTTCTTCTCGAGCCTTCCGTTCCTCTCGAGTCAATCCCATGTAGGCGACCATCACGAGGACGCCGGCCACGACCGTGCGATTGATCACTGCCGCCTGGAAGCGCCCGGGCTTCGTCGGCTGCATGAGACCCAAGTACGTCGCTGCGATGCAGGCGACCACGGTTGCCAGCATCAACGGACGGTTGCGAAGCGTTGCGACCAATAGGATCGGCAAGACGAGCGCATAGGCCCCGACAATGTTGGCCGGCGCCACAGTTTCCAGCACCACGATGACGACAAAGACCGCCCCAGCGATGGCCAGAATAACGCGGTTCTGCTTTGGCATATGCCACCCAGCGACAAATCAAGACACGCCACAAAACCGAACATCCGGCGGCGAGACCGTCGCCGACTAGAAGGACTTGGCGCCGCACGCGACGCGAAAGCGAAAGTGACGGGTAATGTTCAGCGTCAGCGGAATGAGAGTCCTAGCTGGTTGGACGGATCGAACGCAAGGTGACACCCAGTTCACGCAGCCGTGCATCTTCCATGAGCTTGTCCACGCGGCTCGCGTACTTCCGCCTCCAGTTGGGATGGTTCTCGACCGTGCCGGGCAGGTTCGTTTGTGAGATTTCTTCCAGGCCGTCTTCGAGATTGGCAAGGACGAGCCAGGCGGAACTGCGCGCCAGATACGCATGGATCGCGCGGCACAGAGCTGGCGTCATCGCCGGAACGGTGGTCGGATCGTCGGTCATCCCATCAGGCAACAAGGATTCCTGCTTGAGCGCGGCAAGCATGCATCCTTTGTCTCGTTGGCGCTCTTCCAGGGCCTGGCGGCGGCTGGCCTCATCCGGAAACGCTCCGAGTCCGGCTCGCAGCTGAATGTCCTCACCCGACCAGAAGCCGGTCAAGGTCGGCAGATCGTGCGTGCCGGCGACGGCCAGTGCTTGCTGCGGGTACTCGCCCGGCGATTTCCATGATCCGTCTCCGCGACGCTCGAAATAAAACACCCGGTACGACAAGACCCGCGCCTTTGTCAGTTGGTCTCTCACCCAATCAGGCACGGTCCCGAGATCCTCACCGATGACCACCGTCTTCGATCGATGACTTTCCAGCGCAATGATCGCCAACAGATCCTCGAATGGATAATGCACGTACGTACCTTCGGTAGCCGACTGTCCCTTCGGAATCCAGAACAGGCGGCAGAGGGCCATGACATGGTCCAACCGAATGGCACCGCCGAAGCGCATGTTTTTTCGCAACAGTTGGATCAAGAGTTCGTACCGGGTGGGACGCAACGCGACCGGGTTGACCGGTGGCAATCCCCAATTCTGTCCTTGGGGCGCAAAAGCGTCCGGGGGGGCGCCGCAATCGGCGCCCAGTGCCATCACCGATTGATACATCCACGCCTCGGCGCCCGTGCCTTCGGCTCCCAGCGCCAGATCGTTGTAAATGCCGATCGGCATTCCGGCGGCCTCGGCGGTCCTTCGGACTTCGCCGAGCTGTTCGGACGCGATCCACTGGATGTATTGGAAGAAGCGAATCCGCTTTCGGTGGCGCCTGCCATACTCCCGCACCGCAGACCCGGGCGACAGAAATTGCTTCGGCCACTCCTGCCACGTGACGGTTTTCGACTGGATCATGCGCCGTTCTTCTTCCAATGTCTGAAAGGTCGCATAGAGTTCGAGAGGCTCGCCCTCCGACTGAATGAATCGTTCGAGCAGTTTCGCCCGGGCCGTTTTGGGCTCGAGGTTTGGCTCGGCACCACTATAGGCTTCCTTGAGAAACTGCCGATAGGCCAGGTCCAGCATTGTTCGCTTCGCCTGAGCGATGGCATCGTAATCCACGCGGCGGTTTTCCCGCAGCGCCTTGAGCTTCGCTTGAAATTCCGGGGAGCCGTACTGCGCCTGGGCGTCTTCGGAGGCGTAAAACTCGGGCAGTCGCTCGAGATCGATGTAGAGCTCGTTGATCGCCAACCGGTTATACGGCGCGTAAGGACTCGTGTGAAGAGGTGCGGTGTTGCGAATCGCGTGAAGCGGATTCAAGCCGATGATGCTTGCGCCCAGATGTTTGCCCGCCCATTCGACAACCTGATTGAGATCGGTAAAGTCCCCACACCCCCAGTTGCGGTCGGACGCCAGCGAATAGAGCTGGAAGGCCAAGCCCCAATATCGGTGGCCAACCTCGAGCGACGTCGGCACATAACACTGCCTGGGAGCCACGATCAACCGGAGCGTTCCCGTCGAGCCTCCGACGAGTCCCTCAGCCTGAATGATGAAATCGTAGTACCCCAGTGAAAGACCTTTTGGTGCTGGAAGTTCGACGCGAACTCGCCGTGCGCCCTCGATGAATTTCACCTCGCTGGCGGCGAGTCCCGGACCGGCGTGCCCTTCGTGAAGGAGGTGGCCGGACTCGTCGTGCAACCGCCATTTGACGACCATCGAACGCTCGCGGCCGTCTTCCAGCGCGAAACAACAGGAGATCGGCGCCCCGACTTCCTCTTCGTACACGATGCGGACGGGATCACAAGGCCTGCGCCAGGGAGCTTCATCCCACTCCCGGATCGCCACGGCCAACGTCGCCGTCGAGCTCACCTGAAACCCCATTGCGCGAAGAATATCGCGCTTCGTGTGGTCGGCGGTGACATGACGGACGCCGCTGATATCGTGATATTCCGCTGCGATGCCGACCCGTTCTGCCAGGGCCGTAAGCAGCGTTTGCTCCGTATCATCCATAAGCCGAGAGTCTGCGTGAAGACGGTTCGCAAGTCAAGCGTATCCCATTGTTGTTGTGGGAAATTTCTTCGAAACACGTGCGACGATTTTTTGCAGCTTCCACGAGACGCTATCGAAGAGACGCTATCGAACGTTTTGCCGATTCAAGTCATTCGCCTTCACTCCCCTTGCGCACGCGTTCCGGGTGGAAGCACGAAAGGTCACGTGGTAGCATAACCGCGGGCATCGAATCTTCTTCCGCTTTCTGAATTGCCTCGGAGGCGATATGCCAGCCCATCGAATCCTCGGGCTTCAACTCTTGGTTGCAACCGTGTGCACGCTTGCCGTCCAGGCCGCTGAGCCAAACGGCCGTCTCGAAATCACCGGCGACTATCGGTATCAGGCCCACGCGTCCGAGCGGGTGGCCGATGCGAAAGATTTGGCTTGCCGGGAAGCACTGCGCCAAGCCGTCATTAACTCTTCCGTCTACCGCGAGCAGACCGCCGCGGTTGTGGATTCGGTCTTGCTACGTGATATCGCGAATGCGCTGGCCGCCCGTCATGTGCAGGACCAGCAGATCCTCGAGCAGAGCGAACAGGGACGGACGATATTCTGCAGAGTGAAAGCCTACTTGCCCGCTGACGAAAGCGCCCGTCTCATCCGCACGCAACTCGCGGGTGGACCCGAGCCCGCGGAAGGGTTGGATCAAAACCGCGTGCTCAAGCTGCTGAGCGTGAACGAAGAACCTTCCGGCGTACTGTCGATTCAGTACCAGGCGCTCAAACGACTCGATTGGGTGACCACCCATTACCAAGGCGGACTCCGAGATGCGGCTCATGTTATGGTGGACTTCTACGATCAGCAGGGCTTGCTGTTGTACAGCCAGCGCTTCGAAGCCTGGCGCACGACTAGCGGTGAGGACATCATGAGCCCTGGTGCTGTCGGCATCCTCCAGGTTCCCAAACCCGCCTCAGCCAAGACCTACCGCGTATGGCTCGTCAAGTAACGCAGCTCTCTAGAGCGCCGATCCTACGGCAGCCCGCCGTTAGATCGGCAGAACTTCTTCGTCAGTTCCGATAGCTCTCCTTCACACCCTCGACTGAGTTCCTGAAACTTCCTCTATTTTCATGGACATGGCCGGCTGTCACCTCGCCAGCGGTCAAGGAATGCGACTTGCCATGGTATTTGATCACGACGGCTCAGGCGTTGAACTTCCATCATAGAGGTGACTGCATGAGGACGAACAACGACAAGAACGTCCAACGAGTTATCGAAGCCGGCATGGCGCTCGTGGTGATCGGCGTGGGTCTCAATGCTCTGGTGACGTGGACGCTGGGAGCATTCGATGCGGCCTCCGTGCTCCTGGCGCTGTATGTGGGATTTTGGGCCTATGTGCTGGGCACAATGGCGCTGATCGTGCTTTCGATATGGCTGGTGTTTATGAGGAAGGAGTTGGTGCGCCCCTGCATGCCGTTGCCGTGAATTCGATCTTAAGGGACCGTCTCCTGGGGAGCGAGAACCGCCTGATCTGCTTGGCTGACTGCCGCCTTGGCCCGAGCATGCGCTCCGCCTAATTTCAGGTAATGCCGAAACGCCTCGACTGATTTCGTCGTGTCATTGAGCTGATCCTCATAGAGCGTTCCCAGAGAAAAATACGGGTCCGGATTTTCCGGATTCAGTTTCGCCGCTTGCAGGAAGGCCTGTTCGGCGTCCTTATAATGACCCATTTTTTCATGCACAAGGCCGAGTGTAAAAAAGGCATCGGCATTGTCAGGCGCATGCTTGACCGCCTGCTGTCCGGCGGCAAGCGCTTCGTCAAGCTGCGGCAGAACCTCTAACCGGAGATAACTTTTGAGGATGTAGGCTTCGGCGAACGTCGGGTCATGCTGGATGGCGCGATTGAGTGATGCCAGGGCCTCGTCCGCGTATTTTCCTCCCTGCAGATGGGCGAGCGCTTGCTCATACTCATTTTTTGCAGCTTCGCGGTCGTTGGGCCTCTGTTGCGTTTCAATGACAGGAACCGCTTTACGTTGCTCCAGCAAGACCGTATCCCCTTCTCCGTCGATGCGGAGGGAGACAGCCTCCACCTGTTGCTTGATATAGGTGCCCAGTTCAGAAGCAGTGAGCCAGCCATTTTGATTGAGATCGGCCGCCCCCGAGAGACCGGTAAGCAGGGTCTGGACAAAGGGAGTCTTGCCGCCAGCCTTGGCGGACTTTTCATCTCTGCCGACGGTTGCAATGACCTGTACCACACGGGCATCGGTCTCCGCGGTAGGCGACGCCGGCTTCGTACTCTGAACTTCCCAGGCGCGAAAGGGCGCATTCACAATGAATAATGTGTGCTTGGAGGGGGATCGCCTGGTGAATTCTTTAATCGTGTCGACGGTCAAAAACTTTGCGACAGTGCTGGCCTGAGCATCGGCGGGAACCAGATAGCCCATGTCCCTGCCTTTTCCGTCGCGGGTCGTCCCCGTCTGACCTCCAAAGAACACCACCACTCGTCCGCTGCGATCGACTTTTTTCGCGAAGAGGTCGCTCAGCACTTGATGCAGCCGGCGCGCAGTCGCATCCTTGTTGTAGAGTTCGATGATTTCCTCAAATCCCAACTGACGAAACGCCTGGGCGACCTGTTTGGCTTCTTCCACCGCTCCCGGCACCGACCGCCCCTGAGGATACTGCTCGATGCCGATGACGAGAGCCCGCGATTTGTCATAGAGAGGTTCGGGAGGAACAGGGTCGGCCAGAAGAGACGGAACGATAGCCGTGGCGCCGCATACCCACAACCACGGCAGGACAAACCAGGCTCGCACGGCGTTCCCCATAGACGGACCCTCCCTCCCCTTCCATGGTCATTCATGACTGTAACGGGACCGGGAATGATCTGGTCCTAGAGGTTCCCCTAGGCGCAATCGATCATCTTGAATTCTTTAAAAATGTTGTCGCGGTTAGGCGGTGGAAGGAACTTAACGAGAATTGAATGGCAGTCTGTGGGCCCGCCCGAAATACGACTCGCGCAGCTGATCGGGGATATTCGTAAAGTTCTCCATCATGCGTCGTTGACGCTCCCACGTCGCTCGCCGTTCTCGTTCTTCTTCCTGCCTGCGTTGAAAGAACACGGAGGCGCTATCGACGCCCATCCCCATCCCATCAAGCGGAGATTGAGGAGTGGTGGAGCCCGTCCAGCGTTTCTGAGAATGGATGTCTTGAGGGTACATCTGCGCACGGACAGGAAGGCAGAAGAACACGAAAGCAAGCGTCAGAGAAAGCGGGACAACGGAACTTACAGGTAACCTGGCCATTGGATTATGCTAGCACACTTATAAACTTTGCGCCTTGCCATCTGTCTCTGTAAGATGAGGTTGGGAGACGACCATGACCGACGAACGTGCCGTTTCCGAGTCGCCCGACAGTGATCCGCAAGAGACCGCTGAATGGCTGGACTCGCTCGAGTATGTGCTGAAATCCAAAGGCCACGACCGCGCCAGATATCTCTTTGAGCGCCTTCGCGACCGGTTGGGCACGCGCGGCGCCCGCGTCACTGCTCCGCTCAACACGCCATACATCAATACGATCCCAGCGACGCAGGAACCTCCCTACCCCGGCAATCTCGAAATTGAGCGTCGGATCCGCAGCTTGATCCGCTGGAATGCCATGGCAATGGTCGTCAAAGCGAACAAGCAGCACTCCGGAATCGGGGGACACATTTCAACCTTTGCGTCGGCGGCCACGTTATACGAAGTCGCATTCCATCACTTTTTGCGCGGCAAAGATGCACCGCAAGGCGGCGACCAGGTGTATTTTCAGGGCCATGCGGTCCCAGGCATCTACGCACGCAGCTACGTGGAAGGCCGCCTTCCCGAAGAGGCGTTGCATTCCTTCCGCCGCGAGCTGAGCGGCAGCGGACGAGGCTTATCCTCCTACCCGCATCCCTGGTTGCTACCAGACTATTGGGAATTTCCGACCGTCTCGATGGGCCTTGGCCCCATCATGTCGATTTACCAGGCTCGCTTCAATCGCTACCTCCATGACCGCGGCCTCAAAGATACAAGCCAACAGCGCGTCTGGGCATTCGTCGGCGACGGCGAAACCGACGAGCCGGAAAGTCTTGGCGCCCTCACCCTCGCCTCCCGCGAGCGGCTGGATAATTTGATTTGGGTGATCAACTGTAATCTCCAGCGTCTCGACGGCCCGGTTCGCGGCAACGGCAAGATCATTCAAGAACTGGAAGCTATTTTCCGCGGGGCCGGTTGGAATGTCATCAAGGTCATCTGGGGCGGTGACTGGGATCCTTTGATGGCGAAAGACGACGAGGGATTGCTCGTGAAACGCATGGGGGAAGTCGTCGATGGATGGTATCAAAAGTACACCGTTGAAGGCGGCGGCTTTGCCCGCAAACATTTCTTCGGCGCCGATCCCCGTTTGCTTAAAATGGTCGAGACCTATTCGGACGAGCAGATTCATAAAATGATGCGGGGTGGCCACGATCCGCGAAAGCTGTACGCCGCATACAAGGCTGCCATCGAACACAAGGGCCAGCCAACCGTGATTCTCGCGAAAACGATCAAAGGGTATGGATTGGGTGAGGCGGGTGAAGGGCGCAACATCACGCACCAACAGAAGAAAATGAATGAGCACGAGCTTCGGGAATTCCGCACGAGGTTCGGCGTGCCCGTGTCCGACGAACAACTCGGATCGACGCCATTTTTCCGGCCGCCGGCGGGAAGTCCCGAAGCCGCCTACCTCGCCGAGCGTCTCAAAGCGATGGGCGGTTCGATTCCCGAGCGACGCGTGAAAGTCGAGTCGTTGCAGGCCCCACCGATGGAGCAGTTCAAAGAGTTTCTGGAGGGCTCGGGCGACCGCGCCGTTTCCACGACGATGGGGTTTGCCCGAATGCTCGGCCGGCTGCTGGCCATCAAGGAATTCGGCAAGCATCTCGTACCGATCATTCCCGACGAAGCCAGAACATTCGGGCTCGAGGCACTGTTCCGACAGTATGGGATCTATTCACACATCGGCCAGCTCTATGAACCTGTCGACAAGAGTTCGCTACTGTATTATTTCGAAGCCAAGGACGGGCAAATCCTGGAAGAAGGGATCACCGAAGCCGGCGCGGTGTCCTCCTACATTGCCGCCGGGACGGCCTATGCGACCCATGCCCTGAATACCATTCCCTTGTATATCTTTTATTCGATGTTCGGATTCCAACGGGTGGGCGATCTCATCTGGGCCGCCTCCGACATGCGAACGCGCGGTTTCCTGCTGGGCGCCACCGCGGGACGCACGACGCTGCTGGGCGAAGGTCTGCAGCACCAAGACGGTCACAGCCATCTGTTGGCCAGCGCATTCCCGACGATAGCGGCGTATGACCCCGCCTTCATGTTTGAGCTGGCCGTCATTCTGCAAGACGGATTCAAACGCATGTACCAGGACCAGGAAGAGCTGTCCTATTACATCACGCTCTATAACGAGTCCTATCCCATGCCGGCCATGCCTCCGAACGCCGAGGAAGGGATTCGCGAAGGCATGTATCGTTTTCGGCCGGCGCCGGAACGCGCCAAATACCGTGCGCATCTCCTCGCAAGCGGTCCATTGGTGAACGAGGCGTTGAAGGCGCAAGATCTTCTGCTGCAGCGCTACGGGGTCGCAGCCGATGTATGGAGTGTGACCAGTTACAAGACGTTGCGTGTGCGGACGTTGGAAGCCGAACGATGGAACATGCTGCATCCGGAAGATTCGCCTAGGAACAGTTACCTTCAGAAGACGATACAGCACCTTGACGGTCCGTGCGTGGCCGTCAGTGATTACGTCCGTCTCGTCAGCCAACAAATTGCTCCGTGGTTGCCTGGCCTGCTCGCCTTGGGCACCGATGGATTCGGTCGAAGCGACACCCGCCAGGCGCTGCGCGGTTTCTTTGAAATTGATGCCGCGCATCTGGTGGTCGCCACGTTGTATGCCTTGCATCGACAGGGAGCAATCGAAGCCGACAGGGTCCGGCAAGCCGTGCAAGACCTCGAGGTTCGCACGGACGACGAAGCACCATGGCACCGGTAATCGATGATGGCCCCTCTGCGAACGAGAGATAACGCATCATGAAAGTGGAATTGCCATTTCTCGCCGAAGGCGTTGAAGGCGGCGACGTCGTTCAGGTACTCGTGCATGAAGGCGATCAAGTCTCTGAGGGACAATCCTTGATCGAGATCGAGACCGACAAGGCTACCGTGCCCGTGCCGGCTCCGGCCGGAGGAAAAGTCGCACGATTCCTCGTGCGCCGGGGAGATCATCTGAAGGTGGGGCAGGCGTTCGTTGAACTCGAACACCAAGGCACCGAGGCCCAAGCCTCCAAGTCCACCGCTCCAGAACAACCCGCGACTGCCCCGGCCCCTCAGCCGAAACCGGCGACCGAAGCGCGCCATGCGCCCTCCTCCCCTGCCGCTGCGGCCGACCCTGCCCCAGCCTCACCCGACGCGACCTCCGCACCACCGACATCTCGGGCGTCGCATGACATGCCTGAAGCGGAGCGATTCCACGCCATCGGCGCCACCATCCCCGCGCCTCCCTCCATCCGGCGGCTCGCGCGCGAATTGGGCGTCGACCTCAGCCAGGTGAAGGGTTCGGAGGCCGGCGGCCGCATCACGGCAGAAGACGTGAAAGCCTTTGTCCGGGAACGGACGCGGCGCACCGCTTCTGCCTCGAACCGGAATGGAGAAGACAGGGGCGGGAATGTCTTTTCCACGATCTATGGCACCGAACGGCGGGAAGCGATTCCTTCCCTGCGACGGAAGATCGCGGCGACGGTCACCCAGGCCTGGACGACGATCCCGCACGTCCATCAATTCCAGGACGCCGACATCACCGACCTGCTGGACCTGCATCAGCGCTATGCGCCCCAATTCAAACAGAAGGGCGCCACGTTGACCCTCACCAGTCTGTTCCTCAAGGCCGTCACGCATGCGTTGAAGCTGTACCCACAATTCAACGCGACGCTGGATCTCACCAACGGCGAAGTGATTTACAAGGACTATTACAATATCGGGGTCGCGGTGGACACGCCCGCGGGCCTCATCGTCCCGGTCGTCCACAACGCCGACCAGAAGGACCTGCTCCAGATTTCGCTCGAATTGGCCGATCTTGCCGAGCGCACACGTAAACGCGAGATCAAACTCGAAGAGCTGCGCGGGGCCACGTTTACGGTCAGCAATATGGGCGGGCTGGGCGCGGGTCCGTTCACACCGATCATCTACCCGCCGCAAGTCGCTATTCTCGGCGTGGGGAAGGGTCGCAGAACTCCGGTCTATCGAGACGGCCAGTTGGTGCCCCGGATGGTACTGCAACTCTGCGTGGCCTACGATCATCGGCTGATCGATGGCGCGGACGGCGCCCGTTTCACGAACGAGCTCGTGAAAGTCCTGGAAGATTTCCAAGCCATGTTCTTAGGGCTCTAGTAATTCGCACCGAACCTGAGACGAGGACTTCATGGCGGACGCACAGTACGACGTTGCGGTGATTGGCGCAGGCCCCGGCGGCTACGCAGCCGCCTTCCAGGCTGCTGATCTCGGCTTGCGTACGGCCCTCATCGACGACGAACCGCAACTGGGGGGCGTTTGTCTGTTGCGCGGGTGCATTCCCTCGAAAGCCTTGCTGCACGTCGCGCGCCTGATCACGGAAGCCGAAGAAGCCAAGTCTTGGGGAATCCAGTTCGAAAAGCCCGCGCTGGATTTGGCGGCATTGCGCCAACGGGTGAAAACGGCGATTATCGGAAAACTGACCAAGGGCGTACAGACATTGGCGAACAGCCGCAAGGTCGACGTCATTCAGGGTCGGGCTTCATTTAAGAATGCCACGACGCTGGCCGTGTCAGGACCGAACGGAGCTCGTGACCTTGCCTTCGCCCACGCGATCCTCGCCACCGGCTCACGGCCGTCCAGTCCGGCCTCTCTCAGGATCGATGATCCCCGCGTCATGGATTCTACGAGCGCACTGGAGTTGCCGGACATTCCCACCAGATTGTTGGTCATCGGTGGCGGCTACATCGGTCTCGAACTCGGGACGGTGTACCAGGCACTCGGCTCCGAGGTGACGCTCCTCGAAGCGCTGCCCCGCCTGCTGACCGGTGTCGATGCCGACCTGGTGCGGCCCCTGCAGCAGCGGATGCAGCGTCGATTCAAAGCCATCAGGCTGGACACGAAAGTCGAAAAACTAGAGGCGCGCAAGGAGGGCATCGCGGCAACGTTCACCAGTGACGGCGCGAGCACCACCGAAATCTTCGATCGCGTGCTGGTCGCCGTCGGACGCAGACCGAACAGCGAGCACCTCGCTCT
This sequence comes from Nitrospira sp., assembly GCA_035281245.1. Lineage (GTDB taxonomy): Bacteria > Nitrospirota > Nitrospiria > Nitrospirales > Nitrospiraceae > Nitrospira_C. Next base: position 45,565 of record DATEEH010000018.1, read on the forward strand.
GGAGCACACGAAGGTGGCGCTTTCCCCGCAAGGCTTTGTGCAGGTGGACCCGCAGCGACGGACGGCAGAACCGACGATCTTCGCCATCGGCGATGTCGCCGGCGAACCGATGCTCGCTCACAAGGCCACGCATGAAGGGCTTGTTGCCGCCAGAGTGATTGCTGGGCAGCACGGGGCGTTCGACGCCGTGGCAATTCCCGCCGTCGTCTTCACCGATCCTGAGATCGCCTGGTGCGGCCTCATGGAAGAAGCGGCCAAGGCTGCTGGATCGGCCGTGACGATCGCGCGGTTCCCCTGGGCGGCTTCCGGACGTGCGACGACCTTGGGTCGCACCGACGGCCTGACAAAACTGGTCCTCGAGGCGGACTCGGGCCGGATTCTCGGGGTCGGGATCTGCGGCATTGGCGCGGGCGAGCTCATCGCCGAAGGTGTGCTTGCCGTCGAGATGGGCGCGGTCGCCGAAGACATGGCAGCCGCCATCCACGCGCATCCAACCTTGAGCGAGACTCTCATGGAAGCCGCCGAATCCTTCCACGGGCACCCCACACACATTTATACTTCCAAGCGTTAGCTCCGAGTACCCTCGGAGGCTCATTCGGCACTTGGCAGCAACCGCAGGCGCTCAGTGAGCTTCATATTTTCACTCTCATCGACGGGACAATCGATGACGACCGGCCCATCATGCTGCAAAGCCCGCTCGATGATCGGTCGCAGTTCGGCGGCTGCCGTCACGCGATAGCCTGCCGCGCCGAAGCTTTCTGCATAGCGCACGAAATCCGGATTACCGAAGTCGACGGACGAGGTACGACCGAACCGCATGGTCTGTTTCCACCGGATCACCCCATAACCATTGTCGCGCCAGATGAGAATGACCAGCGGAAGTTTGAGACGGACTGCCGTTTCCAGTTCCTGCGAGTTCATCAGAAATCCACCGTCACCGGTCACCGCCACCACACGCCGCTCGGGATAGAGAAGCTTGGCCGCAATCCCACCCGGCACGGCAATGCCCATGGCCGCGAACCCGTTGGAGATCGTGCAGGAGTTCGGCATTTCACAAGGAAACATTCTCGACATCCACAGTTTATGAGCCCCCACGTCACAGATCACCATGTCGTCGGGCCTGAGCGCAGCTCGGAGGTCGCGCACGAGGTGCTGTGGACGCATCGGCCAGGATGAAGGGCCGGAGAATTCCGCCTCAAACGCATCGATCACTCGCTTCCTCGCTTGCGGGGCCCATGTCGAATGAACGGGTGACAGCTGTCGTTGCATCAATTCGAGCGAGAGGCGCAGATCGCCCAGTATTCCCACGTCGACAATGTAATGCTCGTCCACCTCTGCGGGGGATCCATCCACGTGCACGATGCGCTTGTCTCGGCGCGGATTCCAGAAACAGGGTGCATATTCCACGAAGTCATAGCCCACGGCGAGCACGACGTCCGCCTGCTCCATGACCACGGCCACATAGTCGCGGATCGACAGACCGATGGTATAGAGCGACAGCGGATCGCTATCCGGCATGACGCCCTTCGCCATGAAGGTGTGAATGACGGGAATCTGCAAGGCCCGCGCGAAAGTTCTCAGCGCTTCTGACGCTTTGCCGCGGATCACGCCATTCCCGGCGAGAATCACCGGCCGCTTCGCCCCGGCCACGGTTCGCACGGCGCGCGACACCTGAGACGGCGATGGCTCTGGCATTACGGGGGCCTGCACGAACAACGGCTTGGAGGCACCGGCGTCACCGATCATTTCTTCCGCCACGTCCTCAGGCAATTCGAGATGCGTGGCGCCCGGCTTTTCCGTCTGCGAAATCTTGAACGCCTTGCGCACCGCTTCAGGAATGACTTCGGGCTTCGGGATGGAGGTATTCCATTTAGTCACAGGTTTGAACATCGAGATGACGTCGATGTATTGGTGCGATTCCTTATGACGCCGATTCAATGAGGCCTGTCCCGTGATGGCGACCAGTGGCGCGCGATCCAAGTAGGCATCGACCACTCCCGTCAGCAAATTGGTCGCTCCCGGCCCCAACGTGGCAAAGCACACTCCCGCCTGTCCACTGAGCCGGCCATACACGTCTGCCATGAACGCGGCGCCCTGCTCATGGCGCGTTTGGATGACGCGAATACCGGAATCCAGAAATGCGTCGGTCAAATCCAATGTTTCCTCCCCTGGGAGGCCGAACACAACGCGCACGCCTTCGTTCTCCAAACAACGGACAAGCAACGCTGCGGCATTCATGGATAAGCGATCCTCATGGATGAGCCACTGTTACAAGGTACTCCAGGCCGATGCAAGATGATGGGTGAAGGTGAAGAATGCAGTCACGCCATTGCCCACGCTTCAGGCACGACCTTTGCCCTCTCTAGTCTCGGCGTGATGTTCTTTCGACGTGGCGAGCGGATGGCGGTGAGGCGAAACAATGAGCTAAGTGGTTGATGTAGTAGGGAACTTACTGTCCAAACCCTCCGTTTCGCTGGTACGGTGAAGAGGACGGTTTGTCCTTAATGAGACATTATTCCTGCTCTCCGTGGAAGCATATGACGAGCAACATTCGCTCAATAAAATCGTCGAAGGTCACCATGGAAGTTCCTGAGCTAAGAAAACTCTATCAGGCAATCCAGGAATTTCGGGAGGCCATGGAGAACGATCTGCCCCTAAACGACTTTGATCGGGTATGCCTAGAAAACTACATGGCTCTCCTCCACATCACCTACATTGAGTGGAAACGGCGTAACTTCCACCCACCTGCCTCTCGCCAAGCGGCTTAAGTCTTGTCCCAGAACCTACCCGCGCTCCTGATCCTGGATCGGTATGGTCGGTATGGATTGTTATGGATTGTGATGTGAAATTCCCCCTTAGCCCCCTCAGCTGTTTGGAGTCTCTGTAGGCTGTTTCGGATTCCCTTCGATCGACCGGATTACCTCAGCGAGCCGGCGCCGATCATCCAATTCCATGTGAACAAATTCCATCCCAACTTCCTGTCCCTCCAACCAACGGACTTCAGCGCGAGAGACATAGAGCGGATGTTCAGACCCGGGTACGTGAATCAGCAGGCTGAGGTGCTCATCAGAACCAACGAGGAAGGCCACACGGGCTCGGCACCCAAACATGCAGAGATTGAGGACGAGGCCGGGTGCACGATACGACCGCCCTGAAAACGATGCGGAATATTCGACGCTGACCCGATCGTACCTACGCTGTTTCATTAAGTGGCTTTCTTTATGACAAACTTCTGCACCGCCGTGTGTACCCCAGTCGACGACGTGCGCACAAGAACGCAAATGGCCCTATGAGAATTGTGTAAACAACTGACTGTCAAAGGAATCGCGAGGCTTCCGAAGCGATGGACGCAACCGCCTTGACCTGACCCGCGAGCGCAGTGCCGCAACCTCCATGCCAACACATGTGGACAAGCGATTCGGATGAACTGGCACTTAACATTGGACAGGAATGTCCGACGTGGCCTACAACGTTGTGCGATTGTGTGAATACCGGATTCTCTTTTCTTGACACCGGAAACAAGCGACATGATAGTTGAATCATCCACGGAAGCGCGCCGATTCTCCGTTCATCACGGTGATTCGATGTACGCTCAATCCGTCCTCATCGCCGACCCCAACCCTGCAGTCTGGCAAGAGCTGTGTCACACCTTGAGCAGCTGGCTTCCCGAGAAACAGTTCGGTTTCTGCACGCGGCCGAATGAAGTCCTCGACCGAGTGGACAAACCTCCCTATGCCTATGATGTCGTCATTTCCAGCGCAGGGTTCGCTGAATCGGAAAATTGCTTTTTGTTAAACGGTCTCAAGTGTCTTTCCGTGCCGCTTGTCATTACTACCGGACTTTCGACGCTCGCGTCATCCCGACGGGTCCTCAACGAGGGGGCGTTTGGCGTCATACGCCTTCCAGTTGATGGCAAACGGGCCTCACAAATCCTGTCGTGGGCAACCGGACTCAAAGACATTCTCCGTCGCACCAGCGTGTATCGTGACATGCTCAAAAACTATCATGAGCGCCTTGATGCCTGTCAGCAGGATTCTGAGCTCGAAGACGTCTTGCGGCGATGCCACGTGACCTTCGAAAGCACCTATGACATGTGGAAGGAAACCATCGCGCACATCGAGCAAAGTGTTCAGCGGTTGGAGCGCGCGGCGGCTGTACTGGAAGATGAGGCACGACTGCAGGCCTACGTTCAGCTCTGCGAACTCGAAGTCACAAAGACGAGCACGATGTAATTCAAAGAATGCAACGTGGTTCAGCTGAAGCCACTCCTCTGAAGACACTCCTCGCGTTTACTTTACCGCAAGCCGCTCGATTTCACTTATCTGTTTTTATTGTGACGCCT
>DATEEH010000019.1:0-7921 GCA_035281245.1 Nitrospira sp.
CTGCCCGAATTGTTCTGCGGATTCCCGAGGCGATCGGGCGAGAGTCCGACTCGTTACCCGAACGCCTGCGCTCCGCAAGCTTGGGCCTCCGCCGCGGGGTTTCTGCTGCTGCAATCCTGTCTTGGCCTGCGTATCGACGCCCCCCGCCGCCGCTTGAGCTTTGTCCGCCCGGTTCTGCCTCCCTTTCTACAACGAGTCGAAATCCGCAACATCACAATCGGAGACGCTCGTGTTGACATTACTCTTGACCGCCATCCTGAGGATGTGGGTCTGACCGTGACTCGGCGTGACGGCAATTTGGAGATCATGGTCGTCAAGTAATCCATCAGGCGCAACCTCCTTCATTACCGCGCGAAGCCTCTCCACATCGGGTTATTTAGGAATCTTGCTCCGGTACACATACGCGGCGCCTGCCCCGGAACATGCGTCGTTCTGTTGGTCACCGTTGATGCCTCTCGCACAACTGGCTTCGAGATCGGCCCCCACCGCAAGCGTGCGCTCATCGAGTGCGACGCTGATCCCGAATCGATCGTTGGGTCCCGTATTCGACGCCTTCACATAGGCTTGTTGGCTCCACACCCCTGCGCTTCTGATGAAGAAATACACGGCGCCGGCTCGAGAATCGCTGCCGGTGTCCGGCGGGGAGCCGCAGCTGTTGTTGCTTTGGTCACCATCGACCCCTGTCGCGCAACTCCCCTCCGCCGGCGCCCCGACCGCCAGGATGTCTCCCAGGAGTGCGAGGCCAACACCGAAGCGGTCGCCCGGGTCGGTGTTGGACGCCTTCACGTAGGCCTGTTGAACCCACCCGGAGGCTGATCGGGTGAATATATACACGGCTCCCGTCCCGGCCGGGTTATCGCAAGCATTGTTCGCCTGATCGCCATTGATCCCTGTGGCACAGCTGTCTTCGCCCGCGGCTGTCACAGCCAGCGTGTCGTTAGATAACGCCACTGCGGAGCCGAACTGGTCGAAGAATTCTGTGTTGGAGGCTTTGACGTATGCCTCGTGACTCCAATTTCCCAAACTCCTCCTCAAGACATACACCGCCCCGGCGCCGAAGCATCCGTTGTTGAGTAAATCATCGTTGACGCCTACAGCGCAGCTGGCTTCGAACAATGCCCCGACCGCCAGGCTGTCCTCCGAGAGGGCCACGCTGGTGCCGAACCTATCACTGGCCTCGGTGTTCGGAGCCTTGACATACGCTTGTTGTGTCCACCCGCTTGACGAACGCGTGAAAACATAGACCGCACCCGCTGTAGGACACCCCATATTGGTCTGATCCCCGTTTATGCCAGTGGCACAGCTCGCTTCATTGTGTGCGCCGACGGCCAGCGTATTGCCCCACAGCGCCACGCTCCCGCCAAAGCCCCCACCGAAGACCTGAGGATCTGTATGGGAAGGTTTCACATAGGCCTCCTGACTCCAGACGCCTTCGGCGCGGGTAAAGACGTATACGGCGCCTGAGCCATTGCAGCCCGTCTGCTGTTGATTGCCATTGACCCCAGTCGCGCAGCCATTTTCGTCGGGGGCCCCTACGACGAGTGTGTCACCGCTGAGTGCGAGCGCAATGCCAAATTTGTGAAAAAATCCAGTATTGGATGCCTTGATATAGGCCTGTTGCAACCACATGTCTTCTTCATTCCGGACGAACACATAGACGGCTCCTGCAAACTCGCAGTTATTATTGTTTTGATCACCGTTGATGCCGGTCGCACAGCTGCTTTCATGCCAGGCTCCCACTGCCAGGGTGTCACCAGAGAGCGCCACCTGCCCACCAAAGAGATCAGATCGCTCGGTGTTCGAGGCTTTGAGATACGCTTGGAGGTTCTTAATCACGTTGCTCGGAATCTGTGGTGCTGCAATGCCATCTCCACCCGCATTGCCCCCACCGCTACATCCGGCGACGGACACAACGAAGACTGGCAAGACATACCAAGCCGCTGCTTTGGACCAACGCCATGGTGCCATGATGCCCTCCTGATAAAGAGTACGGGGAATGGGAAAATTTCTCTGGGGTCTAGTGCTTAAACTGATTTAAGAGGGTATTAGGCAGGAAGGAAAACGCTTACACGCCATTGCGCTAGGTACGGTAGAAAAGAACCCGAGCCTACGACTCCATAAAATAACTGATAGGAGATTCCCCAGGGCTGGCCCTGACCGCTCAAGAACATTGTCTGATGTTGGCGAGGCGAAGGGTGAACGGTGGACCGGAACCGCTGCCTAATTCGGCGGGGCTAAGTCAGCCACCAACGTGCAGGTGTATGTGAGGGACTGTGTCAGCATCTGGTCAACCTCATCGAGAAGACCTAGACATCTAGGCATGAGATCCGGCAACTGCCTGGCTTGCGAAAGCTTCACTTTTCCGACCACCAAGGCGAGATTGAGTTCGGTCGCCAAGGCCCGAAGACGCGCTTGGGATTGCATGAGTGCCCGAGTTCGTTCCTGCGCCACTTCAACGTCTTCCGTGTGTTCAAACAGTCTGGCCTGTTCGATGGCCATGGCAGATAAGGCGCAAGTGATCGTCAAGATTCTGACGTCCTCCTCATCGAGCTGGCCATGTCGCTTATTCATGACCTGAACCACCCCAATGGGATCGCCCTGCCACTTTTTGAGAGGAACAGTGATCATGTCATGCGTCACAGATCCGCACAGTAAATCGATCTCGGGAAGATAGCGAGGGTCTTTCTGGGCATCGCTCACCACTTCCGCATGCCACGACTGAAAGACAGCGCCAGCGATGCCTCGCGTCCAGGGGATCGCTGTCCCACGAGGCACAGGCTTGTCCCCGATGGAATGACAGAACACGAGCTGTTCCCTTTCGGCATCGGCCAACAGGAGCGAGCCATTTTCAGCATTCAACACGTCCAGGGTCGTACGGAGCGCGTGCTCGATCAGTTCCTGCAATTTCATTCGTCGAGACAACGCTTCTGAAATGCGCTGTGATGCGGCAAGCTCCCTTTCGCGTTGCAAGTACAACTTCTTGATGATGCGAAAACGCTCGGCATCATCGGGCGTCATTGCGGAAGGTTCAGGCACCATACGATTCCCCTGGGCTAACCTCGCATCGGACAACCCGCTCATCACTCTTTAGAGGAAAGTGCGAAAGCTGCGGTCATGTAGGATATCGTCTTAGTTCGAAGACCTTGACCGCTCCATGCCGACCCACCCTATGCCTTAAGACGCCAGCGCATCAATGTCCTCACCCGAGGTAAGCAAAATACGGACAAAGATCGGTACCTGTCAGCAAAGCTAATGGCGAATTCGGGGGCAAAGAAATACGTGTAATAGCTTCCGTTAAGGCACCGATGAACGGTTGACGGGGGGTTCCGAAGGGGGAACTCTTTAGGATGAACGGTACACGTAGAATCGTGCCTTACAATTGAGGCAGCGCCATGGATACCATCCTAGCCGGGCGAGGGCATAGTCTAACATGGTGGTTCGATGCGACCGGCCACATATGCGCCTACATGCATAGCATGAAACTACTGATGCCACTGAGTGGGCGGCTTGGACTGATGTTCTTCTCATGTAAGAAAATATTCTACTCAATGTAAAGTAGCTAAACAACCCTAGTAATTGGCTTTTGAATCCTTGAAGACCTATCTTTTGGTGGTGTTTATCGATGAAGAGGAATTTAAGTCGATCCCACACGAAGAGGATGAAGAATGGGCAGACATGAAATTTCCTTGAAATTCAAGCACTTTCCTAGAAAAGCCTCTTCCTCTTGATGACTGTCCTGGGACGCGGCAGGAAAGCCTGTAACATCGGCGACGTCTCGGCCAGCATTGCCTTCGGTACCCGGCAACCAAGCACCTCCGTATCTGCCTTCCTCCCAAGGCCGGCAGCGCACCAGGGCGAAGCCTCCCTCCATTGCGCCGCCGGATAAACACTTCCTGTTCTTCCAGCCCACGGGATAAACCCGTAGATGCTTCTCAAACTTTTTACAGAGGTTTTACCGTTCATGGACGATCGTGAAGGCCGCTGGTGTTATGGTCTGCGCCTCAAAATTATTTCGCGACCATTGGTGGGAGGCGCATCATGTCGAACAGACCAACTATCGCTTTCGCATCCTTGGTTCTGTGGATCGCTACTCTTTCGGGCGGCCCATCGCTTTTCGCAGCCACTGCTCCTAGCACCTATTCCGCGTACACGGGAACTGATGCCAAACCAATCCCGCCCCCTCCGGCCCTCGGTCCGGCTAACTCGATCATCAATGACCCGACGTTCGGCTCGCGCCTCCTGCGAGTGACCGATGGCAATACCGCCAGCGGAAGTTCCTTGCTGCCCGAATATGCGGGTTACTTTCGAACCTGGAATGCCAATTCCACAGCGTTGAAGCTTATGAATAGCCATGGGGTCTCCTACTGGCTGGAGTTTAACTCCTCGAATTTCACCGTTGGGGACGGGTCCGCCCGACCAAATTTGCATCAAGTCAGCTTCCCCTGGACCTGGGAATGGTCCGCGGTCGATCCCGACATTATCTACTTTCTAAACGGGAACAAGATATCGAAATACAACAAAGTCACTACTCTGGTCACTAACCTCGGCGGTCCGCCGAACGGCGATCCGGTCACCTATCATATCGGGGTCGTGGGAGCGGACAATTGGGTCTGTTCAGCGGCGGGAGCGGGCACCCAGGGTACCTATACAAAGATTTACTGTGTCAATCCGAATAACACCTCGCAGAGCAAATTCATTGATGTCCTCAACAAGACGATCAATGGTGTGACGCAAAGCGATCCTAACTGGCCGACCTCGGCCGCCGGCCAAACCATCGGCATTCATTCTCTGTTTGGCAGCGTCGGTGGGACCTGGCTTGACGTCGTCTTCCATCAACAGAGCTGGGGAGCCAATGGCGATTCTGTTTTCAATCTTGGGACCAATACCTGGTCGCTGGTAACGAATGCCGATACCCGCTGGTCTGGACACTCTTCCATCGGCAACGGCAAATATGTCAATGGCTCAGGATCGATCAACGGCATGGACTCTCGAGGCGCGCTCCTGCGAGATCCGAACAAGCTCATGGATGCCACGCAATACATCTTTATCATGCAGCCGCCGTCGACCGTCGGGTGGTATGACGGCGAACACAGTTCGTGGTTCAACTCCTCAACGAATCCTCAAGCGCCCGTGCTCTTCTCGCGGTATAACATCACTAAACCTCCAAGCGCACTCACCTGGTATGGAGAGATCATTGCAGCGGCGACAGACGGCTCCAATACGGTCTGGCGTTTTGCGCACAATCACAATGGCGGCATGGTCGGTTTCGCTGGATGTTCCTTTGCGCAAATTTCCAATGACGGTCGCTGGGCGCTGTTTTCAAGCTACTGGGACGGCGCGCTGGGGGCAGCGGCGGGAGACTTTGGCTTTTCAAAGCGCATCGATACATTCATCGTTGATCTGATGACTTCGGCCCCGGCCCCGGCCCCTCCTCCATCTCCCACTCCAACGCCGACATGCCTGCGATATAATCCGAACGGCCGGTGTATAAAGTGGAGCAATTAAACGGCCTCCCTCTTTGACGGTGCTCACAATCCGATTATAGGAACCCGCCTGCCTGCTAGCTCTATGGTTGGCGACGGGACAAAACCCTGCGCTCTTTCACGAGCCTCGGCTTTGCTCTGTTTGCAATAGGCTCGGTTTTCTATCGATGTAACCACCTAGTCGAACGAACAAAAGGCCTCATCACGCCACACCCGCCAACAGGTGCGAGACTAGAGGATACCCTGTAGCGACGGCCAGTTCGGACAGAGAACGGAGCCGTTTCCTGATTTGGATGGGGAAGACACCAGTATGTGAGGTGCCGGCAGGTGGTTACCATTAAAGGTAAGGAGCCGTAGGTGTTTTACACCATCCTATTGTTTCTTTTCACAGTCAGCGGCTGCACACACGGATCTTTGGGTCCGGCGCAAGGCATCCATCTTGATGTGACGGTATTCTATGTCCCACAATGGCAGCTTGCTGAAGAAGCCAGACGGCGAGGGCTCATTGCGCAGGACGATGTATTCTCAGCGGCCTCCGTCAGAGGCTTTTATGATCAGAATCGGAAAGAGATCTGGACGTTGGAGGGAGAGATTCCTGAAAGTTTGATGGCCGCTGGACATGAATTGCGTCATGCGGTGGATGACGAGATGGGTCGAACGAGCTTCCATGGCAACATGATCGTGGATCTTGACAATTGGCGGTTGGTCAACCCATTTATGTACCCATCGAGTCCCTTGAGTGTACACCGATAAACGGAAGTCGTCATGACAAGATCACTGATACTCATCGCGTCGATGCTGCTACCCCTGCTGACAAGCTGTCAGTCGTACAACTGGGTCGTGTACGCGAACCCTTCCGTTGGTAATGCCAAAGAGGGTCAACAGTGCCAGCCTGATATCATCGGGCTGGGACCGCACATCGACTTGACGGGAAATGAAGCGATGCGCGTTGGCGGTCTCACAAAGGCACGCACTATCGAGTATCGTGTGGCCAACTTTCTTGGCTGGGGAAAGGAGTGCATCGTCGCGCACGGTGAGTGACCAACCCAGGGAACCCTCCGAAAGCTTCTCGTCCTACCGCCTAAGCATGTCTTGTGCCCCCTGACGGATCGTGTGACGATACGTCCTCGTTTCCTGGATTCTTCCACACGATGCAGGTAAAGAACGACATACGGGCATTCGGAAGCGCGTGTGAACACTTGCTCGCCAGCATCGTCCTCCACCGGCCGCTGACCAAAGAAGAAGCGCTCTTCGTCAGACACTACTGTATGGAATTGTTGGAGAAAGCTGCACCGCCTCCGAGCCACCCCTCCTCATGAGCGCCTGTCATTGGCGCAAGGCTCCTAGCTTCAGATCTCAGATCTCAGATCTCAAAGGCGGCGCCACGCTGTCAATGTGCGTCTGTCAGGGCGCTGGCGAGTAGAATCGCTCCAAGCACGCCCGAATGCCGTCCCAACTGCGGCGGGACGATATAAGAATCGATCGCTTCGTTCAACCGAGGTTTCGCAATATAGCCGTTGAGCAAGGAGACCACCTTTCGGCGAATCAGTGGCAACAGTGCATGGTGCTGCATCACACCGCCACCAAGAATAATGCGGTGGGGTGAGACGCTGAAGATGAGGTTCACCAGAGCAATGGCCAGATAGTGGGCCTCGAACTCCCACGCCGGATGGTCGTCGGGTAAGCGTTCCGGCGGGCACCCCCACCGAGCCGTGAGCGCAGGGCCGGAAGCCAAGCCTTCCAGGCAATTTCCATGAAACGCACAGCTTCCCGAGAATGGGTCTTCCCGAAGTTGCGGAATACGGAGGTGTCCGATCTCCGGATGCAGTAGCCCGTGAACGGGACGACGGTTGACCAACACGCCACCACCGATGCCGGTTCCCACGGTCATGTACACGCAATCCTCGACATCTCTCGCGGCGCCCCATTTCGCCTCGGCAAGCGCCGCCGCATTCACATCGGTCTCAAACGCCACGGGGACGCCGAGAGCCCCTGTCAGCGTTCCGACGATATCCACGTCACGCCAGGCCGTTTTGGGCGTGGTGGTGATGTGGCCGTAGGTGGGGGACGTGCGCTCAAGGTCGATCGGGCCAAAGCTGGCGATGCCGAGCGCAGCCAGCCGCCGACCAGCGGTGTCTCGAAAGAATGTGATCGCCTGCCGAAGGCTCTCCGCGGGCTCTCCGGTGGGAAATGACGCGACCTCGAGCGTGTCAGGACCGTTGCCGATGCCGCACACGAACTTCGTACCGCCGGCCTCTATGCCGCCAAAGAGGGCCATACCCACCACGATCTCACGACGTGATCTCAAATCTCAAATTTCAGATTTCCAATATACTGATATGAGATCTGAGATCTGAGATCTGAGATCTGAGATCTGAGATCTGAGATCTGAGATTTAAGATCTGAGATCTGAGATTTGAGATCTGAGATTTGAGGTT
>DATEEH010000020.1:0-40187 GCA_035281245.1 Nitrospira sp.
AACAAATGGAAAGGTTGCGGGTCCTGTCGCCGATCACCGCTCGTCCTCGTACCCCGCCCGGTGTGGGGACCCCTCTGCGGGCGAGCGGCAGATCGGCACCACCCGCAAAAAGCGCCGAAGGGAGAGCGACCATCCACCTTATAGAAAGAGAAACGAGCAAGCTTGGAAGGAGCACTTAAAGTTCCTTTCCGGCTCAACCCAGGTAAACGATTGCAAAGCAATCGGTGGGTTGGTGGGTGAAAAGCATTGATCCTCGCCCTTCCGGTCATGGTCGCGAAACGCAAAGGCATCCCCTTTAAGAAAGAACGAGATATGTCAACCGCTGCGGGCGCTTGGTGAGGGCCGCGTCTCGGCGCGGCGGGGGGTGGGAGGGTGAGAAGACCGCCCAGGCCAACGTCACCCAAAAACGCGACCGGTGTGCATCGCGAAATCGCAGAAAAGCCATCTACCTGTAGGAAAAACGAAAGCAAGCAAGCTTAGATGGAGCATTTAGGTCATGGTCGCGGAACGCAAAGCTATCCCTTTGAGAGAGATCAGCAAGCTCGGAAGGAGCATTGATATCAACTTTGCCGTGGACGGAGCACTTTTGACACAAATCGGTAGGAGTCGCGGGGTCTCAGATCAGGGTAGGAATCATCAGAGCCAGGATTGTAATTTGGGCATGTGGCGAAACGATACGGCTTGTGGCCGCCGGGGATCGGCAGCGGTTCGCCGGACGCACTCACCGTCGTCTCGGTGATGGCATAAAAGAACACGGTGCGCACCGCCAGGACCCGCTCTGTTTTTAACTCAAAAATCTTCAATTCGTCGCCATACAGACCTTGGCGTTGGTCCTCAATGCCTGTGAGCGGTCTCCACGTGATCCCGTAGACCGCGACAGGGAGCGCAACCTGCTTCAATTCGATCATTTGCTCGCCTGGTTTCCCGAGGGGATACGCTTCGATGCGATGATGATTGATCCCGCTGCCTGTTCCCAGGGCATCCATTTCCCAAAATCGATAATTCTTGCCCCTCGCCGGGGAGAGATACGTCGACGAGAGACGATCCTTCTCATGGTAGTACCCAAAGGCCTTGCCGGCATTGTTGTCTCGCAGGTGGATATAGATGCCTTCGACGTTTTCCGCGACCTCGTAAATTTTCTCCCCCGCGTTCTTGCAGAGCGACGTCAGCCGGTCCTCTAATTGCCGGATGTGAGCTTCCAAAGGCCCGCGCGTCGCCTTTGCGGCGGTCAACAGTTGGGCAATGTCTTGCTGATTGGTTTTCACTGCAAAGGCGTGCGGGCTGAGCATCTGCTGGCCGTCGCTCAACGTGGCATTCAGATCTGCCCCTTCCTCGATCAGCAGTTTGGTGATTTCCACGTCTCCGATGGCGATCGAGAGAAACAGCATCGGCATTTGCTGGGGAGGGGAGCCGACAGGAGCTGACGCATTGACGTCGGCGCCCTTTCTCAACAGCAGCTTCGCCGTGTCTTTCTGGCCACTCATCATGGCGGCCATGAGAGGAGTGGCTCCATCATGGCTTCTGGCATTGACGTCCGCGCCGTGAGCGATCAGTAACTCGGCAATGTCCGTACTTGGCAACGCGGCAGCCATGGTCAGGGCCGGTTGGCCGTGCTCATCCTTGGCATTGGCGCTGACGCCTGCCCGCAACACCAACTCGGTTTTCCCTTTGTTTCCGGATGCCACGGCGCGTAACAGATCTTGGTCCGAGTAGCCGGCTTCCTGATGGGCCGATTCCGTGACTGCACCGGTCTTCCGTTCGCCTGATCTTTTCTTGGGAGCTTGTGGAGTCTTCGCTGAAGGCTTTCCCTCGATGTCATTAGGAGGCGTCGGCGTGAACTCACGACAGCCGGGACGATGATGGTCGGTATACACTTCGTTGCCTTGTGGGTCTGAGCAAATGTATGTCTCGGCTAGGGAAGCTCCTCCAATGAACAACAGGGGAATCGCGACTGCCCAAGCGGTTCGTGTGAAGAGGTATTTCATACGGATGCGTATAGCGTGTGATCCTATGGTTTCCGGTCAGCTTCGCACGAAGGCAGGGGACAGGATAGAAAAATATAAAAGGTGGATGGTCGCCCATCGTCGAAGATACTCTGTCGCGTTTTCGGGTCCTGCCGCTGACCAGCCCAGTCGGCTTCGCACCCCGCCCGGTGTGGGGCCCCGCTGCAGACGCCTAGGCGCCCAGGTCAACGTCACCCAAAAACGCGACAGGTGTGCATCGCGAAATCGCAGAAACGTCATCTTCCCTATAGGAAAAAGGAAAACAAGCAAGCTCGGAAGGATCATTATACTTCCAGCTTTCCTTCCCGGCTTAACCCGGGTAAACGATTGCGAAGCAATCGGTGGGTCAGGCGGGTGCAAAAGTATTGCCCAGGGTTGGCCACGTAACCCACCCTGAGGAATACTCGCCACTGTCTGCTATTGACAGGTCGGCCTGAGCGGGATCAGCATATTGAGCGAGGAGCCGCCCATGGATCGAAGGGTAGCCCACGGCGATATCACAAAGCTCAGTCGATCAGGAACCCCATGACGCCCTCACGGTATCCATGCCGTGAGGGCGTTTGCGTTCTCACCCGCTTCGCTCAATTGAGTTGTCTACCAACGAGAAGGAGGAGTGTATGAGAGTTGTTCATGGTTTCCTGATAGGACTTACCACGTGGTGGCCGACCGTGGCTTTTGCCGAGGGTGCCGGTGGAAGTTACCGCGGAATTGGCGCGATCTACTATACGTTCATGTGGGCCGTTCTATGTTACGGTCTATACGATACTTTCGGCAAAACTGCCATGTACGTCGGTGCTCCACTCCTCGCCATCGGGGCCTACTTACTGCTCCCTCCCGGATAAGATGCGACCCGCCAGGTCCTGTGACGCCCGTCTTTTTCTCACAGGGCCTGGGCCGATTCGTCTAGTGTGATGCTCGGGTTTTCGTTCATCACCGTTTGCTTGACCTGTGCATCGAAGGGCAAACGGGAGCTTGAAGGGTGCATTTTTGAGATCTGAAATTTGAAATATGAGATCGCCCTTCGCCCTCTCCCGCGAGGCCACGATCGCCAAACCCGGATACAACCGCTGGCTCGTTCCGCCCGCCGCGATCGCCGTGCACATGTGCATCGGCGAGGTGTATGGATTCAGCGTGTTCAATGTCCCGCTGACGCAGGCCGGCGCGGGCTGGACCATCCCGGAGGTGGGATGGATTTATTCCATCGCGCTCTTCATGCTCGGCGTGTCGGCGGCAGTGTTTGGCAAGTGGGTGGAACGCAGCGGACCGCGCAAGACGATGGCCGCCAGTTGCGCGTGCTTCTGCGGCGGCCTGCTCATCTCCGCTCTCGGTGTGAAGCTGAATATCCTGTGGTTTCTGTATCTCGGGTATGGTGTGATCGGCGGCATCGGCCTGGGACTCGGCTACATCTCGCCCGTGTCCACGCTGATCAAATGGTTCCCGGACCGGCCCGGCATGTCGACGGGGATGGCGATCATGGGATTCGGCGGCGGCGCGCTCATCGGCGCGCCTCTGGGCGTGAAATTGATGGACTATTTCAGATCAGCCACCTCCGTCGGGGTCGCCGAGGCCTTCATCGCGATGGCATCGCTGTATGCCGTCTACATGATCTTCGGCGCATGCATCGTCCGCGTCCCACCGGTGGGATGGAAGCCGGAAGGGTGGGCGCCGGAGGCGCATGCCACGCCGATGATGACCCATGCCAACGTCGGCGTCGATCTCGCGTGGAAGACGCCGCAGTTCTGGTGTCTTTGGGTGGTGCTGTGCATGAACGTCACCGCCGGCATCGGCATTCTTGGACAGGCCTCGAAGATGTGTTCCGACATGTTCGGCGTCAGTGCGGCCGTCGGCGGCGGCTTTGCGGGCCTGCTGAGCATCTTCAACATGGGTGGCCGCTTCGTGTGGTCATCCATTTCCGACTACACCGGCCGGAAGACCGTCTATGGCATCTACTTCGTCCTTGGCGCGGTGCTGTATTGCGCCGTCCCATGGACGCAGCACATCCAGAACAAAGCGCTGTTCGTCGCCGTCACGGCGATCATCATCACCATGTATGGCGGCGGCTTTGCCACCATCCCCGCCTATTTGCGAGACATGTTCGGAGCCTACCAAGTCGGCGCCATTCACGGACGCCTCATCACCGCGTGGTCCGTTGCCGCGCTGCTTGGCCCCAACCTCGTCAATTACATCTCCACTGCCAAGATCGAAGCCGGAGTGCCCGCCGCCGAGGCCTACAATTCCACGATGTTCCTCATGGCCGGCCTTCTGGTGATCGGCCTCATGGCCAATCTGCTGGTCCGACCGGTGGATCCGAAATACCACCTCGCTGAATCGCCGAAGGTCTAGCGTATGAAAACCATTGTGCTCGCCATCGCGTGGATGTTGATCGCCGTGCCGCTGGGCTGGGGCGTGTATCAGTCGGTGCAGAAATCGATGCCTCTATTCTATGGGCAACCGGAACCCGCGGCGCCAGGCAGGCAAGCGCCCTGAACAGGGAGCGACCATCCCCCTCATGTCCCCTGCTGCTTTGCCCGCAACCGGAGCACGGCGAGCGAGCGGGCTTCGAGATCGTACCGCTCTCCCCCTTTCAAGAGCGTGACCGCCTTTCCGTTGCTGTCATACAGGGCGGTGTCGAACACCGGTTGCCATCGCACGCCGCGCTTGTGCGCGGGGAGCGTGAACGGGCGTGGTTCATGGTGCGCGTTGAGCAGCATGAGGAAAGTTTCGTCCTGGAGGGGTCTTCCCTTCGGGTCTTTCTCCTCCAAGGCGTCACCGGCCAACCGGACGCCCAGGCAGCGGACATAGCCTTGGGTCCAGTCCTCATCCGTCATCTCTTTGCCGTCGGGCCGCAGCCAGTAGAGATCTTTGACTTCTGCCCCGCGGATCCGGCGGCCTTGAAAGAACCGGCGGCGCCGGAACACCGGATGTTTCTGCCGCAGCGCGATGAGGGCCTTGGTGAAGGTCAGCAGCGCCTGTTGCGGTTTGCTCAGGGTCCAGTCCACCCAACTGATTTCATTGTCCTGGCAATAGGCATTGTTATTGCCGCGTTGTGTTCGCCCCATTTCGTCGCCTCCGCAGAGCATCGGAACGCCTTGCGACAGGAGCAACGTGGCCAGCATGTTGCGCTTTTGCCGTTCCCGCAGAGCGACAATTGACGGTTTCGTCGTTGGTCCCTCCACGCCGCAGTTCCAGCTGAGATTGTCGTCGGTGCCGTCGCGGTTGTCTTCGCCGTTGGCTTCGTTGTGCTTGTGGTTATAGGAGACGAGATCGTGCAACGTGAATCCGTCGTGCGCCGTCACGAAATTGATGCTGGCATGGGGCCGCCGGCCGCCGCCTTCGTAGAGATCGCTGCTGCCGGACAGTCGATAGGCCACCTCCGCCACTTGGCCTCCGTCGCCTTTCCAATAGCGCCTGACCGCGTCGCGGTACCGGCCGTTCCACTCGGCCCAGCCGGCCGGAAAGTTACCCACCTGGTAGCCGCCTTCCCCCAGATCCCAGGGTTCGGCGATCAATTTGACCTGCGACAGCACCGGATCCTGATGAATGATGTCGAAAAACGCGCT
Organism: Nitrospira sp.; assembly: GCA_035281245.1. Classification (GTDB taxonomy): domain Bacteria; phylum Nitrospirota; class Nitrospiria; order Nitrospirales; family Nitrospiraceae; genus Nitrospira_C. Next base: position 5,564 of record DATEEH010000020.1, read on the forward strand.
CAGCCGGTCCACGTCATGCAGCTCCCTCGCGAGCGTGGAGGCGAGATCGAACCGGAAGCCGTCCACATGCATTTCGAGCACCCAGTACCGCAGGCTGTCCATGATGAGTTGCAGGACGCGGGGATGGCGGACGTTCAACGTGTTGCCGCAGCCGGTGTAGTCCTGATAGTAGCGCGGGTGGTCGGGAACCAGGCGGTAGTACGAGGCATTGTCGATGCCACGAAACGACAGCGTCGGGCCCAGGTGATTGCCTTCTCCCGTATGGTTGTACACTACGTCGAGAATGACCTCGATGCCGGCGTTGTGAAGCGCCTTGACCATGGTCTTGAACTCCCAGACATGGTGGGCGGTATCCATGGAGGTCGCATAGCCAATGTCCGGCGCGAAAAATCCGATCGAGTTGTAGCCCCAATAATTGGTGAGCCCGCGGTCGATCAGGTGTTTGTCGCGGACGAAATGATGAACCGGCAACAACTCGACGGCCGTGACGCCCACCTGCTGCAGGTGCTCGATCACTTCCGGCGTTCCGAGTCCGGCATACGTGCCGCGCAGGTTTGGGGGGACATCCGGATGTCGCATCGTGAAGCCGTGCACATGCACCTCGTAGATCACCGTCCGGTCCCAGGGCGTCCGCAACAATTGGTCGCCGCCCCAGGTGAAAGCCTGGTCGACGACCACACATTTGGGGATCGAGCCCGCGTTATCCCGATCGTCGAGGGAGACATCGGCTTTCGGATCACCGATCCGATATCCAAACAGCGTGTCCGACCAATCGATCGTGCCGGCAATCGCCTTGGCGTAAGGATCGATCAGAACTTTGGCGGGGTTGAATCGGAGGCCGGCTTCCGGCTCGTACAGCCCGTGGACACGGTAGCCGTAGAGTTGGCCGGGCCGTATCTCCGGCAGATACACGTGCCAGACAAAATCGGTGCATTCTTCTATCCGAATGCGGTGCGTCTCCCGAGGGGCATCCTGTCTCTCAAAGAGACAGAGCTCCACGGCCGTTGCGTTTTCGGAAAACAGCGCGAAATTCACCCCCTCGCCGTTCCACGTGGCCCCCAAGGGATACGGGCTTCCAGGCCAAATTCTCATGTGACTGACGCTCTCCTTCCGTGCCGGTGCGGTTCGTCAAAAATTTCCGAATCACAACCGCCAACGCCAAATTAGCATATAATGACTCATGGTCGCTGGTGCAACCGTTTCGTGCGGCTCTCAGCGGAATCATCCTTTTTCTTATAGGAACCACTATGCAGCCCTCTCGTGTCCTCATCATCGAAGACGATCCCATTTTCCTGGATACGCTGTCTTCGACCTTGCGACTCAAACTGCCTGAGGCGCACATTGTGACCGCAGACAGCGCGCTGACCGCGCTCGAGCGAATCAGGTCGATGGACTATGCGGCCATCCTGTGTGACGCCCACCAGCCTCGCTTGGAGGGCATCGGGTTTGTCCGGGCGGTACAAAAAATTCATCCCCAGTGCCCGGTCCTGCTGCTGCTCGAAAAACATCAGGAGGACCTCTTCCGGCAGGCGATCCAGGCGGGGGCTTACGACGTGTTGGTGAAGCCCGTCGAGGAAGGCGCCTTCCTGCTCGCCATGCGCCGTGCCATCGAAGTGTCGCGACTGCGATATCAGGTGAAACGAGAACAATCGCAGTTCGTCGACGCGGTGGGGCGCATGATGAAGGATCTCGAAGTCCTGTATGGCGCCTATGGGTTGCACGCGCACTTCGAGGCATGGATGGCTTCAGTGGATGTCGAGAAGGCCGCCCTCTCGACGGAAGGATGAACGGTCTTTGACGCCATGAAGATGCTCACGATCATTTGCCGCGACACGTTGGAGTCTGAAGTCCGCCGCCTTCTGAACGATCTTAAAGTTGACGGGTACACCGTGACGTCCGGGCTGGGCGGCAAGGGAGTGACAGGCGCCGTCTCCGAGCATAACTGGATGGAACGCAACGTCTCATTTATGACGGCCCTCGAGGATGAGGAGGTGGCGTCGCTGGCTGACGCGGTGAAGCAGCTCTATGTGAAATTGCTCGAAGCCAATCAGGGGGAGGAAGTCCCGCTCAAGGTCTTTGTGCAACCCTGCCAGGTCATCCTCTGATGGCGACCAAGTTCCCCTTCTTATGTCTGGCCTTGAGCGCGTTCGTCGGCGCTTCAGCCGGATGCCGGTATTTGGCGGAGACCACGCCGCCTCCAGCGAAAAGCAACATGGTCTTCACGCGAGACCTGTATAAAGGGAAGGCCTGTTTGGAATATTCCTGGGTGTCGGAAGGGAAGCGGCGGGTGATCCAGCTCAATCCCAACGTCAAAGAGGGAGAAGGGGAGGGGCCGACGGCCAAAAAGGTTTCCCACGTTCAAGTCTATGCCTTGTCGAATGGGCTCTACGGTCTGAAAGACTGGCAATTCCCGTCGGGGCCGCCGCATCCCTCGCCCGTCGTGAGGGCGAGCGTCGAGGTGAAAGAAACGGAGGCCGTCGGGACCGTGGTTTACCAAGATCAGTCGACCGCGACCGACACCAAAGCGCTGGTGCCGATGCCGGTCGCATGTCCGACGAAGGTGGAGGACGCTGCGATCGTCGACCCTGCAATCACCGATCTCGATCCTCGCACCGTCGCGCGGAACAGGGCTGTCACCATTACACTGATCGGGTCAAACTTTACGAAGGACAGCGTGGTGCTGATCGATGGGGCGAATCCCACCACGAGGTTTGTGAGTCCATCGGTGCTGGAAGCAGGACTCGAGGCCGAGGATACTGCGACGGCAGGCAAACGAGGGGTGAAGGTGCATGACGCGAAGCACGGTCGGACCTCGAATGAAGTGATGTTGAGCGTGGAATAAGAAAGGGGCAATTCTCCTGATTCCTCCTCGTCGACGAGCACGCCAAAAGGGATGCAGGACGTGGATGGTCGTCGCCTGCTCCAGCGTCGGATAAACCGCATGACCCTGTCGTTGCTTGGCTCCGCAAACTTGTTCCGTCCTGGACTTCGTCCGAACGGACCTTCAGACACTGCGTCTCGCCATCGCCTTCGGCGACCACAACGACAGGGGGCATGCATCCCCCGCAAGTCGCAGCGACGCCACATCCACATCCTTTTGGAAGAGAAAGCGAGTTGGCTTTAGAGGATCACTGTAGAACCAAGACCTATTGCAACCGTTCTGTGGGCCACCATCGACCCTCGTTGTAGCGACATCCGTGCCGTTCTTGGGTGGGGGAAAAAAACGAGCAAGCTTGGAGGGACCATTTGAGATTTGAGATTCCGCGCCTACCTAGTTGAAGAAAGGTATCGAGCGAATGTGTGCATTATGATTTGACTTCATAGGAATTGTCTCGCTAGAGTTAGATCGTTTAGAGCGAGGTTCGGATGGCCAATCCAGATCTTATCAACCAAGAACTAGAACAATACGAGACAGATCTGTCTTGGGTATTGGATAACTACGCGACTCTTATCGAAGCGTATCCCAATGAATTTATCGCAGTGCTGAACAAGAAAGTGCTCACTCATGGCCGGACAATCCAAGAGCTCAAGGAGGCACTACACTCTAATTTTCCATCCGATGCTCATAGGGCAGTAATTGAGTTTATTTATCCAGAGCACCCTAACTTTGTTCTCCCTGCATGCGCATAAAGTGCCAGCGTGACCGCTATCGTTATATCCGTCTCACCCTCCGATTCATCAACAGAACATTCAACGTTGATCACAACACGAACTTTTGTGTAGATACCGGTGCGCCGTATTCGCTCATCACTTATGAGCAAGCCGTTCAGTGGAACATCCCACTTAACTCATTGACCGCTACCCAAAGCCCTCATAGTGTCGGTGGCCTTGAATGCCCTGGCTACATTCTCAACGACAGCATGATGTTATTTCGGGAATCCAATGGCAAGCTCCATCCTATAGCCGTCCCGAAAATGCTTGTTCTCGGTGAGCCGTTTAAGAAACCCTACAAGCCCGTACCGCCGCTTTTGGGAGATGATATTCTTCGGCAGTTTACCTTGATTGTAAGGGCAGACATGCATGGTGGTGACATCGCTTTAACGGACGAAAACATTCAAATAGTCTATCCCCCGATACATTAACATCGTTTAAGATTCTCAAAGGGAGGCGCACTTTTCCTGAGTACTCGACCCATTGGGTTGACGGCACTGGGAGGAGATCATCATGAAGAATGTGGAGATGACGCTGGACGGGACCATGTTGACGATCAAGGTGGATCTCTCCAAAGAGTTCGGGCCGTCTTCGTCGGGAAAGACCATCATCATTGCGTCGACGGAGGGGAATGTGACGATTCCGAATCGGGAGGAAAAAGTCGGCCTGAACGTCTACAGAAAAAAGTCGTGACAGGGATGGATCAGCCTGATCAGTCCGTGTGCTCGTGGCACACCGGAAAGGGGTACAGGAAGTGGATGGTGACCTGCTGCTCCAGCGTGGGATAAACCGCATGACCCTGTCGTTGCTTGGCTCCGCAAACTTGTTCCGTCCTTGACTTCGTCCGAACGGACCTTCAGACACTGCGTCTCGCCATCGCCTTCGGCGACCACAACGACAGGGGCATGCATCCCCCGCAAGTCGCAGCGAGGTCACCATCCACCTCCATATGTAAGGCGAAAGGCGTTCAAACGCGCAGGAGGAGATCAATCCAGCCCTGCCCTTAAAGAGGAAACGAGCAAGCTTGGAAGGAGCATCACTAACTTTTACGGCTCGTCTTGGCCGACACCGCGGAGATTAGCTGCTCCATGCGGGCGCTCTTACACGCTGGGCACTGGATGCTGCCGCGGTCGTGCTCGCTCATGCTGAGATACAGCTCCGACTCTTTGCCGCAATCCAGGCATTTATATTCATAGGTCGGCATGTGATGACCTCCCGTCGGGACGCGTCGAAGAAAATATGCCTCTGCATTGTTCGCTTCCAAAAGAAAAAAAGAAGTCAGTTCCCGTCACGCGTGAACTCTCGCCGTCAGCGTAGCGAACATGGTCTAAATACGCCAGAGGGTAGATATGTGTAACTAGAGTTCCGCCTAGCGGCTGCCTCCTACAATCATCGTGTCAAAAGCGCCGCGAGTTGGCCTTAGTTAAAATGTTTAATGATTCAGAATGAATCGTTTTCTTTGAAACAGGCTCTGATACATCGTGGCATTCAAGATGCACTGATCATTCCAACTGAGGTGGGCAGATCCGAGGAGGGCACTATGACCTACCTTACAGTTCCCCGCACCACTCTCGCTGCCATGAGCCTTGCCGTTGCGAGCCTGTTGGTCGCTGCCACGAGTATCGAGGCTCGGTCTCAATCAGAATTGCCTTCTTCAAAAACCGTGACCGGGCAGGTGTCCGCCGTCGAGGGAGAATTCCACATGGCGAAGGATGCTCGAGGAGAGGAGACGCTCAGGATGGTCGATAAGGCCTATATCATCACTACGCCTGCCGGCCAGGAAATCCAGTTGAAGCTGACCCGCGAGACCAAAGTCCCCACTCGAGCGAATCCCGGCGACCGGGTCGAGGCGAAAATTTCCCAGCAAGGACAGACGCTTTCGGTCCGGCTGATCGAGGAGGGATCGGAAGAAGGAGCGCTGCTCGCGAGGTGAGCGGCAGCTCGTGCGTGCTGATTCTTTCGGTCTACCCGGTGGGAAACGGCTCATCGGTGCTTGTGGACGTGAGGGTCATGATCGTCTCGTAGAGACGCTCGCCGGCTTCCTCCTTCGACACGAATGCCGAGGCGCCGGCTTTCTGCATCGATTCCCGGAGATGCGGCGTATCGTTGACCGAGACCGCAATGATGACGGTCTCAGGTTGTTCCTGCTTGATCTGCTTGGTCGCTTCGATGCCGTCCATGCGGGGCATGTTGATGTCCATAATGATGACGTCGGGCGCCCGCTTCGTGGCAATCGACACTGCTTCCCGGCCGTCTGCCGCTTCCCCGATGATGAGCAAATCAGGGTAATGGTCCAGGATGGCTCGAAGCCCCTGGCGGACCATCGCATGATCGTCCACGAGTAAGACGCGGCGTATCCCGGTCGTCGCCAGCGCCGGTGAAGAAGCTTGCTCCCCGTCTTCATACAGGTCCGGCGTGGAGACTTCTGGGGTAAACGGCAGGCCCAAGGTGACGGTCGTTCCCCGTCCCGGAGCGCTCTCGACACGCAGCCATCCTCCGAGTTCCTCCATGCGCTCCTGGACGCTGAAGAGTCCAAATTGATGGCCCGGCTGCGTGGGCTCGAGACTGTTGGTGTTGAACCCCTGTCCCCTGTCCTGGACGGCAATCCTCAATTCGTCATCCTCCACATCCAGCGTCAGGACGGCTTTGTCCGTCCCGGCATGCTTGGCGACGTTGATCAGTAACTCGCGAACCGAATGGAACAGCAAGATCGCTTGATGTTCGGGTAACGGCAGGTGGGAGGTTCCGAGCCGGACGTCCACCGTGAGGCGGGCTTTCTTCATCTGATCGGCCAACCATTGGAGCGCCGTCGGCAGACCCAACTCGTGCAACACCGGCGGGCTCAACTCGGCCATCAACGTCCGTGTGTAGTCGAGGGCCTTGCTGAACGTCTCGTCGATCTCTTGAAACAGGGCAGCCGTGGAACCGCCGATATTCTGGATTTCTGTTTGCATGTTCGACAGCTTCATTTTGCCGAGCACGAGCAGCTGGGCGAGATAATCGTGCAGTTCGCCGGCCATGCGTTTGCGCTCGCGCTGTTCGGTCAAGGTGAGCGTCTGGGCCATGGTGCGTAATCGGGCCTGGGTATGAAGTAGTTCCTGGGTGCGTTTGTTCACCAACCGCTCGGCCGTCTCGAGGAACCGCGTCTCAGCGTCTTTGCTCTTCTGCACGGCGGCGGCCAGTGCCAGCGGCATGATCGAATTCACCGCGAGAAAGGCTTGACCGAGCAAGAGCGCCTCATTTTCGGATGCGCCGACGAATGGGCCCTGGCCATTGATCGTTCCGAACGTGGCCCATCCGGCCATGAGCACCATGAGCGTGGCCGTCTCGCGGGGCCCGAAGCGGAAGGCCGCCCAGATCAGGATGGGGACGAGCAAGAACTGCAGCGGATACTGATGCCCTATATTCATCAACGGACTAAAAATCGCCTCACAGGTCACGAGGAGCACGAGGAGTAAGAGGCCCAGCTCGAGCCGTTGCCGCCGGGTCCACTCCACGCGGGGATGTTGGGTCCACAACAGGATGGCCGGTGTGACGATCAGAATTCCGGTCGCGTCGCCCATCCACCAGGTGAGCCAGATGAGTGCGAATTCTTCGAAGGACGCATGCTGGCCGAGTACGAGGCTGGTGACGCCGATGGTGGCGCTCACGGTCGGGCTCAGGAACCCCGCGAGGAGGGCGGATTTCAGAATGTCCGACGGCGACTCGAACGCATGAACGCCTTGCGCAAACCGTTGCAACAACCACGCGCCCAACATCCCTTCGAGCGTATTGCCGGCTGCGATGGCGGTGGATGTGACCAGCGATCCCGCGGTGGTGACGTTGACCAGGAAGGCCCCGGCGAAGATCGCGGGCCAGATGGAGGACCCGAGCAATAGGAGAAACGCGATCGCCATCCCGGCGGGAGCCCAGACCGGCGATGCACTGACGTGTACAGAAGCGAAGCCGAGTCCGATCTTTCCGGCCAAAAAATAGGCGCCGACGACGAGCGCCATCACGAGCGCTTTCACGGCCGGGTGCTGAGTGGCCAGAAATGGCATGTTGCGATGAAGGAGTAAGAAAAACCGCACTATAAAGGAAGTGGTCGTGCTTGATCCAGCATCAAATGTGGCGTGGGAAAATCCGGTTTCTACGAGGCAAAAGGGATGAAGGCATGAGGTGCTGTAAGGGTGGCGTCGGTTTCACGACTGACTGTCATGCGTCGGATGATTGGTCTTCTCACGGTGGTGTTGACCGGGTGCCACGGCCTGATGTTCGTGGACGTCCCGCAGGAGCGCAACCCTCAGATCATGCCGCTGTGGGAGCAGTATCAACGTTGCCAGGCGGCCACCGATCCCGATGAGCTCATTCGCATCGTCGACCATATCGATACTGTGACGATCACCGGCGTGATGCCGCCTGCATGGCTGAACGGCTGGGGGCCTCACGTGAGGCCCCAGCCGGTCCGCGCGACCGTCGATCCGCGGGCGATCGGCGCCGCCTGCACGCTGAGAGCTGCGGCCGCGGCGGCCAGCACGGATCGAGTCGCGGATGCGCGGGCGCTGTATGAGCGCGTGCTCATCCACTATGCGGGCCGTGATTGGGCGTACTACACCGCTCAAGCCAGGGAGGCGTTGGCCCGCCTCTCCGAGCTCCATCCCACGATCGCCGCTTCCTTAGTCCTGCCGCACAAATCATTGCCACGCTAGCCACACAGTTCTGTAAGACGCGGGCTGGTCATACGACCCATGGCCAGGATGGGAGGATGGGAGCATGTCTGTGAACGCCTTGCTCTACTGGACGATTCAACACCGCCGTCATGGCTGGCAGCAGTTTCGCTTCAGCCTGCGATGCTGGCGGCTTCGCCGGGAAATTGAACGGCTGTCATGGCGCCTGCGCCTGAAAGCCATTCTGGCGGTCTGGGCCTCTCCCCATCGACATTCGTGGTCTATCGGACAGGAGGCAGTATGCCGTGTCGCCACTGCAAGGAGACCGTCGCCGTTCTTTCAGAGATTTTAGTCGTACAGGACCGTCTATGTTGCCCGTTCTTGAAACTGCACGAAGACATTGGCCGGAGTATCTGATGGAAGCGGCAGGGCTGGGGCTGTTCATGATTTCCGCGGCGATTGTCACGACAGGCCTCGAGCATCCGGCTTCGCCTTTGCGCCAAGGGATTCCTGACCCAACGACACGGCGGGTGATCATCGGCATCGCCATGGGGCTGACAGCCGTGGCGTTGATCTATTCTCCGTGGGGAGGACGGTCAGGCGCTCACCTCAATCCCGCGGTGACGCTGACATTTCTCCGTCTCGGCAAGATGCAGTGGGTCGATGCCCTGTTCTACGTCCTCGGGCAATTCGCCGGCGGTACCGCGGGACTCCTCATGGCTGCGGCGGTGATCGGCATGGCGGTTCGGCATCCGGCCGTGAATTATGCCGTGACCGTGCCGGGCCAGGAAGGGTCGGTCGCGGCCTTCGTCGCGGAGGTCGTCATTTCATTCGGCTTGATGTTGATCGTGCTCGTGACGTCCAATCACGCAACCCTCCGGATGTGGACCGGTCTCTTCGCCGGTGCGCTCGTGGCCGCCTACATCGCGGTCGAAGCGCCGCTGTCGGGGATGAGCATGAATCCAGCCCGATCGTTTGCCTCCGCGCTGCCCGCGAATGTCTGGAGCGCGTTCTGGGTCTATCTCACCGCGCCTCTGGCCGGCATGTTGCTGGCGGCGGAATGTTACCTGCGAGTCCAGGGAGCCCATCGCGTTCTCTGCGCCAAACTGCATCATGAGCACCGCAGCGGTTGCATCTTTCGCTGCGGCTACGCGTCGTAATCTCCCGCTCATGTAAGGACTCGGCCTCTTGCGCGACACATGCGCAGATGCGGAGCCTGCATTGAAGCCAGTCGCTACCGCGAGCGAATCACACAATAAGGAGGGCGTTATGAGTGCAACGAGTCAGGTCAGGATCGGATTGCTATCCGTCGTCGCTGCCGCAGGACTGCTGCTGGCATCGAATGGCCTTGCCGCCGAGGGCCACACGACGACGAAGTTCGAGGGCGTGAAGGCGAACAGCGGCACGGCCACGCATGCCCGGTCGGGAAACAGCGACACCTTGATGTGGTCCGACGATTTCAAGATTCCCGACACGCCGGCGCCGCACTGGCAGGTGGTCGATACGAAAGGCAATGTGTATCTGCTCAATCGCCTGACCATCAAAGGCGAGAAGCAGAATCGCACGATCACGCTGCCGCCGTACGTGCACGACGTCGCCAAGGTGCAGATCTGGTGTGCGTTCGCCGAAACGCTGCTCGGCGAAGCGCCGTTCGCCAAGCCGATCGTCACGGCATCGGGCGAGCACGCGAACGGCATGCGGGCCGAGAGCGGCATGCAGCAGGATGGCATGGCGATGAGCCGCTAAGACGTTGCGCAGCTCCCGGGGAGGGATGACCTCCTCGGGTCGTTGCGGGAAAGCAGGGCACGATGAAGATCTTCAGTATCACAGTCATGGCCCTCGCGGTCTGGTCCACGGCAGTCGGCGCCCAATTGGTCGAGAAGACCACATTGACCTTGGACGGCGCCAAGCGGATTGCCGCGGCGGCGGAGCACAGCGCGAACGCCCAGGGAGCCAGGGTCGTCATTGCGGTCGTCGACGACGCGGGCAATCTCCTTCTTCTCGAACGGTTGGACGACAGCCAGGTGGCGAGCGTGAACGTGGGCATCGACAAGGCGCGAACGGCCGCCATCTACCGCCGGCCGAGCAAAGTCTTCGAAGATCAGGTGAAGAATGGCCGTGTCTCCGCCCTGGCGCTTCACGGCGCGGTGGCCTTGCAGGGCGGCGTCCCCATCGTCATCAACGGCAAAGTCATCGGCGCCATTGGCGTGAGCGGGGAGACGCCCCAAGTCGACGAAGACATCGCCATCGCGGGAGCCGGGGTGGCGGCATCCTTTGCAACACCCTAGTCGTGCATCGACAGCGAACAAAACGCCGGGAGCAACCAAGGAGAATGATCATGAAACGCCTTGAGCGAATCTTATTCCTCGCAATGGTGGCCACGGTGTCGTGGCCCGCATGGACGTTTGCGCAATCGGTGGCGGATTCCCGAAGTCTCACCCTCGAGGGAGCGAAGTCCGTCATCGCCGCCGCCGTGTCGGAAGCCAAACGGCTCAAGGCGCCGGGAGGATCGATCGCGGTTGTGGACGACGGGGGGAACCTGCTCGCCTTGATGCGGTTGGATCATACCTTTGCCGCCAGCGCGAACATCGCGATCGGCAAAGCCCGCACGGCGGCCTTGTTTAAGAAGCCTACGAGTGTGTTTGAGGAGAGCATCAAGGGCGGCCGCACTTCTATGGTCGCGTTGGGAGGCGATCTACAGAACTTTACTCCGTTGCAGGGCGGCCTTCCGCTGGAGTGGGAAGGCAGGGTGGTGGGAGCCATCGGCGTGAGCGGCGCAGCCAGTGCGCAGCAGGACGAGGAATTGGCCCTCGCGGGTGCCCACGCCCTCGGCGCCATGGATGTCGCGGGCCTTCCGAACGGTCATGCCCCTCTTCCCGTCACTTACATCGGAAGCGAGACCGTGGCGGCCTCGTTCGCCAAAGGCGCCGTCTTGATCGGTGAAGACGAACAGATGATGCATGCGGGCCGGAACTACATGGTGCACGCGAGCCATCGTGAACAGCCCGGCGTCGTCGAAATCCACGAAGAAGACACGGACATCGTCTATGTGCTTCAGGGCTCGGCCCAGCTGGTCACCGGCGGCACACCGGTGGGGGCCAAGACCATCGCGCCGCATGAATTACGGGCGCCGACTGTCGAAGGAGGCGAATCCCGCCGCCTGGTCCCCGGGGACATCGTGGTCATTCCCAATGGCGTGCCCCACTGGTTCAAAGCGGTCGACGCGCCCTTTAACTATTACGTCGTCAAGGTGAAATAGCGTTCGTTGTCACTGTCTTGTCGAGACGAGGATGACATGAAGCGTGAGCGTGCCATTCCAGTGATCGTGATGCTGATGACGGCGTCGTTTGGCGCACCGGGCGTCTCCCACGCGCAGGTGACGGCTGATGCGCCGGGAGTCAGGCCCGACGCGATCGTCGATCTCATGACGGAGGAGGGGATCGCGTTAGTGCGCGGCCAGTGGCGATATCACAATGCGAAGGTCAAAGACGTCGATCACCATAGCGTCGGACTCGATCTCGCCCCGTCCGGACCGCCCAACCGCACGCAAGATATCGATCTCCGGGCCGGCGGAGTCGATTTCGACGATTCTCAATGGGAGCAGCTGAAGCCCCTGCAACTGGAAGAGCGGCGTTCAACCGGGCGTCTCTGCTTCAACTGGTATCGGACCAGCATCACCATCCCCGATCGTGTCGGCGGCTTCGATCCAAGCGGGTCGACCGTCATTTTCGAGATCGCCATCGACGACTACGCAGAGGTATGGGTGGACGGCAAATTGCCGCTGGTCCTGGGGCAGCCGGGGGGGCAGGTCATCAAAGGCTTCAATGCGCCGAATCGAGTCGTCGTCACGCACGATGCGCGGCCGGGACAGAAAATTCAACTCGCCGTCTTCGGAATCAATGGTCCGCTCTCGGATCCTCCGGGCAATTTCATCTGGGTTCGATCCGCCACGTTGGATTTCTACAAGAGCCATGGGATCGGCCAGGCCCAGCAGGTCAAGACGGAGATCGTCAAAAAGGATCCCAGGCTCGATCGGATTCTGCCCGCGAACGCGCAGCTGGAAAAGCTGGCCGGCGGTTTTCTGTTCACCGAGGGACCCGTGTGGGTGCCCGCCACGCCCGTCGCACCCGGCTATCTGCTGTTCAGCGATCCGAACGCGAATACGATCTATCGGCTGTCCCACGAAGGCCAGGTGTCCGTCTTTCGCACGAAGAGCGGCTATAGCGGCTTCGATGTCGGGGCCTATCATCAACCGGGTTCCAACGGGCTCACGCTCGATCGCCAGGGGCGTTTGACGATCAATCAACATGGCAATCGCCGGGTCATTCGCGTCGAACCCCGTGGAAACATCACTGTGCTGGCCGACCATTATGACGGCAAGCGACTCAACAGCCCCAATGATCTCGTCTATCGGACCGACGGTGTTCTGTATTTCACGGATCCGCCGTTTGGACTGCCACAGGTGTTTGCCGATTCGCGCAAGGAACTGCCGTACAGCGGCCTCTACTGCGTCAAGGACTCGCGCGTGACGCTCGTCAGCACGGATCTTGATGCGCCGAACGGTCTCGCGTTGTCTCCGGATGAGCGGCATCTGTACGTCAACAACTGGAATGACCAGAGGAAGGTCATCCTGCGCTACGACGTGAACTCCGATTGTGCGCTGTCGAATGGCCGGCTGTTCCTCGATCTGACGAAGGAGCCGGGCGCCGACGCGCTCGACGGATTAAAGGTGGATCAGCAGGGCAACGTCTACTCGACCGGCCCTGGAGGACTCTGGATCATTTCACCGGAAGGCACGCCACTGGGTCTCATCAAAGGACCGGAGAACCCTCACAATATGGCCTGGGGCGACGACGATGGGAAGACCCTGTACATCACGGCAGAGTCAGGGATTTATCGGCTGCGAATGCACGTGGCGGGGATACGACCATGATGCGAATCATGACGCAACTTGTCGGCCCGATGCTGCTGATCGCCGTCGGCGTTGCTCAGGCATCCCAGGCGGAAACCGTGCCGATCACCGTCACCCGTCTCGATCCGCGCTTCGAGGCGCTGGTGCCGCAAGACGTCCGCATGGAGAAAATTGCCGATGGGTTCACCTGGGTCGAAGGGCCGGTGTGGGATCCGCAGCAGAACCGTTTGCTCTTCTCCGACATTCCCGCGAACGCGGTCTATCAATGGAAGGAGGGCGAAGGGACGACCCTCTATCTGAAGCACAGCGGGTACAGCGGAGCGGAGCCGTTCGAGGGACGGGAGCCGGGATCGAACGGCCTGGCCTTCGATGACCGCATGCGGCTCGTGCTCTGCCGTCATGGCGATCGGCAAATCGGGCGTCTCGAAGCGGATGGCCGCATCAGTCCACTGGCCGCGCAGTACGATGGTCACCGGCTCAACAGTCCGAACGATCTGGTCTTCACCTCCAACGGCGATCTCTATTTCACGGACCCGCCCTTCGGCCTTCCGAAGAATTTTCACGACCCAGGCAAGGCCAGGGTGCAAGGGGTGTATCGCCTCTCGAGCGATGGCAGGCTGACCCTCCTCATCGACGACATCCAGGCGCCCAACGGCATCGCCTTTTCGCCCGATGAACGGACGCTCTACGTCTCCGATGTGAATCCCCGGCGGGCGGCCTGGTTGGCCTTCGACGTGAAGCCCGACGGCACAGTCGCCAACGGCCGCATCTTGTTCGACGCGACGAGATGGCGGAGGGACCCCTATTTTGGGCCGGACGGATTCAAGATCGATCGCCTGGGCAACCTGTTCGGGACCAGACCAGGCGGTCTCAGCGTGATTGCACCGGACGGGACCTTGCTGGGCACGATCGACACGGGTCAGCCGGCGTCGAACGTGGCGTGGGGAGAGGACGGACGGACGCTGTTCGTGACAGGAGGCTCTGCACTCTACCGCCTGCGTCTCACCACGAGCGGCGGCAGATAAGTCCGGTCGGGCAGAAGGGAGCATACCATGGGGAGACGACGTGTGCAGGATCCTACCACGAGGGGGGCCGAGCAACAGCGCCTGCATGAGGACGCGCAGCGGCAGCGCCACTGGAAGCGCTGGGGGCCTTATCTCAGCGAACGCGCGTGGGGCACCGTCCGCGAAGACTATAGTGCGGAGGGGAACGCCTGGGAGCACTTTCCTCACGACCATGCGCGCTCACGCGCCTATCGCTGGAACGAGGACGGCCTCGCCGGCATCTGCGATCGGCATCAATATATTTGCTTCGCCGTCGCGCTCTGGAACGGCAAAGATTCCATCCTCAAGGAGCGCTTGTTTGGCTTGACGGGCAAGGAGGGCAATCACGGCGAGGACGTGAAGGAATATTATTACTATCTCGATTCGACGCCCACGCATTCCTACATGAAATTCCTCTACAAGTATCCGCAGGCGCCGTTTCCCTATGCGCAGCTTGTCGAGGAAAATCGCCGGCGCGGCCGCCGCGACGCCGAATTCGAGCTCGTCCACACCGGCCTGTTCGATGAGCACCGCTACTTCGACGTGTTTGTCGAATACGCGAAAGCGACTCCGGAAGATCTTTGCATTCGGATCCAGGCGGTGAATCGAGGACCGGAACCGGCCGAGCTGGCGGTCCTCCCGACGCTCTGGTTTCGGAACACCTGGTCCTGGGGAGACGATGTCCGCCGCCCGCGGGTGCGTCAGGGCGAGCCCTGCGACGACATCAGCGTCATCGACGTGCGACATGACTACTATGGCGCGCGGCGTTTGCTTTGCGAGGGACAGCCGACGCTGTTGTTCACCGAGAACGATACCAACACCCGGCGCCTCTACGACGATCCCGACGGCGCGCGATACGTGAAGGATGGCTTTCACGAGTATGTCGTGCAAGGGAAGAAGGATGCGGTCAATCCCGACCATGTCGGCACCAAGGCGGCGGCGCATTACGTATTGACTCTCGCCGCAGGCGAGAGCCGGACGCTGCGTCTCCGCCTGACGGACGACGCGACGACGGCGACGTTTACCCGCCGGAACTTCAACGACGTCTTCGAGCGGCGGCGCCAAGAAGCAGACGAGTTCTACCGGGCGTTGGCGCCGGGGACGCTTTCGGACGATGCGCGCCTTGTGCAGCGCCAGGCCTTTGCCGGGCTCCTGTGGAGCAAGCAGTTCTATCACTACGACCTGAGCCGATGGCTCAAGGGCGATCCGATGGGGCCCGAACCTCCGTCTCAACGGCTTCGCGGGCGCAATGCGGATTGGCCTCATCTCTATAATGCCGATGTCGTCTCCATGCCGGATAAATGGGAGTATCCGTGGTATGCCGCGTGGGATCTGGCGTTTCATTGCATTCCGCTCGCGCTCGTCGATCCGACATTTGCCAAAGAGCAGCTCGTCCTGATGCTGCGCGAATGGTACATGCATCCGAACGGTCAGATTCCGGCATATGAGTGGAACTTTGGGGACGTGAATCCTCCCGTCCATGCCTGGGCCGCCTGGCGCGTCTATAAAATCGACAAGAAACACACCGGGACCGGCGACCGCCGGTTTCTCGAGCGGGTGTTCCACAAATTGCTCTTGAACTTCACCTGGTGGGTCAATCGAAAGGACGCGGAAGGCAAGAATATCTTCCAGGGAGGATTTCTGGGCCTCGACAATATCGGCGTCTTCGACCGGAGCGCCCCGCTGCCCACCGGCGGCCACATCGAGCAGTCCGATGCGACGAGCTGGATGGCCATGTACTGCCTGAACATGCTGATGATCGCGCTGGAACTCGCCGGCGACAACCGCGCGTATGAAGACGTCGCCAGCAAGTTTTTCGAGCACTTCGTCTACATCTGCCGCGCGATCAACAATATCGGCGGAGATAAAATCGAACTGTGGGACCGGGAAGACAGCTTTTTCTACGACGTGCTGCACCTGCCGAACGGAGACACACGGCACATCAGGGTCCGCTCGATGGTGGGCCTCATCCCGCTGTTCGCCGTCGAAACGCTGGATTCGGAACTCATCGATCGCCTCCCGCGATTCAAGCACCGCATGCAATGGTTCCTCGAGAATAGACCGGATTTCGCCCAACATCTCGAAACGCAGTCTTATGACGGAGGCGTCCGGCGGTTCCTCTCGCTGGTGAACCGTGAGCGACTGCGCTCTATTCTTCGATACATGCTGGATGAAACGGAATTTCTATCGCCGTACGGGATTCGCGCGTTGTCGCGCGCTCACAAAGACCATCCCTACGTCTTCAACGTCATGGGTCGGGAGCACCGGGTGGACTACGAGCCGGCGGAGTCCGGCACCGATCTCTTCGGCGGCAACAGCAATTGGCGCGGTCCCGTCTGGTTCCCGGTCAACTATTTGCTCATCGAATCTCTCCAAAAATTCCATCATTACCTGGGCGAGGAGTTTCTGGTGGACTACCCTACCGGCTCCGGCAACCCGCTCAACCTCGGAACGGTCGCGGCGGAAATCTCCCGTCGTCTCACCCGCATCTTTTTACGCGATGCGGATGGACGCCGCCCCGTCTTTGGCGGGACGGACGTCATGCAGCGTGACCCGCACTGGCAGGATGACCTCTTGTTCTACGAATATTTCCATGGCGACAACGGGGCAGGGATTGGCGCGAGCCATCAGACGGGCTGGACGGGATTGGTGGCCAAGCTGATCCAGCAATCCGGGGAATGACGCGCCCGTCAGGAATCGCCAGCTAACTGTATCCCTCAGACCAGCGCACCGACTTGAAGCGGATGAGAGGCTTATTGGAATGCTGCGTGTCACTGATCGCCGGGTTGAGATCCAGCGACAGCGGCCGCTCCGGCGATGGGAGCGGAACAGGAAATGTCACGATGAATCGAGGAGACTTCTCTCCTGGGTGGATCGTTACAGGACCCATGACGGGATCACGCCATTCTGACGAACGGGGAATGGCAGGTGGTCGGTCCGCAGATGCCTGCTTCAGCGCATCGACGTAGGTATCGATAACCTGACGTTCTCGCTCGAGATTGTTCATCCACACGCCGGTGGGACGAAATTCTTCCTGCTCCACAGTCAAACGCAGATGTCGGGGGTCCAGAGTCACGGTAGAGCCGTGGGCGGTGACTCGGACAGTCAGTTCCAGCGCATCGGCGTCTCGATGTTGAAACTCCTCCCAAAAATTCAGATAGGTCGGGATGACGAACAGCATGACTTCGTATTGATAGGTGCGAACTCTGTTGTTCAAGGAAAGCTCGACCGTCAGATCGGAAAAGGTCAGTTCATGGGACCATGGTGGGCCGGTACGGCTCTCCTGTGGTTCCTGGCCTTCGACATAGGGACTGCTCTCGATCCCTCCGCGAAAGCCGCCACAGCCTGATAGGAGGATGAGCATCAGAATGTAGCTGCAATGTTTCATCGACCAGACTCCCCCTGGTGGGTCGCTCGAGAGCGCATCCTATTACATGTCCCTGCAGAACCTGTTTCTTGCTGTAAGACTTTCTGGGGGAACCCGACTATGCCCTATGTCGACCCTCTACGACGTCATCATCATCGGCACCGGCCCGGGCGGAGGGACGCTGGCCTATAAACTGGCCCCGTCCGGGAAGAACATTCTGTTATTGGAACGCGGAGGTTTTCTACCGCGCGAAAAAGACAACTGGAACAGCCGGAGTGTGTTCATCGACAACAAGTACAAGGCCAAGGAGACCTGGCACGACCGGCACGGCAATCCCTTTCATCCGGGCATTCATTACAACGTCGGCGGCAACTCCAAAGTCTATGGCGCCGCGTTGCTGCGCATGCGGGCGCAGGATTTTGGCGAAGTCAAACATCACGGCGGGATTTCGCCCGAATGGCCGATCCGGTACGACGATCTCGAACCCTACTACACCCAGGCCGAACATCTGTACCATGTGCATGGCACGCGCGGAGAAGATCCGACCGAACCTCGGGCCAGTGCCCCCTACAAATATCCCCCGCTCACGCACGAACCACGCATTCAAGAGCTGCACGACGATTGGGCGCGAATGGGCCATCAGCCGTTTCATTTGCCGGTCGGTGTCATGCTCGACGAGCAGCAGAAAGAGAAAAGCGCCTGTATCCGTTGCGGTACCTGCGACGGATT
Organism: Nitrospira sp.; assembly: GCA_035281245.1. Taxonomy (GTDB): domain Bacteria; phylum Nitrospirota; class Nitrospiria; order Nitrospirales; family Nitrospiraceae; genus Nitrospira_C. The sequence goes on from DATEEH010000020.1 coordinate 23,912, forward strand.
TCCCTGTCTCGTGAATGCGAAGGCCGATTCGCAGGTGATCTGCGTCGAGCCGGCCTTACGCCATCCGAACGTCACGATGCTCACTCATGCCATGGTGACAAGGCTGGAAACCGGCGCGTCGGGGCGGGAAGTCACCGGCGTCGTCGTCGAACGGAATGGACGGCGGGAAACCTATCGAGCCGCCATTGTCGTGGTCTCCTGTGGAGCCATCAATTCCGCTGCTCTCCTCTTGAAGTCCGCCAACGACCAGCACCCGAACGGGTTGGCGAATTCCTCCGGCATGGTCGGACGCCACTACATGTGCCACAACAATTCGGCCATGCTGGCCATCTCCAAGCGGCCGAATCCCACCGTCTTTCAAAAGACGATCGGCTTGAACGATTTCTATTTTCCGTCTCCGGCCTGGGACTATCCAATGGGACATATCTCGATGATCGGAAAACAGGATTTCGAGATGCTTCGTCTGGGCGCGCCGGTCTTTGCGCCGGGCCTGGCCCTGGACGTCGTGGCCAAACACTCGCTCGATTTCTGGATGACCTCCGAGGATCTGCCTGATCCGGAGAACCGCGTCCTCATCGACAAGGCCGGAAACATTTCGCTCCACTACACCGAGAATAATCTGGAGAGCCACAAGCGGCTGGCAGCCACGCTCAAGCGCATGCTCAATCGGCTTGGGTGCGACGATCGGTTGATTCCCCAACACCTCTATCTGGGGAAGAAAATTCCCATTGCCGGGACGGCGCATCAGTGCGGCACCGTCCGGTTTGGACGCAATCCCAGGACCTCGGTGCTCGACGTGAACTGCAAGGCACACGATGTGGACAATCTCTATGTCGTGGACGCCAGCTTCTTCGTCTCCAGCAGCGCCGTCAATCCCTCATTGACCATCATGGCGAACGCCCTGCGCGTTGGAGATCATCTCCTCGAAAGGATCGTCGCATGATCGCGAGAATGCCCGAAGGAGATCACGACGAGGCCTGCCAGATTGCGCCCGGCCGGAAACACGTCGTCATCGTGGGAGGCGGGTTCGGCGGCGTCTATACCGCCTTGGAGTTTGAAAAACTCCTCAGGCATGACTCGTCCTTCGACGTCACGCTCGTGAACCGGGAGAACTTCTTTCTGTTTACGCCGATGCTGCACGAGGTGGCATCGAGCGACCTCGACATGACCAACATCGTGAACCCGATCCGCAAGTTGCTGCGGCGCGTGGAGTTTTTCCACGGCGAGGTGGCATCCATCGATCTCGAACAGCGCCAGGTCAGGGTCACGCATGGGGAGACGCATCATGGACACACCCTGCCGTACGATCATTTGGTCCTGGCCCTGGGGTCCGTGACGAATTTTTACCATCTTCCGGGCCTCGCGGAACGCGCGTTGACGATGAAGACGCTGGGCGACGCCATTTATCTGCGCAATCGCATGATTGCTCATCTGGAAGAAGCGAACTTCGAATGCGCGGCTTCGTTGAGGAAGCCGCTGTTGACCTTTGTCGTCGCCGGCGGAGGATTTGCCGGGGTGGAAACGATCGCCGGGATGAACGATTTCCTCCGCGAGGCGCTGACCTTTTACCCCCATCTCAGACCGGAGATGCTCCGCGTGGTCCTCGTGCATTCGGGGCCGGTGATTTTGCCGGAGCTCGGCGAAGCGCTTGGACGCTATGCCCAAGAGAAGCTCTTGGCCCGCGGCGTCGAAATTCATACCAATACCAAGGTCGTGAAAATGTCCGACCAGGAAGTGTGCCTCAGCGATGGCGCTCGCATCACCAGCCGCACGTTGGTGTGGACGGCGGGGACCTCGCCGAATCCGTTGCTGGCCACCTTGCCGTGCCAGACGAAAAATGGACGAGTGGTGGTCAATGACTGTCTGGAGGTTCCCGGCTGGCCCGGTGTGTGGGCGCTGGGGGATTGCGCCGTGATTCCCGATCCCTTGACCGGCGGCTATCATCCACCGACCGGCCAGCATGCGCTGCGTGAAGCCAAAACCGCCGCGCGCAACGTCCTCGCGTCGTTCCACGGACGCGCGGCACAGGCCTTCCGGTTCAGGACGCTCGGCCAGCTGGCCGCGATCGGACGGCGCACGGGTGTGGCGAGAATTCTGGGAGTCAACTTTTCGGGCGTCGTCGCCTGGTCCCTCTGGCGGTTCATCTATCTGAGCAAGTTGCCACGGATCGAGAAGAAGGTTCGTGTCGTGCTCGATTGGATCCTGGACGTCATCTTCACGAAGGATCTCGTGCAATTCCACATCGGTCGCGGTCAGGCGCCGGCAGCCATGCTTCCAACCGAAACGCGGGAACTCGCAGGGGCCATGGCCGGTGAAGAGTGATGTGTGACGGGTAACAACAAATGAGAGCAAGCACCATGAGACCGTACAAGGCTCCCTCAGCGTGGCTGCTGGTCGTCTTGGTCTGCTCATCACTCCTCACCCATCACCGTTCACTCGCGGAGGCGGAGCCTCCGATCACTGTCCAGTCGATTGCGGCCGTCGGTTTTACCGTCTCCGACATGGATCGCGCCGTAGCCTTCTATCGCGAGGTGCTGACCTTCGAGCCGGTCACCGACGTGGAAGTCGATGGGCCGGAATACGATCAGCTCTGGGGGATCTTCGGCGTGCGGGCGCGGATCGTCCGAATGCGGCTGGGCGGGCAGTTGCTGGAGCTCACGGAATTTCTCTCGCCGCCGGACCTCAGGCCCATTCCTGCTCCTTCGTATAGTCACGACCTCTGGTTTCAACACGTCGCCATTGTGGTGCGCGACATGGACGAGGCGTGGGCGCGCCTGCGCAAACACCATGTGCGACAGATTTCTCCGCGCCCGCAAACCATTCCTGTTTCGAATGCCGCAGCGGCAGGCATTCGGGCCATCAAGTTTCGCGACCCCGACGGCCATAATCTGGAACTCCTCTGGTTTCCCGAAGGAAAGGGGAATCCCATATGGAAGAAGCCGGGGCGGGACTTGTTCCTTGGTATTGACCATACCGCCATGACCGTGCGGAGCACCGAGAACAGCATCAGGTTCTATCACGACCTGCTCGGTCTGACCGTGGGAGGCCGCACGCGCAATATGGGCAGCGAACAGGAACATCTCGACAGTTTGCCTGGCGCGCGGGCACGCGTGACCGGGCTTATTCCCAAAGTCAGTCCGCCTGCCGCAGAATTTCTGGAATATGAGCGGCCGGTTGCGGGCCGACCCATGCCGTCCGATTCGCATCCGACGGATCTCTGGCATTGGCAGACGACTCTGATCGTCCCCGATGTGGACGCGGCGGCCGCGAGCCTGCAGGGAATGGCATCCTTCGTGTCCACCGGCGTCGTCCGGTTGCCCGATGGCTCATCAGGATTTGCGAAACGGCTCCTGATTCGTGATCCGGATGGGCACGCGTTGCAACTGGTTTCTCCATAATCTCTTCCCATTGCCGTAAGTTGCGGGGTCTTGCTATCCAGTGATAAGCTTTGGCTCCTCTCTCGGCTCATACCCACTGGGAAAGGGTCTGCATGGCAGACGGCGTCCCCTCGCTCAATGATCCCCTCCACGTGGACGCGCGTCACAAGGCCGACGACTTCCTCCGTTCGCTCGTCGAAGGCACCATCACGTCCACCGGCGGTGATTTTCTGCGTGAACTGGTCCGGCAGGTGGCCGCGGCGCTACAGATCCGCTATTGCTTCGTCGGCTATCTCCTGCCTGGTGCAAAGATCCGGACCCTCGCGTTCTGGACGGGCGAGGGCTACATGGATCCCGTGGAGTACGCCCTCCAGGGTACGCCCTGCGAGGACGTGATCGCCGGAAAAACCTGCCACTATCCACAAGACGTCGAAAAACTGTTCCCGAAGGATGTGGAGCTGGTGACCATGGGCGTTCGGAGCTATCTGGCCGTTCCGTTGAAAGACCCGCGGGGCAAGGTGCTCGGGCACCTGGCCGCAATGGACGTGAAGCCCATGTTGCTCACGACCGAGGAAATCGATGTGTTCAAGCTGTTTGGGGAGCGAGCCGGCGTCGAGATTCATCGTCAGGTCATGGAACTCTCCCTCAAAGAACGAGAGACCACCTTGCGGGCGATCTCGGAGGGGACGGCGCAGGCGGTCGGCGGTGAATTTTTCCATTCGCTGGTGAAAAATTTGGCGACGGCGCTCCATGTGACCTATGCGTTCGTTTCCGAATTCTGCGTCGATCGCACGAAGGTCCGTACGCTGGCCTTTTGGGCCGGGGATCACTTCAAAGCGAATTTCGAATATGCCATCGCCCACACTCCCTGCGAAAAGGTCCTGGCCGGCGAACTGTACCATTGTGCGGACGAGGTGGCCGAACAGTTCCCCCTGCACCGCGAGGATTTGGAAGGATTGGGGGTGAAGAGCTATCTCGCCATCCCGGTCACGAGCGCCGGCGGCGAGGTCCTGGGACACTTGGCCGTGATGAATACCAATCGCATGGAATTGGAGCAGCTGGACTTGTCGGTATTCAAGATTTTCGGTGCGCGAGCCGGGGCCGAGCTCGAACGGCTGCACATGGAGATGCGGCTGAAAGAAAATGAAGAGCGACTGCGCGATCTCTTCGACGAGGCCCCGATCGCCTATGTCCATGAAGGACTGGATACGCGCTTCATCCGTGCCAACCGTACGGCGATGCGCAGCCTGGGCATCACGCCGGAGGAGGTCCAGGGCACCTATGGGAAGACCTTTATTCCCGATACCCCGGAAGCCCAGCGTCGTCTCAAGGCGGCCTTGGAGTCGATCGGTCGCGGCACGGACACGAGCGGGGTCGTGCTGGAGCTGCGCCGCAAGGACGATGGCAAGCCGCTCTGGATTCAGTGGTGGTCGAGGCCCGATCCGAGCGGGACCTATACGCGGACGATGTTCATCGACATTACCGAGAAGGTGTTGATGGAGCAGGAGAAGGCCCGGTTGGAAGCCGCGAACGTCTACCTGCAGGAGGAAATCAAGACGGCGCACAACTTCGAAGAAATCGTCGGCACCTCGACGGCCATCAAAAAGGTGTTGCAGGCCATCGAGAAGGTGGCAGCGACGGATGCGACGGTCCTGGTCACCGGCGAAACGGGAACGGGGAAGGAACTGATCGCTCGGGCGATCCATCACCTCAGCCAGCGGAAAGACGGCGTGCTCGTGAAAGTGAATTGCGCCGCGATTCCCGCCGGCCTCATCGAGAGCGAACTCTTCGGACATGAGAAGGGCGCCTTTACGGGAGCACTGGCTCGCAAGATCGGTCGCTTTGAATTGGCGGATAAGGCCACGATTTTCCTGGACGAGGTGGGAGAAATTCCGTTGGATCTTCAGACCAAGCTGCTGCGGGTGTTGCAGGAAGGTGAATTCGAACGACTGGGCAGCACCAAGACGTTGAAAGTGAACGTGCGAGTGGTTGCCGCCACGAATCGCGATTTGCCCAGGGAAGTGAAGGAAGGGCGGTTCCGGTCGGATCTCTTCTATCGGCTCAACGTGTTCCCGATCCAACTGCCGGCGCTCCGTGAACGGACGCAGGACATCCCGCTGCTGGTCTCCTATTTCGTCAAAAAGTATTCGACGGCCATGGGGAAGAAAGTGGATTCCGTGTCGGGAGCGGCCATGGAGACGCTGAAAGGCTATCCCTGGCCCGGCAACATACGGGAATTGGAGCATGTGATCGAACGGGCGGTCATTCTCAGCCAGGGCGCAGAGTTGGATCTCATGGACTGGATGCCGAAAACTGCGGGTCCGGGCAGCCCCCCTTGTCTCACGCTCGAAGAGGTGGAGAAGTCGCACATCATCGCGGTGCTCACCCAGACGAATTGGCGCGTCAGCGGAGAAAAAGGGGCGGCCAGGCTTCTCGGCCTCAACCCGACCACCCTTGAAGCCCGAATGAAAAAGCTCGGTATTCAGCGCCCCTCGTAGTTTCAGCCCAAAGACCTCACCTTAATCCCAATATATTGTGACCGTCCCAATATTTTGGGAATCTCCCTCTCGTGTCTCCTGCTGTTTTTCCTCACCGAAGATGCCCACAAACCCTTCGTCGTTAAGCACTTAGACGCTGATCGTGTCTTCGTCTCGCGTTTGGCATCGCGGTTGCTGAATAGCCGGTATCACGCAGCGGAGGAGAGGGAAGCGATGCTGAAGATCACGAAGATGGAAGACAACGGAGCGATGGTCGTTCTGAAACTGGAAGGAAAAGTCACCGACCAGTGGGCGGTCCTCTTGGAGGAGGAGTGCCGGTCGCTCCTAGGCAACGGGAAGCGACTCTTCCTGAATTGCGCCGATGTGCAGTTCTTGGATGATCGGGGTGTGGACGTTTTACGAAATCTGCCTTCACAGCAAGTCACTCTTATGGGCGCTCCGGGGTTCGTCACGGAGCTGCTGGAGACAGGAGGTCGGTCATGAGTTCAGTGGCGATGTCCATCACGGGATCCCCGGGGCACGATGCGGCGCTTGACCGTCCCGGCTATCGCAGGGCGACGACGAACGGGGTACGGGTACAGGACGAGGCCATCCTGCTCGACCGCCTCAGAGCCGGAGACGAACAGGCCTTCGACGCCCTCGTGACGCAACACCATGCCGGCCTGATCCGGATGGCCATGGGCCACGTGGCCGATCGCGAGGTCGCGGAGGAAGTCGTGCAAGACACCTGGATGGCCTTGATCGAAGGATTGGACCGGTTCGAAGGCCGCTCGTCTCTCCGCACCTGGATTTTCGGCATTCTCATCCACAAAGCGAAAGACCGGGGCGTGCGTGAAAAACGGCATACGACGTTCTCGGCCGTGGAATCCGGCGACGACGATGAGACGGCGGTCGATCCATCCCGGTTTCATCAGTCGGGCGAGTGGGCGGGCCATTGGGCGCTGCCGCCGCAACAGTGCGACGAACGGACTCCGGAGAAGCTCCTGGCTTCGCATCAAGCTGTCACGGCGATGAACCGGGCCATCGAAGCCCTCCCGCCGACGTTGAAGGACGTGCTGATTCTGCGCGACGTGGAAGGCATGGAGGCGAAGGAAGTCTGCGAATTGCTCAAGATTACCGAGACCAATCTGTATGTGCGGCTGCATCGGGCCCGTGAGCGCGTGCGTGCGGCGGTCGAAGGGTACCTGGACGGTCGGACACCGATGATGTAAGAAAAGTCGGGAACGGCAGACTGATCAGGAGAGGAAGGGTTGGAAAGCGCCGCATGACCCATCAGCCGTCAGAGCCGATGTCCGATATCACGTGTGAACAAGTGGCCGCCTGGGCATCGGCCTATCTGGAACATCAACTCCCGGACGAGGAGAACGTCCGGATCGTCCTGCATTTGGCCGCTTGTGCCGGTTGCGACGCCTATGTGAAACAGATTGCCTCCATCCGCCGGGTTCTGGCGCAACTCCCCAAGACCGCACCAGATCCCCGTCGACGGCACCGCTTGCGTCATGCGTTTTCCTCCCGGCGGCAACGTCGTTTGCCACCATCGGCCTAAGTTGGCCGTAAGGAACCGGCGACCGAGGAGACTCAGGTACAGGCGAGGCTCCTCATGCATGACCGTCCGAGCGGCTGGCTTCCTGATCGTCTGACCTGCCGCGATGTCGCTGTTCTAACCTCTGAATATCTGGATCACCGACTTGCCATCCTCACCAACGTCCAAATCGGTTGCCATCTCGCGTGTTGCGCGTCGTGTCGCATGTACGCGGCGCAGATCAGATTCGTGTCCTTTGCGCTAAGAAACCAGCCTATGCTGCTTCCCTCGGCATTGAATCGTCTTCATCTGCGCCAACGGTTCGCTGCACGTCACAGCAACTGAAGCGTTCGCACTGGCGAGGTCCAAAAAAAGAATTCGTCACATAGACATGGAAATGCTGATGTAAGGACGAGAGAGCTTAGACGACTACTCGATAGCAACGAACAAGACTACTGGCCTCCAAGAAAAACTTTGTTGGCCGCATATTGGTAAACCTCAACTCGATAAGGAGAATTGCCATGAGCAGCACAGCCACCGCCACCACGATGCAGATCGAGAGCGATATTGCCTTGACCGAGAAACTGCAGGCACTGGGAACATTTATGACCCGTTACGGACTTGTTGTGGTGTTTGCCTGGATTGGAGCGATGAAATTTTCCGCTTACGAAGCGAATGGCATACAACCATTGATTGCCCATAGTCCATTGATGAGTTGGCTGTATAACATTTTCAGCGTGCAAGCATTCTCCAATTGGCTCGGCGTGTTGGAGATTGCCATTGCCGTGATGATTGCGGCCAGGCCGATCTCAGCCAAGATCTCGGCCGCAGGTAGCGCGCTGGCTGCAGTGCTGTTCTTGGGCACCCTCAGTTTCATGCTGTCGACTCCGCCTGTGTGGGAGGCCAGCTTAGGTGGATTTCCCGCTCTGTCGGTCGCGCCGGGACAATTTTTGTTGAAGGATCTGGCGCTTTTGGGAGCAGCGATTTGGACGCTGGGTGAAGCCCTCAGCGGTATGCGTCACGATAGCTAAGATCGGCTTGTCCCGATAGGAGAATCGCCATGAAAGCCATAGCCGTCATTCCAGGACAGCGCGATTCCATTCATCTGGCAGAGTTGCCGAAGCCCTCCGTCCATGAGATTCCGAACGGCCGCGGAGTCCTGGTTCAAGTGCTCCATGTCGGGGTCGACGGCACGGACAAGGAGATCAATGCGGCGGAATACGGGCAAGCCCCTGCCGGATACGATTTTCTCGTCATCGGGCACGAATGCTTCGGTCGCGTCTTGGAAGTAGGAGCCAACGTTCGGGAGCTCATGCCGGGCGATTACGTCGTGCCGACCGTGCGTCGGCCTGGCGACAGTTTCTATGACCGGGTGGGCCAGTACGATATGACGACCGAAGATGTCTATTATGAGCGCGGCATCAACTTGCGGCATGGCTACCTGACCGAGCTCTTCGTGGAGGATCCCGAGTATCTGGTCAAAGTGCCGCGCGGGTTGAAACACGTCGGCGTGCTGCTGGAGCCGATGTCCATCATTGAAAAAGGCATCATCCAGGCCCACGAAGCGCAGCGCCGGTTCAAAATATGGCGGCCCAAGAAAGCCGCAGTCTTGGGAGCCGGAACCGTCGGACTGCTCGCAGCTCTGTCCTTGAAAATGAGAGGGCTGGAAGTGATCAGCTTCGGCAAACAGAGCGGGCCGTCGCGCAATCTCGACCTGCTCGCCCAACTCGGCGTGCGCTATCTCTCAACCAACGATCTGTCGATCCGGGAAGCCGCCAAACGCTACGGGCCGTTCGACCTGATGTTCGAGGCCACCGGCTACTCGCCGGTGGCCTTTGAAGCCATGGAATGTCTGGGAAAGAACGGAGTGTTGGTGCTGGCCAGCGTCACCGGAGGCGAGCGCGAGCATCCGGTGCCGGCCGACAAAATCAATCTGGATTTTGTCCTCGGCAACAAGCTGGTGGTCGGGACGGTCAATGCCAACCGGGAATATTTTGAAGCCGGCGTCTACGACTTCGCGCGCGCCGAGCTCGAATTTCCAGGATGGCTGTCACAACTTCTGACCCATCCCGTGGCGGGCCTCGAGAACTATCGCCACATGATGCAGACACTGACCACCGAAAAAAGTGCGATCAAAGTTTATGTCACGCTCGCCCAGGAATGAAGAAACCGGATGGGCGCCGACTTGTCGTCAAGGACCGAGCACAGAGGAGGAGATCATGGCTGCGATCATCGAGCGTCGAATGGACGCCCAAACGCCACTAGAGAATCTCCCCGAAACGAGTGAACGGGAAGACGCCCCGTCCGCCGTCCGGATCGAAAAGGTCTATCGGCATGCGTGGCCGGTCCGCATCGGTCACTGGCTCAACGTGATCTGCCTCTTTATTCTGATCATGAGCGGCTTGCAGATCTTCAATGCGCATCCCGCCTTGTACTGGGGGGACCGTTCGGACCGCGATCGTCCGCTGTTGTCGATTCGCGCCTCGCGGACGGACGACGGGGAGATGAAAGGCGTCACGACCCTCCTGGGTCATCAATTCGAGACGACCGGGGTGTTGGGGTATTCCAACCACTCCGTCCGTGCGTTCCCGACCTGGGCGACAATCCCAAGCGACAAATGGCTGGCGATGGGACGTCAGTGGCATTTGTTTTTCGCCTGGTTGTTCGTCATCAATGGGATGCTCTATGCGGCGTACAGCCTCGTCAGCCGTCATCTGAAAAGGGATCTGTTGCCCAGCCATCAGGATCTTCAGGGCATCGGTCGGGCGGTGAAGGATCACGTGTTGCTCCACCATCCGAAGGGTGAAGACGCGAAGCGCTACAATGTGCTGCAAAAGCTGGCTTACTTGGCCGTGCTTTTCGGACTTGCGCCGATCATTATTCTCACCGGTCTGACGATGTCTCCGACCATCGACACGGCGTTCCCTTGGCTGCTGACCATATTCGGAGGGCGGCAGGCGGCCCGCACGATCCACTTTATCGCATGCTTTTCCTTCGTCGGCTTCATCCTGATCCACGTGGGGCAGGTGATCCTGACAGGGCTCTTCAACAACATTCGCTCGATGGTGACCGGATGGTTTGAAGTGAGGCATGAAGGAGTCGAACGATGACACCACACAGCGGGATGAAACGACGCCAATTCCTGAAGGGAGCCGCCGGCGCCGCGAGTCTGGTTGCTCTTGCCGGCTGCGACAATCTCTCACAAAACAGTTGGTTCCCTGGGATCCTCCATCGGGCGGAACGGCTGACGGATGTCGTTCAGCGAGCCATCACGCCGGCGGGCGCGCTGGCGAAGGAATATCCGGAGGCTGAGATCTCAGCCGTGTTTCCAGCCAATGGCAATACCGATCCGGGAACTCGGGACTATGCCGAGGCCGCCGAAGCCGGATTTCATGACTGGGTCGTGACGATAGACGGGCTGGTGACGACGGCAATGCAGGTCTCGCTCGCCGCGATCAAGGACATGCCCGCGCGGACGCAAATCACGCGGCACGATTGCGTGGAAGGCTGGAGCGCCATCGGCAAATGGACAGGCGTTCCACTGGCCGATCTCTTGCGCAAGGCGCAACCGCTGGCGAATGCCAGATTTGCCGTCTTTCATTGCGCCGACGTGGACGACGAAGGGGTTGCCTACTACGAGAGCATGGCTCTGGCCGACTGCTACCATCCCCAGACGATTCTCGCGTACGAACTGAACGGCCGACCGCTCGATATTCCCCACGGCGCGCCGTTACGCCTCCGCTTTGAACGCCAGCTCGGCTACAAGCAGGCCAAATATGTCCGACGGATCGAACTCGTCGAGTCGTTGACCGGGATTGGCGGCGGAAACGGAGGGTATTGGGAAGATCAGGGCTATGAGTGGTATGCCGGCATATAGAATGCTGAAACGGACCTCCAGCTGCGTTCTCGCTCCTGCGTGCCCTGCGACATACATCAAACCGTATGCCTCGGGTACGCAGTCGCTCAGGCCTTGGTTGGGACGAGGCGGTCCCGGGACATCGATTGCAAAGCAATCGGTGGGTCGGGCGGGTGAAGAAAAATGCGCCGGGGTGGGCGGGTGAGTTGGGACGAGGCGCGTCTCGGCGCGCCGGGGTGGGCGGGTGAGAATGTCGACTCGTTTGATCATCCTTCTGATTCTTGGAAGTGGAATTCTATCAAGTCTGCCTGGCTGTCTCTCTCCCATTGCCATGCATCGAGCGGTGTTGGCATATGACCGGACGGTGAGTCAGGTCGAGTCGGAGCTTCTGCTGCTGAATATTGCCCGAGCACGTCACCATCGGCCCGTGCATTTCACGGCGGTGTCCAGTGTCGCGGCGACTTTTGACTTCAGAACCAACCTGGGGGTGACCGGCCGGATATCGAGAGGGCCGCTCTCGGAGGACTCGCTTGTGGACATTAACTATGGCGCAGAGGTGGCCGAAAATCCGACCGTGACGATCGTGCCCATTGCCGGCGAGGAGTTCACGAAGCGAATCCTTCGACCGCTCGAGGAATCGCACTTCGATTTCCTCGCCCACCAGGGTTTTGACATCAACATGATTCTGCGGTTAATGGCGCGGGGCATGGTGCTGGAGGATGGCGGGCACGGAAGGCAGGTCCTCTTCAATGCTCCCGGGCGACGAGAAGAATATGCCGCGTTTAGGCAGAGACTGCTGCATCTGGCGTCCCTGCAGCAGGCGCGGGCCCTCTATATCGAACCTCTCACGTATGAGGAGCCATTCCCCATCGCTTTGGATCGCGCACTGACTCCGGCAGAAGTCGTAGCGGCGATCGACAAAGGCTATCGGAGGAGCGTGGGGACGCCGACGAACACCCTGATACTGACCCGCAAAATCGTGGGGCGCCTCGTGATCACAAACTACGAGCCCTGGCGGATTGACAACGAAGAACGCCACCGGCTGAACGAGGAAATTCAGCGCTTCCCATTGGATTATGTGTTCGTGGACATCCGCCCTGGATTCCAAGGCGGAGAATGGCCGATGCGCGGCGTGATTCAGCTGCGAAGTTTCAATGCGATCATCAGTTTCGTGGCTCGAGGCATCTCCGAGGAGCCGGGATTCCACGTAGACCCCGATCCGCGAACGGGTCCAGTCTCCATGAACCCCGATCATGTTTTGGACATTGACGAAACCTTGTCCGCGCCCAAGGATTCCCAATTTGCAGTTGAATTCGAGGGCAAGCATTACTCGATCAGCAAGTATCCGGTCAGCGCGGGGATGTTGCCGAGCTGGAATCAGGAATCCTTTGCCGTGTTGGCCAACCTGTTTCAAATGACCGTCACGGATGTCTCGAACGTCAAGACTCCGATTATCTCGATCCCCAAGGGAGGCTGATCATGCTGAACAAAGTTGCGATGGCCATCATGGGTATCTTTTTAGCCCTCTTTGCCGGGTGGGTCATTGCCAATGCGGGAGTAGGGATGCCGGCTCCGGACATCACCAATCCGGTCTGGCTCAATAGCGAGCCACTGTCTCCGGCCAGCCTGAAAGGAAAAGTCGTTCTCGTCGAGTTCTGGACGTTCGGGTGCTACAACTGTCGGAACGTTGAGCCCCATGTGAAGACCTGGCATGAGCAATACAGCAGCCAAGGTCTCGTCGTGATCGGGGTTCACTCGCCGGAGTTTTCTCACGAGCGGGAAGTAAAACACGTACAGGACTATCTCCAATCGCACGACATCCGTTTTCCCGTCCCGATCGACAACGACTTTTCGACCTGGAATAAATTTGGCAATCGGTATTGGCCGGCGATGTATCTCATTGATAAGAAGGGCGTCATCCGGTACGTGCGGGTCGGAGAAGGCGGTTATGCGGAGACTGAACGCTGGATGAGAGCGTTGCTCGCGGAGGCGGCATAAGGGGCTGGCTATGGCACAACCTTCGCGCCGTGCATTCCTGCAGACTGCTGCCACGATCGGCCTGACCATGATTTCCGTGCCGGCCTTTGGAAATCTCCTCGACCGGTTGTTCGGGCAACGTGAAGCAAGACTGACCAGCCCGATCACATCCAATGATGACTTCTACGTCACGTCCTATCAAAGCCCGCCGACGATTCGCGCCAACGAGTGGTCGCTGTCCGTCGACGGCTCAGTCGAACGGCCGATGACGCTTACCTATGACGAGGTGGTGGCCAAGCCGGCTGTCTCCCAAATTGTGACGCTCGAGTGTGTCGGCAACACGGTCGCCGGTGAGTTCCTCAGCACGGCGAAATGGACCGGGATTCCGCTTCGTTCGCTCCTGGAAGAGGCCCAGGTTCGTCCTCCGGCCTACGATATCGTGTTCCACGCCGCCGACGGCTACACGGAAAGTATTCGATATGAACGGGCCCTCGCCGGCGACGTGATGATTGCCCATACGATGAACGGTGTGAAGTTACCGCAAGGTCATGGATTTCCCGCGCGGGCCATCGTGCCGGGGCATTATGGGATGAAGAGCGTGCAATGGCTGACAAGGATCGAAGTCGTGGCCTATGACCATAAAGGGTACTACCAGCGCAAAGGGTGGACCGAAGAGGCGATCGTCAAAACGATGTCGCGTATCGATCTCCCCGGACACGGGGCGACGGTTCACGGACTGGAGCAGAAGATCCAAGGACTCGCGTATGCGGGGTCGAGAGAAATTCGCCGCGTCGAAGTCAGTACCGATGCCGGAGCGCAGTGGAGGACTGCCAAGCTCGCGGAGGCTCTTGCTCACTCGGCGTGGAGGTTCTGGAGTTATGACTGGAGTGTGCCCGCTCCCGGTCGTTACACGCTTCTCGTGCGCGCTACGGATGGAACCGGCTCACTCCAACCCAGCGTCGAGCAGGACCCTGCTCCCGACGGTGCGGCCGGCCTTCATGAGATCACCGTCAGCGTCGCAGCGTAGCCAGCATAGTACGGACGTGCTCCATTTCACGGCACGCCATCCATCCTCCCTGTCATCGCGGTTTAATCCTGCTCCGCCGCCGGATGTCGCCAGGAGGCCCAATAAAACAGCAGGGCCAAAAGCAGATACCCGGTGGCCCACGTGCCGCCGCTCCCCCAGCCAGGTTGAAGGACGGTGTCCGACGGCATCCATCGGTAGCTGTGCATCAGGCCTACCCAGGAGAAGGCTGCTGCCACGAGCGTGCAGGCGGCGGCCCAGGCAAACTGCCGCTCGATGATGAACACCGTCATGGCGGCGAGCAGCATGGCGGACAGGATCTGGCCTTGCTCGAGCGCGAAGGCGCCGCCGAGATAAATGTCCGCCCGCGCGAAGATCGGCAGCAGATCCGGACTGAACGGCCGATCGGCGGTCGCGAACCCTGCTGCCCTGAGACTGGTCTTGATCAACTGCGCGCCCCAGCCCGCGATGCCGGGCAAGAGTCCCACGATCACGGCCGGCGCGTGTTTGCCCGGTGTCGCCTGAAAGGCTTGCGCGCCGATGATGATGCCGATCCACAAGACGATGGCCATGCCGGCTTCGATCGGAATGATCGCGGCGACGACCGCCGCGGCGCCGGTCACGCAGAGCAGTGCCATCACCACGCCGTTGAGCCAGGAATAGCCGATGCGTGCGCCCATCGCCTTCCATCCCGGATGACCGATATAGATGGTGGTTGGGAAACAGGAGCCGAAGGCGGCCGCCACGATGGAGCCGACTCCGTTGGCGGCGAGGCAGGGCGCCGTCGGATACCGATCACCGGCGGCCTCGGCGCTCTCCAGATTCTGCAGGCTTCCCACGAGCGTGAAGAGACCCATCGGCAGGATGACGCTGAGCTGCGTGAGCAAGACCTCGCGTGATTGCCACAGAGCTTCGATGAACATGCCGGGAAGATGCCACCCGAGCGGCGCCGTCGCCTCCGAGAACGTGGCCGCGTCAGGACGGACGAGCCCGGTCATCCAGGCGAGCGCGGTACCGACCAGCACGGCGAGCAGGCCGCCGGGAATGGGAAATTCCACTCGGCCGAAATACGTCAACAAGATGATGCCGAGCGGCACGAGCGCGACGACCGGATACTCATACGTGCGAAAAAGGAAGCCGAGCGCGATGAAGGTCAATCCGATGCCGGCCAGCGTCGAGAGGAGTGCCGCGCGAGGCAGCCACCGGCGGAGCGGATCGGCGAACACGCTGCCGGTCAGCTCGATCACTCCCGATCCCAGACAGGCCACGAGCCCACCCTGCCAGGACAACGCGATCGCCTCGTCCATGGTGGCTCCTCGGTCGAGCGCGATCAATTTGATCGGCAGCATCACGAGAAAGACGTGCGCGAAGAGGCTGACCGTGTTGATGCCGTAGGGCAGCGCGGTGCGATCATCGCGTCCTTCCGTGACGCCCAACCGATAGGCGAGCCAACTGTAGTAGACGTTGCCGACAACGAGGCTCAGGGCGACGGCCGGGAGAATGCGCCCGTAGACGAGCTCCGACGGATAGCCGAGCAGTCCCCGGCAAAGGCCTACGATCAGGAGAATCTGAATGAGATTGTCGAGCGCCAGGCCGAGCAAGCCGTCGACATCTTGCCGTACGAACCAGCGGGGGCGTGTGGGGGGAGTGGGTTGCTGAGATTCGGATGGTAGCATGAACAGGTTAGGGCGGTACAGTACGCGAAACGCATGGAAAGAGGAAGACTAGAGTGTAGAGGCGACCCTCATACTCTGCCGCGTTTTTCTGGTTCCTGTCGTTGACCAGCCCAGTCGGCTTCGCACCCCCGGTGTGGGGAGGTAGGGGATGCCTTTGCGTTTCGCTCCTTGACCTCCCAGGGCGATCCGCGAACGCTTCGCCGGGCGGAACTTGCGCACAGGAGGAATGGCAGGTGGATGGTCGCCGGTTTAAACAAATGGAAAGGTTGCGGGTCCTGTCGCCGATCACCGCTCGTCCTCGTACCCCGCCCGGTGTGGGGACCCCTCTGCGGGCGAGCGGCAGATC
>DATEEH010000021.1:0-155704 GCA_035281245.1 Nitrospira sp.
GGCGCGTGTTCACACGCCATTAGGAAATGAGCTCAAGGTGCGGTTCTTGGTCCGCGAATTCTTGTGAGGCTCGCGATCGCGCGGGCATTCCAGATTTTCGATTCCATGATCTGCGCCATACGTTCGCGACGCGGCTCGTGCAGCGCGGGATTGATCTCTACAAGGTTCAACGGCTGCTCGGACACAAGACTCAGCACATGACGCAACGGTATGCGCATCATTCCTCTAAGAGCCTTCGAGAGGGCGTGAAAATCCTCGAAAGCTCGTCATGTGACACAATTGTGACACAATCGGCGACGGAACCAAGGGGCGAGGTGTGTAACCCCTTGATTTAGGTGGTGAGCCGCCTGGGACTCGAACCCAGGGCCCTCGCCTTAAAAGGGCGATGCTCTACCGTCTGAGCTAGCGGCTCACCGAGCGAGAGGAGCGGGATTCTAGCACCGTAGATCCGCTCGTGCCTAGCAGGGCGTTCATGCTCAACGCGACCGGGGTCGAGCGCGGGCTTTCAGCGGATTTTTGAGGACGATCGTGGCATCGCGCTTGGAGCCGGTCGAAATAATATCGATCGGACATTCGGCCGACTCTTCGATGTACTGTAGATATCGCTTCGCCTCGACTGGAAGCGAGCGATATGTAGTCGTACCTGTCGTCCATGAAGACCATCCCTTGAACCGCTTATAGACAGGTTCGCATTCCGTCAGCGTTTGAAGATCCGCGGGCATATCCCGATACAGCTGTCCCTGATGGCGATACCCCGTACAGACCTTGAGCTCCTTACAGCCGTCGAGCACATCCAGTTTAGTCATGGCCAGCGAGGAAAACCCGTTGACGATGGTGGCATAGCGCACGACGACCGCGTCGAACCAGCCGCAGCGCCGGGCACGCCCCGTCGTCGAACCGAATTCCTTGCCGCGATCCTGAAGCCCAGCGCCGACCGCATCGGTTAATTCGGTCGGAAACGGTCCGCTTCCTACACGCGTGCTGTAGACCTTCGCCACGCCGAGCACGGCATCGATTTTCGTGGGGCCAACACCGGTGCCCGTGGACGCCCCCCCGGCAGTCGAGCTGGAAGACGTCACATAGGGATACGTGCCCATATCCACGTCCAAGTGCGTGCCCTGCGCGCCTTCGAACAGAATCGTCTTCCTGGCATCCACCATCCGGTTCACCAACATGGTCGCATCGACGATATGGCTTCGCAGGCGGTCGGCATAGCCCATGTACTGCTGATAGACTTTTTCAACTTCGAACCGCTCGACCTTATACAACTGTTCCAAAAACCAGTTGATCTCAACGAGATTCTCTTCCAGCTTCCTGCGAAACACCGGGGGATTGAGCATGTCCCCCATGCGAATGCCGATCCGGGAAATCTTGTCGGCATAGGAGGGGCCGATACCACGGCCGGTCGTGCCGATTCGCCGCGATCCCTTCGATTGTTCGGCTGCTTTGTCGATCGCCTTGTGATAGGGAAGAATCACATGCGCGCGTTGACTGATGACGAAGTTTTTCCCGAATCTCACGCCTTGGCTCTGCAGATGGTCCATTTCCTCGATCAGCGAGGCCGGATCAACCACGACGCCGTTGCCGATGACGCAGAGCGTGCCGCGATAGAGGATGCCCGAGGGTACGAGGTGGAAAATAAACGTTCCTCGGTCGTTGATGACCGTGTGTCCCGCATTCGATCCGCCTTGATAGCGCACGACCGCATCGGCGTCTCGGGCCAAGATATCCACGATCTTGCCCTTGCCTTCGTCGCCCCACTGGGCGCCTATGACGACGAGATTTCCCATTGAGGAGGTTTCCAAAAAAAGGGCCCTCGCCGATCGTGGCCAGGGCCGGAGCGTCATGGTAGGGAGGACCCTCCTGTTTGTCAAGAACCGGTCGGCTTCCTTGACTGGTCGACGACCGCAGTGTTAGCATGACCTCGTTTTCAGGCCGTTTTCAGAATTTCTCACGTTTTTTCACACTGTTGAGATCACCAGGCGTGGGGCTGTGGCGCAGCTGGGAGCGCGCGTGAATGGCATTCACGAGGTCGCGGGTTCAATCCCCGCCAGCTCCACCAAACCAAGTATCGCCGACGGATAAGATTTCTCGGCTCGTTCGCTGAAGAGTGGGTGCGGGGAATGGACCCGCGACCGGGGGTTCGAAGGGGGTGCGCCCCCTTCGTGGGGAGCGTGCGAGGGGGCTGGCCCCCTCAGCAAGAGTCGGTGAGAGGAGTCTTAGACTCGAACCGACGAGGGAGCGCGGTTCAATCCCCGCCAGCTCCACCAAACAGAGCTCGCTCGTACCGTCGGACCACTAGAGACTAAATAGCCGTAGCGATGCGGCCGACGGATAGGTTACTTGGCTCGATCATCGGAGTGTTGTTGAATCTCTCGCTCGTTCCGTCGGACCGCGAGGACTTAATAGCCGTATCGTTACAGCCGACGGATAAATTACTCAGGCTCATAAGGAGATAAATTGAAGTTTTCCTCTCCCATCCCATCGATGCGCCATCCGCCAGTGCCCTAGCACTAGAATTAACCTCTCCTCAATAGCTTTCTTTTTCACGATAGACGCTCATGCTGCAAATCGAGTCCGTACATAAGCAATTTTCCACGAAGGTCTTGTTCGACGAGGCCTCTGCCCACCTGCGCCCTCATACACGCGTCGGCCTCGTCGGCCCCAATGGCGCGGGTAAGACGACGCTCTTCAAGATGATTTTAGGCGAGGAGTCTCCGGATGCAGGCACGATCCGAAAGCGGCCGCGCCTGCGCATCGGGTATCTGCCGCAGGAACTCGAGACCATCACGGGAAAGACGGCGCTGGATGCCGCGCATCGTGATGAGTATCCGGAGCATGAAGCCAAACGCATTCTCTCTGGCCTGGGATTCAGCGAAGCCGATTTTTCCCGCCCGGTAGACAAGCTGTCGGGCGGTTACCGGATGCGAGTCGCGCTGGCCCATCTCCTGTTGTCCGATCCCGATGTCCTCATGCTGGACGAGCCCACCAACCATCTCGACAAGCCGACGCAGCGATGGTTCGAGGAGTTCCTGCTCAATTCCAAGTTGACGCTGCTCGTCATCAGCCACGATACGGCGTTTCTCGATCGCATCGCGACTCATATCTGGGAAATACGCGACAAAACCATTCAGGAGTTCCGCGGTAATTACAGTAAATTCCGCGAGCTCCGCGCGGCGCGAGATGCCCAGCTTCAGGCGGCCGCCAATCGCCAAGCCAAAGAGGTCGCACGGGTTCAGCAGTTCGTCGACCGGTTCCGCTACCAGGCCAACAAGGCGCGCCAGGTTCAGTCGCGCATCAAGCAGCTGGAGAAGGTCAAGCTGATCGAATTGCAGCGTGACGCAAAGCGGGTCAGATTCAAGTTCCCTCTGCCATCGACGAGCGGACGGCACGTGCTGGATCTGCACGGGGTGAGCAAGCGGTACGGCGAAAAAGTCGTCTACACTTCGCTGGATTTTTCGGTGGAACGGGGACAACGAGTGGCACTCGTAGGCGAAAACGGCGCGGGAAAGAGCACCCTGCTCAAGATGTTGGCCGGCGTCCTCCCACCCGACAAGGGCACGAGAACCGTGGGCCACGGCGTGAGTCTTCATTACTTTGCCCAGCATCAAGCTGAAACACTGAACCCGGAATACACGATTCTCGAATCGCTCGGAGAAGTGTCGAGCACGGCGGAAACGAATTTTCTGCGCGGCCTGGCCGGGGCATTTCTGTTTTCGGGGCAGGATCAGAAAAAGCCGATCAAGGCGTTGAGCGGCGGCGAGCGCAATCGCGTGGCGCTGGCACGCATGCTCGTCGAACCGGCCAATACCCTGCTCTTGGACGAGCCGACCAATCACCTGGATCCGGCTTCGGTGGATGTGCTCACCGATGCCATGGTCGATTTCCCAGGCACGATCATCTTCATTTCGCACGACCCGACGTTTCTCACCAGAATCGCCACCCGGGTCGTCGAAATCGAAGACGGGAGCGCACGGAACTTCTTCGGGGATTACGAATATTATCTCTGGAAAAAGGCGCAGGAATTCGAATCAATCAAAGAATCCAGCGAGGAATTGGGCGCGAAGTCCGACGCAAAATCCGCGGGTCCCACCAAGGCGATGGCGTCACAATCCTCCAGGTCGACCTCCGGTGATCGGCGTGATCTGAACAAAACACAGGCGCGGCTCGAGAAACAGGTCGCGCGGGCGGAAGCGGAAATCGCGGAGCATGAAACGAAGATCAAGGAACGCGATCAACTCCTCACCGATCCCGCTCTCTATCAGGAATTTGCCAAGTGGAATAGCCTTCACCAGGAACAAGACATCTGGAAAAAGGATCTCGAGCGGCTTACCGCCCGGTGGGAATCTCTGTCATCGGAACTGGCGGATGTGAAGCAAAAACTGGCGGCAATCGGATAAGGGCAGGACGCCGGCGCTTACCGGCCGGATTTGATGGTTTCTTCAAGATAGTAATACAGCCACTTGTTCTTCTCTTTGGTCACGACTTCGTCCCACACCACGCCGATCAGAAAGCCTTTTTCCCACGGCTTGACCCACGCAACGGTCCCGTCCAGCTTTTCTTGTTGCTCGGCATTGTCGGAATCGAGAAAGGCGAGCGAGACGGTGATTTTCTCGCCGTTGACCAATTTGTCTTTGGCATGCAGACCGGCGCCGACCTTATTGACGTTGTCCAGGACCGCCGTGATGGCCTTGGCGCCACCCTTCGGAGAAACGAGCGCTGACCCCACGAGTGTCGCCCGGACCAGCTTGCGGCGCTCGCTCGCTTCCGAGAGTGCGGGATTCGTTTTTGATTCGGCTCGCTTCATGGGTCTAAGTATAACCGATTAGACCCCGTTGTCCAACGCCGCGACCCCCGCCTATTTTCCCTTTGGCTTATAGTACTTGCGGTCCTTCAGCGCATCAGGGAGGTGGGTCTGATCCCGCGCTCGAGGATCGTCATGCGCATAGCGGTACCCTTTTCCATAGCCGAGGTCCCGCATGAGCGACGTGACGGCATTGCGAAGGTGCAGAGGCACCCCGAGGTTGCCGCCGGCCTTGGCGTCTTGAAGCGCCTCGAGCAGCGCCGTATAGGAGGCATTATCCTTTGGCCTCGTCGCCAAAAACGTCGTCCCCTGCGCCAGATTGATCTGCGCTTCGGGCAGTCCCACGAAGGCGACGGCCTGCGCCACGGCCGTCGCGACGACGAGACCCATCGGATCGGCATTGCCGACATCTTCCGATGCAAAAATCACCAGGCGCCTGGCGATGAACTTCGGGTCTTCGCCGGTTTCCAGCATTCTCGCCAACCAATACAACGCACCATCGGGATCGGAATCTCGAAGGCTTTTGATGTAGGCGGAGATGAGGTTGTAATGCTCTTCGCCGGCCTTGTCATACCGCAGGGTCTTTTTGAGCAGCGCCGTTTCCACCATCGCCTCGTCCAGGCTTCTCGCGCCGTCCGGTAGTAACACCGCCTGCTCGGCGACAAATTCCAGGGCCATGAGCAGCGAACGGCCGTCACCGTTGGCGAATCCGACAAGGCGACGGCGCGCCCCTTCCGACAGCACAAGCCTCTTTGCGCCAAGACCGCGCTCTGTGTCGGCAAGCGTTCGATCGAGAATGCGTCCCAAGGCCTCATCGTCCAGTGGACGAAACACCGCGACCAGTGAACGCGACAACAGCGGGGAGACGACTTCGAACGAGGGATTCTCGGTCGTCGCGCCGACAAGAATGATCGTGCCTTTTTCCACGTGAGGCAAAAATGCATCCTGTTGGGCCTTGTTGAAGCGATGAATTTCATCCACGAAGAGAATCGTCTTTTGCCCTTTGGTGGCCAGACGATGCTCCGCCGCCTTGATGATCTCCCGCAACTCGGGCACACCGCTGGTGACGGCAGAGAACGAGACGAAATGCGCCTTCGTGGAGCGTGAGATCAAATGCGCGAGGGTGGTCTTTCCGCAGCCCGGCGGTCCCCAGAGAATGACCGAGGAGAGCCGATCGGTCTCGATGGCGTTGCGAAGCGGCCGTCCTTTTCCGACGATGTCATCCTGGCCGGTCAGATCGTCGAACGACTGCGGTCGCAGCCGTTCGGCGAGCGGAGCATCTTCGATCCGAGCTCGTGTCGGGACGTCAAAAAGATCGGGGGTAGGTTCTTGGGGTCGGCTCACAGGCATCCCTTCAGTCAAAATTTTATACGCCGGATCGGATCCAGGGCAATGCATCGCTCTTGACCCCGGTCCTCACCAATGCTACGAACCGGACCCAATCCCATGAAGATGCAAGTGAACGGCGTGACCATCGGGTATGAGGCAAGGGGGACGGGACCGCCCATTGTCTTTCTTCATGCCTTCCCGTTGAATCGCACCATGTGGGCCCCGCAAGCGGCCGCCCTGAGCGGTCGGTTCAGAACCATTACCATCGATGTGCGGGGGCTCGGAGACTCGGATGCACCGTATTGGCGGTACAGCCTGGAGCAGTACGCCGGCGACGTCAAGGCCGTTCTGACACAGCTGGGAGTCGAGAACGCCTTGTTCGCCGGCCTCTCGTTGGGAGGCTACCTCGCGTTCGCCCTGTACCGCCTGCATCCGGAGTTGATGCGCGGCGTCGTGTTGGCGGATACACGTGCGGAAGCCGATACACCCGAGCAGATCCAGTGGCGGTTCAATTTGGCGCAACGGACGGCGGCAGAAGGGCCGAATGCCGTGATGGCCGAAATGCTGCCGAAACTGCTGGCTCCGAGCCGTTACGACCGTGATCCATCGCTCGTCGCGCAGGTGAGATCCATGCTTGCTGCGGCACCCGTCCCGGGGATCATCGGAGCGCTGATGGCGCTCGCCGAGCGGCCTGATTCAACGGCTCTGCTGCCGCGCATGACGATTCCGGCCTTGGTGATCGTCGGCAAAGACGATGTGTTGACGCCCGTTGCGGATGCCGAGCGGATTGCCAAAGGGATTGCCGGCGCAGAACTGGTGATCATTCCGGACGCCGGCCACTTGAGTAACCTCGAGCAGCCGGAGGATTTCACAACGGCGGTGACGGGCTTCGCGGAAACGCTCTTCAAGACGCGGCCTTAGGCTTCTCCAACGGCATTTCGGCGGATCAGCTTCAGGAATTCGTTTCGAGTCTGTTCCTGCGTCCGGAAGGCGCCCAGCATCGAGCTGGTGACGGCCAGCGTGTTCTGCTTCTCGACCCCGCGCATCATCATGCACAAATGGCGGGCTTCCATCACCACCGCCACGCCGTGCGCATCCAATTTCCGCTTGAGCGTCTCGGCGATCTGAGTCGTCAGACGTTCCTGGACCTGTAATCGCCGGGAGAACGCATCCACGACGCGTGGAATTTTGCTGAGTCCGACGACCTTCTTGTTCGGCAGATAGCCGACATGGCATTTGCCGAAAAACGGCAGCATGTGATGTTCGCACATGCTGAAGAAGTCGATATCCTTCACGATGACCATTTCATCGTACTCGATGGGAAACAGCGCGCCGTTGAGCAACCGTTCGATGTCTTCGTGATAGCCCCTGGTCATGAAGAGGAGCGCTTTTGCCACGCGTTCAGGTGTTCTGAGCAATCCATTACGTCCGGGGGCTTCTCCCAACGCCGTCAGGAGTTGTCTCACCAGCTTCGTCATCACGGCGATGTCCTGTGGCGGCGAAACCGCAGGGAGGTCTTCGATGTGGCTGACCAATGAACGACTGATCGGAGTGATCGCTGAGCGGCGCGTGCGTTGTGATGCCATACAATCCGGTGCTCCGGTTAACGAACAGCGGCAGGCGCCGCGTACTCGAAATAATTGTCCCTCGTCTCGATCACGCCGACCTTTTCAAGTGCGCCGGCCGGAAGTTTGTCCACCAACAACTCCCAAATTAATTTGACCAGATTTTCTCCGGTGGTCGTGGTGCCGCCGAAGGCCGGATCCTCATTGAGGTCGTGATGATCGAACCGCGACACAATCACCTCGTTCACCACCCGATCGAGCTGCTCCGTCCGATAGGCCGACGAACCGGTGCCGCTCCTGACGGTGACGAGCACGACGTAGTTGTGACCGTGGCCGTTTTCATTGTTGCACTTCCCGAAGGCCGCCCAATTCTGCTCCGGCGTCAAGAAATCGGTGTGCAGCCGATGCGCCGCGCAGAACCGATACCGCCTCGTCATCGTGACGTGTGCCATAGTTCTTCAGAAACAAAGAAGCCAGGATCACCCGTCGGACCGGGTAACCCTGGCTTCCATCATCATTCGATCGTGCCAGCCCGGTGGGTCGAACCCACGTGGCTTAGGCGCTAAACGAGCTGCCGCAGCCGCAGGTGGTCTTCGCCTGCGGGTTCTTGATGGAGAATCCGGACCCCTGGACGCTGTCGACGTAGTCGACTTCGGCTCCCTGGAGCAGCGGGGCACTCTGGGAATCCATGATGACTTTGACATCGCCCTTTTCAATGACGGTGTCGTCCTCGGCCATTTTCGACTCGAATGCCATGCCGTACTGATAGCCATGACAGCCGCCGCCACGGACGTAGATCCGCAACCCGACGACATCCTTCTCTTCCTTCATCAATTCCTGAATCTTCTGTTCCGCAACGGGGGTAATCGTGACCATCGTGCTCCTCCTTGTCATCAGGCCGGCCTCAACCGCCTGGTTTGCTTAGTGTAACACCTCTTTACCGAGAATCAACACCCTGCGCCTCGGACTGGCTTGTCGAGGGCGCTGCCCACTTGGTTTCAGGCACTTTCACGACCACATCGCCCAGCACCTTCGCCTGGCATCCCAGCCGGTGCCAGGATTCGCTCAGGGCTTCCCGATCCAGAAGATCCTGCTCTTCGAAGTCGATCTCCGACAGGTGCTCCGCGCCCTGCAGCACCTCCACACGACACGTCGTACAGGAGGCGTTGCCTCCGCAGTCGTGATTGAGCGGAAACCCCAGCTCCTTCGCGGCGTCGAGCAGGGTCGTGTTCCTCGGGACCGTGCCGCTTCGGCCTTTGGGATGAAGAAACGTCACCAAGGGCATTCGCACGTCTCCTTCAGTGAGCCACCGCCGCCGCCGCGCCGGTTGCCGGATAGGGACAACGCTGCAACCGGATATGCTCTTCGAATTCATGGCGGAACAACTTCACGCTGCTCTGCACCAATACCGCCGCCCCCGTCACCAGCGTGCAGTAGCCGGTGCCTTTGACGAATCCGCAAAGCTGCAACAGGTTGTCGAGGTCTTTTTGCGTGCCTTCGCCCGCTTCGATTTTCGTCATCAGGGTGGCGAGATTGATCGTCCCCATGCGGCAGGGCGGACACTGGCCGCAACTTTCGCCTTTGAAGAAATTCGAAAACTTCAGGGTCTGCCGGACCATGCAGGTGGCATCATCCACGACAATCACGCCCGCCGATCCCAAGCCGGTCCCCGCTTTCTTCAGCGAATCGAAATCCATCGAGAGATCGAGCTGATCGACCGTGACCATTGAAAAAGCCGGGCCGCCGGGAAACACCGCCTTGATTTTTCGTCCGCCCGGCACACCGCCGCCGCAGCGTTCGATCAACTCACGGATCGTCACGCCCATCGGCATTTCGTAGACGCCCGGACGGTTGACGGCGCCGCTGAGAGAAAACATCATCGTGCCCGGACACTTCTCGGTCCCGACTTGCGTAAACCAGGCCGCGCCTTTATGGAGAATCCGCGGGATGTTGCACAACGTTTCGACGTTGTTGACCAACGTGGGCTTTCCATACAGCCCGTAATCCGTGGGATAGAAAGGAGGTTTTTGACGGGGCATGGCCGGGCGTCCCTGCATGGATTCCAACATCGCGGTTTCTTCTCCGGCCACGTAGCTCCCGTGACCTTCGAAGACTTCCAAATCGATGTCGAGGCCGGTGCCCAAAATGTTGCTGCCGACGAAGCCGCGCTCCTTGGCCTGCGCCAACGCCTTTTTGAGATTCTCCCGCTCTTCCTGATACTCGTGGTTCACATAAATGAAGGACGCCTTCGCCTGCGCCGTGCGCGCAGCGATCAGACAGCCCTCAATGAGCTGATGGGGAATCGTTTTCAGCAGATGCCGGTCTTTGAACGTCCCGGGCTCGTGCTCTCCGGCGTTACACACAAAGTACCGCTCTTTGACCCGATGGTTGAGGACCTTGTCCCACTTCACGCCGGTCGGAAATCCCGCGCCACCACGACCCCGCAGACCTGACGACTTGAGTTCCTGCACCACTTGGTCAGAGGTCAGTTCCTTGACGCACTTTTTCCAGGCCTCATAGCCGCCAACCTTGATGTAGGCGTCGATGTCCCAGGGGGCTCCATCGATCTTTTCCACGAGGCGGGGTTCGGTTAACGTCATCATCCGGGCGCTCCAGAGCCGCAGAAAGGTGAAGCGCTACTATACGAGCCCTCCTCCCACTCCGTCAAGGCAACGAACCGAGAATAGGCCAGATTCTCAAGGGTTTAGGACGACAGCCCTAGCCGGGCCTGGGCATAATGGTCGAATCCAGGGACGTTCGGGAGACAAGAACGCACCGGCTGACGGGAGCTGTGCCGTCAGCCGGTAAAGGCAAGTTATTTCAGGTGGCTTCCCGCCCCCATGAAAAACAACATGGGAATCGAGAGCAAGAAGTTGACGCGGGAGGCCAATAGCGCCGTGCGACCCCATTGAGCCATTTCGGCCGGTGCCGGCGTCCCTTGTGCCGCCGCCGTGACCGCGGCGATGATCTTCTTCTGGTTGGGCCAAATGATCGCGTGGACATTGACCATCATGATGATGCCGAGCAGACCGCCGATGGCCAGGGCGTAGGCACCGGTGCCCCCATGCATGTACAACTTGATGTACAGCAGAATACCGGCCAGCACGGTGATGGTCGCGCCGTGCCGGAACCAATTCAGCGCCGATGGCATCAATCTGGGGATCACGACATTCTTTGTCGGCCCGTCCAGGCTCTTCATGAAGGCTGCATTGATCAGGTTGAAAAAATACAGCAGCCCGATCCAGGTGATGCCGGCGAGGAAGTGGATCCAGCGGATGATGATTCCAGTCCAGTCCGCTTCGCCGGCTGGGACGCCGGCAATGCCGAGGTACACCACGATCAACACGAGCGCCAAAGCAAACCCCGCGCCCATGGTCTGCATCGGATCTTCAAGAAATTTCATAGCGTCTCCTCATTCAGTGCACTGCTAAACCGCTCTCTGTACTGTAGGCCCTTCTGATTGTCAAGCGAGCCAAGCTCCAGTATTGAAGTGCAAAAGTTGAAAAATGTGACCATCATCTTTCAAACCTTCCAACTTTCTAACTTTGATCCATCAACCTATCCACGGTGGTGCAGAGCTCGCGCACGGCGTTCGCCGAGACCTCCAGCGCTTTCTGCTCGTCCGGCGTCAGATCGTAGACGATCACCCGTTCAGCGCCGCCTTTGCCGAGCTGCACGGGAACTCCGACCACGACGTCCTGCAAGCCATATTCGCCTTCACACAGGACGGCGCAGGGCATCACCCGTTTTTGATCGTTCATGATCGCTTCCACCATGTCCACCGCCGAAGCGGACGGCGCATAAAACGCGCTGCCGGTTTTCAGCAATCCGACGATCTCGGCCCCCCCGTCGCGGGTGCGCTGCACGATGGCCTCGAGTTGTTCTTTCGGCATCATCTCTGAAACCAGCCTGCCCTTCACGGTGGTGTACCGAGGCAGGGGGACCATCGTATCCCCGTGTCCCCCCAACACCATCGCTTCGACGTCGCGTCCCGGAACATTGAGCGCTTGGGCAATGAACGTCCGCATCCGCGCCGAATCGAGCACGCCGGCCATGCCGATGATGCGCGCCTTGGGCAGCCCGCTCACTTTTCGCGCCACATGCACCATGGCGTCCAGCGGGTTCGTCACGAGAATCAGAATGATGCCGGGCGACCGCGAGACCAATTCACTGACCACTGATTTCACGATCTTGGCGTTGGTGGCCACCAGCTCATCCCGGCTCATGCCGGGCTTGCGGGGGATGCCGGAGGTGATGACGGCAATCGAGGAGCCCGCGGTCTCGGCATAGCCGTTGGTGCCCACGACCTTCGTGCTATACCCGCACACGGGCCCGGCCTGTGAGATATCAAGCGCCTTGCCCTGCGGAACGCCCTCAACGATGTCCACCAGCACGACGTCGTACGCATCGCGTTCGGCCAGCCGCTGCGCCGTCGTTCCCCCCACATTTCCGGCTCCGACCACGGTAATTTTCGGTCGCCCCATCTCGGCACCTCGTAAAGCGTGAACCGTGAACCGTGACCCGCATGGTCACCTGACGCCTGACCCCCTTACGCGTGTTCGTGTTCAGTCCACCCCGCCACCTTGAAATTGATCGTGCACACGAAATTTTCACCGTGGTAGAAATTCACCTTGATCTTCTTCTTTCCGTATGTTTTTGCCAGAAACTCCTCCGGATTGTCTATCAGTTCCTGATACCCTCCGGCGGGGTAATCCCCTAGATCGTGAAAGACGACGATCATGCCCGTCTTGACTTCCTGAAGGATTTTTACCGAGCAATGGGGAAAGACTTCCCAAAATTTGGCCTCGATCATTTCTTTGGTGGGCTCCGGGCGGTCTTCACCCGGCTGAACGAGCTGGGCAAATTTGGCCAACCGACGCACGTAGGGATATTGATGACCCGTAAAGAGCTTGTAGAGCCAGGGCGGGACGGGAGGTTTCGTCGGTTGCTCCGTCATACGTTGAAGGTGTTTCCTTTCACCATGATCACGTTCGGCTGCGAGGGCAACCACCGCTCGCGATTAGGTGGCCAGGCGTTGATAAATTTTCGGAAGCTTGCCGGGTAGCGATTCCACTCGATCGATCACGGTGTATTCGACCTGGCCATACATGCGGCGCACGTAACTGTCCGCTTCACGGTCGATGGTGACGCAAAACGGATGGATGCCGTCACGCCGCGCTTCCTGCAATGCGGCTTTCGTATCTTCGAGGGCATACTCGTCCTTGTATTCGCCGTCCAACGGCCGTCCGTCGCTCAGGAGCACGAGGAGGCGTGTTTTCACGTCTCGCTGCTTCAACTTGGCGGCTGCATGCCGGATCGCCGCACCATCCCGATTCTGCTGGCGGGGAGCGAGTCCTCCCAATCGCTGAGCGGTCGTGGTGCCCAGATGCTCGTCGAATTCCTTGATCGTCAGCACCTCGACCGACGCGCGGCCCTGACCGGAATAGGCGTAGAGCGCATACTGATCGCCCACGGCATCCAAGGCTTCGCAGAGCAAGACCAGGCTCTCCTTCTCCACGTCGATCACGCGGCGGCCGCTGTCGATCTGGCGTCCCGTCGAACCGCTCACGTCGATGAGGAACGCCACGGCCACGTCACGCTCCTTTTTTTCATGTCGGACGTAGATCCGGTCGCCGCCTTCGAAGCCGGCTCTCTGCTCGGCGGCTCTCCGCACGACGGCATCCACATCCAATTCTTCGCCGTCCGGCTGGCCTGGCAGACGCCGAAACGCCGGAGGCCGCAATCCCTCGAAGAACCGACGCAGCAACCGAACCGCGCTTCGATGGGCGCTCAACGTGGCCGAGACGCACTCATCCGAGCCGCGTTCTGCCGGACGCTCGATGACACGGCACCAATTCACGCGGTGATCTTGAAGCCTGTGGTCCCATTCGGGGTAGCGTTGGGCTCGGTCCCCGGCGCCGGCGCCCTCCATCGGCCGAGCATCGACATCGATCGCGAGCAATTCCTCGACGACGGAGGGCAACGAACGTCCGCCACCGAGCGCATCACCGGCCGGAGAATGGTATTCGCGGGGCACTCCCGTTGCGACGCCTCGTCGTGGGGTAGACCCGCCGCCCTGTCCGGCCGTCGTCGTCGCCTCCTGCCGTTCTTCCTGATCCGCCGCGAGATCGGCGTTCATCTCGCCCCGAAAAAACAGATTCACGACATCACGGTAGGCCTCCGATCCCACGTCGGACGCTCCCGGTCCTGCCCGCACCTCCGACTGTTCCGGGGTGGACGGCTCCGATTCGGCCCTGGCCGCAGCCGCAACGAGTGCCTCCAGCCTGCTGTACACCTCGTCGGCGATGCGGACAACGTCTTCTGCGGTGGCGATGGCGGTCAAGGCCGGCTGACACAGTGTCCAAAGCGTCGAGACCTCGTCGGCCATCGCACGAGGCACCGCCGAAGCGAACGATGCACCGGCCGAGAGCCGCAACAGACAATCCACCGCCAATTCTCTCATCGTGAGGCCGTGCGCGGGATCTCGAGCGGTCATGGTGTCGGCGGCAAACTGGGCCAGGTCACTCCGAAGACCCGGATAATGCGTGCGAAGCAAATATTCGATGCGCGCGTCCTCGAGCACGATCCAAAGATCGCGCATGAGCCGGGGTTGCGGGTACAGCCGAAAGAGATCGCCGAGCGTCTGCAGGGCCGCTGGCGCGGGCCGGCGATACCGATGGCAGACCGCCTGCGCGAGATCGCTCAACTGGTTCACCCCGAGGCGATAGGTGCCGAACTCCAGATGTCCGGCCTCGTGCGCCGCCATGATGAGATACAACCGCTCGTTCTGTTCCGCCGTCGGATAGCGCCGTAGCAACGCCGGCAGCGTGATCGTTTTCCCATCGGCACTGACCATGGCCCGTGTCGCCGGGTCGTCGACCGACTCTCTCCGGGCCGCAATCGACACCTCTGAACCGCAAAGCGCTTCAACGAATAATTTGATCCTTCGCGCCACGCGCCTCAGCGGCACGCCACTCAACGCTTCTTCGACGGACAGCAGCGCCTTCTGGGACTCCGTCGCAAAATACGCCCGAGCGCCCTCGGGACTATAGGACAGCACTTCCATGCCGGCCTTGAACCAATTGTCGAACCGGCGGTGGGCGGAAGACTCCTCGCCCAGCAGACCGATGAGTTCCGGGCTGCGGCGCAGATAGGCCAAGGCGGTCTCCGCATCCTGCTCAGCCACCAGAGCGCCGTACTGAGTCATCTTGATGCGCCATGGTGATGATGGCAGCGCACGCAGCAGGGCGGGAGATTCCGCCAGCCATGCGATGCCGGCAGCCGGATCGTGCGCTGCGAGGGTTGTGCCCACTGAGATCACGTACGGGCGAAGTGCGGGCTCGACGTCGCCGAGAATGGCCGGGCTCGTGCGTAGATATTCCATCGTCGCGAGATAGTCCGGCTTGCCCAAGACATTCGGCACGATGAGCTTCATTCCGAAGGCCAGCCAGTCTCGGAGCGCATCGAGGGGCAGCACCGGAACCAGCGCGGGAATCTGCTTGATGTACTCCAGGCCGACGACCGTATCGGATTGCGTGACTTCCACTCCGAGCTCAATCCAGCACGGCAAGTCGTCAGGGGACACCGCCGTAACGATTTGTGGGGAGGCCTTGAAAAATTCCCAGGAGACGTTCGGGTCGTGCTCCGCCACTTCCAACCCGACGGCCAACACCGCGTGCTGCCGGGGACCGTCCCCTATCACCCCCAAAATGAGGGGGCTGTCCTTGAAATATCTCAGCGCCGTCGCTCCCGATGATTCAGCCAGCGCCAAACCAAGATCCAGCCAGGCAATGATCTCCACGCAACCGGTGCGCCGGTCGAGGTCAGGCAGCGCTTCAATCGCTGCTCGGGCGATTTTGGACGACATGGTCTCGAGCTCGTCCAACAGCGCCAGCACCGGCGCCGGCTGGACGTCTGCGGCCTGCAACCGGCCGATCAATGCCGCAGCCACCGATGGGCCCAGCTCGACGGCTAACCGGTTGGTCAATTGCTCTCGAACATTCGCAGGTGGCATAGGTCAGGAAGTGTCGGATTGTAAAGAACGGCCTAGGCCTTGTAAACTGCCACCCAGCGCCATTCGCCGCAATCAAGAAGGACATCGCCGACATGCCCGAACCGAAACAAGCCAGCCTCGACAAGATGTGGAAGTATGTGAGGGGGTACGCCGAGAAGAGCGGCACCACGATGCATCCGAATCCCGCCGTCACCGAATCCGTCGTGAAGGGACTCGCCATGCACGTGGACGAGCTCGGGAAGCCGCTCTGCCCCTGCAATTTCTACAAGGACAAAGCCGCGGAAGCCAAGCTACGCCGATGGATCTGCGCCTGCGATGAAATGCAGATCTACAAATACTGCCACTGTCTCTTGTTCGTGCGGGAGGATGGAATGCCGATCACGGAGTACTTACCGGAAGGGCACGAAGGACGTGAAGTCTACGGAGTCATCAGCGATCCGACTCCCGAGAAGGGACGGGCATTGAAGCACAGGGCAGGGCGATGATGCTGAAAACGGTCTGCAACTGCGTTCTCGGTCGCATGTCTCCTTGCGACGTACCCAAAACCGTACGCCTCAGTCGCCACGCTTCCTGCGGCCCGGTTGCGAGACCGTTTTGAGCATCCTCGAAGGGATGTGCGGCGACACCATCGCAAGGCGAGAAGTGACCTTTCAAGCATCTATTCCCATCCTGTGACGTCATAGCCCTTTTCAATCAGGCACTTCACCACCACATCCGCGTAGGGCGGATCGGGCTCGAGCGGTTTATAGGCTCCGCCCACCAGGCCGATGATGAGGCCCAGTCCTCCGCCTGTTGCAGCGCCGATGGCTACGCCGGTCGCACCCCCGATCAGTCCAGTGGAAGCGCCAACTGCTGCACCGGCGACCACTCCCAAACTGGCACCAGCGGCCATGTTACTCGTGCGGCTGCTCGTTCCAGGCTGGAGCCCGGCTGCTTCGGCCTTCTCCTGGCATGCTGCAACATCCAGCTTCGATGCCTCCCGCCCCTGCAACAATACTTTCGCATTCGGACGAAGTATGGGTTCCGGGGTCGCGCAAGCCGCGGTCATGAGCACGAGCACTGCGATGATGATCTTCATACACGCTGTTCTCAATCTTCCCTCCCCTTGCTTCTTCGTGTGGCGAGCGAGGGCGAGGGCATCCGCCTCATTGCCAACCGGTCACCTCATAGCCCTTCTCTTGCAAGCATCGATTCACGTAATTCGTATAGGCCTGGTTCGGCTGCGACGAGCCGGCACTAAACAATCCCATCAGCAGCCCCCACACGGCTCCACTCGCTGCGCCGATCGCTGTCCCGAGACCTGGCGAGCCGGAGATTGCGCCGCCCACCGCTCCGCTTGCCGCACCGACGCCTGCGCCGACTGCGGTATTCTTCGC
This sequence comes from Nitrospira sp., assembly GCA_035281245.1. GTDB lineage: Bacteria > Nitrospirota > Nitrospiria > Nitrospirales > Nitrospiraceae > Nitrospira_C. Next base: position 17,089 of record DATEEH010000021.1, read on the forward strand.
CACACCCCCGGCTTTCCCGCTGCCTGCTTCCGCGCCCGCCGATTCGGCTGCCTCTCTGCAGGCTTCGATGTCCTGGTCTGCCGCTTCCTTCCCGACGCTTTTCAGATGGGAGTTTTCGTACAGGATTGGGCGAGGGCCCGAACAGGCGCCGAGCATCAAGGCCATGCACAGGACCCAGGCCGCGGGCGGTCTCATGTGATTCATCCTCTCTTGGACAGCAGACGCATCATGACGTGATCCGCCGTCGTTCCCTCCAGCCGCACCCGTTTGCGCCGGCTGCCCTCGCCGGACTCAAGGTGCACGGCTGCCGTCGGCAACGACAGCTCGTCTGCGAGAAAACGGATCAGCTCGCGGTTGGCGGCCCCACCGACCGGCGGCGCCGCAAGTCGGATTTTGAGCGCCTCGCCGTGGATCCCGACACAGGCCGTGTGAGCCGCCTTCGGCTGAACGTGGACGGTCAACAGCACGCCGCTGTTTCGTTGTTGTATGAAGGAAAGTGCATTCGATGGCGAGCGATTGGACACAAGGTATCAGGCCAACTACAAGATCGCCTTCACGAGTTCCATTATGCTGCGTTGCATGTCGGGGTCGTCGGTGATCGGTCGGGCAATGGCGACATCACACGCCCGCTCCGTCGCCACGCCCTCACGAATCAGGGTGCCGGCATAAATGAGGAGCCTCGTGCTCACGCCTTCTTCGAGGCCGTGGTTCTTGAGATTGCGCACCTTGCCGCCGAGCTTGACCAGGCGGCCGGCGAGATCCTGGGCGATGCCGGCTTCCCGCTGCACGATCGCCGTTTCAATCTCTGCAGTGGGATAGTCGAATTCTATCGCCATGAACCGCTGCTTGGTGCTTGGCTTTAAATCCTTGAGCACGCTCTGGTACCCGGGATTGTAGGAGATGACGAGCAGGAACTCGTCGGCGGCCTCGAGAATCTGTCCCTTCTTCTCGATCGGGAGCAGCCGGCGGTCGTCGCTGAGTGGATGAATGATGACGGTCGTATCTTTGCGCGCTTCGACGACCTCATCGAGATACACGATGGCGCCGTGCTTCACGCCCAGCGTCAGCGGGCCGTCGACCCACACGGTGTCTTGGCCCTTGAGGAGATAGCGTCCGACCAGATCCGCAGCGGTGAGGTCTTCATGGCACGCGACGGTGATCAACGGGCGGCCGAGCCGGAACGCCATGTGCTGGACGAAGCGCGTTTTCCCGCAGCCGGTCGGTCCCTTGAGCATGACGGGCATGCGGGTCTTCGCGGCTGTGAGAAACAGACCCACCTCACCGCGAACATCCGCGTAATACGGTTCCTGCTCGATACGGTATTGCCCGATGTCGATCTCGCGCCCGGGTTGAGTCATGCGAATGGCCCTTGGCGAACTCCGTAAAAATTCACGGCACGATAAACGGAACCGAGGCTCAAGATCAAGGGACGAACCGCATCAACCTACCTTCTGGCCGTCCAATACGTCCCGAACTTTTTTCGCCAAGACGTTGGGGGTGAACGGTTTGGGCAGAAACGAGGCCTCGCGCAGGATTCCGCCCTGCTCGAAGACCGGATGGTCCGGATAGCCGGACATGTACAAGACTTTGATGCCCGGCCGCACAATCTGGATTTTCTCGGCGACTTCCGGCCCGCTCATTTGTGGCATCACGACATCGGTCAGCAGCAGATGAATGGGCCCTTGATGTTTGGCACCTGTCATGAGCGCCTCGATGCCGTGTCGGGCTTCAAGAACGGTATAGCCATGGAGGCGCAGCGTTTCGTGCACCAGACCGCGGACGGCAGGCTCGTCTTCCACCAACAGAATGGTTTCCCGGCCGTGCAACGGCTCCGCGTCGGGTGCTCCCGCTGCGCCGGCGGCGCCTTGATCCACCAACGGGAAATAGATCTTGAAGGTGGCCCCCTGGTCCTTCTGACTTTCCACCACGATGCTTCCACCGTTCTGTTTGACGATGCCGTAGACCGTCGACAGGCCTAACCCCGTGCCTTTGCCTTTTTCCTTCGTGGTAAAGAAGGGCTCGAAGAGATGCGACTGCGTCTCTTCGTCCATGCCATGGCCGGTATCCCGCACGGCCAGCAACACGTAGCTCCCCGGCTTGATGCCGGCCGGCGTCTGACGCGTCGGCTTTCCGATCGTCACATTGCGCGTTTCGATCGTCAGACGCCCGCCCTTGGGCATGGCGTCGCGCGCATTGACGGCAAGATTCATGATGACTTGCTCGATCTGCCCCGCATCCGCCCGTATGGACCCCGTGTGCGGGTTCAATTCCGTGCACAATTCGACGATGTCTTCTCCCAGCAACCGGCGCAGCATGCCGTCCATATTGGCGATGAGCGCGTTCAGATCGATGACTTTCGGCGCAATGAACTGGCGTCGGCTGAACGCCAGCAACTGACGGGTCAATCCCGACGCCCGATCCGCCGCTTTCTTCACCTCGACCATGTCTTTCCGGATCGAGTCGTCGGGCGCGAGCCGCGCGAGCAACAATTCGCTGTATCCTCGGATGACGGTGAGGAGATTGTTGAAGTCGTGAGCGACGCCGCCGGCCAGCCGTCCCACGGCTTCCATTTTTTGCGACTGCCGCAGTTGCGCCTCCGTTTGCTGCAACGCCTCCTGCGCTCTCGCGCGGTCGCCGAACTGTTCCAGCTTGAGACCGACGTCCTCGATCATCTTGAGCAGTTGTTCATCGGGAACTCGAACCTGCCGGCTGTAGAGTTCGATCACGCCTTCGATGTCGCCGCCGACACGGATAGGAAATCCGAACGCGCCATGGAATCCCACTTCTCGGGCGAGTCCCTGGCGGGGAAAGTTCGCATCGTGGGCTACATCGGTGATCCACGCGGCCTTTCCGCTCGCCCAGATCCGGCCCGGCAGTCCCTCGTCCGGCTTGAACGTCCGTTCCCAGGTGCTCTCAAGAAACGATTCGGCTTCGACACCGGGGGCGCGCCATTGGTCCAGGCAACGAAGAAGGTCGGCCGTTCGATCCACGCGCCAGAAGATGCCGCAATCCCACTCGAGATTTTGTCCCACGGCCTGCATGATCTTGGGCACCGCCTCTTCCAGGCTGCGCGATTCCGCCAACACCCGCGTGACGGCATACTGCGCGGTGAGCCGTTCTTCGGCACGCTTGCGCTCGGTGATATCGGAAAAGGAGACGACGACGGCCGACGGACCCGTCCCGCCTTCGGCCGGCAGCGGTCGTGAATTGATCTCGATCCACCGCAGGCTTCCATCCGGTCGGTGGACGCCCATGACCACACTGGCGCAAGGTTCGCCGGTTCTCAACGTGACGCTCGCCGGATACTCCTCGGGGCGAACGGGAGAGCCGTCTTCATGAATCGTCCGCCAGCGGTCGTCATAGAGCACCCGTCCGGTCAAGTCTTCGCAGGGCACTCCGAGGATGCGCTCGGCGCTCGCGTTGCCGGTGCGGACGACGCCCTCGGCATCAACAACAACGACGCCTTCATCCAGGGCATTGACGACGGAGCGGTATCGGATTTCGCTTTCCCTGAGTTTGGTCTCGGCTTCCCGTCGCTCGGTGATGTCGCGGATGAACGCGCTGAAGAAGATCGTCCCGCCGACGCGCACGGGGGAAATGGCCAATTCCACGGGGAATGCCTCCCCTGAGCGGCGAAGGGCCAGCACCTCAATGCGGCGGTTGAGAAGGTGCTCATCCCCGCTCGCAAGGTACTGCCGCAGGCCCCGCTCATGCGCTTCTCGGTCTGCCGCAGGAATGATCAATTCCGACAACCGTTGGCCCAAGGCCTCCTCGCGCGACCATCCAAAAATGGCAGAGGCTTGTCCATTCCAATCGGTCACCACGCCGCCGGCATCGATGGTCACCAGCGCATCCAGAGCGGTTTCGACGATGGCCCGGTTGCGTTCCTGGCTTTGAAGCAGCGCCGCTTCGGCCGCGCGCGCCCATGAGCTCTCCTGCTGCGCTTGCTGGTATTCCCTGCGCAGATGGGACGTGGACCAGAAGAGCAGGAACACCATCGGAATCCACACGGCGGCCCCGGTGAGACCGACCTTCCAGAGAATCGATGTGATGGGATGAAGAATGCGATCCCGGTCCATGCGCACCAGCACGTGCCACTCCAGACCGGAGAACTCTCCAAAGCCTTTGGTCCGTGAAAATCCCGTCACAACGGGGCGACCACGGTATTCCTCTTCGATAAATCCAGAATCGCCGAAGGGAGCCGTCGTTGAAGAGAACACATCCGACTGTTGAAGGCGGGGTCCCTTGTGCAGGAGATCGGAGTCGATGAAGACCGTGCCTCCTGCCGTCACCATTTGAAAGGCGACGGCTCCGGCGAATTCTTGCCGCGCTTCAAGGGAACGCACGGTTCTTGTGCTGACGTCCTCGAGCACCGACAATGGCACACGGCTCGTGACGACACCCAGAAAGGTGCCGGTGGCGTCCATGACGGGCGCCGTGAACGCGATGGCCTCCGTCCCGCTGTCCGGATCGTGGACCGCAACGTCGTCGACCTGGATGGTCTTCGTTTCTTTCGCGCGTTTAAACCAACCGGTCCGGCTATAGTCCCGACCGCGCAGCGAGGCGTCCGTCGACGCCGCCATGATGCCCTGGCCATCCGTGACTCCCAGCCACAAATAGAATGGCTTGTAGTTCGTCTGTATCCAGGCCAAGTAACTGGATAGATAGGCGGAATCCGACGGCCGCAGCGCCACCGACCGGGCCATCATCTGAGCATTGCCGTACCGTTCGTACAGCAACCGGTCGAGCTTGTCGGAAATTTCAGCGGCGGCAATCCTGAGCTCTTCACCGCCGGAATAGATGAGACGGTGTTCCACGCTGCGGAGGAGAAACACGCCCGCCGCGACGGCCACCAGGTTCATCAGAATGATCAACTGCGGCAACCAGCGGTATCGGCTCGAGTCGAGCGGCTGTTGAAAATCTTGTTTGCTCATGGCTGCCCGGCCTCGGAGCACGTAAAGCTCTGGCTGTGCGACGACGGATGATAGGCCTCCTTCGATTTGCGTAAGCCTGCGAGCCCTGAATCATCGAGCGTATTGATGAATTCGGCGCCGTCGGCGAGGGCCTTGCGGCAGCTTTCCCTGAAGAGATACTGAGCGAGCCCCGGAATGCGACGGGATGCGACTTCGAACAGCACGCACCATGTCTTACGGTCCAACCAGTAGCCGAACGTGTACCCGCAAAGCCGCCCCTCTTTGCGAATGACCAAACCGGTGAGCCGAAGGTCCGCTGCGTGAGCCCATGCGACCTCATGAGCGGAATTCGAGTCCTCCACCAGGCACTCGGCATAGGGATCCGAGCCGTGAGCGCGCTTTTGCGTTCGCCACTCCTCCAACAGAAGACGGCAGCCGATCCGGTCGCTAGGGCGATAGGGTTCAACGACAATCCCACCCTCCCGTTCAACGCGGTTGCAGAGGGCGCGTTGCGATTTGTACCGATCGCCGGCCAGCCGCGCGAGGGTCTCGGCACGATACACGTAGTCGGGATCTTTTGGCGTCAGCCGGTACCCCATGGCGGCCACTGTCGAAACCACTTCGGCCGGGACACCTTCCACGCGGCTCACCGCGCTGGATCCATTCCAGCGGCGCATCAGTGCGAACGCCTTCCGCAACGGCGCCGCGAGCGAGCCATCGGTCAGCGGGGGCAACGGCATGAACCATCCCGCGGGCGACTGAACGAAAATACAGAGGGCGCCGTCGAGATCGATCCACCAATAAGGAAGCAGAGCATTCCAGACATAATGATAGGGTGCCGAGTAGGCCGCGTGTGCTCCCTGTAGGCCGGATCTCTCGAGGGCGGCCGTCACGCGCGGCAAGTCCTCCCATAGGAGCCGGCGAAGCGGTCGCCCCCACCGTGCGACGACCGTCTCGGTCAACGTGTTGAGCGGCGCGAGGACCACCACGTCATCCTGAAAGCGACCGATCAGTCTCGGATGCCTGGCAATGACCTCCCTCGTGGCCGGATCATCCATCATGGTCATGACGTCGTCGGCATACCGGCGGATGGATTCCGGCACTTGCGCTTCCAAGAAGGGACATTTCCTGTCCCATCCGAGGACCACTTGGTCATGGGCGGCATTCCACATGAGGGCGAGCGGGTAGAGTTGGCAATCGAGCGGCCGCTGTTCGTAGAGACGGCACATCCCTGTCTCGCGTTCAAACGCGGGGCAGCGAAATCCTTCTCCCGTCGCCTCCGGGACGAGCGCCACCTGGCTGCCTTGCGCGTCGGGGAACGCGGCGGCGTGGAGGCCGTGCTTCACCGCTCGGGCTATCTCTTCCCCGGTGAAATACGGCCGGAGTGCGCTGTCCGGATCGGGAAAGCGGCAACAGACCTCGCAACGGAAACAGGCCGTGCTCGGCACGAATTGGGGCAGCATTCTTGATGCAGTGCTCATGGGTGCCGTGTGCTTCGCGATCAGCGCAGTCATAAGCGATTCCGCAAGGATGGCACATTCTAGCACCATTCCCAAAACACTCAAATTGTTGACCCAAACGCACCTCACTGGAATACTGATGTAAATCGCCTCTCATCCCGTGGCCGGCACGATGGCGTCACCTCCGCAAAAACCGCAATACGATCCTCAACTGTTGCTGAATTCGCAACCGGTGATCATCACGGTCATCGATCCCCTGACGCACAAGGTGGTGTTTCAAAACCAGACATCTCAGAACAAATTCGGCGACATATCCGACCTGACCTGTCACGAAAAAATCGCGGGATGCGCCACGCCCTGTGCCTTCTGCAAGATGCCCGAGGCGGTCGCCAACGGGAAACCCACGGCCAGCGAAGTCCCCCTGCCCAACGATGAGCATCTCCTCGTGCAGTGGGCACAGGTCCAGACTTCCAATGGACGAACGCACGTCGTGGAGACGATTACCGACATCACGGCGATCAAGCGACAGCAGTCGGAAGCCGAAAGCCTGGTCAAGAGGCTGTCCAACACCAACCGGGACTTGATGCAGGCCAACCAGCTGCTGCGCGACCAGTCGATCCGCGATAGTCTGACCGGCCTGTTCAATCATTCGCACTTTCAAGAAACACTCGTTCAGTTATGCGCGCTGGCGCTCCGGACCATGCGTCCACTGTCGCTCTTGTTCATCGATCTCGACAATTTCAAACAGATCAACGATGTGTACGGTCATACGATGGGCGATCAGGTCTTGAGGGAATTGGGTTGGTTGCTGGACAGCCAACAAGCGCCCGGACGTGGCATGGCACGGGCGAGCGATTTTTCCGCCCGCTATGGCGGGGAAGAGTTCGCATTGATTCTTCCCGACACCTCCATGGAGGGAGCGCTGAGCGCCGCCGAACGTCTCCGCCATCGCGTGACGACCTTGACGATGCTTCCCGAGTTGACGACGCTCAACACCCATCCCTTTGCACTGACCTGCAGCATCGGCGTGGCGACCTTTCCCATCCATGCCTCCGGTCCCTCAGATCTCATCATCGCCGCGGACACTGCCCTGTATACGGCCAAGACCGCCGGCAAGAATTGTGTCCGCATGGCCGCACCGGCCAATCCTTCTCCCTCGGTCGTTGTCCCCTTGTAGCTTCCTAGGGGGCGTGTTACGATCCTGTCATCTGACGCACGTGGCATGAAACCCATCCCCTGTCTGATTTGGCTACCTCTGACCTTCTTTCCCGCTGTTCCAGCATTCGCGACGCACTGATCCAAGCCGGTCTCTTCACGATTCCGGCCGATGAGCGCACCGGGGGACTGTCCCGGCAGGAACCCGGTCATACGTCGTGGCGGATCGGCCTCGCTCCTTTCCCCGTCTCCGGCGACCAGTTCGCGTTTTTTCAGGACTTGGGAAGCCAGTTATTGCTGTTTTATCAGGCCCTCAATCATCTGTACGTCGAGAGCGCAAGGGGCACGCAGCCTGCCTGGGTCGCTGCCTGGCTCGATCAAGGCAAACCGGATGCCTTGGTGACCTACAGCCGGATGAAGCGGTTCCGTGATGATCTGCCCGGGGTGATTCGGCCGGACATTATTCCCACGCAGGATGGACTGGTCATCACCGAATTGGACTCCGTACCGGGAGGCATCGGCTTGACCGCCTGCCTGTCCCAACTCTATGCCCAGCATTCCTCCGCACTACGAACGGTCGACAGTTCTCATGTTCCTCAACTGATCGGCGGTCCGAACGGCATAATCGATGGGTTTGCCGCGATGCTGCGCCACCACCGGGCCCATCCCGAGGGAGTGATTGCGATCGTGGTGTCCGAGGAAGCGAAGGACTACCGTCCGGAGATGAGATGGTTGAGCAGCCAACTGACCGCGAGCGGTCTTGAAACGCATTGCCTCGAGCCCCGGCAGATCCAATTTACCGAAGAAGGCCTGCGGGTCCCGGACGCGGGTGATCGTCCCATCGGCTTGATTTACCGCTTCTATGAACTCTTTGACCTGCCGAACATTCCCAAGCACGAGCTCATCCAGTATGCGGCGAAAAAAGGCCGCGTCTCCGTGACGCCGCCTTACAAGCCCGCGCTCGAGGAAAAATCCGCCTTCGCCCTCTTGCATCATCCCGTGCTGGCTCCGTATTGGCGTCATGAGTTGGGCGAGGAACTGTTCGTGCATCTGACGACCATCATGCCGCGGACCTGGATCATGGACCCGGCGCCCGTGCCGCCTTCAGCCGTCATTCCCGGCCTCTCGATCGGTGGCCGGTCGATGACGAATTGGAGCGATCTGGCCGTCGCAACACAAAAGCAGAGGCACTTTGTCCTCAAGCCGTCAGGGTTTTCCGAACTGGCGTGGGGGAGCCGAGGCGTGTCCGTCGGTCACGATCTCCCGCAAGAGGAATGGGCGGCGGCGATCGACACAGCCCTGAGGGAGTTTCCCAGGACCCCTTATGTCTTGCAGGAATTTCACAAAGGCCGGCAACACGAGGTGGAGTACTTCGATCCGCACAGCGGAGAAATCCGTTCGATGGCCGGACGAGCCAGATTGTCGCCCTATTATTTCGTCACTGGCGGACGAGTCGAATTGGCTGGTATTCTGGCCACAATCTGTCCCGCGGACAAAAAAGTCATCCATGGCATGAAGGATGCGGTCATGGTGCCCTGCGCGGTGGTGTAGGAGCCAAGATGTCGATGACGCTGTATCACGTCCATTGGTGCCCCGAATGCGAGGTCGTGCGCCGCAAACTGGCCGAGCTGGATCTGCCGTACAACGACATCGTCGTTCCGGACTTCAGGCCGCAGCGCAAGGAAGTCTTTGCGGTGTCAGGACAGTATTATGTGCCGGTCCTTCAGGATGGTGATCTCGTACTCAGCGAGACGGACGCCATTCTCGCCCATTTGGACAGCAAGGCTGACTCACAACGTCTGGCGAACGGCTGACCGTTTCTTCGGGACCATCAAGGAGCATTCTTATGGAGGAATGGAGACGTATCCTCGCCCAGAGCATCGTAAAGCCCAAGGATTTGGCGGACCGCTTCGGGCTGGACGAGGAAGAAGTCGAAGCCATCGTCGGACCGTATCCGGTGCGGATCACTCCGACGGTACTCGGCACGATTAAGGAGAAGGGTGACGCGATTTGGAAGCAGGTGATGCCGGATCCGGCCGAGCTGGCGGATCTTGATGCCGAAGACGACCCGCTCGAGGAAGACCTCATGAGCCCGGTCCCCCACCTGGTTCACCGTTATCCGGATCGCGTGCTGCTGATGGTCACCAACCAATGCCCGATCTATTGCCGCTTCTGTACCCGCAAACGCCTGGTCGGCAAACCGGGATTCCTCAAAAAGGGGGAACTCGACCGAGCCATCGCCTATCTACGGGAGCATTCCGAAGTTCGCGATGTGATTTTGTCAGGCGGTGATCCGCTGCTTCTTCCCGACCATCTCCTCGAACGGATCTTGAAGGCGCTCCGCACGATTCCCCATCTGGAACTCATTCGGCTCGGCTCACGGGTGCCGGGCACGCTGCCCGAACGCATCACTCCGAAACTGTGCGCCATGCTGAAGCAATATCATCCCATTTACATGAACCTGCACTTCAACCATCCGGACGAGTTGACGACCGAAGTCAAGGCGGCCTGCGGCATGTTGGCCGATGCAGGGGTGCCGTTGGGTGCGCAGACCGTGCTCCTCAAAGGTGTCAATGATGATCCGGACATCATGAAACGGCTGGTGCATCAGTTGCTGCTGGCGCGCGTGAAACCGTACTACCTGTACCAAGCGGATTTGACCAAAGGCACCAACCATTTTCGTACCAGCATCGAATCAGGGCTGAGCATCATCAAGGCCCTACAGGGCCACACCAGCGGCATGGGGGTCCCGCACTTCGTCATCGACGCACCGGGAGGGGGCGGCAAGATTCCTCTCCTGCCAGGGGACTACCTTGTGCACATGGACGAAGACGGAGCGGTCTTGCGCAACTACGAACACAAAACGTTCCACTATCCTCAGCCGAAAATGGGAAACGGCGTGCGCGAATTGCCCATGGTCGGTGCCCGAACCTACTCTGATGATGTCGCCGGTGGCGACAGCTATCCGGACCGCGACAGCTATGCCTCATGGGGCAACAGCTGCGGCGGAGATGCGGACGACCTGTGACGCACTCACCCGCCCAGGGCATCCTCCCGTACCAGCAGATTACGCGTCTCATTACCTCGGGCACGATCACGGCCCCGGTGGCCATCGAGGATCGACAGATCCAACCGGCGAGTCTCGATCTCCGGCTCGGGAAAAAGGCCTACCGTTTGATCAGCAGTTTCTTGCCGGAACTCTCGCCCATCTCGAGCCGGCTCGACGTCATGGACTTCTATCAATCCGACCTCGTCATGTATGAAATGGATTTGACCGGAGGGGCGATCCTCGAAAAGGGCCACGTCTATCTGGTCCCGCTGTTGGAGTCGCTCCGACTTCCGGCGACGATTCGCGCCAGAGCCAACCCCAAGAGCACGACCGGACGATTGGACGTGTTTACTCGCATCGTCACCGACCTGAACGCCGGCTTTGATGAGATTCGCCCGGGTTACAAAGGCGCACTGTTTCTCGAAGTGGTGCCGCGCTCATTCGCCATCAAGGTCAAAACCGGCCAATCGCTCAACCAAATCCGGTTCGTGCGCGGCGAAGCCGCAGCGTCCGACGCGACGCTGCAACGCCTGCACCGGCAGGAGCCGTTGCTGTATCACAACCTCTCCGACCGCAAGCCGCTGCGCGCAAAGGAATTCCGTACCGAACGGGGTCTCTTCCTCCGCATCGACCTCAAAGGGGAAGACCGCGCAAGCACCACGGTCATCGGCTACCGTGCCAAGAAAAACAGCCATGTGATCGACTTGTCCAGAATCGGGTATTACGCCGCGGATGATTTTTGGGAGCCCCTCTATCGGCACCGTCAGGACAGTCTGTTGCTCGAACCGGAAGAGTTTTACATCCTCGCGTCCAAAGAACGGATTCGAGTGCCGCCTGACTATGCGGCCGAGATGGTGGCCTACGAAGCGGCCTGCGGAGAATTGCGCACCCACTACGCCGGGTTTTTCGATCCGGGGTTCGGGTACGGGGCGGACGGCGAGATCAAAGGCACACAGGTCGTGCTCGAGGTGCGTCCTCACGACGTGCCCTTCCTGATCCACGATGGCCAAACCTTTTTCAAGGTCGTCTATGATAGGATGCTCGACGTACCCGACCGACTGTATGGTGTCGGTCTAGGCTCCTCCTATCAACAGCAAGCCCTGACCCTCAGCAAGCATTTCAAGGCGTGAAGATACGAAGTGATCCCTCGCTGATACCCATGGCGCCGACCGATCTTCCTCCCCCGCACGACCCTTCCCAACGCGCGCACGCGAAAACTCCACCGCCGGAAAATCAAGAGAGCGGCGGCGACCAGCACATGCGCGTCATCGGCGTGATGGTCGGAACGGCGCTGATGTTCATCGGCTTTCTCAACGTGTTTTTGTCGATCAGCGGCGGCTTCGAGATCAACGTCGTTCCCTTTCTGATTTATTTCGGAGGTCTTGCCGTCTGGGCCAACGCCGCCATCGAGATGCCCTATGTCCGGTATGGGGTCATGGCGGCTGCCATCGGACTGGCCTTGGGATTCTTCCACTATGGCGAAGTCTTGTTTTGGCACAAACAGGTGGTCTTCTGGGCCACCGTGATTATCGTGATGTACTTCATGTTCAATGAGCCGAAGAAGCCGGCATAAGGGCTGATGCCCTCTTCTGTGGTTGTCTGCCTGCGCGCCACAGGGAGGGCCGTGACTGCACTCGTTTCGCCGGTCCCCGTGACCTTCACCGTCATCATTCCAACGCTGAACGAAGCACGTGTCATCCAGACCACGCTCCTTCACACGGCCAGCCTGGGCTTTGATGACATTGTCGTTGTCGATGGCGGGAGCAGCGACGATACGAAGAGGCTCGTCGAAGCCGTCGCTGTGCGCTCCGCGCATTCGATCTCAGCTACGGTTCGGCTCATGGACTCGACGGCAGGCCGTGCCAGGCAATTCAATACGGGAGCTGCCGCATGCACTGCCGACGTGCTCGTGTTCCTGCATGCGGACAGCCATCTGCCCACCAACGCCAGGCTGCTGATCGAACGCGCCTTGGCGGATCCGGCGGTGGTGGGCGGGCGATTCGACATCCGCTTCGACCGACCATCGATGTGGGGACGGATGATCAGCTCGCTCATGAACCTCCGATCGCGGCTCACGCGCATTTCAACCGGCGACCAGGCGATCTTCGTCCGCCGTCGCACCTTCGACCGACTGGGCGGGTTCTCAGACATCCCCATCATGGAAGACATCGACTTCAGCAGGAGGTTGAAACGCACCGGTGCCACCGCCGCCATCCGCGAACGGGTCACCACCTCATTCCGTCGCTGGGAGCAGCAGGGTCCCCTGCGCACCATTCTCTTGATGTGGTGCTTGCGCTTCCTATACTGGATCGGCATCAGTCCGCACAGGATCGCCAACTTTTATGCGGACGTGCGCTGATCTGAGAATTTGAGATTTGAGATCTGAGATTTGAGATATGAAATCCCTCGCCGACAGCGCGCTCGTCGTCTTTGCGAAGGCGCCGATTCCCGGCCAGGTCAAAACTCGGCTCTGCCCTCCCCTGACGCCCGACGAGGCGGCAACGGTCCACGGGAGCTTCGTCATCGATACGCTCGAGCGCAGCAGGACGGCGGTGGCCAGGTACCGGCTTCCAGTTGATCGCTATCTCGCGTGTGCACCATCGTCCACCCTGCCATTTTTCAAAATCATGGAAGAACGCCAGGCGGTGAGGCTACTCGATCAGGAGGGAGCTGATCTGGGCGCCCGAATGCATCGCATATTTGAGACCCTTTTTAGCCGGAACTATCGTCGGGTGGTCATCATCGGCACAGATGTGCCCTCGCTACCGCTCGAGCGGTATCAGCAAGCGTTTGACCTCTTGACCCGGTTCGATCTCGCCCTGGGTCCCGCTCTCGACGGCGGATACTATGTCATCGGTCTCAAGCAGCCGGCTCCGGACCTCTTCGAGGATATACCTTGGTCCACTGATCGTGTGCTCGCCCTGACCAGGGAGAAGGCCGCGATGCTCGCCCTCAGCATCGGCGAACTTGCTGAGTGGCGCGATGTCGACACGATCGATGATTTGAACGTGCTGATCGACGCCAGCCGGCTTGACGCGAGGAAACCAAAACAGGAACAATCATTTTCCTCGAGAACTTCAGGAGCGTTGCAGCTTCTTGCCAAGCGGCTTCATTCACGCACGTAAAGGAAGGCCATGGACATGAACGTCGCATTGATCACCGGGGGCGCCAAAGGCATCGGCCGCGGGATTGCGCTCGACCTCGCAGCGAGGCAGTGGAAGATCGCTTTTTGTTACAGAAACAGTGAGGCGGCGGCCAAGGACACGGCGGCGGCCATTGCCGAACGCGGCGGCCAGGCCCTGTCCATCCGCTGCGACGTGTCCGACCCTGCCGCGGCTAAGCAGATGGTCGCCCGCGTCGAACAAGAATGGGGCCATATCGATGCGTTGATCAACGGAGCCGGACCGTATCATCGCGTGAACCTCTTTGATGAAACGGTGGAGGGCTGGAAGGAGATGTTCGAGGGAAACCTGCACCCCATCTTCTATCTCGCTCAAGCGGCGGCGCCGGGCATGAAGGCGCGTCGCGCGGGCCGGATCATTACCTTCAGTATGGCCAATGCGGATCAAATGATCGCGCAACCCGACGTGACCGCTCATTACATCGCCAAAGCCGGCGTATTGGTGCTTACCAGAACGCTCGCCAAATTGCTGGCTCCTCACGGCATCACCGTCAACGCCGTCTCCCCTGGGTTCATCGATTCGGGCAGTGCGCCGCCAGGTGAACTGGCCGCCATGACCAAACGGATTCCGGCCGGCTATGTCGGGTCGGTCGACGATACGGTGGCGGCCGTGCGCTATCTCCTGAGCCCTGAGGCTCGATACGTCAACGGAGCGAACATTCAAATCAGCGGCGCCTGGGGGATATAGGGGCGTACCAGTGTTGCCAATACTCGTCCGACGTGCACACCAAATGAGAGATAGAAGGTGGATCGAGAATTGCGGGACCTGTCGCCGAGCACCGCTCGTCCTCGTTCCCCGCCCGGTGTGGGGACCCCACTGCGGGCGCTTGGTGAAAACCCGCGTCTTGGCGCGGTTGGGTGGGCGGGTGATTATGGTTCATCGACACCACCCGCAAAGAGGGTACGTGGGTCGGAAGCTATCTCAACGCGCTTATGGTGGGTGTGTCAAACGACGCGCCCGTGCGAGGTCGGCAACACTGTCCCGCCTGAGAGTGTAGTAAAGACTCGACTGCTTTTATGAATGAGGAGTAAAAACTATGAAATCGGAGCAGGAACGGCTCGCGCATCGGCGATTCATACAGGCGCTCCAACACGAGCACCTCACGTGCACCAGGGACGGTTGCGGCGGTCCGATGGATGTGACCGATCTGACGCCGCACCTTGCGCGGGTGAAGACGTACGAAGCCGTCTGCGAGCGTTGCCACGGCAAGGAACAGATCACCGGCAAGGAAGAGACGTCGCCACCGTGGGATGTGGCGTCCATTACGATGATGGCTGAGGTACACTTGCTCCATGACCAGCCGACGTGCCCGTTCGATGATACCCCCATCACATTTATCTCGATGCCGAATCCCCGTCGCAAAGCGCGATATCGGTTGTTGTGTTACTACTGTGGCCGGCACACCGAAATGAATTGGCCGCCGCCTGAAGCCAAGCGATGATGGGATTGCTTGTCGTCTGCCTCACCCTTCTTGTCTTCGCTGGACCGGCTGGTGCCGCTCAACCCCCCAAGGCTGACACGCCCGCCGGCCTTCTTCTCGAGGCGAGGGGCGTCGCCGCCCTGATCGAAGACCGTGCCGAACGAGCCGCCACACTCAACCCCGTGATCGTCGCCCAAATTTCGGTTGACCCTCCCGGCGCCCAGGAAACGATCAAACGCTTTCCGAAGCTCCCACGAAGGCTCACCTATCTCACCGCTCTGGCCGCAAGCTATGCAACGACCGGCAACATCGCCGAAACCGAGCGGATCTATGCCGACATCGTCGTCGAAGATCAGTCGTCACGTCCTTGGAAACTGGCCGCAGCCAACGCGCTGGGACAACTCGCCATAGCCTATGCGAACAAAGGCAAGGTGGAGGAAGCCTTCGGCACACTCGAGCGCCTGAAGGAACGCACCAAGCAGGAGCGGGTCGCGATAGTCGTCGACGTTACTGCGAAGCTCGTCGAAGCGCAAGCCAAGCAAGGCGATATTCATGGCGCCGTAAAGACCGCCTTGAGCATCGCAGGAGAATATCCTTACCCATTGATGGGTATCGTCGGGGATCGAGTACGAATTGGCAAGGTGAAAGAGGCTCAGGACATCATTGCCAGTCTGGACGAAGGAGCACAACGTTACGCGCAATGGGGCGTGATGCAGGCGCAGATTCACCAAGGCCGCCTCATCGATGCCCAGGTGACAGCCTCCGCCATCAAACCGGGGCATGCCAAGGCCAGCGCGTTGTTGGAGCTGGCCACCTACCATCTCGAGCATGGAGGGAAACCACTGGCACTGACGCTTTTGCAGGAAGCCGAAACATCAGCGCGCGCCACCGTCAACCAGTGGACGCGAGCCGATGTCCTGTGGCGAATCGCGGTCAAGACCGCAACGGCAGGCGACAGTCCTCGAGCCATTTCCATCGCAAAATCCATCGACCAGGAGGGTCATCGCCGGGCCGCGATTCATGACATCGCCAACGCGCAGGCCAAGCGCGGCGAGTTCCCCGGCGCCTTCAATACCGCCGGATTGTTGAAGCATTCGCCGTCCACGCATGAGACGGCTTCGGATTACGAGACGGCGCTTTGCCAAATCCTGATTGAGATGGTGAAGGCCGGCAAAGGGACCGAAGCCAAAGACACGGCTGCCGCCTTTCAAGATGCCGACGTCAGACGCCCTCGACTTTTTGGCGCCGTCGCGACGGCCTATGCCGATATGGGGAAGCTCAAAGAAGCCAAGGAATCTCTCGCCTTGGCAGAAACCGAAGCGCAACGCAATGAAAGACGGAAAGAACTCCGACAAATCGCTGAAAAGATCCGGCTCGGCCCCGCTGCAGCCGATCAAGCGCGCTTGGAGGAATTATTGAGGGTTGGAACGGACATTCAAGACGGACTGGGCGCGATTGCCAAGGCGCTTGCTCGAAAGGGCGATCTCAGCGGCGCGCTGACCGTGGCCGACCAACTGAACCAACCGGCGCAGAAACTGGAGTTGATCAAGGAGGTCGGGGCGGTCCACGTCCAGGAAGGGCGTAAAGAAGACACGCTGCGTTGGGCTCGTGGCCTGCCGCGTGCTTCAGAAAAGGTGTTTGCCTTGGTGGGAATCGCCACCGCGCTTTCGACGGACAAGCGGAAAGCGAAGCCGGCGAGCCTATAGCTGTGGGTCGCTGTGCTTAATGACCGCTTCACAGGGACGAGGCGCGCCCCCTATTTGCCGAACGCCTTTTTCAGGAGCGGCTCGATCTCCCCTTTCGCCGCCATGGGATCCAGGATATCGGTATCCCCGTAAAAGGTGCCGTCGATGAATACCTTGGGAAGGGTGGGCCAATTCGTCATCTTGGTGAGGGCTTCTCGCTTGGCCGGCTGCGACAACACGTCGATCACTTCATACGGATAGCCGTATTTGTCGAAGAACTGCATGGTCTCTCTGGTAAACCCGCACATCGGCATTTGCTTGGTCCCCTTGCCATAGACCAGAATCTTGTGTGTTTTGACTTCCTTTTGGATTTCTTCTTCGATCGGGTCTGCCATGGTCGGCCTCCTTCCAGCAGACAGTCAGCGGCTTTCCGCCATCAACTGTTGGTGTTCTTCTTTCGTCTTCGCCGTCAACTCCAGGGCATGGATGCGCCCATCCTTCATCGGTGCGTCAAGTGCCTGATAGATCAGGCGATGGCGGTCAAGCAGCGTCTTATTCCGGAACGCATCCGAGACGATGGTGACCTTCAAATGATCCATGGTGCCGGTCTTGTCGACCATGGTCACGACGGCATCGGGCATTGCCCGTCTCACATATTCCGTCAGGGTCTCCTGCGTAATCAATCACACCTCCTGGATGTGGGATCCTTCACTCGCCGCCCAAGATCTCAAGGCAGGATACCGTAGGCGCTTTCGGAAAGGCAATTCTGATGATCGGTCGTAATTGGATTCAGTGCTGAATCGATTGTGATTCGTTCGCATGGCTGGGCAGAAGCGCATTATGTAGGCAGATCCGTTTCTCGAACCCTCCAAAATTGAAGGACTATTCGTCCTTTCGACCGCAGGCAGTTCACGTGGTACGAAAGTTGTTGTATCGCTCAGTGCATCGAATGGAACGAAGGAGGTCGTCATGACAACGATGGTGGCACTGACCGCAATGACGGTGCTGTTGACTTCGTTGCTCCTCTTGCGTCGCATCTGGTGACGGATGATGACGCGACGACCCTTCAGGCTGGTGGTGCATTTGAGCCTTCGTGGTGGATCCCAACCGTTTGCGGCCACGCCGTTCATGATCCGAGCAAGGACAAGTGCAGGAAATTGCAGAAGATGTCACCTGCGAGCGGAGAGGCACATCGATTGCTCTCATCCTCGGCAAACGAGACGATGACTGGACACCTTCACCGTTAATTTATCCAACAAGGAGGGCATCATG
Organism: Nitrospira sp.; assembly: GCA_035281245.1. GTDB lineage: Bacteria > Nitrospirota > Nitrospiria > Nitrospirales > Nitrospiraceae > Nitrospira_C. The sequence goes on from DATEEH010000021.1 coordinate 35,225, forward strand.
GGTGAATTTACCTCGGGATTTTTTATGGGTGATCAAGCCACGAACGGCCGCGTGCTCGTGGTCGACGACGAAGCGGACGTTCGCAAGGTGGTTCGCATGACCTTGCAAAAGGCCGGCTATGACGTGCTTGAAGCCGAGAACGGAGAAAAGGCCATCGAGACCATCAATGCGGGAGAAAACCGGCTGCTTCTCGACGTCCTGGTCTGCGACATCCGCATGCCAAAGATCAACGGTGTGGAAGCCATCGCCTACTTCCGCGCCAACTACCCGAGAGTCCCCGTCATCGTGCTGACCGGTTTCCCGGACGCGGATATGGCGACGTCCATGCTCCGTCAGGGTGTGGTCGATTACCTGGTCAAGCCGGTGGAAGGCGAGAAGCTGCGCGAATCAGTGGCTCGCGCCATGGAACAAAGAGAGCTCGCACACCTCTAGGCGTCGTCCGCTGGTATGATGGGGGAGGGATCATGGCCCTCCCCTTCCATCCAGGGAGTCATGCCGTGCAACCGTTGACGGACAGAATGGTGGCGTCCCCTCTTGCTCCCACCAAAGTGGCCATTCTCGGAGCGGGACGGGGAGGAACTGCTCTCCTCGATCTGCTGCATTTGATTCCTTCAATTGAAATTGTCGGCATTTCCGACCGCGATCCCAGCGCCCCCGGACTTACGCGCGCCAAGAACCTCCGCATTCCCGTGGCCAAGCGCATGGAAGATCTCATCTACAATCATGGCGTCAATTTGATCATGGATGTCACGGGCGATCCGGAGATGGAACGATTCGTCCAGGTCCATAAGCACGCACAAACCGAAGTCCTGAGCGGCTCGGCGGCGCGAGTGCTGTGGGAACTGGTCCGTCATGAAGCCAATCTCCAGGCCGAACTATTTCACGCGGAAAAGCTGGCGGGCATCGGCTCCTTTGCCGCGGGTATCGCGCATGACATCAACAATCCGCTCCAACTGATCATGGGATTGGCGGAGAATCTTGCGGAGGAAAAGGACTTGAAAAACGTTCGCGAGCAGGCGCGTGAAATCGTGGAGGCCGTGCGACGAACCAGCGCGATCTGCCGCGATTTGACCCAATATGCCAGAAAGTCCTCTGCGCGGGATGAAATCATCGTCCCTGTCAACAACCGGCTGGACGAAGCCTTGAAGATCGCCCGTTATGCGGTGAGCTTTCATGACATCACCGTTCGCAAAGAGTATGGTGAAGGCGCCGTGGCAAGAGGCAATCCGGACGAGGTTCTTCACATTTTCGTGAATCTGATCACTAATGCGGTCCAAGCCATGGAACAAGGCGGAGGCATCCTCACCCTCGCCACTGAACGATTCTCCGATGGCGTCATGGTGCGGATCTCCGATACCGGGTGCGGGATGGGACTCGCCGTCTTGAATCAGATTTTTGAACCGTTCTTCACGACCAAGGAACTGGGCAAAGGCACGGGGTTGGGGTTGTACAACGTCAAGACCATCGTCACGAAAATGCGAGGGAAGATCGACGTGGAAAGCCGCGTCGATCACGGCACAACCTTTACGGTCACCTTTCCACCTGTGACAGAGGATCCCACGTGACGCCGTCACCACGTCAACCTTCGCCGGCCACACGAGGATGGAGACTCCAGACCAAGCTGATCGTCTCCATGCTGCTGGTCGGCATGGTTCCCCTGCTCGTGGGCCTGGGCATGGCCTTCTGGCAGGGATCCAAGGAAATACACGAAGTCAGCGGCGAAAGTTTCAAAGCGCTGGCCACGGAAGCCGCAAGAAAACTCGACCTGCTCGTCGGTGAGGAGATTGCCCGGACGTCGAGAATCGCCGCGGACCCCGCCATCATCCGCGAGCTCGAGCGACGCCGTGATCTGGCGCTCGCCTCCAGCGGAAAATCATCGCTCGACCAAGAGGAACTTCAACGCAAATGGGAGGCCAAGGATCCGGTAGCGGCGAAAGCCATTACCGAGAATTCTCTTGCCGGCCTGCTGCGGGATTATTATACCGGCGCGAGAAGCGAGCCGGACGAGCTCATCCCGCAGGTCGTTCGTGGCGCCACTCGAATGTTGTTTATTACGGACACACAGGGCTATTTGGTTGCCGCGCTGACTAACAGGCCTCATTTTTCCAACGGGGGGTTTCTCTGGTGGAAGGGAACCTATAACAAAGGCATTGGCCAACTGTATATCGAGGACGTGTATTTCGATGAATTGGCCGGCACCTATGCATTTTCGATCAGCCTCCCCATCATGGACAGCCTACGCTACGAGGCCGTCGGCGTCGTCCATCGAGTGATCGACGCGAAGGAATTCTTTTCCCCGTCCACGCAGCCCATCCGGTTCGGAAAAACCGGCCATGTCATGCTGATCGACCACCGAGGCATTGTCGTGAGCTGTCCGATTCTCCCCACCGGCGTGCGGCTTTCGGATGCGACCATCATCCCATTGGTGACTCAACGACAACCGGGATGGACGAACGCTCCCAGCGACGGGCACGGCGGGCGATCGTCGTCCATCATTGGATTTTCACCGCTGCCGGAAACCAGCCGAAATACCAACGGCGCAATGGAGATCGGGTCATGGCATACGTTCGTCTGGCAATCGTCCGATGAGCTGTTTGGTCCGATCAAACATCTGTTCACCTGGATGACCGTGTTCGGCTCGATCGCCATGGCATTGCTGGCGACCTTGGGTTATCTCGCGGCCACCAGGATCGTGACTCCGGTCCGTCAACTGCAGCAGGCGGCGCAATCCATCGGTCGAGGAGAACTCCGGCAGTCCATTGAGATCAAGACGGGCGATGAGTTGGAAACGTTGGCGGAAGAGTTCAATCGCATGAACCGGCAGCTGGAGGCCGCCTTTGCCGGCCTGACCGATCAGGTGACGTTAAAGACGCAGGAAGTTCAGTATTTGCAGCGGTCGACCGACGAAATTCTCGATGCGGTGCCGACGCCGATCTTGATCGTCGATGATCAGGAGAAGATATCGTATGTCAATCGAACCGCGCGGGACGCCTTCGGCTTGCCCGACGCCGCAGGCCAGCTCTTCGAGGCACTGCCGGTCGATGCCTCGCAGCAACAACGGCTGCGGCAGGAGCTGTGGAGTCATGAAAAGCCGGGGCTTGTGCACCCGACCGCCGACATCGCCGATGAGGTCAGGGACCCCCTCGTCCCACGCGTGACGCCACACGCCCGACCGGCCGAGTTGCAGCTCGGCAACCATCTGTACCGGTATGAGTGGTTCCGCGTGACCGGACGCCCGGGAGAATCGGATCGCGTCGGCCTCGTCCTCCGCGACGCAACGGACGAAAGCCGCATGCAGGAGAAACTCGTGCAGGCCGAAAAATCGGGGAGCCTTGGCGTCCTCACCGCGGGAATCGGCCACGAGTTGAACAACCCCTTGTTCGGCATTCTTGGCCTTGGAGAAGCGCTCCAGGACGACTGTGATCCGGCCCGGGTCAAGTCCTATGCCAATGACATCGTCCAGCACGGCAAGCGGATGGCCGCCATCATCAGAGACTTCACCGGGATCGCGACCCGCGAAGCATTGGATCAACGACAAATGGTGCACCTCGAGCGTGAAATCGATCATGCGCTCGTGGCCGTCAGCGCCGGTCTGGATACGTCGGAAGTGACCGTTGAGAGAATGTATGCCGGGGATACCATGGTGTCTGCCCTGCCCGATCAACTCCGCCAGGCCTTCATGAATCTGTTGTTGAATGCGATCCAGGCCATGAAGGGGAAAGGCACACTCCGGCTGACCACGACGGTCTTGGATGGGACCGTCACCACCACGATTGCCGATTCGGGTCCCGGCATTCCCAAGGAGAATCTTTCGAGGATCTTCGATCCCTTCTTCACCACCAAAGGTCAGGGGGAAGGCTCCGGTCTTGGATTGACCGTCGCACGCCGCATCATCAGGAAATTCGGCGGCGACATCCGTTTGGAGAGCGTGGAAGGAGCTGGCACGTCCTGCCTGGTCACGCTGCCGCTCGTCGCCTCCAACCCGTCCTCAAAGGAGACACCATGGACCGCTTCCGAATCACGCTCATTTCCGCAAGCATCGCGTTCCTGATGCTGGCGCTGTGGTGGGTCGCATCGGCGTCTCCGGCCAAAGAGGAGCCGAAAGCGGCGGGCATCTCTCCTGAAAAGGTCGCAGGGTTCGTGCATGCCGTCTTGCAAGCGCACCGGACCATCTACACCACCCACATCGTCAATCGCCTTCAGGAAAAGGGTGTCGTGATGGCCGTCGAACATTGGGAACAAGAGAACGCGTTGCCGCTTCCCGCTCAATTTCTTCAACATTCGGGTCGACTGGTCGCCGAGAGCGGGCAAGGCATCCGGTACCGCCTCATCGGGCTGGCGCCCATCTATCAACGCAATGCGCCGGCAACGGAATTTGAGCGCAAGGCGCTTGAGACGCTCAACCGTGCACCGGAGGCGCCGGTCACGGGCGTCGTCACCAGTGGACGCAAACAATACTTTCAGGCCATCTATCCCGACCGCGCCGTCTCCTCTGCCTGCATCAATTGCCACAACAGCCACCCCCTGAGTCCGAAACGGGATTTCAAGGTAAACGATGTGATGGGAGGAATTGCGATTACAATCCCGATGGAATGACCGTGGCTGGTGGAAGAGTGTGAGGGCTTCTTCCTGCTAGGCGTTCGAGTCCTTTTCGACGACGACGACGTGTTTGCCCCGATGCGACACGAGTTCCCGGACGGGGCCCGGCAATTTCGGCATTTCGTCCGGCCACGCTGTGACACCCATGTCGGTCGTGCCCTGCATTTTCGCGCCTTCCTCCATCATCAACACCGGCGTATGGACCTCACCGATGAAGACGGCAGTCTTGAGAAGATGCACCCGCTCGACCGCCGTCACCGTCGCCTTGATCCGGCCGCTGCTCGTGACGGTGCCAGCCGACACAATGCCTTGGACGAGTCCGTCTTCACCGACGATGACCTGCCCCTTCGTGTGAATTTCTCCTTCGAGACGGCCGTCGATCCGCACGGTGCCTTCGACCCGAATCTCGCCCTTGAGATGGACGCCCTTTGCCAAGAGCGTAATGTTGTCGTCGCCGCCAAATCCGTTTTTCTTCATGCGAGTCCTCCCACTACCATCGGCACCAGCTTACACCATTTGGAGGGGACCACCTAGGAGATTGTGGAAACATCGATCACGAAAGTCCGAACGTCTGTCGAAGCCGTTCCCAGAGGCCGCCGCCATGAACCTCACAGTAGACCGTCGGCTCGGTTCCCTCGATGAAGACTTCCTCGACCTGTTCGGGACATTGGGACGTCGCCAGCTGACCTGTCTTGGGGTCAATCGGCCGTACGACCACGCCCGTGGGCGCTGAAAACGGTGGCGCTTGTTCGGGAAGCATGCGTCTGGCGATGTCGATCCAGATTGGCAACGCCGCCTGCGCGCCCGTCAATCGTACCGGCCGCTCGTCGTCGAAACCGACCCACACGCCAATGACCAAATCAGGGGTATATCCGACGAACCAGGCGTCGCGATAGCCGTCGGTGGTGCCCGTCTTGCCGGCGATCGCTCCGGTCAGACCCAACACCTTCGCCTTTGCTGCGGTCCCCCGCCGGACAACCCCTTCCAGCAGAGAGGTGACCAGATAGGCCGCCTGCGGAGAGACGGCTTGCCGCCGATCCGGAGACGCAGTCCACACGGTCATGCCTTCGCGATCAGAAACCACCCGGAGACTCGAGGGACGCACCCAGATACCTCCGTTCGCCAGGGTGCCATAGGCCGTCGCCATGTCGACCAACGAGACAGCGGGGCTTCCCAAGGCGAGCGACAGGTCATCCGTCATTGCCGTCGTGACGCCGAGTTGCCGGATGATCTCGAGGATAGGCTGCGTGCCGACCGCCTTGGCCACGCGAACCGCCGGCACGTTGAGGGATTGCTCCAAGGCGCTGCGCAAGGTCACGTGTCCGCGAAATTGCCGGTCGTAGTTCTGAGGGGACCAACTCCCGTGGTCCGATTCAAACGTGACGGGCTCATCAGCCAGCAGGCTGGCCGGCGTCATCAACGGTTGCGCGCCGGTGCGACTCGCCTCGAATGCCGCCAGATAGACGAACGGCTTGAACAGCGAGCCTGCCTGCCGATGCGCCTGGACCGCCCGGTTGAACTGGCTGACGCGGTAATCTCGCCCACCCACGAGCGCGAGGATCGCTCCCGTCGAGGGCTCCAACACGACCACGGCGCCTTGAAGCGGTTGTTCGGATCCCTTCAACGCCGGATAGGCTCGCTCAAGCCTGGCAAGTCCGTTTTCCAAACCTTCCGTCGCTGCCTGCTGCACGAGCGAATCAAGCGTGCTGTCGATGCGCAACCCTTCGGGCAAGGGTGTGCCAACGGCTTCCTCGACCTGCCGCAGCACGGTATCGACGAAATAGGGCGCCTCGGCCAGCACATCGTCGGGAGGAGCGACACGGAGCGGTTCGTTCACCGCGCTTTTCCACTCCTCCTCGGTCAGCCGTCCCTGGTCGCGCATGATGCGCAGGACGACATCCCGGCGCTGTTGGGCCAGCTCGCGATGCTTGGTGGGGGCGAAGGTGTTCGGACCTTTGATGAGCCCCGCGATCATGGCGATCTCGGCGGTGGTCAACTCATCCAGGGTCTTGCCAAAATAGCGATGGGCCGCCTCCCCCACTCCATAGAGCGAGACGAAGCCGGCTTGGCCCAGGTAGATTTCGTTGAGATAACTTTCCAGGATTTCTCGCTTCGAATATTTCGACTCTAATACCACCGCGGCGAGCGCTTCCTTCACCTTCCGGATGAAGGTGCGTTGCGGTGAATAGAACAGATTTTTTGCCAATTGCTGGGTGATCGTACTGCCGCCCTGCACCAGGCCGCCCTTGGTGAGGTTGCGCCAGACCGCCCGCCCCACCGCCACGGGATCGATGCCCACGTGCGAATAGAACCGCCGATCCTCCACGGCCAGGATCGCGTTGATCAAGCGCTCGGGCATTCCGGTCAGCGGAATCCATTCGCGCACCTGTCGTGAGCCACCGCGCAGACCGCTGATCAGTTCAGGCTCCAGAAACACGGGAAAGACGGGCGTACGGTCCGGTTCCGAGAGCACCTGCGTGACGAGCCCCCCTTCCAGCTCAAGGGTGACGAGGGTGGGCTTCACAAATGCTTCAGGTTGCCCATGGAGAAAAATCGTGAGTGCCTGTGTCGACAGCTCATACTCACCGGGCGACAAGACCGCCCCGCTGACTGCACGATAGCCCAAGCGCTGCAACCGCTCAGGCAGTCGCGCCGCCTTGAGCGAGAGGCCCGTCTTGACTTGGAACGGAGCCGTATAGAGCCGCAGCGGTGGATGATCTTCGCTGCGCGGAAGTTCGAGAAAGGTCGCCAGGTAGGCTCCATAGACGAGCAGGGACGCCGTCACCAGCAAGGCACTCACGGCGAGGAGCCAGGCAGAGCGGATGAGCCAGGGAGAACGCAGGACACGATGGAGCGGGGACATTTTCCTCAGCATACGCCAGCGGACGTGAGAAATCGATCGGACTATGAGCGAGGCGTTGGGCGCCGGGTCGACAGATAGGAGCCGACGAGCATGCCGAGCACGGCCATGAGCAGCCCGGTCATTTGCGGCGGCACTACGGCCTGATCGGCGCCCAGCCACTCTGCCGCAATCCAGGCCGCCAACCCCGCCAGAATGGCGCAGAGCGCCCCCTGCGTCGTGGCCGGTTTCCAAAAGAGACCGGCGCAGAGGGGGACGAACGCCGCCACAAGTGTCACCTTATAGGTATTGACGACCAATCGGTAGATGGTGGCCTCGGAACTCAGTGCAATCGTCAGCACGATGGCGGCAAAGCCGACCAGCACCACCCGCATTGTCAGGAGCAAACCCTTCTCGTTCATATGCGGCATCGCATCCCTGATGACATTCTCGCTGAGGATGACCGAAGGCGCGAGCAGAGTGGCACTCGAACAACTCATCACGGCAGAAAGCACCGCGCCGAAAAACATGACCTGCGCCAACAGCGGCGTGTGCTCGACGATCAACGTCGGTAAAACGAGCTGCGCGTCACGGTCGAGCAGGGACCCAAATTTCACCGGATCGATCACCAGCGCCGAATAGGCAATGAACATCGGCACAAAACAAAACACGAAGTACAGAGCTGCTCCCATCAGGGAGCCGCGGACAGCCGTCCGTTCGTCCTTGGCGCTGGTGATGCGTTGAAACACGTCCTGCTGCGGGATGGACCCGAGCATCATGGTCACGCCCGCCCCGACGAAGGGAATCCATGACTCCCACGAGGGAGGAGGGAAAAAATCGAGCCGGCCGGCGTCTCGCGCATGGGCGATGACGGCGCCGACACCTCCGGTCGCGTCGCTCAGTACCCCGGCAATGTACAGGAGTCCGCCCACGATGACCGAGAGCTGCACGAAATCGAGGATTGCGACGGAAAACATGCCACCGAACGTCGTGTAGGTGAGCACGATGACGGCACCGATCACCATGCCCAATGACTGGCTCACGGTACCCTGCGTCACGACGTTCAACACCAGGCCAAGTACTTTGAACTGCGCGGCCACCCACCCCAGGTAGGACGCCACGATACAGAGCGTGCACAGCACTTCGACGCGGCGATCGTAGCGAAGCCGGTAATAGTCTCCGACCGTCCATAGATTGAGGCGGTAGAAGCGCGGCGCGAAGAGCAGTCCGGCAAGGACGAGGCACAAGCTTGAGCCGAACGGATCGGCCACGACGCCTCGCAGGCCTTCCTTGGCGAAGGTCGCCGAGATGCCCATGACCGCTTCGGCTCCGAACCACGTCGCGAACACGGTCGCCATGACGATGGGCACCGGTAGGCTGCGCCCCGCGACGGCGAAATCTTTGACCGTATGCACGCGGCTCGCCGCAGCAAGGCCGACGCCGACCGAGATCAGCAGATAGATGATGACGAAGGTGAGAACCATTCAGAAGTCGATGATGGGAGTGCGGTTGGGAGCGCAGTGTACCGTTGCGCGATCAAACGCGCAACCCGCGAATAATTGTCTTGAGCCGGCCATCTCCGATGGCTTACTGTACGACTGACAACCAGTCGCTCTTCAGATCTTCCCTACAGAAAGGATGTGTGCATGCGCATTGTGACGATCTTCATGATGATTGTGTTGCTGACCGGTGCGGCACCTTTGACCGCCGGGGCGGCCGATCCCTCCACCGACGATCAAAAAACGTTCTATGCCCTTGGCTTGATCATCAGCCAATCGCTCGCGCCGTTTGCACTCACTGAGTCCGAGTTGGAATTCGTGAGGGCTGGCATGACCGACGGCGTCCTCAAAAAGACCGCAAAAGTGGATCTTCAGACTTACGGTCCGAAAGTCAATCAAGTCCAACAAACGCGTGCCGCTGCGCAGGCCGAAACCGAGAAGAAGGCCGGAGCAGCGTTCGTGACCAAGGCGGCAGCCGAGCCGGGCGCCAAAAAAACAGAATCAGGAGCCATCGTCACGCCCATGAAGGAAGGGAAAGGTGAACAGCCGAAGGCCACGGACACGGTGAAAGTGCATTATCATGGCACCCTCATCGACGGCACGGTGTTTGACAGTTCCGTCAAACGCGGCGAGCCTGCGACGTTCCCGCTCAATCAAGTGATCAAGTGCTGGACCGAAGGGCTGCAGCTCATGAAGGTCGGTGGGAAGAGCAAGTTGGTCTGTCCTTCGGCCATCGCCTACGGCGATCGCGGCTCACCGCCGACGATCAAGCCCGGCGCGACGTTGGTCTTTGAAGTGGAACTGCTCGAGATCGTGAAGAAGTAGCTGTGGCGATCAGCACCGCCGTCATGCACAACAGGGCGCCCGAAAGGGCTGCGACCATGTCCTTTTGGGCGTCCCATTCATCTCCTTGCGTCCCCAGATAGGCAGTCCCCAATTCAGGGCTGACGATCTGGGCGACGACCGCCTCGACGATTTCGAAGAATCCGCTTTGGGCGAGCATGCCACTGATCGGGAGATAATACGACCAGAAGCTTTCGATACCGGCCAACCGGACCAAGAGCTCGCGCAAGGGATAGGCGAGCAGCAATCCGTAGGCGAAGTGGACCAACCGGTCGAAGGGATTCCGAGAGAGCCCGAACGCGTCCCGCAACCAAAATCCGAACGGGACTTCCGCATACGTGTAATGCGCGCCGACGGCATGAAGACTCAAAAATACCGTGATGAGGACATAGGACAGGGTCGAGAATTGAAATCGGCGGTAAGTGGCCGCCAGCGTGGCGACCGCAGAAAGCGCCAGTAGATTTTCAAGCAGCCAGTCCTGTCGATCTCGAGGCGCGATCGCCAGCACGGTCCAGAGCAGGCCGTACCACAGCAACAGCGCGTGCAGGAGCGTCGTCCTCTTCAAGACGTGTCATTCCGATGGCGCTCAGTGCATCGATTCCGCGACCGAGCGTGAGACATCAGTGCCACGAGATCTTCTGTACCAAAGCAGAAGTCCCATGCAAAGCAATGCGCCGTACATGGCGGCGGCCATGTCCTTTTGCGCGTCCCACACATCTCCCTGGGACCCGAGATAGGTCATGCCCAATTCCGGGTGAACCATCTGGGCCACCCAGGATTCAATGATCTCCCACAGGCCACTGAGACCCAGGACCGTCATCACGGGAAGATAATACAACAACCAGCCTCGAAGCGGCACGGTCAGTCGGAACAACTCCTCGATGGGATAGGTCAGCAAGAAGCCGAAGCAAAAGTGAACGATTCGGTCGTACTGATTACGCCCGAACGGCATCGCTTGCTCCAACCAGACCCCTGCCGGGACCTGGGCATACGTGTAGTGCACGCCGATGGTATGCAGGGTTAAAAACGTTGTGATCAGGATGTATGAAAGCGGCGAGAAGGTCAGGAGACGATGGGTTCCCACAAGCACGAGGACCAACAGACCCGGAAGCAGGCTGGAAAGCAACCAGAATTGGCGATCGGCCGGCTCGTAAGCCGTCCAAAGAGAAAGTAGGACGTACCAGAGCAGCAGTCCGCCGAACAGCCTCTTATTCTGTGTGACCATCTGACTCCTAGGACATGACATCCATGTGGATTTCAAATCTCAAATTTCAAATCTCAAAGAGGAAAAGCCGGAAAGTCAAATTTGAGATCTGAGATTTGAGATCTGAGATTGATTACAAGTAGGATCACTGTACCGAGGAAATGTTGATATTTCAAATCTCAGATGTCAGATCTCAAATAAGGGAACGAAAAGCTAATTTGAGATCTGACATCTGAGATTTGAGATCCGAGTGTGATTATAAGTGGTGGGTGAGCGCGTAACGAATGAGCGCTGATGTCGTCTTCAACTGCAGCTTGGACAGCAGTCGCATACGGTAGGTACTGACGGTCTTGACGCTGAGATCAAGGGCAACCGCAATCTCCGTCACCGACTTACCTGCGCCGATCATCGACAACACTTGGAGCTCTCTGTCCGAAAGCAGGGTATGGAGCGGCTTCCCGGCCACGTGCAGCGGCATCGCTTCCAGTCGCTCGGCCAGCGTCGCCGTCACGTATTGACGCCCCTCCAGCACCGTCTTGATGGCCGTCGCCAGTTCCTGCGGGGCGGTATCTTTGGTGACGTAAGCGGATGCACCGCTTTTCAAAGCCCGGACCGCATACTGTTCCTCGGGATGGAAACTCAGGACGATGATGGGCAGGCCCGTCCGAGTGGCTTTTAACTTCTTCAACACATCGAGACCGTTCGTGTCAGGAAGATTGATATCCAGGATGACGAGATCCCAGGAGGCCTCTTGAACCTTGGCAAGCGCTTCTTGCCCGGTCCCGACCTCGGTGACCTCCAACTGCTCAAACGCATCCACGAGCATCTGCTTGAGTCCGACTCGGACGATGGCATGGTCGTCGACAAGAAGGATTCGCAACCTGGATCCTTGACTGGAAGGGGCTTCGATTGATTGGGAGGGATGGGCGATTTGATTCGGCAGCATCGGGCGTAATGTACTAGCCACCATCGATGAGCGTTTCGGCCCACACTGTAGCGAAATTCAACGAGAAAGGGAACATATAATTCGCTGCGTAGGACTTATCCTACAAGCGTTTTGTTACTGATTGCTAAGCGTCGAACGCTAGGTGCGGTTACTGGGAATCCTTCACGACCGAGACGCTTTCGTGCGTCATGGGAAGCGACAATGTGACCTCGGTCCCTTCGTGGGGAGCGCTGACAATCTTGACGGCGCCGCCAACCAATTTGACTCGCTCGTGCAGGCCGCGCAACCCCAGTGAGCGCCCTTCCTTCCATTGTTCCGGACGCAAACCGCGGCCATCATCATGGACGGTCAATATCAAGTGTCCTTCCTGAACCGTCAAACGCATCCCCGCGCATGATGCATCGGCATGCCGCATGACGTTTGTGAGTAATTCCTGGGCTCCGCGGAACACCGTCGTGGCCAGGGCCACGTCGACCGTCGTGTCTCGAATCATCGGATCGATCGCCAGGTCGCAGGGCAGCCCTGTGCGTTCTTGATACGACGTGGCGAGCCACTCCAAGGCGGCCACGAGACCGAGGTCATCCAACACGCCTGGCCGCAACGAGGCCGCTGTGGCGCGAACGGACTGAATTAATCCGTCGATCGCTTGAGACATGCCCATGACTTTTGCTTTCATGCCTTCCGCCGCGGTGCCCTTGATGGGCCGGGACAATTCCTTCGTCAACCAGGCCACATCGAATTTGAGGCCCGTCAACGCCTGGCCGAATTCATCATGGAGTTCGCGTGCCAGGCGCTTGCGCTCCACTTCTTCCGCTTCCGTCAACCGTCGCGTCAGATCGCGGAGCTGCTCGTACGCCTCTTTCAACGCCCGTTCAGCCTGTTTGCGCTCGCTGATGTCACGAAGAAAGGCACTGAAGACCTTGTGACCTTCAATGGTTAATGCCGTCACCGATAATTCGATGGGGAACTCCCGTCCGTCCTTATGCACGGCGGACAGTTCCACACGCCGGTTCAGGATCGGTCCATGACCGGAGGACAGATATCGTTGGAGGCCGCCGGTATGCGCCTCGCGATACCGCGGCGGGAGTATGGTATCGCTGAGCATTCTGCCGCTGATCTCCTGTTCCTGATAGCCGAACATCGCAACCGCCTGCGAGTTCCATCCGGTGATGATTCCACGCTCATCCATCGTCACGACCGCATCGAGGGCCGACTCGACGATGGCACGCGTCCGCAGCTCACTGGCCTGCAAGGCGGCAACGGCCTGTTTACGCGCGATGGAGGCCGCCAACCCGTTACACACCGACTCGATGGTCTGCAGCATCGGTTCCGAGATGACTTCCCGACTGAACAGGCCGAGGACGCCGAACACCTGGTTTTCCACCATCAGGGCAAAGCCGGCAAACGATTGGAGGCTGTGCTCCCTCATCCAGTCCTTATTGGGCAATCGATCGTCGTTGAGCACGTCGTTGGTGAAGAGGCCACCATGCCCCTGCGCAATGCGACCGATCTTCAGCGCGCCGAGCGGCACACGGCGATACTCTCCGTTCAGGTTCGTGGAGAGGCCGGAGCTGGCGTGCAAATGCAGACAAATGGTGCGATCGCGACACCAGGAGGCCTTGTGGCAACCGGCGCAGAGGTCTCCCGGTTTGAGCAGCCAGATGCGCGTGAATGCCGCTCCGAGATGTTCCACGGCGGCATCGGTACAGCGCTGGAGCAGGCAGTCGAGCGGCTCATCGTGATTCAACAGTAAGCTGACCTCGGCGGCAAACGCCGCGCATTTCGCCCGCTCTTCCAACGCCTGTTCCGCCACTTTTCGGGCAGTGATGTCTCGGGTGATGGCCTCGACGCCGGCCACCCGTCCTTCCACCAGTCTCAATCGCACATGCTGCCCTAACCAGACTTCCTTTCCCCGCTTGGTCATGGCGGGAAATTCGTAATAGGTGCTGGGGATCTGGGTCGCAAGCTGCTGCTTGTAAAACTGCTGCGCCTTCGGTCGAGCATCCTCTCGGATCATCTCGAGATAATGCTTGCCCAGCAATTCTTTCTCTTCATATCCCATGATGTCGCAAGCGGCGGCGTTGACGAAGGTGAACCGGCCATCCAGCCCGGCGGTATAAATGATGTCGGTGGCCTGGGAGACGAGGGAGCTGTACCTGACTTCGCTCTCCCGCAAGGCCTCCTCAGTCCGCTTGCGAGCAGTGATATCGATCTCGATGCCGGCCATCCGGACGGGTGTACCCTGGTCACCCCGCTCGATGACCCGCCCTCTATTGAGAATCCATGTCCATTCATTCGCTTTGGTCCGAACTCGCATCTCCGCTTCGAATTCGGGAGTTTGTCCGGCGAGACAGGCCTGTAGAATTTCTTCCACCAATGACCGGTCATCCGGATGAATCCCTTCCGTGCAGGAGGAGATGTGGGGCGCCATTTCTTGCGCGGCAAAACCTCTCAGCTCAGCCCAGCGCTCGTTAAACGAAAAGGCCCCCGTCTGGATGTGCCAATCCCACGAAGCCAGGCCCGCGCCGTGAAACGCCATTTCCAAACGCTGCTGGCTGGCTTGGAGAGCGGCCGTGCGCTCGTCCACGCGGCGCTCGAGCTCGTGACGAATTCGCTGCAACTCGTCTTCCGCTTTCTTGTGGTCGGTGATGTCATCGGCGATGCCGGCGATGCGGCACACGGCGCCGGCATTGTTACGGATCGGAAATGCGCGGTCGCGGATCCACCGGGTGGTGCCGTCCGGTCGGACGATGCGATATTCTTCATCGTAGGTCCCCAGGGCCTGTTTCGTCAGCGCGGCCTCGAGCACCCGTTCCCGATCCTCCTGCCGTATCGCTTCGAGCCACGATCGGGGAGAGCGATATAAGCTTTCACATGTCCGTCCCCATATGGATTCATAGGCGGGACTGACATAGAGGACCTCGTTCTTGTGCGGATCGCTCAGCCAGAATACCTCCTGAATATGCTCTGTCACTTGCCGGAATCGTTCTTCACTTTCCCGCAAGGCCGTCTCGATTTTCTTCCGTTCCGTAATGTCGACGGCGACACCTCCGAGCAACTCGATGTTTCCCTCCTCGTCGGCGATCGGAAATGTGCTCACGAGACTTTCATGCACGCCGTCGGTGTACGGGGCGGTTTCGACCATCACGGCGGCTTTGTTGCTGGCAATCACTTGCGCGTCATTGGCTTCGAACTGCATCGCCGTGGCGGCAGGGAGCACTTCATGATCGGATTTGTGTAGCCAGTCATCGGATCTCGCGCCAAACGCGTTGGTGAAGGCCTCATTGAGATAGAGATACCGTCCGCCCGCATCCTTGATCCATGCCAGCGCCGGCAGGTGATTCATAAATGCCGCGAACAACCGATCGCTGTGCCGACGCGCCTGATCCGCTTCATTCATCGAACGCGCGGTCCACCAGAGCAGGCCGGCCAACGTGATCGTCGCAAGGCTGGCGAAAATGGCCACGCCGAGCGGAGTGCCATAGTAGCCCTCACGCTCGCCATGCAACCGGATCCAGCCGAGGGCGGGAAGAATCAGCAGCACCCCAGGCAACAGCCGTCTGAGCATGTATCCACCGGCCTGATCACTGTTCAACACCGCCATGACCCCGCGACCCGGATGGAGGGCCAGCGTGCCTGCACAGGCAAGCAGCAGCACAAGCGCGGTATGGAAGGCCATCGGCGTGTACTGTCCGACGCCGTAGAGGTATTGTTCACGATACAGATAACCAAGAAACGCCATGAAGGCCAACAGCATCGCTCCCAATGTACAGCCGTCCGACAGTCCGTGACGGTCAGGGCTTGCGATCTTCAAGAGAAGCCCAAGTCCGAGCAGCAAGAAACCCGCGGCGGTATTGACGCCCATGCGACCGGGAATCCAAGGCCCTACGATCTCAAGCGGCTCATGAAACAGTCCTTGATCGATGCCCAGGTTCGTTCCCAACAGGTACTCCCAGCCCGTGACGAAGCCGATGCTGAGCGTGACGGTCGCGCATCCGCCCGCCGCCAGACGGACGGTCCGGATCTCGGGACGGATCGAAGCAATGATCAAAGAGAGACCGGCGAAGATGGAGGCGATTGCGGCGTTCGGCATCATCGGGATCAAGCCTGGGACCAGACTCTTGAGATGGGTGCTGTCGGTCGCCCAACCGATGAGGACGAGACCGCCAACGATCACTGACAGGAGGCCAGCCAGAGGAGGAAGGGAGTGGACGAAACGCGAACGAAGTGCCTTCACAACACACCTCAACGCGTACGAACGTTTGAGGCAAAGAACTTTGAAGACCGGTCAGTCGATAATGTCGACCTTTTTCCCCATCGATTTGGCGCGTGTCAGACAGTCCGCATCGGACACGTTGCATCGCAAGGTATCCAGCTCGGCTTCATCGACAATTTCAACTTTTTTTCCTTGGGACTTGGCCTGCTTGAGACAGCCCGTATCCGTTGCCAGGCATTTCACGGAATCCGATGCCGCCGGCGCGTTGACGATTGACACTGTCTTGCCCTCTTCCTTGGCGCGTTTCAGACATTCTTGGTCCGTCGCCACGCATTGAACGGCTTCCTCGGTCTTAGTCATTCCCTTCTCGATCGTTTGATCGACGCGTTGATTGAGCCGGTCGCGTGTTTTCTGCTCGGCACTTTTCTTGGCCTTGTCGAACATGCCCTCGAAAATGCCTTGCGCATGCAGCATCGTGCCGGTGAACAACAGCAAGATGGTCATGCATGCGGTGGTGATGCCCTTGGACATGATCCGCCTCCTCTCGGGAAGGGAACCCACACACTCGGCGGGAGAAGCGAACAATAGCACAGGTGCCGGGGTGAGACAAAGGGAAGAGAGTTCCTTGATTGCTTACGTATTGTCATTCCTCCTCCGTTTCACTCAGGATAGAGAGGGTGCCTGCGTCGGAAAACCACCGTGACCCATGACTGTCGATTTGGGCGATTCCGAACGACCATGTCGTGTCATGGTCATTCACCTCAATACGGGAGTCACTCATGAAATACCTTTGCCTGGTGTATCTCGAAGAGAACGTCCTCAACGCGATGGCGAAGCCTGAGCGGCAATCGCTTTCCGATGAGTCCATCGCCTTTTGCAACGACCTGCAGAACAAGGGGCAGCTGATTGCCGCATCGCCCCTGCATCCTGTGGAGACAGCCACCACCGTCCGGGTCAGAAACGGAAAAACGTCTGCCACTGATGGACCCTTTGCTGAAACCAAGGAACAGCTGGGCGGTTTCCTGGCGATCGACGTCCGGGACTTGAATGACGCGATCCGAGTGGCCGCTCACTTTCCTGCCGCCCGCTATGGGAGCATCGAAGTCCGCCCAATGAAAGAACTCGGCTGCGCTGAATGACATTGGGCGAAGGGCGCGTCCCCGGGTTTTCAATTGCGTTGCAATTGGAGGGCGGGCGGGTGAGAACGTCCGCCCAGGGTGGGCGGGTGAGAAAACCCATCTCGGGGCGATGAGGGTGAGCATCTGGCTATGAAGATCACGGGCGAGCAGGCGCGCGCTCAGGTTGACGAGGCCTACCGAACGGAATCGCGCCGTGTGCTGGCCACTTTGATCCGGCTCCTGGGCGATTTCGACCTGGCCGAAGAGGCTTTGCACGAGGCTTTCGCGGCCGCCTTGGAACGATGGCCTCGTGAAGGCCTGCCGGACAGCCCACGCGCCTGGCTGGTGTCGGCTGGTCGCTTCAAGGCTATCGACGTCATTCGGCGACGGGCGCGTTATGACGCAACCCTGGTGGAATTCGCCAAAGAGATGGATACCACGGTGGTCGAAGATTCTCTCGAGCCGGAGGGGCATGACATCGAGGACGATCGCTTGCGGTTGATATTTACCTGCTGTCATCCGGCGATCTCTTTCGAAGCCCAAATCCCCATGACGTTGCGGGAAGTCTGCGGATTGACCACGGAAGAAATCGCCCGTGCCTTTTTGACCAAGCCGGCGACCATCGCCCAGCGCATTGTCCGTGCGAAATCAAAAATACGCGACGCGGGCATCCCGTATGAGGTTCCTACCCCCTCGGAGCTGCCGGCACGGCTGGATGCCGTATTGCGCGTGATCTATCTTGTCTTCAACGAAGGGTATTCCGCCTCTTCCGGCGAGTCTCTCACGCGAGCCGACTTGTCGGCTGAAGCGCTTCGGCTCGGCCGCTTGCTGCTGGCTTTGCAGCCGGAGCCGGAGACCACCGGGCTTCTGGCGCTCATGCTGCTTCAGGAATCGCGACGCGCCGCACGCACCTCCGCCGGTGGAGATCTCATCCTCCTGGAAGATCAAGACCGCTCCCTCTGGCAGCGAGATCAGATCGCGGAAGGCTTGGCATTGGTCGAGCAAGCGCTGTCGTCCGGACGTTTCGGACCTTATACGCTCCAGGCGGCGATCGCTGCCGTCCACGCGGAAGCCGCGGACGCCTCCCGCACCGATTGGGTCCAGATCGTTGGTCTCTATGACGTGCTGCTTCGCATCGATCCCTCCGCAGTGGTCGAATTGAACCGGGCTGTCGCTATCGCCATGCGGGACGGTCCCCTGGCCGGACTCCAGCTCATCGAACGCATTTTGAATCGTGGAGAATTGACGGAATATCACCTGGCCCACTCGGCCCGTGCTGAACTCTGCCGTCGGATCGGACGAACGATGGAGGCCAGAGAATCCTATGAACGGGCGCTCAGCCTCGCCCGACAGGAACCCGAACGACGATTTTTAGAGCGACGGCTGAGCACTCTCCATAACTGATCGCCCGAGACGTCCCAGGAGACCTGCCATGCCACAGCCTGCCCGGCAATAAATGTCATGATATCAGTTGGTTAGCCCATCGTAAGGCGCATCGAACTTTCGGTGTCGATTTCAGCGGAGTCAGACGACTATCGTATGGCAGGCGGTGAATGTCGGTACAAGAGAAGAGGCGTTCATGAAATACATGTTGCTCGTCTATCACAATGAGCAAAGCTTCGCGGCGCTGGGAGAGTCCACACATGCCGCCATGCTGGAGGAATCCATCCGTCTCGCGCATCAGGTCACATCACCCGGGCAGTATCTGGCCGCACCGCTGCAACCGACGTCCACGGCGACGTGCGTCCGCGTGCGAAATCACAAGTCCGTCGTAACGGACGGCCCCTATGCCGAAACGCATGAACAACTCGCGGGCTATTTTCTCATCGACGCGAAGAATCTCGATGAGGCCATCAGTACCGCCGCCAGGATTCCAGGCGCCCGAATCGGCACCATCGAGATTCGGCCGATCCGCGACGTCCCCGGATTGCCCACATAGAGCAAAGCAACCATTACAGATATCCTCGGCGTCGCAGAGACACCAACGGAGAAGCAGATGCCCAAGATCACACCCTGTGTATGGTTCATCGGCACCTAGGTCTCTTGCCAGGTGCAGTCGCCCGATGGGTTTTGCTTCACTGGGCCGTCTGTCGATTTTCCCCTGGTCGTTCGACTAGGAAGCGAGGCATACAGAGACGACACTAGCCCGCGAACAGGAAATAAAGGAGGACATCCTATGCGGTTCATGATCATTGTGAAAGCCAGTAAGGACTCGGAGGCCGGCATCATGCCCAGCGAGAAGCTACTGGCCGAGATGGGCACATTCAACGAAGAATTGGCCAATGCCGGCGTGCTGTTGGCGGGCGAGGGTCTGCATCCCACTTCCAAGGGTGCTCGCGTGAAGTTTTCAGGCAATACGCGCACGGTCGTCGATGGACCCTTTACCGAAACAAAAGAACTGATCGCCGGCTTCTGGCTCTGGAAGGTGAATTCGAAAGAAGAAGCGATCGAGTGGGTCAAACGCTGCCCAAACCCCCATAATGGCGAGAGCGAGATTGAGATCCGTCAGGTGTTCGAGGCGGAAGATTTCGGCGCGGAGTTTACGCCGGAGCTTCGAGCACAAGAAGAGCGTGTTCGGGCAAAGGCGGAACACACACGCTAACAGAGCATGCAGGACGACAGAGAGAAAGGAGACCATCATGCAGGTACAACCCTATTTATTCTTTGAAGGTCGCTGTGAAGAAGCGGCCAGGTTTTACGAGGGCGCCGTCGGCGCAAAGATCGAAAGAATGATCCGCTTCAAGGAGAGTCCCGATCCCAGTCTGTGCCGCTCCGATCAAAGCGATAAGATCATGCACATGAGCTTGCGTATCGGGGACCACGCGATGATGGCCTCGGACGGGCAATGCAATGGATCGCAGACGTTCCAAGGTTTTGCTTTATCACTCAGCGTATCAAGCGAGGCGGAGGCCGACCGTCGGTTCAACGCATTGGCT
The DNA here is from genome assembly GCA_035281245.1 of Nitrospira sp. Lineage (GTDB taxonomy): Bacteria > Nitrospirota > Nitrospiria > Nitrospirales > Nitrospiraceae > Nitrospira_C. The sequence continues at coordinate 55,425 of DATEEH010000021.1, forward strand.
GAAGGCGGGAAAGTACTCCAGCCGCTCATCAAGACGTTTTTTTCGCCGAGATTCGGCATGTTGACCGATCGTTTCGGGGTGTCGTGGATGATCCATGCGGCTCCGTGATGAGGCGAGACGAATACACAATCCACAGGGCTGCCTCCCATCTACGGCGTTGGCAGGCCCTTCCACTCATAAGGAGGTTACGATGCGATCGACGATCGTTGCGCTCAGCTGTTTTTGTCTGGTCCTCTCCGCGTCTGCCGCGCCTGCAAAGGAAAAGAAGCATGACAAACACATGGACCAGCAGGCCATGATGGAGCTCTGGCAGAAAATGGCGATGCCCGGCGAGCCTCACAAGTTATTTGCATCCCTGGCAGGCAGCTGGACCACCACGACCAAGGAATGGATGGAGCCGGACAAGCCGCCGACGGAAGCCACTGGGACCGCCGAGATGAAGATGCTGCTCGACGGGCGCTTCCTCTATCAGGAATACAACGGCCAGATGATGGGCAAACCCTTCTCCGGCATCGGGATCGACGCTTACGACAATATGACCAAGAAATATGTGACGGCCTGGATGGATTCGATGGGCACCGGCATTTTCATCATGGAGGGCACGGCGAGTCCGGATGGGAAGACCATCACGCTGAAGGGCTCCCACCCGGAGCCGGATGGGGGCAAGATGACCCATCGTGCCGTGTGGAAAATCGTGGACAACAATACACAGACGTTCGACATGTATGGGGCTCACAAGGGCGACAAAGAAACGAAGATGTTGGAAATCGTCTACACGCGAAAGCCATAACGGGTACGATGTCCGGTACAAGCCCGGTGTGTTGTGACGGCGCAGGCCACGTTGACCATGCGCTCGCGAACGTGTTTGACTACTCATCCGACCAACGAGGGAGGCACCTATGGCACGCGCGATGAGCTTGATGGTCTTGGCGATTCTGTTGGCCGTCGGCAGCGGCTGCAGTTACTTGTTCTATCCGAGGGCGGGAGACTATGCGTCGCAGGCCAAAGGCGCGACGCCGGTCGACACCATGATCAACCTGACCACGATGATGGAAACGACGGCGGCCAAGGCAAAGGGAGGGAAAGGCAACGATGCCGCGTTCGACGACTTCCACAATCAGTTGCACGCCCTTCTCGATGCCTACTGCGAGGTACCGAAAGAACAGCGGCGCACACCGGCTTATGATCTTGCCGTGACCCATAAGAAAGAATTGACCACCGTGTTCAGACGCCTCTGGAAATTTAAAGACGATCAGCCGCAGCGTGATCAGCACCTCGATCTCTCGATCATGGAATTGAAGGAGTTGCGGGAAACGTTGCAGACCATGAAGTAGCCCGGCACGGCATCGGAGGCGACCATGGGGACGAACTTCGGGCACATTGAGCTGATCACGCAAGACTTGGACAAGGCGAAGGACTTCTATCAGAAACTCTTCGGCTGGAAAATCCGAGACCTGCCGGATCTGCCCTATTCGCTCTTCAATGAGCAACTGTGCCCGACCGGGGGCATGATGAAGAGCCCGCAAGCGGGATCCGAGTCGTTCTGGATTCCGTATATCGTGACGGATGACATTACCAGCCTCACGGAAAAAGCCCGAAGTCTTGGCGCCACTATCCACCGGGAAGTGATGGTCGCCGGACAATATGGCTGGTTGAGCATCATCAACGATCCGAGCGGAGCGACATTCGGACTGTGGCAATCAAAAATGGAGCCAAGACTGTCAAGAAGAAAGCAAGCCGCAAGGCGCACGAAGACCAAAACGAAGCGCCGGCGCCGCTAACCGACGAACTTCGACGATTTCAGGGAGGAGGCGACAAGATGGCAAAGACCACGAGCGACACGACCACCACGAAGGGACCGGTCACCTTACTCATCGGCACGCGGAAGGGGGCATTCACCCTGCGCAGCGACGCCTCACGACGGACTTGGAAACTGTCCCTGCCGATGTTTCTCGGCCACATCGTGCATCACATGGTGCTGGATCCGCGTGATCGGCGTACCCTGTTGATGGCGGTCAGCACGGGCCATCTTGGGCCGACGATTTACCGGTCGACCGATGCCGGCAAGACCTGGAAGGAGTCCTCGGCCCCTCCGGCATTCCAAAAGATGCCGGAGGGCGAAAAAGGCCGTTCGGTGGATCACGTGTTTTGGTTGACTCCTTGTCATGCCAATGAACCCGATGCCTGGTATGCGGGCACCTCGCCCCAAGGGCTATTCCGTTCCGACAACGGAGGCGTGACCTGGACCGCCTTCTCCTATATCAACGAAGATCCGCAATACCTGGAATGGATGGGCACGGTCCAAGACGGCACGCCGGACGGCCCGAAACTCCATTCCATCATCGTCGATCCGCGCGATCCGAAGCATCTCTACTTTGCGATGTCCGGTGGCGGCGTGCATGAGACGGTCGACGGCGGCAAGACCTTCACGCCCCTGATCAAGGGTCTCGACACCGTCGAAGGATTCGACGCTGCAACCGTGACCTTCCATGACCCTCACTGTGTACGGCTTTGTCCCAGCAACCCCGATCGGCTCTATCAACAAAACCATTGCGGCATCTATCGTCTCGATCGACCATCGGACCAATGGGTGAGGATCGGCAAGAACATGCCCAAGGCCATCGGAGACATCGGCTTCCCGATCACCGTGCATCCGCGCAATGCAGACGTGGCTTGGGTCTTCCCCATGGATGGCTCCACCGTCTGGCCCCGGGTTGCGCTCGGCGGAAAACCTGCCGCCTATGTCACGCGAAATGCCGGAAAGAGCTGGACCCGCCAGGACAAGGGCTTTCCGCGGGCCGACGCGTGGTGGACCGTCAAGCGCCAGGCCATGAGCCGCGACGGCCATGATCCGGTCGGCCTCTACCTGGGAACGACCAGCGGCGAAATATGGGCCAGCCGCACGGAAGGACAAAGCTGGGCCTGCATTGCTCGTCATCTTCCGGAAATTTATGCCATCGAAACCGCCACGCTCGGACGATGACCATTCATATCCCGAGCGCATTGCGGTCCTACACACGTCAGCAGAGTGAAGTCCAGGTCAAGGGCTCGACCCTCGGAGATGTGCTGTCCGAGTTGGACAACCGGTATCCGGGTTTTCGCTTTCGCATCGTCACGGAACAAGACAAGATCAGGCCCCACATCAGAATCTTCGTCAATGACGAGCAGGCACAAGGACTGCTGGCGCCCTTGGACGAGGACGACCGCATTTATATCGTCTGTGCCTTGAGCGGGGGATGATTCATGACGCAGCTAGACGCCCGACAGGTGATCGAAGGCCAGCGTCAAGACTGGAACCGCGTCGCGAGCGGCTGGGAAAAGTGGGACCAGCTGTTCGACGAGCAAGCCGGCTATCTCAATCATCGGCTGGTCGCCGACGCACGGTTGCGTCGGAGACACGCAGTCCTTGATCTTGGCTCCGGCACCGGATATCCGGCTCTTCTTGCGGCGCAGCTCGTGGGAGCGGAAGGTTCGGTGACAGGGATCGATGTCGCTGGTGACATGCTGGCGGTCGCCGCACGAAAAGCGCAGCGGCTGGGCCTCTCGAACGTCACATTTCGCACTGGAGACGCCACGAACTTGCCATTCGACACCGCCTCCTTCGACGCAGTCACCAGCCGCTTCTGTCTGATGTTTCTTCCCGATGTTCCGAAAGCCTCGAGAGAAATCGCACGGGTCTTGAAGCCGGGCCGGTGGTGCGCCGTGATGGTCTGGGCCGCAGCGGAACGGAATCCCTCGATCGGGCTTTCGATGGCTGCCATCAGGCAGGTCATTGATCTCCCCCCACCGGATCCCACGGCTCCGGGCATTTTTCGACTGGCCAACGCCGGTGAACTGGCCGGCATGCTGCAAGCGGCGGGACTGACGGAAGTCTCCGATCAGGAGTTTCTTGGCGAATGGTCCTATCGCTCAGCCGAGGAGTACTACACGAGCTTGACTGAGATCGCCGCACCCATTCAAAATCTGATGGTCACGCTTTCCAACTCGCAAGTGCAACAGGTCAAGCGTTTGATCGTTGAAGCCGCTTCATGCTATCGCCAGGGGGACGGGATCACCTTCCCCATTGCCGTACGCGTCGTCGCCGGCCGAAAACCGACCTAACACGTTTCGTCGAGCGTGGAGGTGTCCTCTAGATGGCCATGTCGGGCGGCTATAAGGACTTCGTCCTGGATCAACTCGCCGATCTTGATGGTCTCACCTGCCGGGCCATGTTCGGCGGCCATGGGCTCGCGCTTCACGGGAAGTTCTTCGGCATCATTTACAAAGGGCGTCTCTATTTTAGAATGACCCCGACCACTGCACCGCTGTATCGTGCCAACCAGATGAAACCCTTCAAGCCCAATGCCAGTCAGACGCTCAAGAACTACTATGAGGTGCCGGTTGAAATCGTTGAATCCGCGGAGACCCTTGTGGAATGGGCCACGGTCGCTGCCCACCGGTAGTCGAATTTCAGTTCATCCTCGCGCCGCCCATCCTGCCCGACTATAATACGTGTCATGCGTGGAAACGTCTGGCAGAGGATGCCGCCCTTGCTCGGGAGCCTCGTGCTCGTCGTCATGTTCCCGATTTGGATGGCGCCTCCAACGGCAGCCGAGGAGAGGTCAGAGCCGGCGAGCTTGTGGCATGCGGCACCGCCTTTACTGACCGCCGATCCCCCTCCCGCCCAACGAAAGCCCTGGGTGCTCCGCGAGCGAGAGATTGCTCTCGATATGCAATTGCTGCAAATCCTGAAAGATGCCAGCGCGCGACCGCATCCTCGCGTCACCGTCGAGTTCTTTGACGCCAATCGCCATGAATTGGACATCACGTCGACGGTGTCGCGCTTCAATGACACGGCCGTCATCCGCGGCTCGTTCAAGCCTCCCTCCCGAGGAGAATTCACCTTGGTGGCTACCGGCAATCTCTTGATCGGCAGCCTGCAAGTGGGAGAACGTTTCTACAAAACGGAGCATACCGGAAACGGCAGACTCAAGCTTTCCGAAGTCGATCCTCGCAAAATGCCGCCCGAGTAGAAGCTCTCGCCTCCCGCAGCAAGCCTGTCGCGTGGTATCGTATGGCATGACTCTCTGGACCATCGGCCATTCGACGAAGCCCATCGACGAATTCCTGGCGCTGCTCCAGTCTCACGGCATCAAACGCCTTGTCGACGTCCGAACGATTCCTCGTTCCCGCCACAATCCACAATTTAATGCCGATACGCTGGCTCAGCACTTAACCAAAGCCAACGTCGCCTACGAACACCAGCCCGAACTCGGCGGGTTGCGGAAACCCGGAAAGGATGCCACCAACGCCGGCTGGAAGAACACGAGCTTCCGCGGTTATGCCGACTATATGCAAACCAAGAAGTTTGGGGCAGCCCTCGAGAGGCTCATGCGATCAAGCCGACACACCTCGACGGTCGTCATGTGCGCGGAAGCCGTGCCTTGGCGCTGCCATCGATCGTTGATTGCTGATGCGCTCATCATTCGCGGGTGGACCGTGCGGCATATCATGACGGCGACCAAAGCGGACAAGCACCGGTTGACCCCGTTTGCGGTGGTTGAACAGGACAGGGTGACCTATCCGTTTTCCGATCCCCTCGAGGCTCAGAATTCGTGACTCCATGTGGTATGTCCTGCTCGCGGATGTGGTTGCGGTCGTTCACTTGCTCTTCGTCCTTTTCGTCATCTTCGGCTCGTTATTCGTCATTCGATGGCCTCGGCTGGCCTGGATTCATGCGCCCGCATTGGTCTGGGGTCTCTGGGTGGAGTTTGCCGGGGGGATCTGTCCGCTGACACCGCTTGAAAGCCGACTTCGGGTGCTGGGCGGCGAAACCGGCTATCCCGAGGACTTTCTCTCTCATTGGCTTCAGACCGTCTTGTACCCCCCGGGACTCACTCGTGGGTTGCAAATCGCGCTCGGCACGTCTCTGTTGCTGTGGAATCTCGGCTTCTACCTGTGGATCGGGAAGCGGCAGCTGAATCGGTCAGCCGCGCGCTCTCGTTCGACATGACGTCGATCTCGTGGCAGGTGCCGCTACCCGGCGGTTGACCTGCGTCGTCGTCTCTTGCTAATGGTCAAGCATTGTGCTGCGGACACTCGTCGCTCGACATAGCCCCCTTGCCCCTCCGACGGCGCAGGTTCGACTCCTGCAATCGGCCGCCACTTTTCCACCGTTCGAAGCGCCGATGGAACAAGCCGGTCTTCATCCGCTGCGCCCCACGGGCATCACCGTTCTTCAGGTCAACGTGGGGAAACTGTGCAATCAAACCTGCAGGCATTGCCATGTCGATGCGGGACCGGATCGGATGGAAAGCATGTCGCGGGAGACGGCAGAACTCTGCATCAGAGCCTTGGGAGAAACCGATATCCCGACGGTCGATATCACCGGCGGGGCCCCTGAGCTCAATCCCAATTTTCGTTGGTTGGTCGAACAAGCGCGCGGCCTGGATCGCCGTGTCATGGACCGCTGCAACCTTTCCGTGCTGTTGCTGCCGTCACAGGCCGACTTGGCGGACTTTCTGGCCGCTCATCGCGTGGAGATCGTGGCTTCCCTGCCCTATTACAAAGCACCTCAAACAGATGCGCAACGGGGAGAGGGCGTCTTCGAAAAATCGATCGAAGGCCTTCGCCGCTTAAATCAGCTGGGTTACGGCAAGCCGGACAGCGATTTGATCCTGAACTTGGTCCACAATCCCGTCGGCGCGTTTTTGCCTCCGAAACAGGATGCCATTGAATCGCAGTTCCGCAGGGAACTTCGCAACAAGCATGGCGTTGAATTCACCCATCTGTACACGATCACGAACATGCCGATCAGCCGGTTCCTGGAATTCTTGATTGAGAGCGAAAATTATGAGGCGTACATGCAGCGTCTTGCGAATGCCTTCAATCCCGCCGCAGCCGCCGGCGTGATGTGCCGCTACACCTTGTCGGTCGGTTGGGACGGGACGCTCTACGACTGCGATTTCAACCAAATGCTCGACCTCCCGGTGGGTCCTGGCACGGCCCGTCACATCCGCAACTTCAATCTGGCGGAGCTTCAGCAGCGGGAGATTGTCACGGGCAACCATTGCTACGGCTGCACCGCGGGCTCCGGCTCCTCCTGCGGCGGAGCCGTCGCCACGTAGCTGCTGCGTCCGACTTTCGTCGCTTCCTTGTGTTGCGAAGGTCTGAGCACTCTGCTATGGTGTCGCCCGTTCGCACGCATCACATCTTCACGATCACCGCATGGTTTGGGACCCCAAAGATCCATGGAGCAGAAAAAGCGACCCGCTTGAAGACGTCCTCAAGCAGGCACAGCTGCAATTCAAGAGCTTCCTTCCTACCGGTGGGTTCAGAAACCTCCTCATCGCCGGGCTGCTGATCTTTCTCGGCTGGCAAAGCATTTTTATCGTCGCCCCGGATGAGGAAGGAGTCGTGAAGCGGTTTGGAGTCCCCGTCCGAACAGCGGGACCTGGTCCTCACGGCAAGATCCCGTTGATTGAATCGGTCCTACAGCCGAAGGTGGAGAAACTCCATCGCGTTGAGGTCGGCTTCCGGACAGATCGCCAGGGGCGCCAGCAGATGATTGCGCAAGAAGCGTTGATGCTCACCGGCGATATGAACATTTTGGCAATTGAATTCATCGTCCAGTATAAGATCAAAGAAGCCGCAGGCTACCTTTTTAACGTCGCAGATATCCACGATACGATCGGGAAAGCAGCTGAAGCATCGATGCGTGAGGTAGTCGGTAAGAGCAAAATTGACGAAGCGCTGACAACCGGCAAAGCCCAGATCCAACAAGATACGCAAGTGCTTCTGCAGAGCATTCTGGACCAGTACAAGACCGGTGTACAGATCGCAGCCGTACAGCTCCAGGATGTAGACCCGCCGGAAGCGGTTGCGGCGGCGTTCAAAGACGTGACGAACGCCAAGGAGGACCGGGAGAAGCTCATCAATCAGTCTCAGGGCTATCGTAATGACATTCTTCCCAAGGCCAAGGGCGAAGCCGCTCAGATAGTGAACCAGGCTAAGGGCTATGCCCAGGCGCGGCTCAATCGTGCTCAAGGTGAAGCCAACCGGTTTACAGCGATTCTGAAAGAATACAATCAGGCCAAAGATATTATCAGCAAGAGGGTGTATATCGAGACGATGGAAGATATCCTCCCCAACATCGAAAAAGTTATCATCGACGGCAAAGGAGGCGATCGAGTACTTCCTTATCTTCCGCTCGAACGGCTTAAGGGAAGAGTGAGCACCGGCAAGGAGGATCAGAAGCCATGACCAGGCAGAGCCTCATCATCGGGCTACTGGTGGTCGTCATGGGCCTGTTTCTCCTGGGTGCTTCACCCCTCTTCGTCGTGGACATCACCCAGAACGCCATTGTCGTGCAACTGGGAAAGCCTGTGCGTAACCTCACGGAGCCAGGACTCTACACAAAAATCCCCTTTTTCGAAGAGGTCACCTATTTCGATAACCGGTTACTCGACTATGATTCAGATGCGCAGGATGTGATCACTCAGGACAAGAAGACGCTGCTTCTCGACAATTTCGCAAAGTGGCGGATTACGGACCCTCTCAAGGTCTATCAAAACTTCCAAAGCCAGCGGGGGGCGCTTCAGCGGCTCCACGATATTATCTACTCTGAACTGCGTGTCGAACTCGGCCGGCATGACTTGTTGGAGATTGTGTCGACGGGTCGATCTGAGCTGATGAAAGTGGTCACCCAGCGGTCGAACGAGAAGGCGTCTGCGTACGGGATCGAGATCCAGGACGTCAGGATCAAGCGCGCTGATCTCCCCGAGCAGAATGAAAAAGCTGTGTTCGCCCGCATGCAGGCCGAGCGCGAACGACAGGCCAAGCAATATCGCGCGGAGGGTGCGGAGGAGTCCCAGAAAATCCGCTCCGAGGCCGAAAAGGACCGGGAGATTATTCTCGCTCAGGCGTACAAGGAATCTGAGGAGCTTCGGGGGGCTGGGGATGCGAAGGCGTTCAAAGTCTACGCCGACGCCTATCGGCAGGATCCTAAATTCTTCGAGTTTACCCGCTCGATGGAAGCCTACAAGAAGACCTTCAGTGACAAGTCTACTCTGGTCATGAGCCCGGACTCAGAATTTTTCCGCTACCTCAGATCACGCTGACGATCTAGGACAGACCCACCGTCCGTCCGGTCTGCGGATCCAAGTCCATCCGTTCACCCGTCGGCTTCTTCGGCAGTCCCGGCATCAGTTGAATCCCCGAACAGACAGCCGTGAGGAAACCGGCGCCCGCGAGCAGCCGCACTTCCTTGATCGGGACCATATACCCCGTCGGACGACCCTTGAGCGCGGGATCGTGCGACAACGACAAGGGCGTCTTCGCCATGCAGATTGGCAGCGACTCATATCCCAGCTGTTCCGCCACCTCGACATTCCGTGCTGCCTGAGGCTCAAACGCCACGCCCGCGGCTCCATACATCTTGGTGGCGATCGTTTCAATCTTCCTCTTGATCGGCCATGTGAGGTCGTAGAGGTGGGAGAACGAGGATGGCAACCCGGCCGCGCGGATCACGGCTCGCGCCAAATCCTCGGACCCTTTTCCCCCCTCGGCATGATGGGTCGAGACGGCCGCCTCTGCCGCGCCGGCCTTGCAGGCCTGTTGGCGGAGCCATTCCAGTTCCGAAGCCGGGTCGTCCTTGAACGCGTTGATCGCCACCACCACCGGAATGCCATGGGCTTTGACGTTCGCAATATGCTGCTCGAGGTTTGGGAATCCCCGTTCCAGCGCCTCCTGATTGGGTCCCGATAGGCCGACCGGAACCGGCGCGCCTGCCTTGACCACGCCTCCGCCCCCGTGCAACTTGAGCGCTCGCAAGGTCGCGACGACAACGGCCGCCGCCGGCGCCATTCCCGAGAGGCGGCACTTGATATTGAAGAATTTTTCCGCGCCCAAATCGCTCCCAAAGCCGGCCTCCGTCACCACGTAATCGGCACAACGAACGGCAATAGCATCGGCGATGATCGAGCAATTTCCGTGAGCAATGTTGCCGAAAGGACCGGTATGGACCAAGGCGGGTGTGCCTTCCAAGGTCTGAACGAGATTCGGCAAAAGCGCGTCTTTCAATAACACGGCCATGGATCCGGCGCAGGAAAGGGCTTCTGCCCTGACGGATGTCCCGTTGTTCGTCAGCCCCACCACGATTTCTCCAAGGCGGCGCCTCAAATCCGCATGATTTCTGGCCAAGGCGAGAATTGCCATGACTTCAGACGCTTCAGTGATCACGAATTGATCGATCCGACGTTCACTGGATTCATCCAACGCAATCCGCCTGAGCGCCCGGTCACTGACGCCCAGTGCACGCGGCCATGAAAGCCGCCCCGGATCGATGCCCAGCGAGTTGCCGTGGAACACGTGATTGTCAATGAACGCGGAAAGCAAATTATGACTGGCCGCGACCGCATGCGCGTCGCCGGTGAGATGGAGATTGATGTCCTCCATCGGAACGATTTGTGCGCGGCCGCCTCCCGTGCCGCCGCCTTTGATCCCGAACACGGGTCCCAGTGAGGGTTGACGAAGCGTCACGACAGCGCGCTGCCCGATCCGGCACAGCCCCATCGCGAGACCGATCGAAGTCGTCGTTTTGCCTTCTCCCAGCGGCGTGGGATTGATGGCTGTCAACAAGATGTACCGGCCCAGAGGTTTGTCCCTGAGCCGTTCGAGGGAGGAGAGACTGATCTTTCCTTTGTGCCTACCGTACGGAAGAAGCTCGTCGGGCGACAGACCGAGCCGTTTGGCGACTTCCTGGATCGGAAGGGGGTGATACTCTCTGCTAATGTCGAGATCGCTCATGGACTGAGCTTGACGAGCATGGTCCGGTGGCGGTGGGAAGTCAAAAAAACACGCGCTATGCCTGACGACATAGCGCGTGATGAGACTGACGGAAAGACGCTTCTAATCGAGAATGTACTTCGTCGGATCGAACGTCTGACCATTGACCTTGACCATGTAGTGGAGATGGGGACCGGTTGCGAGGCCGCTGCTTCCCACAAGACCCACCACATCGCCCCGCTTCACGCGCTGCCCTTCCTTCACCAAGGCCTTGGCCAGATGGCCGTACAACGTTTCAATGCCAAATCCATGGTCGAGCTTTACGACGTTCCCCAGCTTGGAATCAAACCCTACGCTCGTCACACGTCCTTGGGCCGGCGCTTGCACGGGGGCATTGGCCGAGGCGCCGATATCGAGTCCGTCGTGCCAGGCCGGCTTTTCAGTGAACGGCGAGACTCGCGGTCCGAAACCGGAAGTCACCCATCCCTTGACCGGCCAAATGGAAGGCGTTGCCGCCCACCGCGCGGATTTCTGTTCGGCTGCGACCGAAAGTTCTTGCAGAGTATGCTCCTGCAGGTCCGCTTCCTTGGAGAGCCAGGCAATGCTTTCTTTGACTATCGTCGCGAGCTCTTCTTGAGCCAGTTCCTTCTGTCCTGCTGCGACCACGTCTCCCTGGCTGACCGCGGTCGACTGCAGTTCAGATTCGCCTTTGGCGGGCTTGTCTACCGGTGTCAAGGTGATGCCTTCAGGAAGAGGAGTATCCTCACCACCTCGCCCATTCAACTGGTCGCCCGTCTTCGGGGTCTCAATTCCCAGCATGACGCGAAGCCGTTGATTGACTTCCTTCATACTCGTCAGGCGCTTCTTCAAGTCATCAACCGCGGTGGAGAAGGCAGCCGTCTGCTGGCGGGCGCTTAGCGCCTCGGAACGAAACGCAGAGAGCTCCCAAACCTCCCCAGTGCGGACCACGTAGTGGGAGATCACTAGGAGGTCGGCTACAAGCAGAATAGCCCCAAGAATCAAGATCTTACGAACGAACTTTCTGGGGAAACTGAAACGGAGCGGCTTGGCGGTCGACCCACGGAAGATGACGACCGTATAGGAATCATTGGATTCTACGCCGTTGGCTTGTCCCATATCCTTCACTCCCTGCTGCCAGGGTTGCCTTCACATACCTAGGGATCGATTCCGAGTGTACCCATCTAGGTTGCTTTGGTCAACCCCTCAAATTGGGCCGTGAGTTGCAATCTATACTCTATTTGTAGCGGTTTCGCTATGAACCCACCCAAGGTATGGACGTAATCCGCGTTCAACAGATATTGCAATAACCTCGGGAACTTCATATGAATGCATCGAGTCAACCAGCTGCTCAAGCGCCCGATAGCGATGAGCGCTTGTTTTTAGCATCAGCAGGGTCTCACGGCTTCTCTGCACTCGACCCTTCCACCGAAAGATCGAGGTGATCGACGGAACGAGATTGGCGCAAGCCGCCAGTTGTTTGCCAACGGCCGCTTCGGCGATCCGAACTGCTTCCCGCCGATTGGATGTCGTGATGAACACAATAAGCACCTTCCCTGAGGGGACCTTTACTTTCCTGGACACTCATCCCTCCTTCAGCAAGTACCGTGCCCTACCTAGATACATAAATGCCACATACTTAAATAACTCAATGACTTCGGTACATTTTATGGGGCATATCAGCCAAGTTTTCATCGCGGCTGTTCCGTAAGCCTGCCGGGAGTTGCGGGGATCGATGACAAAAATGAACAAATATTGCTCTCGGGTGAACTGCGTAGCGCATGTCGGTCCGGGGCCTGGCCACGGGTTATCCACTCTCGATTGCGAAATCACGCCACCTATCGGTGGAGAGGGGATGGATTGACAGTCTTTTCGAGGCTCACCTATGATGCCTTTCGAGTCAGAACATGGAGGCCATCAATGGGTTATACCATCACTCCTACCGAACTCAAGAGCAGACTCGATCGAGGCGACCAGTTGGTGCTCCTCGACGTCCGCGAACAATGGGAGTTTGACACGGCGAAGCTCAAAGGCTCGACACTCGTCCCCCTGGCCACGCTTCCTCAGTCCCTGGGCAAGCTTGACCGGGATGCGGAGATCATCGCCATCTGCCACCACGGCATGAGGAGCGCGGACGCGACCAATTTTCTCCTCCAACAGGGGTTCTCGAACGTGAAGAATCTTGTGGGGGGCATCGACGCCTGGTCGGTCCAGGTGGATCATTCCGTGCCGAGATATTAGTGGCAGGCCGGTCGGACGGGCGGCAGAACGCTCTCAGTGCATGCGAGCCCTGAAGTACTCGACCGTCTTCTTCAATCCGTCGTTTAAATCCGCCTTCGGCTCCCAAGAGACTTCGTGCCGCAGCTTCGTACTGTCGATGACGCTCCGCGCCTGCTCGCCCTTTTTGGCGGGGCCGTGCATCTCTTTGCACGTCGAGCCGGTGTGCTGGACCAGGATACGAAATAGGTCGTTGATGGATGTTTCCACGCCCGTCCCCACGTTGTACGTTCCCTGAGTCTCCTGGCCCATCATCGCAAGGTTCGCCTCCACCACGTCATCGACGAAGATAAAGTCTCGTGTTTGGCGGCCGTTCCCGTTGATCACGGCTTGTTCGCCATTCAGCATTTTCTGGATGAAGATGGCGACGACACCCGCTTCTCCTTCCGGATCCTGCCGCGGACCATAGACGTTCGCATAGCGAAGGCTGACGGCCTGAAGACCACTGACGCGCTGGAAGTAGGAGAGATATTGCTCTCCGCATAGCTTGCTCAACCCATAGGGAGACAAGGGCTTCATTACATGTGTTTCAGGGGCCGGATACGTTTCCTGCTCACCATAGATCGCTCCACCGGATGAAGAAAAAATGACCTTGCGTACCCCGTGCTTGACCGCCTGCTGCAACATGTTCAACGTGCCGAGCACATTGACTTGGGCGTCAAACATGGGATCCTCGACCGATTTTCGCACATCCATTTGCGCGGCCAAATGCATGACCACGTTCGGCCGTTCGTTCCGAAGTACCCGCTCCAAGCGCCAGCTTTGAATGTCCATCTTGTAAAAACGCGCGGCTCGATTGATGTTCCTCCTTTTACCCGTCGCGAGATTGTCGACCACGACCACCTCATGCCCTTCGAGGATCAACCGGTCGACCAGATGAGATCCGATGAATCCAGCGCCGCCCGTCACGAGAACTTTCATGCCGCCTCCCCCTTCGACCCGTCTATGCGGGACTGATTATACCTTGACGCCGAAAGCTCACAAGAATTTCCTGATTGCCCTTCCGGCCCTTCACCGGGGAGTCCAAGACACCGATAGCCTCGAATCCAAGGCGTTCGGCCGATGAAATCACTTTCTCCGTCACCGCACGTCGTTGACCTTCGTTTCGCACGATTCCGCCGGATCCTACCTGCCCTTTGCCGACCTCGAATTGCGGCTTGACGAGTGCGACCACTCTCGCCTGCTGCGCCAAGAGAGGCACCACGCTCGGGAGGACCAATGTGAGCGAAATGAAGCTGACGTCTATGACGGCAACGTCGACCGGCTCGGGGATAAGCGAACGGTCTATGTATCGGATATTCGTGCGTTCATGCAAAACCACTCGCGGATCCTGGCGAAGTTTCCAATCGATCAGACCATAGCCGACGTCGACGGCGTATACCCGTTTGGCCCCTCGTTGCAGGAGACAATCGGTAAAGCCTCCGGTCGAACTTCCAACGTCAAGCGCGATGAGCCCGCGCGGATCGATTGAGAAGGCGTCCATGGCCGCAGCCAACTTCTCCCCGGCCCGGCTGACAAACGGGGCCGCACGTTCAATTTCAATGCGTGCCCCACGGGCCACGAGCCTGGCCGGCTTGTCGACGATCATTCCATCCACGGAGACACCACCAGCCAGAATTGTCCGGACAGCCACCTCCCGGCTGTCGACAAGGCCGTGCTGGACCAGCAGACGATCCAACCGCTCTTTTTCAGCCGGCGGCTTGGGATGCATGGTGCTGGGAATTGCGCATGAACCCGGAGGCTGGGCACCCAGAGAACGACTTCACGGTGAAATCATGAGGCGGGCTCGTCGGATGCGTCATCCGCGTCCTCATCCGGCGAGAAGGCATGAAGTCGTTTCTTGCCGTTTCGGTCCTGGACCAGTACTTCCACCTTGCGCTCGGCATCTTCCAGGATCTTCAGGCAGCTCTTGGAGAGGCGAATACCCTCTTCAAAGATCTTCAAGGATTCATCAAGGGGCAGATCCCCTTTTTCCAATTCTCCGACGATCGCTTCCAATCGCGCCATCGCCTGTTCGAATTTGACCCCACCCACGATGCTTTCAATCCTTTCCTTCCGTGTGAAGGGCCCATTATACCGGCCCCGCTTTCCATTTACACCAAGGGATCGGGTAATACACGCTTCACCGTACAGCGGAGCTGGCCCTGAGACAAGCGGGCGATGAGTTCCTCGTCGACTTCCGCATCGCCAGCCTTTCTGAGTATGACTCCGTCCCTCGCTCGCGAGAGAATGCTGTATCCGCGCCCGAGAATCGCCAGGGGACTCAGCTGAGCAAGTTGGGCCGCAATGGCCGCGATCCGTCGTCTTCGCCCCTCGGCTAACACCATGATTTGCCGCTCCAACCGCTGCGTCAAAAAGGTGATCAGCGCCAAGCTTCGCTTCACGATGAACGCGGGATTGAGGCCGGCCAATTCACGTTGACGGTGTCGAACGGCATCCCGGCTCACCACCACCCTGTCGCAGATCAGCGTCCGTATGCGATCGACGGCCTCCTGCGTTCGTTGCCATTCCTGCCGGATACGGAACCGAACCTCGGCCAACCGGCCGATCTGGGCTTCAAGCCGCCGTTGCTCGAACACACAATGCCTGCCCATCATCTGCGTACCGTGCGCCATCAGCACGCGCACGCGCTCGACGACTTCTGCCAGCACCGGGACGACGGTTTCCGCCGCCGCAGACGGGGTGGCGGCTCGGCGGTCGGCGACAAAATCCGTCAGCGTCACATCGGTTTCATGCCCCACCGCAGACACGACCGGAACCCGCGAAGCCGCAATGGCCCGGACCAGCACTTCTTCATTGAAACTCCAAAGGTCTTCCAGAGAGCCGCCTCCCCGGCCGACAATCATGACGTCGACGAGATCCTCCTCATTCAACCACGCCACGGCGTTCGCAATGTGTTGCGCGGCGCCTTCTCCTTGCACCGGCACGGGGACGACGATTACATGAAGCGTCGGCCAGCGCCGATGCAGCACCGACAGCATGTCTCGAATCGCCGCGCCTGTCGGAGAGGTGACGATGCCGACCCTGCTCGGAAACACGGGCAGTGCAACTTTTTTGGCTTCGTCAAACAGCCCTTCGGCGTCAAGACGGGCCTTGAGCTGCTCATACGCCAACTGCAAGGCGCCAATTCCCTTGGGCTCAATACTTTCAAGAACAATTTGATATTCCCCCCGCTGCGGGTAGACGGTCAGGCGGCCCCGCACGATGATGCACATGCCCTCTTGAAGGGTGAATCTCAGCCGGAGGGCGTTGGATCGAAACAGCACGGCGCGGATCTGGCTGAATTCATCCTTCAGCGTACAGTAGACGTGGCCGGAGCCGGGCATGCGAAGGTTTGAGACTTCTCCCTCCAGCCAGACGTCCGCGAATTGTGATTCGATCGAGCTGCGCAAGAGGCCGGTGAGTTGAGAAACGGTCAGCACCGACTTGGCGGGATGAAACAACGTTTGTTGTGTCGTGGCCGACATCCGTTAGTCGAGAATGCGCACCCGCTCAATGGACAGCGCCTTGCCGATGCGGGCATCTAACTCAATGAGGGCGGCGCAAAACACCGTGGGGCCGGCGGCGACCTCGAATCGTCTCGGCATACCGGTCAAAAACTTTTCGATGGCCAGTTCCTTCTTGACCCCGATGACGCCGTGCAGAGGGCCGGTCATACCAATATCCGTCAGGTAGGCCGTGCCTCGGGGCAGGATCTGTTCGTCCGCCGTTTGCACGTGCGTGTGCGTGCCGACGACGGCGGTCGCTTCCCCGTCCAGATAATGACCCATCGCCATTTTTTCCGACGTGGCCTCCGCATGGATGTCGACGAGCACCGCGGCCACCCGCTTCCTCAAGCGGGCCATTTCTCGTTTGGCGACCTGAAAGGGGCAATCCAGCGTCGGCATATAGGCGCGCCCCATCAACTGCAAGACGGCGAGCTCCTCTCCATTCTTGGCCTGCACGATCACGCTGCCCTGTCCGGGCACGCCTTCCGGATAATTAGCCGGTCGGAGCAAGCGGCGTTCGCGCGGAAAGTAATCGAGAATTTCCTTTTTGTCCCACGCGTGATTGCCGGTGGTAATCGCAGACAACCCCATGCCGAACAACTCGTCGGCCAGTTCGGGGGTGATCCCGAAGCCCCCCGCTGCGTTTTCGCCGTTGCCGATGACGACATCAATCTGGCGTTGCGACACGAGGCGCGGCACCATACGCCCCACGGCGCGCCGGCCCGGTTCCCCCATGATGTCCCCGATGTACAAGACCTTCATTTGGCGTACTCGATGTACCGGCTTTCGCGGATCACCGTGACTTTGATCTGACCCGGATAGGTCAGCTCCTGCTCGATCTTCTTGGCCAAGTCTCTCGAGAGTTGGAACGACTCGCTGTCCGTCACGTCTTCCTGACGAACGATCACGCGGATTTCCCTGCCGGCTTGAATCGCGTAGGCCTTTTGAACGCCTTTCTGCGCATGAGCGAGCGATTCCAGTTTTTCCAGACGCTTGACGTAGGACTCGAGCGCCTCGCGTCTGGCGCCGGGCCGTGCCGCTGACAAGGCTTCGGCGGCGGCGACCAGCACGGATTCTGGACAGAGGGGCGGCACCTGTTCGTGATGAGCCGCAATGGCATTGACGATTTTTTCGCTCTCGCCGTATTTCTTGGCGATCTCCGCGCCGAGCATGGCGTGGGGCCCTTCCTCTTCGTGGCTCACCGCCTTTCCGATGTCGTGCAGCAATGCGCCCCGGCGCGCCAACCGCACGTCTAACCCGAGCTCGGAAGCCATGATGCCACAGATATAGGACGCTTCGCGGGCATGATACAGATTGTTCTGTCCGTAGCTCGTCCGATATTTCAGCCGGCCCAACACTTTGATCAACTCCGGATGGAAGTCGGACAGACCCAGCTCAAAAATGATTTTTTCCGCCTCTTCGTACATGAGCTTGTCGATGTCGACCTTGACCTTTTCGACGATTTCCTCGATCCGGGTGGGGTGGATACGACCGTCATGCATCAATCGTTCGAGCGACACCTTGGCGATTTCCCGTCGCAAAGGATCGAATCCCGAGATGATCACCGCCTCGGGCGTTTCATCGATGATCAGATCAATTCCGGTGGCAGCTTCGATCGCGCGGATGTTGCGCCCCTCGCGGCCGATGATGCGTCCCTTCATCGCATCGTTGGGAATGGGCACGACGGAGATCGTCGATTCCGACACATAATCACGCACCACCCGTTGAATGGATGTGGTGATGATCTCTCGCGCTTCCCGCTCGGCATTCTCTCTCGCTTCTTCCAGCGTCCGCTTGGCAATCCCGGCAGCATCCAGCCGCGCCTGACTTTCCATTTCCTGAAGCAGTTGCTTCCTGGCTTCATCGGCCGTCATACCAGCCACACGCTCCAATGCCTCGCGGTGTTCGCGCTCGGCTTGGGCGCAAGTCGCTTCCTTGGCGATGAGCCTTTCTTCCTTTTTGATGAGCTCTTGTTCACGCTTTTGTCCTTCGGCATCGCGCTTGTCGAGGACCCCGAGGCGCTTATCGATGGTTTCTTCGCGTTGCACCAGACGTTTTTCGGCGGTGGCCAATTCCAAGAGCTTCGCCTTCTGTTCCTTCTCCAGTTCCGTTTTGGATTGGAGGACCAGGTCTTTGGCCTCGAGTTTGGCCTCCTTGACGATGTTTTCGGCTTCCCGCTGGGCGTTTTGGATCATTTGACGGGACTGTTCCGCTTCCTGGGCCCGCTTCGCGCTCATGGAGGAACGGCGCACCACTTCATACAGCCCAATACCCAACAACGCCCCTATCAGTCCCACGAATATGTACAGCACTATGGAGGTCGACATGGACGGCCCCTTTCACAATAGAACAAGAGAACAACGTTACGACGCTGTGAGATTCAAACGGGTAGCGGAGGGGGAAGAAGGCAGACGGGAGCGTGAGAGTAGGCCGACCGACCAGCTATCCGGAGGAACGACTTCGGAAGGATGAACGGGTGGTTGGAAGAGCGGAGCGCGCCTGTCTCCACGCTTGTCCTCCTACGGCTCTTCGAACAGTAGTCATTCGTCCGACACGCGATCCAACCGATCGTAACGGCACCGATACCGTTACAACAGCGGGTCCGGCAGCACGGAACTCCCGGTCGGTGGGCACCACGTATTCGGCGATGATGTTGAGGATGGCAGCGAGGGCAGAAAGGAGCCTGAGAAGTCCTTGCGACACACACTCTCTCAACCGAACCAGCATCGTCAAACCCACATCCATTCTTGCAGCGACGTAAATCGTATCCCCGATTCCTACCGGCTGGTGATTGACCTCATCTTGTCCCAATCAATGAACCTGCTTCCGCAAATACCACTACCACAACACCACGATAGCAAAGGCTTCCCGGCCTTTGCAAGCGCATTCACCGAAACAGCGAGGTGGGGACCTGCTCTTCGATCGATTCCATGAGCGACGTCATCCGACGCTCGACATCGGCTTCGCCCTGGGCCCGCTTTTTTTCCGCTTCGAAAAGTTGGTGGGCCAGATTGAGCGCGGTCAGCACCGCCAATCTGGAGGGAGTCGTGGTGTTCATCCCTGCGGCCAGCTGCCGCATTTGCCCGTCCAAGAAGCTCGCCAGGCGGCGGATATACGCTTCATCCGCCTCGCCTCGGATCGCATACCGCTGGCCATAGATTTCGACATCTGTCGTCTTAGTCAAAGGCCACCTCCTTGCGTTCTTCGAATCCCTCCAACACTTCGATATCGCTGAGAACTTTCTCAATGCGGACCTTGATATCCGTACGCTCCTTTGCCCAGCGCCGATTCGAATCGCTTTCGTCGGCCAACCGCTGGCGGGTCAACTTGAGATCGTCCTCAAGGCCGGCATTTCGCTTTTTCAATTCCTGAATGAGCTTCACCAGGTCTTTGATGCGGGTCTCGAGCGCATCCAAACGATCCAATGCCATGTACCTCTCTCCCGGCTATGCCACCACCCATTGTGGCGCACTATAGGAATTTACCCCCGGCTTGTCAACGCTGTCAGGAGAGGGCGCCGAGGCGCACGTATTCGCGATAAGAGCGCAAGACTCGTTTCACGTATTGCCTGGTCTCCTGGTACGGGATCAGCTCGACAAATTCGTCCTCACCCTGTCCGCGGTACTGGGTGATCCAGTTGCCCACCGCCAAGGGTCCGGCGTTATAGGACGCGATGGTGTACACAAGGTTGCCGGAGAACTGCTCCAACAACTGCTCGACGTAGCGGACACCGATGCGAATGTTGGTCTCTTGGTCAAAAAGATCTTCCCGTCCCACCGCGGGAAGCCCGACCCGCTGCGCCACCGTGTTTGCCGTCGCCGGCATGACTTGCATCAGGCCAATGGCCCCCACTCGGGAGACGGCTTTCACATCGTACTGGCTCTCTTCGCGAATGATGGCGGCGATCAGATAGGGATCCACGCCTTTGGCGCCCTGCAGTTTGATGGTCGGCAACAGACCGGTCGGATACGCCACATTCCAGAGGGAGGGGGCAATGGTGCCGCCCGTTCGTTCCAACTGGTCTCGGAATCTCGCGCGAGCCAGGCGCAGGGCCTGGTGGTAGGCGCCGACCTCGTTCAACATCGTCGACAATACCACCAGGGCATCAGGTTCGCGGCTGTACCGGTCAGTGAGGACGGCGACCTCGTGAGCAGCATCGGCATCCAGTCCCAAGGTCTTAAGCTCAATAGCCCGACGGTACGCGGTATGTTGAGCGATGTCGGCACGAGTGACGACAGGCGCGGCGGTCTCGCCGCCTTTTGACGGGTCGGAGGATGCGACCGTGACTTCCAGGATAGGTTCCGAACCCGATCCTTTCGTGCGCTCACGCGCGAGCTGGCAATAGTATGTAAACCGGTTCCGCTGGCACAGCTTCCTGTAGTAGTCCTGCGCTTCAGATTGCTGGTTGAGTTCCCCCGCGCGACCCAGCCAATACAAGGCTTGGGGCTCGTATTCACTGTCATGCTGTTCGGCGAGTGTCCGTAGACTTTCGGCGGCCTCTCGATACCGTCCCGTTCGATAATAGACCCATCCAACCCGCCATTGGCCTTCCGCCCGCTGTGAGGCCGGTTCCCCCTGCTTTGCCACGTGTTGGTATTTGGCGATAGCCTCGTCGAAGTGTTTTTGGTCTTCGAGCCACATGCCGACGAACAACATGATCTGGCCCTTCTGTTCTGCGGAGAGAGACGTCGAGGGGAGCAACCGGCCAACCTCCATCAACTTGTCTCCCTGTCCCTGTCGGAGATAGACGCGCGCCAGCCACACTGACGCTTCATGCGACTCCGGTCCTGCCTCCTTGGCCAACGCGCGAAATGTTTCGCGCGCCTGGTCGTATTGTTTGAGCCGCACTTGCGCGATGCCCAGTTTCAATCTGGCTTCGGCCCGGCGTGGCGAATGCGGGTCGGCCTGGAGAAATTTTTTCAGCTCTTCGATCGCCTCGGCGTGAAACGCCTGGCCTAAGAATGCCTGCGCCCGGGTGAGACGCTCGGCCGGTTGTACCGTCCAGGTTTCCCCGCCCAGGTTGGACGACAATAACGCCTCTGCCTCCTTCGCTTCCGGGGCGTACGGAAACCGTACCCAGAGCTGCTGCAGCAACTCGCGTCCTTCCGGCACATTGTTTTCGCGTAACCGGCACGCGCCGCGGCGCAGATAAGCTTGCGGGGCGCTCGCATCCTTGTCGTTCATGGCGACCGCTTTCGTCAACCAGGCCGTCGCCTCCTGACAGGCAGAGGCTTGATACCAGGCTTCCCCCGTTTTGTAAGCGGCCTTCGCCAGGATGTTCGAGTCGGGCACGGCCATCGGAATGCTTTCCAGCAAGACCGCCGCTTCTTTCGACTCGCCGAGATTGAGCTGTGCCTGGCCGATCCAGAGACGGAGGTAATCATCGAGCACGATGAAATCGCGTTGTGCAGCGCGCAGAAACGGAATGGCGGCGGCGGGATTACGTTCGGTCGACAGCACACCCGACAACAGTCCCGCCCGTTTGGCCCACACGGTCTCAGGGAACCGGTCCATCACGCGTTGAAGACGGTCGAGCTTCAACGCCAAGACTTGGTCCTTGGTCAAGGCTTTTCCGAGTCGTTCTCTCGGCAGCACTGCGGCTTGGAAGCAGGGCTCCGGCTGATCGCAGACATCCGGCTCGGCAGAAAGAACGGCAGATCCGGCTACACCGCCGAGGAAGAGCAGCAGGCTGCAGACACAGAACCGAATCACGATAGGCCGCACTCAAACCTCTCGAGGCCGTTCGTCGCTCTACCATATATAACAGTGTCTCTCCATCCTTGCCAGCAGAGCACGCCAATATGGTAGGCTGCCCCATGAACACAGGAGTTTCCCGCACACGCAACCTGCTCTCGCTCAACGAATCGGAGATGGGCGATCTGGTGGCCGGCCTCGGCTGGCCCTCGTACCGCACCGGTCAGATTCTTCGCTGGCTCTATCAACGGCGCGTCCGGACGATCGACGAGATGACGGATCTCAGTCGGGCCGACCGTGCGCGGTTGAGCGAACTGGCAAGCATCGGGCGGACGAGGAACTGCATCGTCTTTCGCTCCGCCGACGAGACGAGAAAGTTGGTATTGACCCTGGATGACGAACTTGAGGTCGAAGCGGTTCTCATTCCCGACGAGGACCGGCTGACGCTCTGCTTGTCCACGCAGGTCGGTTGCACGTTGGACTGCGGATTCTGTCTCACCGGCACCATGGGCTTGAAACGAAACCTCAAGCCGCACGAAATTCTCGACCAGGTCCTGACCGCGCAGGAGCAACTTGAAGCCGGCGAGCGATTGTCAAACATGGTGTTCATGGGAATGGGCGAACCGCTGGCGAATTTCAACGCCATGGCTGAAGCGATCCGCCGGCTGACGAACAAGTCATGGGGACTGGGGTGGTCTCCCCGGCGCATCACCGTGTCGACGGCGGGGCTCGCCTCGCGTATGAAAGACGTCGCGCCGCTCGGTGTGAACCTCGCCGTCTCCCTCAACGCGACGACCGAAGATCAACGCGCGCAACTCATGCCGGCGGTCAACGGCATGGCGTCGCTCAAAACGCTGCTGCTCGCCTGCCGCCGCTATCCGTTGGCTCCGCAGAGGCGGCTGACCTTTGAATATGTGCTGCTGGCCGGGGTGAACGATCAGCAGGCCGATGCCATTCGCCTCGTCAAACTGATTCGAGGCATTGCGTGCAAGGTCAACCTCATTCCATTCAATCCGTTCCCGGGCAGCGCGTTTCGACGGCCATCGGACCGAGACGTTCTCGCATTTCAATCGACCGTACGCGACGCAGGCATCGACGTGTTCATCCGCAAGAGCCGGGGCCGCGATGTATTGGGCGCGTGTGGACAGCTCGGCAATCTTCCTCCGTCATACGACCGAACCTTGACACAAATTGAATCCCGTTGTTAGCATGCAGCGCGTTTTCTCACCACACATCATGACCAGTTTGCCCTTCCGACACAGCCGGTATTGGTGGCTTCCGATTCTGACCGTGCTGTGGTGCTCCCCCATTCCGTCAGTCGCCGCTGAACCTCATGAACATATCCTCTCAAACGGCATGAAGGTGCTGCTGGTTGAGGTGCCCAAAGCCCCCGTCGCCACGGTCCAGGTGTGGTACAAGGTCGGCTCTCGCAATGAGGTCATGGGCCGCGCCGGGCTGTCGCACATGCTCGAGCACATGATGTTCAAGGGGACCGCGAGATATCCAAAAGGCTCGTTTTCCCGTCTCATTCGGAAGAGCGGCGGCATGGACAATGCCTTCACCAGCCAGGATTTCACGGCCTATTTCGAAAACCTGGCCGCAGACCGCGTGCACCTCGCCTTGGAAATGGAAGCCGATCGCATGCAAGGCCTCATTCTGGATCTGAACGAACTCAAAACCGAGCGAGAGGTTGTCAAAGAAGAGCGACGGCTGCGCACGGAGGACGATCCGCAGGGTGCTCTGGTCGAAGCGCTGTTCGCGCAAGCGTACCTCAGCCATCCGTATCATTGGCCGGTCATCGGCTGGTTTGGAGATCTGGATGCGATGACGCTCGACGATCTTCAGCGGCACTATGACACCTACTATTCACCGAACAATGCGACTCTGGTGGTCGTGGGCGATATCAAGGCCGATCAACTCCTCCCGACCATCAGGCAATTATTCGAGCCCATCCCCCGTGGACCGGAGCCTAAGCCCGTGGCAACGATGGAAGCTGAACAGAAGGGAGAGCGGCGGTTTCTCCTGAAACGGGAAGCGCAGGTGCCGTTCGTGATGATGGGGTATCGCGTACCCAACTACGCGAGCGAAGATTCTTACGCACTGGACGTGCTGGAATCGATCCTCTCCCGCGGCAAGAGTTCGCGACTCTATCAGAGCCTGGTCTATGACCAGAAGCTTTCGTTGGCCGTCGGTGCGGAGTACGGGTTGATGCAGACCGACCCTGGCCTGTTTTATTTTTACGCCCTGGTCAGTCCCGGACAGAAGGTCGAGGTGGTCGAAGAAGCGCTCCATAAAGAAATCAAACGGCTCCAGACCGAGCCTCCCACCGAACAGGAGCTGCAGCGGGCCAAGAACCAGGTCGAAGCGGCCAGAGTCTTCGAACAGGACTCCAATTTTCGGCACGCCATGCTGCTGGGTCAGGCGGAGTCGGTGGGAGCAGGATGGCGCAAGGTGGACCAGTTTCTCGAACGGATTCGAGCCGTCACCGCCAAAGACGTACAGCGCGTGGCGGTCCAGTATCTGATCGAAGACGGTCGTACCGTCGGCACGTTGATTCCCGTCACGTCGAAACCACCGGACGTCCCCACGGCGGCGGTCCAAGGGAAACCGTGAGTACGATATTGATCCGTTCGATGATTGCCTTGTGGTTCCTGTTCGGCTGCTTGGCGGTCGGTTTCATGGGATCACCCGTCTCCGCTGCCGAGATTGTTCCCACGAAATTCGTGGCCGCCAACGGCATGACGGTCCTCGTGTTGGAGCAGCATTTTCTGCCGATTGTCGAAGTCCATGCCCTGGTCAAGAGCGGCTCGGCCCAGGATCCTCCGGACAAGGCTGGACTCGCCAATCTCGTCGCGAGCCTCCTCGACGAAGGCACGACGTCCCGGTCGTCGAAACAGCTGGCTGAACAGATCGATTTCGTCGGCGGCGCCTTGGAGGTCAAGGCCGGGGAAGATTTCACGACCGCGTCGGTACGGGTCTTAAAGAAGGACGTCGAGCTGGGATTTATCCTGCTCGCCGACATTCTGCAGCATCCGGCGTTTCTGAAGCCCGAATTCGAGCGGATACGGTCGCAGATCCTTGGCGAGATGGCCAGTGACAACGACGATCCCAGCCATGTCGCCATGAAAGCCTTTAACCAGCTCGTGTTCCATGGCCATCCGTACCGCTGGCCGTTGAACGGCACCGAAGAGTCGCTGAACAAAATCACCCATGCGGACGTCCTGGGCTTCTACTCCCGTGAGTACACCCCGAGTCAGGTGATTCTGACGATCGTCGGTGACGTGACGGCCGAGCAGGTGAATGGTCTCGTCCAGGCGCATTTCGGCCCGTGGAAGAAAACCGCACCACCCGCCCGCAACGTGAAAAATGCCGCCCCGGTGGAGAAAAAGACGGTCCAGCTCATCGAAAAAGACCTGACGCAATCGAACGTCATTCTCGGCCACGGCGGCATCAGTCGGAACAATCCGGATTTTTACGCCGTGACCGTCATGAACTACATCCTTGGCGCCGGAGGGTTTTCCTCGCGCTTGATGGATTCGATTCGGGACAAACAAGGCCTGGTGTACGGCATCATGAGCCATTTCGATGCGCGGCTGATGCCGGGGTCGTTTTGGGTAAATTTTCAGACGCGCACCGAAGCCACGAACCAGGCCATCCAAAGCGTGCTGTCAGAGCTTAAGAATATTCGCGAGGCGCCTGTCACGGATCAAGAGCTCTCCGAAGCGAAGTCGTTTTTGGTCGGAAGCTTTCCTCTGCGGCTCGATTCGACGGCCAAACTTGCCCAGGTACTGGCTCAGGTCGAGTTTTACGGGCTGGGCTTCGAATACTTTTCGCAGTATCCTAAATGGATCGAACGGGTCACCAAGGAAGACGTCCAACGGGTGGCCAAGCACTACCTCAACCCGCAGAAGTATGCGCTCGTCGTGGTCGGGAACGTGGCGAAGGCCAAGCTGAAACAATAATTGCCCATGGTCACGGACCTCCTCACCGATAAACTCGTCCGGCTCCGGCAGATCGTGGCGGACATGCGATCCGTGTTGGTCGCATTTTCAGGGGGCATCGACAGCACACTGGTCCTGAGGATCGCCCACGAAGCGTTGGGGGCGAAGGCCACCGGCATCACGGCGGTGTCGGCAACCTTTCCGGCCGCGGAATTGGACAGTGCGGCACGCACCGCGGAGGAAATCGGGGCGCAGCATGAAGTGGTGTCCACCGATCAGTTGACGATTCCAGAATTCGTCCAGAACGACGCGGCCCGCTGTTTTCATTGCAAGACGGATCTGTATCGCTTGATGGAAGATCTGCGAGCCGCGCGATCCATCCAATGGATTCTGGACGGCACGAACATGGACGACCTCAGCGATGACCGTCCCGGGATTAAAGCAGCACGGGAATGGCAGGTTCGCAGTCCCCTCGTAGAGGCGGGGTTCACCAAGGCCGACGTGCGAGCGGCAGCTCACGCCCTCGGGCTTTCAACGTGGGACAAACCGGCGGCGGCCTGTTTATCTTCGCGCATTCCGCGCGGCGTGCCGATTACCATGGAAAAGTTGCGCCGGGTAGAGCAGGCCGAGGCCGTCTTGCAGGCCGAGGGATTTCGGCAGTTTCGCGTCCGGGATCACGGGGACATTGCGAGGATTGAAGTTGCTCCCGAAGAGTTCGCCCGGCTCAATCACCCGGCCCTTCGTTCGTCGATCAGCGCCCGCCTTCACGAGGCGGGGTTCCGCTTCATTTGCGTGGATCTGGAAGGCTATCGTCCGGGTGGAACCGGCTTGGGCTGAACGGCTTTGACGGTCAGCGTGGGGTCTTCGACAACGCATCGAGCGCTTCGTCAGCCAGGCGCCGGTGATCCGCGTCAGTGAGACTGCGCTGCACCACTTTCTCCGCCACCATCAAGGCCAACTCCGTCGTCTGCGTGCGGATTTCCTGAATCGCCTTCCGGCGTTCGTGGTCGATCTCGCGGGTCGCATCGCCCTTGATGCGTTCGGCTTCGGCGGTCAGTCGCTGCTCATTTTCTTCCATGAGACGCTGCGCCCGCTCCTTTGCCGCCGACAGAATCCCTTCGGCTTCTTTCGACGAAGCGGCCAACTTGGCTTCATAGTCCTTGAGTGTTCGCTCTGCGTCCGAGCGATGCCGTTCAGCCTGATCCAGACTGTCCTTGATCCTTTTTTCTCGTTCCTCGAGTTGTCCAAGGAGATATGGGAAAGCGTACTTGTATAGGCCGAAAAGCAGAACGCCAAACGACAACAACTCCCAGAACATCAGTGAAGAAAAAAAGTGGGACTCAAATTGAGGCATGTGTCACAACAGATAGGTCAAGGGTTCCGCTAAGCAGATGACGCCCAGCCTCGCCTGTACCTAAACTGCTCCTATTTCCGTAGACCCATGATAATGAACGCGATGACCAGCCCGTACAGTGCGATGGCCTCGACCAACGCGAACCCGATCCACATGTATTTGCCGACGCGTCCTTCCGCCTCCGGCTGGCGCGCGACCGCCTCGATCATCTTGCCGAAAATATATCCGATGCCCACACCGGCTCCGGCAAATCCGGCGGCGGCCAGGCCCATGCCTAACAATGCTGCGGCTGCTGAGTCCATTTATCTCGCTCCTCCCTTGGCTGTTCTAACACGCGTCAGTGTGCGTGCTCCTCATGGCCGTGCAGCGTAACCGCGTCTCCGAGGTATACGCAACTCAGCACGGTAAAAATGTAAGCCTGGATACAAGCAATGCCTGTCTCGAGTATGTTCATGAACACCGTAAACCCCAATGGCGCCACAGCGATGGGTTTTAACCAAAGACTTTCACTCTGAAGCAACCCAATCCCCATTGAGAATAACACTCCTAGAATCACATGGCCTGCAGTCATATTTGCAAATAATCGAACAGCTAAAGAAATCGGCCTGGCAAGCTGACTGATCAACTCGATTGGAATAATTAGCGGTAATAGCCAACCCGGAGTTCCCGGAGGAACAAGAATCCCTAGAAATTTTACGCCGTGATGAACAAAGCCTACCACTATACTCAGCCCGTAAATCGCAACGGCAAAAACCGCTGTAACAATTAATTGGCTGGTTACTGTGTATGAGCCAGGAATCAAACCAACGATGTTGCAAAAAAGGATGAACAGAAAGAGAGTGGCGATCAAAGGGAAAAACCGCATACCCTGTTGCCCCATTGTATCCAGGATAATTCCGCGAATGAAATCCACAAAAATTTCTGCAGCATTTTGTAATTTTCCAGGGACTAACTGACGTGCTGAGCTAGCTTTTAACATTAAGAACAGCACTATCCCCACGACCACCCACATCATGATCACGGCTTTGTTGATGGAAATATCGAGGCCGCCGATGTTGATGGGAATGTAATTGTGCAGTTCAAACGGATGCAGGGGGCTTTCTTCCATGGAACCTTTCGTCATCAATCCAGCGACTACTTCGGCCAGCGTTGCGCCATCCGATAGGCATTTCTGACACCGGCCGCCGCACCCAAGAATAATCCCAGCACGAGCGCCCAGGGGCCGGTCCCCAATACATACGTATCGAGAGCCCAGCCGAGTCCACCGCCGACAATCAGCGCAGCCAGCAGTTCTGTGCCAATCCGAACGGCCTGGCCGAGCCCCGCGTAGAACGGATCCTGTGACTGGGGCATGGTCCGTGACCCACTGAGGCGAGTACCTGAGTAAGGACTCTCCCGAAGGGCGGGCGCGCAATTCAAGCAGAATGGCCGTGAAGTTGTCAAGTTTGGCTGCTGGGAAATCGCCAAATCGCTACGGTATAGTGAGCGGTCTCGCTCGGCTCGAGCTGACGCACGATGACCAGATTCACGCAACCTTCATTCCTTCATGGTGCACCGCGGCCGCTGGTGCTTTCAAGGGACGGCCGGGGCGACCATCCCCTCGACCTCTACGAGAAAATCGCTTCCGCCTCCCAGCCTTCGTTCTTGTTGGAGAGCGGTAAAGGGCACGCCTCCGGCACCTTTTACTCATTTTTTGGAAGCGGACCCGTATCGACCGTCTCGGTGCCTCCGGGACCGATTGCAACGCCTGGTCAAGACCCATTCGAGCGCCTTCGACAGACGATCGGCCAACCTGGCATTCAATCAACGTCCGACTTGCCGCCCTTCTTCGGAGGTGCGGTCGGATGCTTGAGCTATGATCTTGTCCGTCGTTTCGAAACGCTCCCTTCTATCGCGGCGAACGATCTCACCGTCCCTGATCTGCAATTTTCGCTCTACGACCTCGTGACCGCGATCGACCACCAGACCAATCGGCTGCACATCATCTATTGCCCTTCCATGGAGAGGTTTCTGGGGGAGCCCCGCGAGAAATTATACCGGGAGGGATTGGACCGAGTGACGGAATGGGAGGCCCGGCTGAATACTCCGGCATCCGAAGAGGAGCCTTTGGCCCTCGCACCCTTGTCATTTGCCGCCGAACAGACCAAGGAGAGCTATCTGGATCGCGTGCGGCGCGCGCAAGCCTATATTGCCGCGGGAGATATCTATCAAGCCAACCTGTCGCACCGATTCGCCGTGAACGTTCCCTCGAGGTACCGCTCGGGAGCAGAACGACTGCGCTATGAACAGGCCCTCTATCGACGGCTGCGTGCCGTCAATCCCGCTCCCTTTTCCGGTTTGCTGCGTTTCGACGATTTTTCGCTCATCAGTTCGTCACCGGAGCGGTTGGTGCGTCTCAGGGGACGGCGGGTCGAAACGCGGCCGATCGCCGGCACCAGGCCACGCGGATCCGACGCAAGCGACGACCAACGCCTGGTGGGAGAATTGCTGGCGAGTCCCAAAGAACGTGCCGAGCATGTCATGCTTGTCGACCTGGAGCGGAACGATCTCGGGCGCGTCTGCGAGTTCGGGAGCGTCCAGGTCGATGAGTTCATGACCGTCGAACAGTATTCGCACGTCAGCCATATCGTTTCAAATGTCTCTGGCATCACGCGGACGGATGCGACGCCGTTTGATCTCATGCGAGCCATCTTTCCGGGCGGCACGGTTACCGGCGTTCCAAAGATCCGTTGCATGGAGATCATTGACGAACTGGAACCGGTACGCCGCGGACTCTACACCGGATCGTGCGGATACATTGGTTGGAACGGCGATCTGGATCTGAACATCATCATCCGCACGCTCGTCCTGGCGGGGCCGAAGGGATATTTGCAAGTGGGCGCCGGAATCGTCGCCGATTCCGATCCAGCCAAAGAATATGAAGAAACCCTTCACAAGGCCCAGGCGTTTTTCAGCTCACTTCGACGGGCGTGACGATGTGGATCTACCTCAATGACCGGTTCGTGAAAGAAGAAGAGGCGCTCGTCTCTGTCTTCGACCACGGATTTCTCTATGGCGACGGGGTCTATGAAACCATCCGCTCGTACGGCGATAAGATCTTCATGAGAGATCAGCACCTTTCTCGGCTCCAACGCTCGGCGGACGCCATCGGCCTCACGGTTCCCAAAGTGGATTGGCCAACGCTCTTCCACGAATCCATGGCTCGCAATGGCGTGGGCAACGAGCGCACCGACGCCTATATCCGCATCACGATTTCACGGGGAAAAGGGGATATCGGTCTGGATCCGGCGCTCTGCCCGACCCCCACGGTCGTGGTCATGACCCAAGCGCTTAAATCGCCTCCGTCCGAGCGCTATCGGACAGGTGTCAGCCTTGTCGTAGCCAGGACCAGACGAAATCTCCCCAGTGCGCTCGACCCGCAGATCAAAGCCACCAACTTCCTGAATAACATCCAGGCGAAACGGGAAGCCCTTGCGGCGGGCGTGTTCGATTGTGTGTTGCTCAATTGGGAGGGACACGTCACCGAGTGCACGGTCAGCAATGTGTTCTTTGTGCGCTCAGGCCGGCTCTGTACCCCCGCCCTGTCCTGCGGCATTTTGGACGGGATTACGCGCGGGGTGATTCTGACCTTGGCGCATGATGCAGGCATCCCCGTCGAGGAAGGACGCTTCAACGCCGAAGCGCTCGTGACGGCGAACGAATGTTTTCTCAGCAACACGACGATGGAGGTCATGCCGGCGACACAACTCAACGGCCGGCCCATCGGCGACGGCACACCAGGCCCGCTCACGCGGCGGCTTCATCAAATTTTTGTCACTGAGCGCCATAAATTTCTCGAATCCTGAAACGCCTTCACTTCCATCCTCTTGTTCTTCTTCATCATTTCGATGATGACATTCGGCATGGGATCTGCATTTTCTTGACAGGCCGGAACAGGCTGATATCGTGGGGACCATACCTATGACCGGTACAGCTGCCAGAATTCGGCCTCGAATCGGGATGGCGCGGGCGGCCATGACTGCCTCGGCCCTCGCCCTGTGCTCCTTCGCGGGGGCAACCGAACTGCAGGCGGAGATCTACCAATATATAAGTCCGAACGGGACAATCTCATTGACCAATGTCCCCTCGGACGGACGATATCGAAAGATCGACGTGGAATCGGCCCGCTTCCACTCGGTCCTCTCGGAGCGTGAACTCGAGCCGCTCATCAAGCGGCACTCCTCGGAGCAACAGTTGCATCCTGCCTTGATTCGCGCCGTCATCAAGGCGGAATCCAATTTTGATCCTCGAGCCGTGTCGCGTGCCGGAGCGGTGGGTCTCATGCAGCTGATGCCGCAAACCGCGGTGCGCCTGGATGTTCGTGACATGTTCGATCCGGACGAGAATGTGGGGGGCGGCACCAAGTACCTGAGGCAATTACTCGACCGGTTCCACGGCAACCTGCCGCTCGCGCTGGCGGCCTACAACGCGGGCGAAAACATCGTCGATCGGTATCAATCCTTGCCGCCCATCGATGAAACCAGACAATATGTGCGCAAGGTCCTGCGCTATTACCGGACATTCCTCGTCCGCGATGGCGTCATCACCGAGCGCCCGGTCAGCCGGCTCGCCCCTTCAACGCCAGGAGAAGCCCCCGAGATTTCCGGGGCGGCGTTTCGCTGATTCCATCTCCCATCGATAAACGGCTGTGCTGCTGCCATCCCGGCCGCTTGGCTTGCGGAAAATCCGATCGGTAATGGGCACCGATGCTGTTTTCCCGCCATAGCGCCGCTTCGGCGACACACTGCGCCACTTGAACCATGTTTTTGACTTCCAGCGCTGCGCGCTGTGAGAAGGGTTGCGCGACGAGCTGCGACCAGCGCGAGAGCTGGGCGCAGGCACGGATGAGCGACTCTCCGGACCGGATAACCCCGACTTGTCCCCACATCGTTCGACGCAAAGAGCTGCGCAATTTCTCGGCATCGTCCAGTGAGCCGTACTGTTCGTGCTTCAAGGCCGCTTCCTGAGCGGCGAGCGACGGTGTCTCGTGTCGGTCCGCATATGCGATCGCCGCCGCCGCGGCTCGGGCGCCGAAGACCAATCCTTCCAACAAGCTATTGCTCGCGAGGCGGTTGGCGCCGTGCACGCCGCTGCACGCCACTTCGCCCGCCGCGAACAAGCCCGGTACCGTCGTCGCCCCGTTCAGGTCGGTCCACACCCCGCCCATCATGTAATGGGCACTCGGCGAGACAGGAATCCACTCCTCCGTGATGTCAATGTCGTACCGCAGGCAGGTCGAATAGATCGTCGGAAACCGCCGTTTGACGAAATCCGAGCCCAGATGCGTGACGTCCAGGTATACATGACGCGATTTGGTCGCCGCCATCTCTGCCCAAATGGCACGCGAGACGATGTCACGCGGCGCCAGGGCACCCAGAGGGTGATACCGGTGCATGAAGAGCTCCCCCTTGCTGTTGCGCAACTGGGCTCCGTCTCCGCGCATGGCCTCCGAGAGAAGGAACGGCGGACTTGACGGCAAATAGAGGGCCGTTGGATGGAATTGGACGAACTCCATGTCCTGCAAGACGGCGCCGGCCCGAAGCGCCATCGCCACGCCGTCGCCGGTGGCGTTCGGCGGGTTGGTCGTCCGAGCATAGATCTGTCCCGCTCCTCCGGTCGTCAGCACCACGGCCTTGGCCGGCAGCAGAAATCGCCCGCCCGAATGCTCGTCCAAGACGAGTGCGCCGGCGCAGCAGCCGCCTTCGACGATCAGATCGACGGTAAAGTGATAGTCCAGACGCTGAATCTGCTTTTGACGCATCGCCTCGCCGATGAGTACGCGCACCATCTCGTTGCCGGTGGCATCGCCGCGTGCTCTCAAAATCCGGCTGCGGCTATGCGCGGCTTCGCGAGCAAAGGCAAATTTGCCGCCAGCCTTGTCGAATCTGGCACCCCACGTGATCAACTCCTGGATCCTCGCCGGCCCCTCCTCTACCAGCACACGCACGGCTTCCTTCCGACACAGCCCGTGACCGGCCTTCAGCGTATCTCTCAGATGGATCGAGACGTCGTCTTCCTCGCTCAAGGCGACCGCCACGCCGCCCTGTGCGTGAATCGAACTACTTTGAAGCGGATGGCCCTTGGTGAGCACCAGCACCCGACCGCTTCGACTCAGCTCGACCGCCGCGCGAAGACCGGCGACGCCGCTCCCAATGACGAGAAAATCCGCCGAATGCAGCGATGACGCCGGTTGGGCTGGCATGGGTTATTTCTTTGTTTGGTTGGACGGTTGACTCATGAAGGCCTGGCGGCCCTTCGCTCCGAAGGGAACATCGCCCTGCATGCCGACCAACAGTACAGACTTCGTGCCGACCCACTGCAGGCGTGAATGACCGCGATGGCGCATGCCGGGATCCTCGGAATCCTTCTTCCACAATCCTGACCAGTGCACATAGACGTCGACGTCGTCATTATCGACCATGATCCGTTCAATGCGAAAATCCATCACGATCTCATGGAACGTTTCAAAATCGGACTCCGCCTCTCGTTGGAGCCGGTCCGTCGCATCCACCGGCACCATGAGCGCCGCCAGCGCGGACGCATCCTTGCCGACGTAGGCCTGCCTGAGCGATTCGACGGCCTTGTCGATGCGGAGATACCGTTCATGGTCTTCGGGATACTGAATGGTCTTGCCGCCGCACCCCGCGCCGGCAAGCCACAGAAGTCCGACCATCATCAGTGCGAGACCGGGACGTTTCGAGATGCGCATCGTGCGCGCAGTATAGGAATGGCTCATCGGGCAGGTCAAGCGCGCGACGTCCGCGCAAAACGGCCGTGCAATCGCGCCGTTGTCTTGCAATTTGCGCGGAAAACTTCTAGACTCGGGCTCGTAAGGGAGACACCGTATGGCCAGCGTGCTCAAGAAGCGCCGAAAAAAAATGCGCAAGCATAAGTACAAGAAATTGCGCCGGCGTCAAAAGTTCCTGCGTCGTAAGAGCTAGTCTCATACCGACTCCAGGAGGAGGGACCTGTGCCAGAAGGCAAGAAGGTTCGCATTCGCGTCCGTACCGTGAACTGCGTGTACGTCGGGGATTTTTTGATCCCGCCTATGCGCAACCGCGTCTCGGATGCGATCAACGAGGAACAGCGGCTGTTCATCAGCCTCACCGATGTCGTGGTGAACGACAAAGACCGCTCCGACTTTGTTGCAGTGAACAAGAATCTCATCGAATCCATCGCGCAAATCTAGCGCGGTCACAATCTCAAGCCTCCCCCGGACGATTATCACACCCGCTGGTTTTTCTGCCCGGGGTCCTCTAACATCCGTTCTTCGCCATGTCGATCTTTGCACGCTTCCGCCCGTATATCACGCCGTATCTCTCACGTATGGCGATGGCCGGCCTCCTCGTCATGGTGGTCGCAGCCATCAATCTCGCTTTGCTGCGTTTGGCCGGCGTCCTGTGGGATGTCATCACCGTACAACGCGATGCCGGCCGTATGAACGGGCTCATTGCGCTGTTTCTCGCCTTGGTCGTCGTCCAAGGCCTCTGTTCGATGGGACACAGCTATCTGACCGCGCATGTCTCTCAACACATCGTCGCCGATTTCCGTCGCCATCTCTTTGCGCACCTGCAAACGCTCTCGGTGGCGTTTTTTGCGCGGCGCCGCACCGGAGAATTGCTGTCTCGTCTGATGAACGATGTCACCATCATTCAATCGGTGGTGACCGAAACCCCGATCGACGGGGCGAAGCAACTCGTCACCTTTGTCGGAGGCATTGCATTTCTTCTGTTCATGAACTGGCGACTTTGCGTGTTGATTCTGGTCCTGTTGCCGTTGCTCGTGCTCGTGGCCAAGCTCTTCGGGCGCCGTCTGAAGGCGCTTTCGACGTCGATTCAAGACCAGACCGCCGCGGTCAGCACGTTGATCGAAGAAGTCATCGCGGGCATCCGTATCGTCAAATCCTTCGTGCAAACCCGACGCGAGGAGGAACGATTCGCAACACAGATCGACCACACGCTGGCGTTGACCATGCGGCGGGCGGGAATTATGGCCGTGTTCATTCCGGTCATCAGCCTGCTCACATTTTCCGCCGCCGCTGCGGTGTTATGGTACGGAGGACGCCAGGTGATCGATGGGGCGGTCTCCCCCGGAGAGTTGTTCGCCTTCGTGCTGTTTGCCGGTATTCTCATCGGGCCGTTCAGTTCGGCGGCCCGCGTGTTCGCCCAAATTCGTGAAGCACAAGGGGCCACCGCCCGTGTCTTCGAAATATTGGACACGCAACCCGACATCCGCGATACTCCGCACGCCGTCGCGCTGCCATCCGTCTCCGGACTCGTCGCGGTCGAACATGTCAGTTTTGCCTATGACGCACGACAACCCGTGCTGACCGATGTGTCCTTCGACGCAAAGCCCGGCGAACTCGTGGCCATCGTCGGTCCAACCGGTGCAGGGAAAACCACAGTCATG
Source organism: Nitrospira sp. (assembly GCA_035281245.1). Classification (GTDB taxonomy): domain Bacteria; phylum Nitrospirota; class Nitrospiria; order Nitrospirales; family Nitrospiraceae; genus Nitrospira_C. The sequence continues at coordinate 91,409 of DATEEH010000021.1, forward strand.
AATCTGCTCCATCGATTCTATGATCCGACAGAAGGCCGCATCACCGTGGATGGCATGGACCTGCGCCACGTTACGTTGGAAAGTTGGTACCGACAGATTGCTCTCGTGCCACAAGAGACCATTCTCTTCGGCGGCACCATTTTGGACAACATTCGTTACGGCAATCGCGACGCCACCGAGGAAGCCGTGAAGGAGGCGACCCGCGCTGCGCATGCCCATGACTTCATCATGAGTTTCCCCGATCAATATCACACGCTCGTTGGCGAAAAAGGCGTCAACCTGTCCGGCGGACAGCGACAACGGATCGCCATTGCTCGGGCCATCCTTAAAAACCCCCGCATCCTTCTGTTGGATGAAGCCACATCGGCGTTGGACAGCGAATCAGAGCGGCTGGTACAGCAAGCGCTCGAACAATTGATGAAGGGCCGGACGACCTTCGTGATTGCCCATCGGTTGACGACGATTCAAGGAGCACATCGGATCCTCGTGTTGGACAAGGGGCGCCTGATCGAGACCGGAACGCACGACGAACTGATGGCGCGCAAGCAGCTCTACCATTATCTCTACAGCCTGCGGCTGGCGGAAGTGCCCTCGCCACCGCACTAACGCCGTCATTCAGGACCGCCGAGAATGTGCTGAAGCTTTCGCGCACGAGGCAGGAAGACCCAGAGGATCAAAAAGACGACCCATAGCACCAACGTCACGATCAGGCTGAAAAGGCGGTCGTCCAAAATCAGGCTGCCGATCAGATAGAAATCGAGCAGAATTGCGCCCATCAGCGGATACATCGACCAGAACAACAGCCGCGTGGACACGGTTAAGAATCGTCTCGAAATCGTCATCGGTTCGGCCTGGCGGTGGTAGGCCGCAGGCGTCATGACGAGGGCTACGGAACAGGCGACAAGCCCGATTGCCAGATAATGAAGCACTTGCTCAAGGCGATCGAGCTTCGTCCAAAAGGTCGAGTTAAAGACGGCGATCAACTGAAACCCAAAGAGGGCTTGAATGCCGGGCAGCACCATCCGGCACTCTTCAAGCATGTGGCTCACGCTGTCGGACAGCGCTTCCCGGTGCGTGTCGGTCCCGGAGGGCGCTTTCATGTCTTTGACTTCCTTCCAATCACTTCGGGCGTGCCTGTATCCTTCCATCCCTGCCTCACCCGATTCCTGCCCTCGTCAGCGAGCCGCTTGTAGGTCTTGAGAAAGGAGTTCAACTCGTCTTGCGTCAATTCCTCGAGATCGAGCAGGGCATTGTGAGCGCCGCGTGTGGCGCGGATCAATTCGTCCAATTTCAACTGAATGGCGCTGCTGTCCCTGTTCTGCGTGTTCTGAATCAAGAACACCATCAGAAAGGTGATGATGGTCGTTCCCGTATTGATGACCAACTGCCATGTATCGCTGTAGCCGAACAGCGGCCCCGTCACCGCCCACGCGATGATGACGAACAAAGCGGCCCCAAAGGCCCACGGATGTCCCATCGCGGTGGCACAGCGTTTAGCGAAGCGTGAGAACCAGGCGCCGATCCCTTTCGCATGCTTGTCTTGATGACCGTGATTCATGTGTGTGGCCCTTCCTGCGGTGTCAGCTGATGCCGCCGTTGAAATAATTCCCGAAGAAAAACTTCCAATTCCTCGGACAGAAGCTCGATGTGCGCTTCCAGGGTCTCCAACATCGAGGCGCGGGCGCGCAGGTCGCTCGACGTGTACGTCCCTCCCTTCCCGAACACGAGCGTGGTACGCGCTTGCTCTCCCGACGAGCCGGGTTCGCCCAGACGACCTTGCTGCTGCCACGCATGAATGATCTCTTCCCGGATATTGCGAGTTCCATCCGTACGAGGCCGTTGGAGAAAGCGCCACACGGCCGGTGAAAACGCGCTCGACTCTTTCGGGTTCTCCCAGAGTTCTGCGAGGAGGTTACGCTGATGACCAAATTGTTGCTGAGAGGCCGCAAACAAGGCGGTGCCGCCGAATACTGACGCAACGACACCTCCGGCGAGGTCGGCTGCGTTGCTGGCATTGCTGGCCGCGCCGGCCAGACCAAGTCCGCCCGACACGACGGCCGAGAGTCCGCCAATCACGATCGAAGCCAATGTCAGCCTCTTGACCAACGAGGCGTCGACTTCATCCATACGGTCGGCCACTTGATCGGCACGATCCCGTTCACACACCAGTTCGGCCGTGACCGAGGAGACCTCGAACAAGGTGAGCAGCAGCCGTTCGGTGAGCGATTGTCGCAACTCCATGTAGACGATGCTGTTGATGTCACCGACCTGCTCGAGCGCCCTCAGCCGCGCCAAGAGCGGAACGGCATCCATGACTTTGGCGACCTCGAGGGACTGAGGCGACAATGACAGAATTTCGTCGCCAGTATCCCCGGTGTCCTCCCTGGACTGAATCTGGAACCGCGTGGGATGAAGCGGGGCGCAAGAGCGTTCCGGCGTCGTGGCATGAGGCGTGGAAGGAAGGATGATCGAGCATCCCATGAGACCGGAGACGCAAAGGATCGACAGCAACAGCAAAGCGCGCATCAACGTCCGGAAGTCTGTGAACCGCGGTCTGCGGCATCGCCTACTGGGGGCGCGAAGATCCGAGAGAAATTTCGGTCCAGTGTCCCTTCGTCTTGGGTGAAGCCGTGAGGATGGCTTTCAGCGCTCCGTCATCATCCTCATCGTAAATTTCTCCAACGACTTCCTCCAAGATGTCCTCAAGAGTGACAATGCCCACTTGCATCTGTTGTGAATAAACGACTCCCATGTGCACGCGCTTGTCTTGGAGCAGCTTGAGTCCCGACAACAACGGCAGGTGATCCTGGAGCTCAACGGCGGGCCGCACGAGCGAAGTCCACTCTTCCGATCCGGAGGCGTGCAACGCGAAGAACTCCTTCGCGTTCAAGATTCCGACGAGCCTTTCTCCGTCAAGCACGGGCAACCGTGTATGTCCGGAGGCGAGCAGGATCGCTTGAAGTTCCCGCGCACTCAGGCGAATATCGGCTTTCACCACCTGCTGCCACGGCAGAAAAATGTCTTTCATCCGCTTCCGCTCCAGATCCACCAGATTCATCACGTATTGCCGATGCTGGCTCGAGAGCAAGCCGAGTTCGACTGTGGCATGCTGAGTGTCATCCGTACGCCCCGCTTGCCCCCCGCCCGTCAGCCGCAGCAGAGAAAGAAATGTCTTCGTCGACCACTCAAAGACGGTCACCAGCGGTCCCAACACGCAATCGAACATCGACAACCACGGAGCGGCCGCCAATCCAAACGCCAGCGAATGTCTGAGCGCCAGCGTCTTTGGGATCAGTTCACCGATGACGACCGTGAAGTACGTGAGAGGAACGACGACCACTCCGATGGCGAGGGTATCGGCGGTGCTTTCGTTGATGCCCAGTTTCTCGAACAACGGGCTGAGCTGTTCCTCGGCTCCCGCACCGCCGACGGCCCCAGCCAGTGCGGCGACGAGAGTGATGCCGATTTGCATGACGGCAAGCGTTCGTTCGGGACGTTCCCTCAGCCGAAGGAGGGTCTCCGCCTTTTTCTGTCCCTGACGCGCCAGTTCACGGAGACTGGGCCGGCTGACGGCGACGAAGGCCATCTCGGCACCAGCGATGAGGGCATTCGCCAGCAAGCAAAGCACGACGATCGCAATTTCGATCATAAGAGAGCCTCATTCTATTTGTTCGCCGCTCTGTGCAATCCAGAACTAGGAAAAGTGCTAGCGGACCATGGAACATTACCGAGCAACCGACATTGACAACGTCACAACCCCTCCGCTTGACTCCCGTAGGAGCCGCGACTAGGCTGCTCCGGTCTCCAGTTGAGGCGGCTGACTCTATTCAGATCGGTTCTTGTCGAAGGCCCGGATGGCATCACGCCGACACTCCAATCCCACGGCACGTCCTCCTTCCCTGACGGCTGAAGCGCATCGTTTGGAAGAAGATGCCCGGCGGGAGAAGCATTGGAAGCGCTGGGGCCCGTATCTCAGCGAACGTGCTTGGGGGACGGTGCGCGAAGACTATAGTCCCCTGGGGACCGCCTGGGAGGCCTTTCCACACGAACACGCCCGTTCACGCACCTACCGTTGGAACGAAGACGGTCTCGCCGGCATCTGCGATCGTCATCAATACATCTGCTTCGCCGTGGCCCTTTGGAACGGCCAGGACCCGATCTTGAAGGAACGCCTCTTTGGTCTGACGGGCCACGAAGGCAATCATGGCGAGGACGTGAAGGAGTACTACTTTTATCTGGATTCCACGCCGACTCATTCGTACATGAAATACCTCTATAAGTACCCGCAGACCGCCTTTCCCTATCTCCGGCTCGTCGAAGAAAATCAACGCCGGAGTCGGCTCGAATCCGAGTTTGAGCTGGTCCACACCGCTTGTTTCGACGAGCACCGTTACTTCGACGTCTTCGTGGAATATGCCAAGACATCGCCCGAAGACATCTGCATTCGCGTGCAGGCAGTCAATCGAGGTCCGGACACGGCGGAACTCGCCGTCTTGCCCACCATCTGGTTTCGCAACACCTGGTCCTGGGGTTCAGATGTGAGACGTCCCCGATTTCATGCAGCTGGGGCGGCCACTGAGATCAGCAGCATCGAAACGATCCATGATTATTACGGGTTGCGGCGCTTGCTCTGCGACGGGCAGCCCACGCTCTTGTTCACGGAAAACGAGACGAACTCCCGACGGCTCTATGACGACGAAGACGGGCCGCCCTATGCAAAGGATGCCTTTCACGACTACGTGGTGAAGGGTCAGAAGGCCGCCGTGAATCCCGCTCAAGTGGGGAGCAAAGCCGCGGCTCATTATGTGCTCACGTTGCCCCCTGCCGGTCGCGCTGAAATTCGGCTGCGCTTCACTAATCATGCGGAGGTCAACGCATTCACCCCGCAAAACTTCGAGGCGGTGTTCGATGCGCGGATTCGAGAAGCCAACGATTTTTACGAGACGCTGGCTCCCAGCGACCTTTCGAAAGAGGCACGCCACATCCAGCGGCAAGCGTTTGCCGGGCTGCTCTGGAGCAAACAGTTCTACCATTATGAGGTGACCCGATGGCTCAAGGGCGACCCGATGGGGCCGGAGCCCCCGCCGGAGCGGCTCCAGGGCCGAAACGCCGATTGGACGCACCTCTACAATGCAGACGTCATCTCCATGCCCGATACGTGGGAGTATCCCTGGTATGCCGCCTGGGACCTCGCCTTTCATTGCATCCCGCTCGCGCTCGTGGATCCGACCTTCGCCAAGGAACAACTGATCCTCATGCTTCGAGAGTGGTACATGCATCCGAATGGACAGATGCCGGCGTATGAATGGGCTTTCGGAGACGTCAATCCGCCGGTGCATGCCTGGGCGGCGTGGCGGGTCTATAAGATCGAACAAAAGCGCAAGGGCGCCGGTGACCGCACCTTTCTCGAGCGGGTGTTTCACAAACTCTTGTTGAACTTCACCTGGTGGGTGAATCGAAAGGACGCCGAGGGGAAAAATATCTTTCAGGGTGGATTCCTCGGACTTGACAACATCGGCGTGTTCGATCGAAGCGCGCCGCTTCCCGCCGGTGGCCGCCTCGAACAATCCGACGCCACCAGCTGGATGGGGATGTACTGCCTCAATATGCTGACCATGGCACTGGAGCTTGCCCGCGAGAACAGAGCCTACGAGGACGTCGCCAGCAAATTCTTCGAGCATTTCGTCTACATTTGCCGCGCCGTGAACAACATGGGCGGCAAGCACATCGAACTCTGGGATCGCTCCGACGGGTTTTTTTACGACGTGCTCTTGCTCCCGAATGGGCAGACCACCCACATGAAGATCCGTTCCATGGTGGGATTGATCCCCTTGTTCGCCGTCGAGACGCTCGACTCGAACCTTATCGACCGCCTTCCCCGATTCAAGCATCGGATGCAATGGTTCATCGAGAATCGGCCGGAGCTGTCACAGCACCTCGAAACGCAGACATACGATGGCGGTGTGAGGCGGTTTCTCTCGCTCGTCAACCGGCACCGGCTGCGCTCGGTCATGCGTTATCTGCTCGATGAGAACGAGTTCCTGTCCCCATATGGCATTCGCGCGCTCTCCCGCTACCATAAGGATCATCCGTATCTCCTGAACTTGGCAGGACATGAGCATCGGGTCGACTATGAGCCGGCAGAGTCGAGCACCCCGCAGTTCGGCGGCAATTCCAATTGGCGAGGACCGATTTGGCTTCCCGTCAACTTTCTCCTGATCGAATCGCTGCAAAAGTTTCATTTTTTCCTCGGCGACCAGTACAAGGTGGAATATCCGTTTGGGTCGGGCCAACAGGCCACCCTGTGGACGGTCGCGACCGAGCTATCGCGGCGTCTCATCGATATCTTCCTTCCCGATGCCCAAGGCAAGCGTCCTGTCTTCGGAGCGGAGCATCTCTTTCAAGAGGATCCGCACTGGCGGGATCATGTGTTGTTTTACGAATATTTCAATGGGGACAATGGCGCGGGAGTCGGCGCCAGTCATCAGACCGGCTGGACAGGCTTAGTCGCCAAGCTGATTCAGCAGAGCGGAGAATGAAATCCACTCAATACGGCCGCCCCAAGGACCATCTTTACTTCTTTTCCCGCAAGGGATACCCTTTACGCCAATTTTCGTCGCCCGCAGCGCGTTCTTGATCGTCGCGGGATCAGGCCGGCCGAAAACACTGCAGCAACCTCAACAACGCTTCGAGAGGAGTTTGTCATGCGACAGATGCTGATGGTCCTCATCGCTCTTACGACACTGTCGGTCTGGCTGCCTGCGCAGGCGGCTCCACCCAATCGCCCGCAGGCGGAGTATTCGGCCGATGCCACGGTAGAAAATGAAGAAGGCACAATGAAGCAGAAAATCTTTGTGACGCCCACCAAGGAGCGAAAGGAAATGCTGACGGGCTCCGGCGAAGGTACGGTTCAGATCTTTCGGTATGACAACAAGGTGATGTGGATGCTCATGCCGTCAGAAAAGATGTACATGGAGCATTCGATCGGCGGAGGTTCGTCTAAAGGCAGTGATACATCACAGTGGACCTATGAAGATACGGCGATGGGTGAAGAAATGTTGAACGGCGTGAAAGTCACGAAGTTCAAGACCATCGCGACGAGCACGGACGGCAAAAAATACGGCGGGTTTTCCTGGCGGACGAAGGAAGGCATCAATCTGAAGCAGGATCTGCTGTACAAGGAAGGCAACGAGAAAAAGCGGATGTTGACCGAGCTCAGCAATCTCCAAGTCGGCACGCAGGATCCAAAGCTCTTCGAGATTCCCGATGGATTCAACAAGTTCGACATGGGCGGCATGATGGGAGGCATGATGGGCGGACCGGGCATGGGTCGTCCAGGTCACCCAATGGGACAGCCGGACATGAGTGAAGGTCGACCGAGCGCGGGGCGAGGGCAAGGGCGGCCTCAGGCGATGCCACAACAGGACACTCAGCCGACTCCGGAACCGGAACCGCCGGCCGAAGAGTCGACTGCGGACAAGGCCACCAACTTCATGAAAGGCTTATTCGGTCGATAGGCATGCGGCGTGGTCGATTGTCTGCGAGGCAGATGGCTCATTGTCGCCGTCCTGGTAGCCGCCGTGCTGCCATGCGGCGTTTCTGCCGGCGAAACGCTAGATCGTCCCGTCGTCAAAGCATCCGCCCTGTACATGGTTGAACTTCAATCAGGGCGGGTACTGCTGGAAAAACATGCGACGCGCCGGCTTCCGCCTGCCAGCCTCACCAAGATCATGACCGCGCTGATTGCTCTGGAATCGGCGCCGCTCCAAGAAATTGTAAAGATCGATCCCCACGCGGTCGTGCATCATTCGTCGTATGAATTCAAACCGGGCGAAGAATACCTACTTCGCGATCTGGTGACGGCGATGTTAGTGGTGAGCGCGAACGATGCCTGCGAGGCAGTGGCCTGGCATATCGGCGGTGACGACAAGCGGTTCGTCGCGATGATGAACGAACGGGCCCGCACGTTGGGATTGAAGAACACTCATTTTGCCAACCCTTGCGGCTTCGATGCACCTGGGCATTATTCGACGGCCGCGGACCTCGCGAAACTCACTGAGCAGGCGCTGCAACAGCCGATCTTCTCCATGATGGTACGGACACTGGTTCGTGACATCAGGACGGTCGATGGTGGGCGTCAACTGGTACTCCACAGCACCAACGAACTGCTGAAGGATCCGGACGTAAACGGCGTGAAGACGGGCTACACGAGCAAAGCCGGGCGCTGTCTTATCGCCAGCATGTTCAAGAACGGGCACCGCTTGCTGCTGGTGGGATTGAATCTCATGGATCAGTGGGAGCAGGCAGCACGGCTCCTGCGCTACGGCCACGAGGTCCTTGGGGAAACCAGCGGCTAGTTTCGGGGCTACTGACTGCCTACACGGTGCAGATAGGCGTCACGGAGGTTTTCCTGGGCGAGGACATAATCGGGGTCCAACTGAGCGGCGATTCGGAACTGCTCGATGGCACTGTCCCAGTCGCCGTGCAGTGAATAGGCATAGCCCAGATTGTTATGCGGTCTTGCCTTGTTCGGGGCTTTTCGCACAGCGTCGGACCATAGCAGGACCCGGTCTTCGTAGAGCAGATTCCGTTGATGGGTAAAGAGGCAGAGTAGCCCGATCAAGGCCGTGGCGAGCACAGCCAAGCCGAACCGAACGAGAGCGGGCCGGCGGATGATTGTCAGAAGCCGACGGATGAGATGTGAGCCCAGCGCGACGATCGCGAGTAGCAGTCCGATTGCGGGCACATACAGATTGCGCTCACTCAACAGATCATTTCGTGGGATCAGACTGGTGGGCAGAAGCTGTATGAAGAACCAGCCCAGGCCGAAGGCGAACAGCGGAAGACGTCTGGCCGAGAAGAAGGCGCCGGCCATTACAACCGAAAGCAGCAAGAGATCGAGCGGAAGCGGCCATTGCGTCAGTGACTGAAATACAGGGAGATCATGATCAAAGTTCTGATTCCACGGAGAGAACAGCAGTAGCAGCGCGTAAGCCGTGGCGTGTAACTCGCTCAGCAGATGCTCATAGAACGGTCGGATCGTGAAACTGAATTCCGCCAGCGCCGGATAGCGCGGGTGCCGCCACGCCCAGGCGGCGGCAAGAAACAAGACGATCCAGAAGGCGAGGTGATTGGAGATCAGCGTAGCGCGAAAGTCGGAGTCTCGCTTTCCGGTGATCAGCCAGTCCCAGAGGAGGAGAACAAGCGGAAACGTCACCGCCGTTTCCTTGGATCCAATCGAAAGCAGGAAAGAGGCGACAGCTGCCGACAGGTACAGCCGGCGAGAGCCGTTCGATTGTTGAGCGCCTCGGATGTACAAATACAGCGCCAACAGATAAAAAAACGTCATCAGGCCGGATGCCCGTCCGGAGATATAGGTCACCGTTTCGGTGGCGATCGGGTGAATAAGGAAGAGGAGCACCGTCCAGAAGGGAATGGCTGCCGCCACGTCCGGCACGCCGCTCGTAAGAATCCGATAGAGGAGCAGACCGGATCCCAGATGCAGGAGGAGATTGAGCAGGTGGTACCCGGCGGGGTTCAGTCCATAGAACGATCGATCAATAAGAAATGTGGCATACAACACCGGACGAACCATGTGATCGAGATGGCCGATGAATGAATGCAAGCTGTCGACATGTGGATTATTCAGAACGGTTAATGCGTCGTCGTAATGGAAATCTCCGTAGAAGGCCGAGAAGTAGCTGATTGCCATGACCGTGAAGAGGATAGGCACTAACGCCGATGAATCGAGCTTGCCGTTCACGGCTGTGGTTATACTGCATCACACACGGAGGGTATAGGGGGACGTATGAACATTGTACGGTTGGTCGCCTGTGGCGTCGTGATATTAGGGAGCATGATTTGGCTTTCAGCCGATGTGAAGGCGCAGGGAGACAAGTGTCAAAAGACCGTGGAGAGGCTGATCACTCAGGTCGAAGAGCCTTCGAACGAGGAGGTGAGCAAGTTCAGGAGCGAATGCCCGAACGAAGATCGCAGCTACAGGGACTTACAACGCTATAGGGACAGAGTGAAGGAACAGCGTAGGCTCATTGCCGAAGCGGTTGACATTGTGAGAACGGCGGTCGATGGATTGACGAAATAGACGGGATTGGCCAGGAGGACATTTCATGACGCAAGGTGGGATTTATAGGACTCTGCCGGGGATTGTTCTACTCGCGCTCTGGCTTGCCGGATTCCCGGATGCGGTGTTCGCAGCGCCGGCCGCAGACGCATCCTCACCCCGAAAGGAAACGGTGAAGAAGTATTTCGCGAGCTGCCGGGGAGCAGCCGCCAAAGATCCGGCATGCGACAGAACAAGGAAGGAAGCCGTGGACATTCTGAAGGAGAGTTTGCTGACGCTCGGCTCAACGGCCGACCGCGCGCATGTGCCTCTGATCTTCGGAATGTTCAAGAGCGAGGAAGTGGAACTCAGAATGGCTGCGGCCGATGCGATCGGCATGATCGGGCCCCAAGATCAGGACGTGGAGGCGATCATCCCCGCCACCAACGATCCGGTGCCGGACGTCCGAGCGGCTGTTTCCAACATGATTGGCCGGGGGAAGGGAAGCGGCATTTCCTTGCTGAGGGAGCGCGTGATGCCGCACCGCTCCGGACGCGCTCCCGAGATTCCCGTTGATGCCGCGAAATATTCCATGCCTGTCGCACCGGACAGCGCCTATCTTTTCGACTCCAGCGATACCACGAAGGGTCGTCTCTCATACATGGCCAGGGGGAAGAGCGATCCTGCTCAATTCTATAAAGCCAAGATGAAAAAAGGGCCGTATAAGTGGGATCAGTTCAAAGAGCTCTATCGGTACCAGTTGCAAGATGAGGATGAGGCCCTCAATCAGGCACAGCTGGCGGCGGGGAAGCGACTGGAGAACGAGAAGCCTCCGGATCCGACCAACATGCAAGCCTATAGCGAATACATGCAACGAATCGCGTCGGTCTCGACTCAAGGAAGCATGGGCAAGATGTACTTTGACGCGTATCAGCCCAATCTGTACGGCGCACCCACCGTCTACGTGCTGGAAGAACGGCAGATCGGTCAGCGCAGCTATCCGACACGCTATGCCGTGGTGTATCAGGAACTGGCGTTTAAACGGCCCGGATACCGGCTGGCTTGGACGACGGTACCAGACGACGCGCTCAAGGCCGCGCAAGTCGCCTCCCTGAAAGAGCAAAAGGAGGAAGAGGCGCTCAATGCGGAGACGAAGAGAGAAGAAGAGGCCGCAAAGAAGCGGGAAGCGGAGCTGAATTCGCTGACCAAGAAGAAGGACGCCGCGGAAAAGAAAGAATTCAAGAAAGGCAAGTCCGATCTCGAAAAAGAGCTGGGATTTTGAAAGGAGAAAATAAGCTGGATCGGCTCCGGGGCTCTATTGCGTCCCCGGCACGGATTTGCGGTTGGCGGTCCCTTGCAGGTCCATCTCGAGGACGACGGGCCCCTCCGCATTCTTGGGATCCACCCGACCAGGCATCCGGTCGACCATGAGCTTGGTCAACGGGACAGCAGCGATGTACGGCGTCTTCTCCGAGCGATTGGAAACCAGAGCTATCCGGACGTGATGGGGACGGTTTTCCGGTGTCACCTGCGCAATGAGCGCCTTCTCGATGAATCCCACGACCATGCCGCTGCCATCCGCGAGCTTATGGATTTCGTATGCGTTGGAAGAAGGCGCGCTGCGCTCGAGCATGAGATCCGGACTTTGTGTCACCAAGGCCATCCCAAGAGGTTGCGGAGCAATGTAGCCATACGTTCCCGTCGGAGCCTGTGAGAAGGGAACGCGCGGCGCGGCGAGTTCCGTGACCGCATTCTTGGTCCGCAACTGCTTGCGAAGGTCCGGTTCATCTCCAGCGGCCTCAATCACCACTACCGTCGGGGCTGCCTTGATCATCGGCATGACTTCGGTCTTGCCTGCCCCCCGTGCCGCATGAAGTGGTAAGCAGACGAGTGTCACCAACAAGAAGGCCAGGAACACAGCGATCGAATGAGATAGCAGTCGCATGATCATCAGCACTTAGCCTCTCAGTGAGCCCGCCGGGCACGAACGATCAATACCACAATCACGGCGACCACCGCCATCAAGGGCCCGATGACAAAGGCTCCCGTCATCGCGGCTTCCAATGATCGGTCGTGAGGATTGCTCGCGAAGGTCTCGACCAGGAGCATACCGCCAAACAAGCCGACGACGTATCCGCCGAGCGCTGCCAAAACTCCCAGCCCGAACGTTTTCATGAGGGTGCTTCGGCTCCTCGGAAGATTCCGGTCGGGCTCATCGGTTCTGTGGCGGTCTATCTTTTTGTGACTCCCTGGCCTCCCGTTCGGCCGTGCACTCCTTGTCTTCGCAGGCCTTCATCCCCTCTTCTCGCGTTTGCTCGCAGGCATTCTTGTCATCAACGCTGATGGCGTTATCAAGACAATGTCTGAGTTCCTCCTGAGCCGCCTGAATACATTCGGCGCAAGGGCTATCGGCCAACACCGGAGTGGACGAAAGGGGGACGAGAATAAGAAAGCGAATAATGCGTCTGGCATTCATGGGATGCAGTGTGTGACGAGCCGCCTGCGAAGTCACGCTGGCGAATCTGCCAAAGCAGCCAAGACTCTATGTGCCGCTTCCAAACTCGATGGCCATCCATCCGGCCATCATGAATTCCTGAGTCTTCGGCGAAGGGATCAGGGGCTCGGATCCATTTCCGGATTCCAAGCAATTTCCCAAAGGTGACCATCTGGGTCCTGAAACGATCCGGTATACCCGCCCCAAAACGCGTCGTGCGGCGCATCGGTCACGATGGCTCCTGCTTTTCTCGCTTGGTCGATGAGTGCATCGACTTCCGCTTTACTTCGCACAAGATGTCCAAGCGAGAACTCGGTAGCGCTGTGTGGACCAAGAGGAACCTTGGCCTCATGGGCCATATCCTTGCGTGACCACACGGCCAGCTTCTGCCCGTTCACAAGATCAAAAAATGCGACGGCTCCATGTTCGTACTCCGTCCCAACGATGCCACGGGTGGGAAATCCGAGTCCGTCACGATAGAACTTCAGGGCACGTTCAAGATCATCTACACCGATTGTGATGATCGAGATCTGAGGCTTCATAGGTTCCTCCTCACTCGCAGCCCAGGCGTGCTGTGCCGGGCTAGGCTACGTCCCCGCCCGGAGCCTGTCAACGGGATGCGACCAATAGAGAAGAGCTCCTACTCGGACGACTGATGCTTCTTCGCGGGCTCATGGTGTAGGCGTGCCGGTTGCTCAAAGAGCAATCTCGCCCCTGGTCTGAAGGTCAGGTAGTACCAGATCCATTCCGACATCACGCGAACCCGACTCCGCAAGCCAATCAAGAAAAAAATATGGACGACGCACCAGAGCAGCCAAGCGAAAAGTCCGGACACGTGTAACGGACCGATCTGTGCCACTGCTTTGGCGCGGCCAATCGTAGCCAGCATGCCGCGGTCTGAATAGGAAAAGGGCCGGCGCTGTTCAGGAGGCGTGTGGTGATTGATCAACGTGGCCACGTAGCGGCCCTGCTGCATGGCGACAGGCGCCAAGCCCGGCAACGGCCTGCCATCTTTCCCGATACAATGCGCACCATCGCCGATTACGAAAATCCAGGGATCCCCTGGAATCGTGAGATCCGATTGGACTTTGATGCGGCCCGATCCGTCCTGTGGAACCGAAAGGCTATTCAACACAGGTGAAGCTCTGTTCCCGGCTGCCCAGATCACACTCGTGGAGGGGACAAACTCTTCCCCGATCATGACGCCGTTTTCTCGAACATCGCTGACCAGGCTCTTCAACTTGATCGTCACCCCCATCCGCCTCAAGGCGGCCTCGGCTCTTGACGAAAGATCCTCACTGAAGCCAGGCAAAATGCGGGAGCCGCCTTCGACGAGCAGAATACACATGTCATCAAGTCGCAAGGAGGGAAAATCCGGGCCCATCGCCTTCCGTCCAATCTCTGCAAGCGCACCCGCCAATTCGACACCGGTGGGACCTCCGCCGACGATCACGAAGGTGAGTGGATCATGTGCGCCGGTCGCGGCTCGTCGCCGTTCGGCCTCTTCGAAGGCGAACAACATCTTTTCACGAAGCCTGACGGCGTCGGTCATTGTCTTCAGCCCCGGCGCAAGCGTCTCCCACTCGTCGTGGCCGAAATAGGCGTGACGTGATCCGGGAGAGACGACAAGGATATCGAACGCGATTGGTGGGCCGTGCCGTATCGCAACCAGTCGTGCAGTCCGATCGATCGATATTACTTCGTCCATGACGACGTGGACATTCGGCTGCGAACGGAACATCGTGCGCAATGGCCAGGCAATGTCGCCGGGAGATAACGCGGCGGTAGCCACTTGATAGAGCAGCGGTTGAAAGAGGTGATGATTGGTACGGTCGACGAGAACGACGTCTCCGTGGAGTATTGATTTGGCAGCCGTCAGGCCTCCAAATCCGCCTCCGATAATGACAACCCGCTTGCGAGCCATTGCGTGCACTGATGGCAGGCTACGTGTCGCAGAGAAAGCTGTCAACGGGGGGAAGTCTTGGAGGAGACGCTCGACCCTGCTATAGATTTCGCCGCACAGGCACCCAAATCTTTCTGTTCAACTTCGTGACTGACGGAGCTGTTCGGATGAGTTTCCCGAACCACGACGTTGTACATGTCGTCCCTGTACGTCACGTTCACTTCATAGTGATATCCTGATCGGGGTTGCAACAGCGTCTCATAGGTGATGGAGCCGCTCCGATTGGCCAGGAAGGAGGAACCGGCGAAGACGAACACTAATCGGCTCCACCTGTTCGGCGGTATCCCGACATCGATCGTCGGTCGATCCAACTGAACAGTCCCTTCATATTCAGCCTTACACACCGGCGTCACCCGATGAATATCGACGGCGACGCGTACGCTTGATAACCAGGAACCCGAATCCGCCGTCGTACGTATGTGGAGATTGTTGTCGGGCGTATTCTGGTAGGGTTTCACCCCGGAGCAGCTCGCGACGAAGACAGTGGTCCACAGACATGTAAGGAAAATCGACGCTGTACCGGAGAACTGAATCATCGGGCAATTCGTTCTCGGAAACGCGAGTTACTTCGTGAGATCCGGGCAACCGACATTCTCACCGGTCGCCCAGTTCCTGACAGCCTGGATCAATACGCCATGTCCCATCGATGGGCGATACAGGTCGATGCGAGTCTTGGATTGATTTACAGGGCTGGCATCCGCCACGAGAAGATAGTAGCCACCTTCTGGCTCCTTTCCGACGCCGATGACGCCCTGGTCATGATGAAACTGCACATGTAGTTCGGCCTTTTTGGGTGTGACCAGCACGGTGGGCTTGTAGGTGGTCACGATGACCTGATAGCTCGTCTTGGTCTGGGAGGTCGTCTTGATCGTCTTCGACAAGCAATTCGGTCCCATTTTTTGAAAGGTACTGGCCACCTGGCTGAAGGGACGATCGACTTCGAAGGTTTCTAGCTTGCCCGAGAACGCGGTAGGAACTACTTTGCGAAATTCTTCGGGGGTCTGCGGATGAGAAATGCATCCGGACAGCCAGATCAGACACAGGATCGAGGCAACACGATGAATTCGGTTCATGGCACCTCCTGCGCATCTTGAAACGGCTAGACGCGGCTCGATAGCGACATTTGAAGATTAAAGTGTCGCACCGTCAACGGAAATGACGATTTCTCTCAAAGGGAGGAACAGGCGGGCTCACGGCTGCGGATGATGCGTGCGTTCTCCCAGTCGGGCGATGCAAAAGATTTGCACCGGATCGTCTTCTGCATCGGGGTCAATCCCGTCCCAGAGAACAGAACGTACGTTCCATCGCACCAATGGATAGAGTACGATCGCCGTCGATGTCGCGAGCATGCCCAGCACCGGATACAGCATGTCGTCTTCCTCTATCCTGGTCTGTAACCGTCGCGCGACGAGACCGTACCATTTCGACGCTTCCACATAGCGGACTCTGGCCGTAACCATTCGTCGATAGAGCAGTTGCTCTTGGTCGTGTTGGGATGGCTGGAGGCTGGCGCCAACGCCGCGGCTCGCAACCTGCTCGGCCGGAGCCGAAACTGGTTCGTTGTTGGCAACCCACCTCGATGGCGTTGAGGACTCGTGACTGGCAGGCGATCGTAGACGAGCCGTCTGAGCCGCGCGCCAGCCTTCCTCTGCAGAGGTGAGGTCATGCTCCGTCTGCCAGGCGTCCGTGATCGTCGCAGCGAGACAATTGGCTTCTCGTTCACGTGTCGCAGACATGCAACTTGTCAGCAGACAGCTCAGCAGCGTGAGAAGAATCGCCCGCACGGCTTGCTCCCGGGGGATCACACTCTATGCCTCCGCTCTTCATGCTTCAAGAGACGGACGACAGGTTCGCCGGGGTGAGGTTGAATATTTAGCCAATTCTTTCATACAATTCGACCCCCTTTCAGACACCATAGGAGAGCAAGCGATCCATGAGATCCTTGGCGACGGCCCAGGGCGCACTTGAGGGGCACTTCTCTCCAGATGGTGCGCTGGTCTTGTCGATCATCGGTCATCTCGATACCGCGAGCACCGGCCATGCCTGGCGTCATGCCCTTCAGTTGCTCAACCAGCATCAGCCGAAGCGGCTGATCATCGATGCGTCCCGATTGACCTACTGCGACGGAGCAGGAGCGGCGTTGCTGTTGGAATTGCGACAGCGCCAACAGAGCCGGCGTCAGACGTATGAAATTCGGTCACTGGCGCCGGCCTATCAGGCGTTGTTGGATCTCTACGGCCGCTGGGATGCTCAGCGGCCCGAGACCTTGACATCGGCCGAGTCGCCGCTCGAGCAGATCGGCCGCGCGACCGTCTCGATTTGGAACGATGTCATCGTGCTCATCGCGTTCGTCGGGCAGCTCTCCGCCGCGTTGAGCCGCGCCGCGCGCCATCCTCGCCTCGTGCGCTGGAAAGACACCTTCGTCACCGCCGAACTCGCGGGCGTGAACGCCTTGCCCATCATTTCCCTCCTTGGATTTCTCCTGGGGCTCATCATGGCGTTCCAATCAGCCATTCCGATGCGGCAATTCGGGGCCGACATCTATGTCGCCAACCTGATCGGGCTGTCCATGTTGCGTGAGCTAGGGCCGTTGTTGACGGCCATCATCCTAGCCGGCCGGTCCGGTTCCGCGTTCGCCGCGGAGCTCGGCACAATGAAGGTCAGCGAAGAGATCGACGCGCTGACCACCATGGGCTTGGAACCGGTCGGTTTTTTGGTCGTTCCACGGGTCATTGCCGCGGTGGCGATGACGCCGCTGCTTTCGGTATTCGCGGGGCTGCTCGGCCTGATTGGCGGAGCGGTCGTCATGCTCTCCCTGGGTTTCCCCCTCGTCACGTACGTGATTCAGGTCAAAAGCGCCGTGACAGTCGGCGACCTGCTCGGCGGCCTCGGCAAGTCGTTTGTATTCGGCATCGTGGTGGCCGCGATCGGCTGTCTGCGCGGGCTGCAGACCAAGAGCGGCGCGGGCGCCGTCGGCGACTCAACGACGCGGGCGGTTGTGAGCGGATTGGTGCTGATCACCATCGTCGATGGAATCTTCGCCGTGATTTTCTATTGCCTGGGGATTTAAGATGGTCCGCGGAGATTTCAGTACCCAGGCGCCTATTATCGCCGTCCGGCATTTCACCGCCGGCTATGACGGCCGGGTGCTGCTGCGGGATCTCACCTTCGATATTTATCCGGGAGAAGTGTTCGTCATCTTGGGAGGATCGGGGTGCGGCAAGAGCACGCTGCTGAAACACATGATCGGACTCTATCGGCCGCTCGCCGGATCGATTCGCATCGAGGGCAAGGATATTGTGACCGCCGAAGGGCAGCAGCGATTGGACATTCTGGCCAGGATCGGGGTCATGTACCAGCAGGGAGCGCTCTTCGGATCCATGACGTTGATCGAGAATGTCCGTCTGCCTCTGGAGGAGTACACCGATCTGCCAGACGACGCCATCGATCGGATCGCGCTCATGAAGCTGCAGTTGGTCGGCCTCGGTCCCGCGGCGTACAAGCTGCCGGACGAGATCAGCGGGGGCATGAGAAAGCGAGCGGCCATTGCCCGCGCCATGGCGCTCGATCCGCCTATTTTGTTCCTGGACGAACCATCCGCCGGTCTCGATCCAATTACGTCCGCCGAGCTCGATCAGTTGATCATCAGTCTCGCCACCCATCTGAACATCACCTTTGCCGTCGTCACTCACGAACTCCCGAGTATCGAGACGATCGCCGACCGGGTGATCATGTTGGACAAGCGAACACAGGGCATCATTGCCGAAGGACGGCCGCGGGATCTGAGAGATCATGCCGAGAATCCGTGGGTGCGTCAGTTCTTCAACCGGCAGGTAGAGGCCGCCGGATAGTGAGGACCATACGATGAGCCGGCAGGCGCATTACTTCAAGATTGGTCTCTTTGTCGTCGGGGCGACCGTGCTGGCCATCATCGGCATCATCGTGCTTGGGGCAGGCAAGTGGTTTGAAAAAGCGACGATGGTCGAGACCTATTTCTATGAATCAGTTCAGGGGCTAGAAATCGGCGCTCCCGTAAGGCTGCGCGGGGTTCGCGTCGGTCGCGTCGAATCCATCCGGTTGGTCAGGGAGGAGTACGGCGTTATTTTTGATCCCAAAACAGATTCTTTCCCCTACCGAGGGCTGGTGCTCGTGCGGATGTCGGTTCGTCCCAGCGTGGCAGTGCATCTGAAGGAAGACGACGAAGCGGTTCTCATGAAGAAGGCGGTCGATGCCGGTTTTCGGTTCCGTCTGGCTTCTCAGGGAATCACGGGCGTGCTCTACATCGAGTCGGAGTTCCTTGATCCCGCGCGTTATCCGCCAATCGAAATTGCCTGGACTCCGAAGACGCCGTATATCCCGTCGGCGCCAAGCACGATTACGGAATTGGGGGCCGACTTGCGCTCGATTACGAGAAAGCTCGAGCAGGTGGACATCGACAAGATATCGAAGAACCTGGACGCCATGATTACGTCGGTCACCCGTCTGGTCAACGACGTCGAGGGTGAGCAGCTCGGCACAGAAGTCAAACACGTCATGACGGAGTTGCGCGGCTCAATTCAAGAGGCGAGGCGAGTGATGGCCAGCCCGGACCTGAACAAGGCGCTGAAAGATTCTTCCGCCGCGATGGTGGATATCCGCCGAACGGCTGCCGATCTCAGCGTTTCAGCCAAAGACATGCGTCAGGCCATGACGCAACTGCCCGAGATTGCGACTCGCCTCAATACCAGCTTGAGACGCATCGACACTTTGCTGGCCTCGAAAGGAGAAACGATCGACGATGTGTTGGAAAATCTGCACTCGGTCTCGGAGGAGCTGAACTATCTTACCAAGGCAGTGGAGCATTATCCCTCACAGGTGCTGTTTGGCGAGCCGCCCACTCATTCGCGAGCGGTGAAGCGATGATACGATGGTCACACATCGCAAGTGTCGCCTCTCTGATCCTGATCATCACAACGTGGACCGGGTGTCTCGATCTCAAGAGAAGTTATCCTGAAAAGCGATCCTTCGTCCTTGACGTTGGTACCCCGGACCAGGGAACAGCCTCCTACGGGCCTCTCGTCCTCAAAATCCATAAATTTCGGGTATCGCCCCTTTTTGCAGGCCGGGCGATGGTCTATCGGGTCGCCGATTTACAGTATGAGTCCGACTTCTATGACGAATGGTTTGTCGCGCCCGCGACGCTGGTGACGCAACAAGTGTACAACTGGCTGTCCCGCTCGGGAGGTCTCCAACTCGTGGGACTCGGGATGAACCACGTGGAGCCGACGCATTTCTTGGAGGGGACCGTCACGGAGTTCTACGGTGACTTTCGTGGAGGACCCCGTGCGGTGTTCGGTCTCGAACTGCATCTCTTCGACGCAAGGAACGAGCGTCAGTCGGTCCTCCGTCGAACCTACCGTCAAGAGGTCCCACTTAGCGATCGCTCGGCCGATGCGCTGGCCAGTGGGCTCACGGAGGCACTACGGATGGTCCTTGTGGATATCGCGAACGATCTCGCAGCGGCCGAAACTTTAAGGAAAAGGAATTAGTCATCTTCATGCGATGCCTGATGTGGATGCTCTTGATACTCGGGGTGACCGCCTGCGGCACACTCCCGTCGAAATACATCAAGCAGGCGGAACCGGGAGTGACACTCACCGCCTTGACCGCTTCCCCAGATCGATATCGCGACAAGGTCGTCATTCTCGGAGGAGTGCTTGTGAAAGAGCGTGATGAGGGCGGTCACATCTGGCTGCATCTGAAGAATCGGCCGCTGGATGCGCAGTACCATCCGCATCGCCCCGTCTCCCCGCAGGGGCCAGAGGCCGGCCATTTTTGGGTGACCGCCACCAACCGTCAGCAATTGCCCGCCCGGTTCCGCCAGTGGGCTCGCATGACGGTCGTCGGGCGAGTCATTGGCGTGACGAACCAGGAGCCGGTATTGATGTTGATGTACGTGCGCGGATGGGATGCCTCGGGTGCGAACGCGGACACGTGGGAAACATCCACCGATCCCGCCTATGTGCCGGTCATTCCCGAAGGGCTCCACGGCGAATTCCAAGCCCAATAGTCCGATCCCACCCCTCGATTCGAGGCTGCAACAAGCTTCGCTGAGCTCTGGGCCGACTCTCCCTGAGGTAATTCAATCACTTCCGTCGTCTGTAACCTTTTTCATGCCGCCTCGACTAGGGGTGAGAAGAGAAGGCAGGCTTTTAGAACCATGCTAAAGGAGGCAACAATGGGAACACATCTTGTGCTTGGTTTGACGATGGCCCTGGGGAGTGCGCTGCTCGCCCTGCCAACGGCATGGGCTGATAGTGGAGCGCACTGGGGAAAAGCACACACGATGTCGCAGCACGCGCACGGACAGTTCGGCGTCAGCGGTCATATGCTCCGACATTTGCTGCGTCACCAACAGGACATCGGCCTGAATGATGAGCAGATCGGCAGACTCCGCGCCGTCGCTCTGGATGCCGACCGCGCCGCGATTCGGGCTTCGGCCGATCGACTCGTCAGCGAACGGGAGCTTCGCGCGATGCTGTGGGATGCCAACGCCGACATGGCGACCATCGAGGCGAAGGTGAAGGAAGCTGAAACGCTGGAGGCTGCCGTCCGGATCATCGGCATTCGCGCGAAGCGCGACCTGCTGGCCGTGCTGACGCCGGAGCAGAAGGCAAAGCTCCAGCAACTCAGACACGCGTATCGGCATCACGACCGTCTGCCGGGTCACAGCGATTCCCGACAGAGTGATCTGCATGATTCAGAGGTGCAGCCGTCGGCCGGTTGACCCGATTCACATTCGCAGCAACCATCCACGATGGTATTATGAGCCACGCTGCCGTTCTGATTGACAGAGCGATCATTCCTGGACTTCATCTGTCGATGGCCGATGACTCGTTACCGGTTGAGAGGTCTTCACGCGAAGAGAGCGAGCTTGTCCGCCGGATCCGCGAGAGCGAGACCGAGCGGTTCGCCGAACTGATCGACCGATATCAAGGCCATGTTGGCCGCATCGTCGGCCGGCGCGTGCCGGCCGACCGAGTCAGGGAAGTCGTGCATGACGTCTTCGTCAGAGCCTATGTCAATCTGGGACAGTTTTCGGATTCGGTTCCCTTCGGTCACTGGCTGGCCGGCATCGCCGTCCGCACCTGCTACGACTTTTGGCGGGGTCAACGTCGCGACGAGGTGCCGGTCAGCGCCTTGAGCGATGAACACGAACGCTGGATCGAACGGACGCTGTCCGCGCAGTCGGACCGCGACTTTCGCGACCAGACCTCGAAACGGGAAGCGGCAGAGGTACTGGAATGGGCGCTGCGGCAATTGTCGCCGGAAAATCGAGCCGTGCTGACCCTGGTCCATCTCGACGGCTATTCGGTTCGTGAGACGGCGCGATTGCTCGGCTGGAGTCTGGTCAATGTGAAAGTCCGCGCGCATCGAGCACGAAAGGCACTGCGTGCGCTGTTACGCCACAGATTTGCGGAGCATGTACATGACCCCACATGACGATGAGAAGCTGAATGCCCTTGAGCGTGCCCTGATCGGTGGCTATCGCTCGCGATCGAATGTCTCGCAGGACGTCAACGTGACGCAGGACGTGATGCGCGACATCCGTCGATCCGGCGAGCGGCAGCGGTGGCCGACGGCCATCGTTTTGGATCAGCTTGTCTGGCGAACGGCGACCATCACGGCGGCCGTTGTGCTGGTCGCCACAATGGTGACGGTCGGACTCTTGCGGCCGCCAGCGGGGGAAAATCCCGCGTTGGTCGCCGAGGAATTGGAATCCGTTCCCCTGTTTGGGGAATAGCGGATTGGAGGAGCCAATGACATCTCGACTGAAATTGTGGGGCGGCCTCATCCTGATCTTCTGTGCTGGAGCGCTTACGGGCGCCGTGGCGGACTCGATGTTCCTACACGCCGAGGCGACGTCTTCTCGCGAGCATGGTCCGGCCGCCCATCACGACCGGATCATGAAACGCCTCACGGAAGGTCTGTCGTTGACCGTCCAACAGCAAGCCGAGATCGATCCAATAGTCTCGCGCGCTCACGTGGCGCTTCTCGAGTTACGGTTCTCTCACCAAGCCGAGGTCGAACGGATTCTGTCCCGAGGCGTGGCCGACCTCAAGACCAAGCTTTCGCCGGCCCAACAGTCCGAACTGGATCGGATGTATAAGGGACTCGAACGGCGGTGGCAGGGCTCGCGCGACTATCTGGAAGAACAAAAGCGAGCACTGGGATCGCCGTGACGCCTGGGCCGGTCCATGAAGGACAGAATGTCTGACACTCACTTTGCAAGCACCGTCAAACGAGGGCTGCTCGGACTGGCGGCGGCAGGCTTGCTGGCCTTGGCCGGCTACGCCCTGCTGGCCAAGTCGGGAGAAGAACCGTCTCGGGCCGGCCAGACGCCGGCCGGCGCCCGGTCGATGCCGGTCCTCGCGGCCTCGGCACACATCGGCGACATCGGGGTGTACCTCAACGGACTAGGATCCGTCGTCCCTCTGAACACGGTCAATGTGAAAAGTCGGGTGGATGGCCAACTCATGAAAGTCCTCTTTCAGGAGGGACAGATCGTCCGTCAAGGCGACCTGCTCGCTGAAATCGATCCTCGTCCATTTGAAGTTCAGCTCATGCAAGCCGAAGGGCAGATGGCGCGAGACCAAGCGACGCTGCGCAATGCCCGCCTGGACCTCCAACGGTACAAGGACCTCTACGAGCAAGGCTACGTGCCCAAACAGCAGGTCGACACCCAGGACGCGCTGGTTCGTCAATCGGAAGGCATTGTCAAAGCCGACCAGGCACAAATAGACAACGTCAAGCTACAGTTGGTGTACAGCCGCATTACGGCTCCCATCAGCGGCCGGGTCGGGCTGCGGTTGGTGGACCCGGGAAACATGGTCCGCGCAAACGACAGCAACGGCCTCTTGGTGATCACACAGCTCAAACCCATCAGCGTCGTCTTCACCATTCCCGAAGACAGTTTGCCCGCCGTATTGCAACGTATGAACGGCGGGCAGCAGTTGACCGTGGATGCGTTCGACCGCGAGCAAAAACTCAAGTTGGCGACGGGCACACTGCTGACTGTCGACAACCAGATCGATCCGAACACCGGCACCGTGCGGCTCAAGGCCGTATTTCCCAATGAGGACGGCGCCCTGTTCCCCAACCAGTTCGTGAACGCGCGTCTCTTGTTGGAAGTGAAGCGCGGCGTGACGTTGGTGCCGTCCGTTGCGGTCCAGCGAGGAGCCAAGGGCACCTTCGTGTACGTGGTCAAAGAGGATCGGACGGTGACGGTGCGGCCGGTCACTGTCGGGGTGGCGCAAGGGGATGACGCCTCGATCAGCTCGGGCCTCGCTCCCGATGAAGTCGTCGTCGTGGATGGAACCGAGAAACTGCGCGAAGGCAGCAAGGTCGAAGTCCGGAAGCGCAACGCGAACGCGACCCAGGTCGAGACGCCGTCCGCCGCCGAGTCACCGTCCCCGGAGAAACGCCCGTGAACCCGTCTCGCCTGTTCATCATGCGGCCGGTCGCCACCGCGTTGACGATGGTCGCGATTCTGTTGGTCGGGGTGATCGCCTACCGCCAGTTGCCCGTGTCAGCCCTGCCGCAAATTGATTATCCCACGATTCAAGTGCTCACGTTCTACCCCGGCGCCAGTCCGGATGTGATGGCGTCTTCCGTGACGGCGCCGCTCGAGCGCTATTTTGGACAGATGCCGGGGCTCAATCAAATGACCTCCACGAGTTCCAGCGGCAGCTCGGTCATCACTCTCCAATTTAGCTTGAACGTCAGCCTCGACGTGGCCGAGCAGGAAGTGCAAGCAGAGATCAATGTGGCCTCTGTCTTCCTCCCTCGCGATCTCCCAAGCCCACCGATTTATAACAAGGTCAATCCGGCCGATGCGCCGATTTTAACCCTGGCGCTGACCTCCGCCACGTTGCCGCTGCCCCAGATCCAGGACCTGGCGGAAACCCGCTTCGCCCAGAAAATCTCCCAGCTGTCCGGCGTCGGCTTGGTCAGTCTCGGCGGCGGCCAACGTCCGGCCGTGCGCATTCGAGCCAATCCCCGGGCATTGTCGGCCTATGGATTGACGCTCGAGGACTTGCGGGCCACCGTGGCTGCCGCCAATGTCAACCAGGCCAAAGGCGCCTTTGACGGACCCAGGCGGGCGTCCATCATCAATGCCACCGATCAGTTGCTCGCGAGTCGCGACTATGAGCCGCTGATCGTTGCTTATCGCAACGGCGCTCCCGTCCATGTGTCCGACGTGGCCGACGTGGCGGATGATGTCGAGAATGTCAGGCAAGCGGCCTGGATGAACGGCACGCAGGCAGTAATCGTGAATATCCAGCGGCAGCCCGGCGCGAACGTCATCGAAGTGGCCGACCGAATCAAAAAGCTCCTGCCACAATTGCAGAGCGCCCTTCCCTCTTCCGTGCAGGTGACCGTCCTGACGGACCGGACGACCTCCATCCGCGCCTCGGTCCGCGATGTCCAGTTCGAATTGATGTTCGCAGTCGCGCTCGTCATCATGGTGATTTTTCTGTTTCTCCGCACCCTGTCTGCCACCGTCATTCCGGCGGCGGCTGTCCCCTTGTCGCTGATCGGCACGTTTGCCGCCATGTATCTCATGGGATTCAGCCTCAACAATCTGACGTTGATGGCACTCACGATTTCCACCGGCTTCGTCGTCGACGACGCGATCGTCATGATCGAGAATATTTCCCGCTATATCGAACGCGGCGACTCGCCGCTCCAGGCCGCCCTGAAAGGGTCCGAGCAGATCGCGTTTACCATTCTCTCCCTGTCCATTTCTCTCATCGCCGTGTTGATCCCCCTGCTGTTCATGGGAGATGTGGTCGGACGGCTGTTTCGAGAGTTTGCGGTGACGCTGAGCATGACCATCGTGATCTCTGCCCTCGTCTCCCTCACGTTGACACCCATGATGTGTGCCCGCCTGCTCCGTTATCGCCGCGAGACCGAGCAGGGCCGCTTTTATCGGTGGTCGCAAGAGATTTTCGATCGAACGATCGCCGCGTACGGCCGGACTCTGCAGTGGGTGCTCAACCACCAGACGGCCACGTTGACGGTGGCCGTCGTCACCATTGTGATCACCGTTCTGCTGTATGTGGTGATTCCGAAGGGGTTTTTCCCCGTGCAGGACACCGGCGTGCTGCTCGGCATTTCCGAAGCACCGCAGTCCATTTCGTTCGCCGGGATGGTGGACCGCCAACAGGCGCTGGCCGCCGCCATCCTCACCGATCCGGCGGTGGCCAGCCTGTCGTCCTTTATCGGCATCGACGGCGTCAATACCACGCTCAACAGCGGGCGTCTGCAGATCAATCTCAAGCCGTTCGAAGAACGCCGGGACAGCGCAACCACTGTTATTGCGCGACTTCAGCGCACCGTCGCGGATGTGAACGGCATCGCCTTGTACCTGCGACCCATGCAGGATCTCACCGTGGAGGACCGCATCAGCCGAACGCAGTATCAATATGCGCTGGAAGACGCGGATCCTGAGGAGTTGAGCCGGTGGGCTCCGCTCTTGGTCGAAGAGTTGCAGACGCTACCGGTCCTGCGCGATGTGAGCAGCGACCAACAGGATCGGGGGCTCGCGTCGCTCCTCATGATCGACCGAAGCACCGCGTCCCGTCTCGGCATCACGCCCCAAATGATCGTCGACACCCTCTACGACGCCTTCGGCCAACGGCAAGTGTCCACGATGTTCACCCAATTGAACCAGTACCGAGTCGTGCTGGAGGTCATGCCGGAGTTCCAGACGGGGCCTCAAGCGCTCCAGTTTCTCGACATCCGTGCAGTGACCGGCGGTCAGGTGCCGTTGAATGTGTTTACGCAGTTTACCGAAACGACAACTCCCTTGGTGATCAGCCGCCAAGGACAATTCCCTGCGGTGACGTTGTCCTTCAATCTGGCGACCGGCTCTTCGCTCGGCGACGCAGTGGCCGCGATCGAGGAGGCCGCCGAACGCATCGGCCTGCCCGCCAGCGTTCACGGAAGCTTCCAAGGCACCGCGCAGGCCTTTCAAGCCTCGCTCGGCAACGAGACCTGGCTGATTCTGGCCGCGTTGGTGACGGTGTACATCGTGCTCGGCATCCTGTACGAGAGTTACATCCATCCGCTCACGATCTTGTCCACCCTGCCCTCTGCCGGCATCGGTGCGCTGGTGGCCCTGATGTTGTTCGACACCGAATTCAGCGTGATCGCACTCATCGGCGTCATCCTGTTGATCGGCATCGTGAAAAAGAATGCGATCATGATGATCGACTTCGCACTCGATGCGGAGCGCAAGGAGGGCAAACAGCCGACCCAAGCGATCTACGAGGCCTGCCTCTTGCGCTTTCGCCCAATCATGATGACGACCATGGCCGCACTGCTCGGCGCGCTCCCTTTGGCCGTCGGAACGGGAGTGGGATCCGAGCTGCGCCATCCGCTCGGCATCGCAATCATCGGCGGCCTGATCGTGAGCCAGGTCCTCACGCTCTATACGACGCCCGTGGTCTATCTCGCCTTCGACCGGCTCGCCCGGCGCGTCAACGCTCGTCGAGCGCCGTCATCGGAGGCAGGAGTGCTGACCCCAGGATCCGCATGAACATCACGACGACGTTCATCCACCGTCCCGTCGCCACGACACTCCTGACAATCGGAGTCACGCTGACCGGAATCGTGGCCTTCAAGTTTCTTCCGGTCGCGGCGCTCCCCCAGGTGGAGTTTCCGACGATCAACGTCAGCGCCGGTCTGCCGGGCGCCAGTCCCGAAACGATGGCGACGTCGATAGCCGCACCACTCGAGCATCAATTTACTCGAATTGCCGGCGTCACCGAGATGACCTCGACGAGCATGCTGGGTTCGACAAGCATCACCCTGCAATTTGATCTGAGCCGCGACATCAATGGCGCCGCGCGCGATGTGCAAGCCGCCATTGCGGCGGCCAAAGCCGACCTTCCTGCAGCCCTTCCGGGCAATCCGCATTACTGGAAGGTGAATCCGGCCGATGCGCCGATTTTGATTCTCGCGTTAACTTCCGACATCGTGAGCCGCGGCCACATGTACGACGTCGCTACCAGTATCCTGCAACAGAAACTGTCGCAAATCGACGGCGTGGGCCTCGTCCATGTCGGCGGCGGTTCGCTTCCTGCCGTCCGGGTGGATCTCAATCCGACGGCCTTGAACAAGTACGGCATTGGTTTGGGGGAGGTCCGGCAGGTGCTGAGCCGAACGAACGTGAATCGTCCGAAGGGCCAGCTCAGCGATGCACAGCGCACCTGGGAGATCAGAGTCAACGACCAACTCCACAGCGTGGACGATTATCTGCCCTTGATCGTCAGTTACCGTGACGGCCGAGCCGTGCGGCTGTCCGACATCGCCACCGTGGAGCATTCGGTCGAGGACGTACGGACGACCGGACTGGCCAACGGTACGCCGGCGGTGCTCATCATCGTCTATCGCCAGCCGGCGGCCAACGTCATTGAAACCGTTGAGCGGATACGCGCGCTTCTGCCGCAATTCGAAGCTTCAATCCCAGGCAGTATGACGCTGTCGGTGGTGGTCGACCGGACGCCGGTCATCCGCGCGTCGCTCCATGACGTCGAACGGACGCTCGCCATCTCCGTGCTCTTGGTCATCCTCGTCGTGTTTGTCTTCCTCCGCGACGCGCGAGCGACACTGATTCCTTCAGTCGCCGTGCCGGTCTCTCTCATCAGCACCTTCGGCGTCATGTATCTCTGCGGGTACAGCCTCGACAATCTCTCGCTCATGGCGCTCACGATCGCGACCGGATTTGTGGTCGATGACGCGATCGTCGTCCTGGAAAACATCAGCCGCTACCGTGAACAGGGCTTGGGCCCGCTGGAGGCCGCATTGCGAGGTGCCCGCGAAATCACCTTCACGGTACTGTCCATGACGCTCTCACTCGTCGCCGTCTTCGTCCCCATTTTGTTCATGGGGGGGATGATCGGCCGGCTGTTTCGGGAATTCGCGGTGACCTTGTCCGTGGCCATCCTCGTCTCGCTGGTCGTGTCGCTCACGACGACGCCGATGATGTGCGCATGGGTGTTGAAG
This sequence comes from Nitrospira sp., assembly GCA_035281245.1. Classification (GTDB taxonomy): domain Bacteria; phylum Nitrospirota; class Nitrospiria; order Nitrospirales; family Nitrospiraceae; genus Nitrospira_C. The sequence goes on from DATEEH010000021.1 coordinate 119,978, forward strand.
AGTTCACGGGTCCGTCCGCACGGTTGGTGGTACCGGCTCGGCGAACGCTGGTTCGATCAGATGCGCGGCGGATATGCCAATAGTCTCGCCTGGGTGCTGCGGCATCCGCGCAGCATGCTGGCCTTGACGCTCGCCACGATGGCCTTCAGTGTGTATCTCTATACGATCGTTCCCAAGGGTTTTTTCCCGCAACAGGATACCGGCCGGATGTTCGGTAACATTCAGGCTGCGCAGGATATCTCTTCTCAAAGCATGCGGCAGAAGCTGACCGAGGTGGTCGACATCATCCGAAGCGATCCGGCCGTCGAGACCGTCACCGGCTTTAGCGGTGGAGGCGGCACCAACACCGGCCGCATGTTCATTGCGCTCAGGCCGCTCAACGAACGGGGTGGGCTGAACGTGGATCAAGTCATCGCGCGTCTTCGCCCAAAACTGGCGCAAGTGCCGGGCGCCCCCACGGTGCTACAAGCCATCCAGGACCTGCGCATCGGAGGCCGGGCCAGCAGCGCGCAGTATCAATACACGCTGCAGGGCGTCGACCTCTCCGAATTGAGCGCCTGGGCGACCAAGGTCGAACGCCGGTTACGGGCTGTGCCTGAAATTGCCGACGTGAACAGCGACCAGCAAGACAGGGGCCAGCAGTCGTTGGTCGTTTTTGACCGGCTCACCGCGTCACGACTTGGGGTGAGCCCTCAGTTGATCGATGACACGCTCTATGACGCGTTCGGCCAGCGTCAGGTGGCGGTTCTCTATACCCCACTCAACCAATACCATGTGGTGATGGAGGTGGCTCCCCAGTACTGGCAGGATCCCGCCACTCTGCACGATATCTATGTCCGCTCGAGGAACGGATCACAGGTGCCGCTCAGCGCGGTGGCCCGCTTTGAACCGACGAACACGTTGTTACTCGTCAACCATCACGGGCAATTTCCCGGCATCACGCTCTCTTTCAACATCGCCCCGGGCGTGTCGTTGGGCGAAGCCGTTCAGGCCATTGAGACGGCCATACGCGATATCGGGCTGCCCGACGGCGTGAGGGGCAGCTTTCAGGGAGCCGCGAGGGCCTTTCAAGCCTCGTTGGGCAACCAGCCGGTCCTCATCTTCGCCGCGCTGGTTACCGTCTATATCGTGCTGGGCATCCTTTATGAGAGTTACATCCATCCGTTGACCATTCTTTCGACGCTTCCCTCGGCAGGGGTCGGCGCGCTGCTCGCCCTGCTGCTCTTCAAAAGCGAATTGAGCATGATCGCCCTCATCGGCATCATTCTCTTGATCGGAATTGTGAAGAAGAACGCCATCATGATGATTGACTTTGCGCTCGATGCCGAGCGGCATGAGTTGAAACGGCCCGAACAGGCGATCTACGAAGCCTGTCTGCTGCGCTTCAGACCCATCATGATGACGACGATGGCCGCCCTCTTCGGGGCCTTGCCGCTTGCGATCGGCACCGGGGTCGGCTCGGAACTGCGAAGACCCCTTGGCATCGCCATCGTCGGCGGCCTCATCGTCAGTCAGTTGTTGACGCTGTACACGACGCCGGTCGTGTATCTCTATCTGGACCGCATGAGGCTGCGCTTCCTCCGGCGACACCCCCGCAGAATTGAAGCCAAGCCGGTCCCCCAATAACGCCCCCGTTGACTATTGACAGCCGGCTCCTCTCTCCGTAGGCTTCCGCTCAGCCTACGCGCATGACGCTCCGTGGTCTGACGGTCCAACGGATTTCCGCGGCCCTTCTGGCGGTGACGGTGCTCACCGGCTGCCCGCGAGTGTTGTATCTCGATTACCAGCCGTCGGCATCGATCAAAGGCAGCGGTCCCGTGCGGGTCGATGCCTTTACCTACGCCGGGCATCCGACCGGGCTCATGCAACAAAAGGAAGTGAAATCGGGCGAGCAGGATCCCGAGGTATTGTACCTCTCGCAAGACATCGGCGACTTTTTCGCCGCCGCGCTCAAGAAGGAATTGACCAGGGCGGGATACGAACTGGGCGGCGACTCGTCGAGAGCCGTCTCGGGCACCATCGACCAGTTTTACCTCGATTATGTCGGCCGGCAAGACCAACGGTTCAAGATCGAGGCCACCTTTCGGGTGGTCCGCCAGGATGGTCAGCCGTTCACGACCTCCTGTCGTTCGGAGCAACAACAGGTCAAAGACTGGATGAAAAGCGGATCGCTGATCGAACGTGGCGTCCGCGACTGCATCGAAGCATTCGTCAATGAGGCGCAAGCGGCGGGAGCGCTCTAACACGCCGGCCGCTACGAACAAGAGGATTCACGATGCCAGGTTTTGAATTGATCGGGGAAGAAGAGCGTCGGCACATTCAAGAGGTGCTCGATTCTGGCGTGTTGATGCGCTATGGATTCGACGGAGCCAGAAACGGGCAATGGAAATGCCGCGAGCTCGAACAGCGACTTGCAGCGCGGTTGGGAGCGCGCCACGTGCACGTGTGCTCCAGTGGCACGGCCGCCCTCAGCACGGCGTTGGCGGCCTGCGGAATTGGGGCAGGCGACGAAGTCATCCTCCCGCCGTTCACCTTCGTGGCCGATGTGGAAACCGTCCTGCTGGCGGGCGCCGTCCCGGTCTTTGCGGAAATCGATCAGACGCTGTGCCTTGATCCACGGTCGGTCGCCAAGGCCGTTACGCCAAAAACCAAAGCCGTGCTGGTCGTCCACATGTGCGGTGCGATGGCTCAGCTCGACGCGCTGATGGAGGTCTGCGGCATGCATGGCCTCACCCTCATTGAGGATGCCGCCCAGGCGGCCGGTGCCAGCTTCCGCGGGCAAACGCTGGGCACCTTCGGGAAGGTCGGCTGTTTGTCCTTTGATTATGTCAAAACAGTGACCTGTGGCGAAGGCGGCGCCATCCTGACCCACGACGACGACGTCTACCGACTGGCGCAGGCCTTCACCGACCATGGCCACGATCATTTGGGAGCCGATCGAGGCGCGGACCAACATCCGCACATCGGTCTCAACTTCAGGCTCAGCGAGCTGCACGCCGCTATCGGAGTGGCCCAGCTCGGACGATTGGATCATATCCTCGAGGTACAGCGCCGTCATAAGGCCGTTCTCAAGGAGGGACTCGCGGGACTCGGCCGTCTGACCTTTCGACACTTGCCGGATCCCGCCGGCGATTCCGCTACCTTTTTAAGCCTGCTGCTTCCGACCGAGGAAGAGGCGCGTCACGCGGCCAACGCGTTGGGAGAAGCCGGCGTCGACGGTTGCTTTTACTGGTACGACAACAACTGGCACTATCACCGGAAGTGGGAGCACATTAAGACGTTCAGGTCGCCTGGCCGGCTGGCCATCGACCGCTTCGGATATGGCACGGACCTGACCAAGGTCGCGCTGCCGCAGTCTGACGCCATCATGAGCCGGACCATTTCCATGTTGATCAAACTGCGGTGGACGCCGGAACAGGTGCGTGATAGACTTGCGCGGATGAAATCCGCCTTGTGCTGACCTCTTCTCGGTTTGTGCAATTCGAGCAGACTTCATGAACGTCGCGATCATCGTTCCGGCTCGCATCGGTTCGACCCGCTTTCCCAAAAAGCTCCTCCACCGGATCAAGGACAAGCCGGTGATCGTCTGGACCGCCGACCGGATCAAAAAAGAGGCACCTGAGTTTCCCCTGTATTTTGCAGTCGATCATGAATCCCTGGCCGACGTCCTCCGTCGAGACGGCTATGAGGCGATCATGACCGACCCCGCGCATCCCTGTGGCACCGACAGGATTGCGGAGGTCAATCGCCGCCTGAACGCCAAATACGTGGTCAACATCCAGGCCGACGAACCGCTGGTCACCGGCGCCCAGATTCGACAGTTGGTCGAACTCATTCAACAGGGTACCGAAATGGCGACACTGGGCACGCCGGTACGATATGACAAGGACTACCGCAATCCGAACCATGTCAAGCTCGTCTGCGACGAGAAAGGCTACGCGGTGTATTTCTCTCGGGCGCCGATCCCCTACTTGCGCGATACGCATGGGGCCTTCGATGCCAACGTCGCAGCCGACATTCCGGTGCTCATTCATCTTGGACTCTATGCCTACACGGCGGCATTCCTGGAACTATTCTGCACGCTGAGGCCAGGAAAGCTCGAGCAAGTCGAAAAACTGGAGATGCTCCGGGCAATGGAACGCGGGCACCGGATCAAGGTCGGCGTGACGAAGGATACGTTGATCGAGATTGACACCATCGAGCAAGCGGTCGAATTCGAACAGGTCGTGACCGAACGATTTCCGTTTCATTCACCATGAACCGACACACTCGGCCGCCAGTCGGTCGAGTTCCTGAAGGCGTTACCATGTATCGAAATTTACGGCTCGTCCCTCAGCTGATCTACGGCCGCGGCAGCATCAATCAGTTGGGCGACATTCTCACCAAGCAGCGCACCGATGCCGGCTCACCGGTCGTGTTTCTCATCGACTCTGTGCATGAAAAGAAGCCGTTCATGAAGAAACTTCCGTTGCGCGCGAACGACCTGGTCATCCTGGTCGACGTCGGGACGGAACCGAAGACGCAATACGTCGACGAACTCACGGAGCGCGTCAAGGCGTTTTCAAATCGGGAACCAGACGCCATCGTCGGAATCGGCGGCGGCAGCGCCATGGATCTGGCCAAATCCGTCTCGATCATGTTGACCAACCCAGGATCGTCGGCGGATTACCAAGGGTGGGATCTCGTGAAGTATCCGGCCATCTTCCATGTGGGAATCCCCACCCTGGCCGGAAGCGGAGCGGAGGTGTCCCGCACGGCCGTCCTCACCGGGCCGGTCAAAAAACTCGGCATTAACTCCGATTTTACTCCCTTCGATCAGATCGTCATGGATCCCGATCTCATTGCCAGCGTCCCGCCGAATCAGCGGTTTTTTACGGCGATGGACTGCTACATCCATTCCTGTGAATCCCTGCAGGGAACGTTCATCAACGAATTCAGCCGTGCCTTCGCCGAGAGCGCCCGCGACATCTGCCGCGACGTCTTTCTGCACGACTGCGACAGCACCGTGGCGGACGAACGTCTGATGGTCGCGTCCTATTTCGGCGGATTGAGCATCGCCTATTCCCAAGTCGGCGTGTGCCATGCCCTGTCCTACGGCCTGTCATATGTACTCGGCGTGCGTCACGGCGTGGGCAATTGCATCGTGTTCAACCAACTGGACGAGTACTACGGCAAGGATGTGCGTGAATTCCAGGAGATGATCGAGAAGAACCACATTGACCTTCCGACGGGTGTGACCAAGGGCATCGACGATGCCGGCATGAACAAGATGATCGACACGGCACTCGGCCTTGAACCTTTGTGGAAGAATGCGCTGGGAGACAATTGGAAGCAACGTATCACCCGCGACAAAATCCGCTCGCTCTACGTGAAGATGTAACCGTTATTCGACGCCTGCCGCCCGGACCAACGACGTCAAGGCCTGCGTGCCCCCAGAGGGCCTGATCACCCGTGAACATTCTGATCATCAAAACCAGCGCGATTGGAGACGTCATCCATACCCTTCCGTCATTGTGGTCGCTCCGCGCACATTTTCCACAGGCGCACATTACCTGGCTCGTCGAAGAATCGGCCGCCGACCTGTTGATCGATCATCCAGCCGTGAACCGCGTGCTGGTGGCCCATCGCAAGACCTGGCTGGCGGACCTGCGAGCCGGCCGCGTTGCTCGCGCGCTCTCCGGATTCGCCCACTTCCTCCGCGAGTTGAGAGACACGCGCTACGACCTCGTGATCGATTTCCAGGGTCTGCTGAAGAGCGCCCTGTGGGTTCTCTTGGTCAAAGGGGTCCGCAAGGCGGGATTTGGCCGCGGCATGGAGCATGCGGAACACAGCTACCTCGTGTTGAATGAACGAGTGCCCGCCGTAGATATGAATCAGCATGCCATCGACCGGAGCCTGCTCTTGTTGAAAGGCCTCGGCGTGCCGGCTGTTGAAGTCCGTTACGCGCTGCCGGCTTCCGCCCGGCATGAAGCCGAGGCCGAGGCGCTGTTGAAGGCCTGTGATGTCCGACCCGATGATCGAATCGTGGCAGTCAATCCCATGGCTCGCTGGCCAACCAAGTTATGGGAGCCCGAATCCTTTGCGGCGCTGGCCGACCGTCTGGAGGGCGAAGGTTTCCCTGTCGTCTTTACGGGAGGCCGAGAGGACGGGCCGGCGCTTGATGAGATCGGCCGGTTCATGAGAGGGCGACAGCGGCGGGTCGACGGCAAAACCAGTTTGAGGACGCTCGCAGCCCTCTATCGACGCGCGCAGGTCGTCGTGACGACGGACAGCGGGCCGATGCACCTCGCGGCCGCGGTCGGAACGTCCGTGGTTGCGCTCTTTGGGCCCACGGCTCCCTGGCGCACCGGCCCATACGGTCCCAACCATATCGTCCTCCGCGCCGACCTGACCTGCAGCCCCTGCTTCAAAAAAGAGTGTCTGACCACTCTCTATGAGGAACGCGCTTGCATGAAGCGCCTGACCGTGGAGCAAGTTGCCCATGCAGTGCTTGAGAAAATCGCGGCGGTGCCCTTCACGGCATCCACGTGAAGGGAGGTCTCGTGCCGCGTCGGTGGGACCAGTGGCTGCTCCTGCGACTGTATCGAGTGGCCTTCGCCCTCGTCCTCCTCGCCTTCGTGCTGGCCTTTCCGTTGTGGGTGTTCAGTTCAAAACGCCGGGCAACGCTCTTCAAGCGCTTGGGATGGCAGGCTTATCCTCGACCCGGACGGCCAACGCGGAAACCGGTCTGGATCCATGCCCTCTCGATCGGGGAACTGCTTTCGGCCGGGAACCTCATCCAGCGTCTTCGACGCGAGGTCGGAGATCGTCCGCTCTATCTGTCGGTTTCCACGGCGTCGGCCTTCGCCATGGCGCAGGACCGTTTTCGCGAATGGTGTGACGGCCTGTTTTATTTTCCGTATGATGTTGCATGTGCCGTATCTCGATGTTTCGAGGCCGTCGATCCCTCGCTGCTCCTGCTCATCGAAACCGATATCTGGCCGCTATTCCTGGATGAGGTTCGTCGCAGACACGTGCCTTGCGTCTTGGTGAATGGACGTCTCTCTCCCGGGTCATTCCGCACCTATCGACGCTTGCGCCGTCTGTTCGAGCCGGCCTTCAACACCTTTAACGGCATCTACCCGCAATCGGACGGCGAGGCGGAACGGTATCTTGCCTTGGGAGTCGCCCCCGAGCGTTTGCGACGTGTCGGCAATCTCAAATTCGACGTGGCCGCGGCCGTCCCGAACCCCGAAGCGGTTGCGGCTCTTCGAAATGAGTTCTTCGTCTCCCCTCATGCTCGCGTGCTGATCGCCGGCAGCACACATCGCGGGGAAGAGGAGATCATCCGTTCCTGCTTTGTCCGCCTCAGAAGCCGCTTCACCAACCTTCAGCTGATCGTGGTGCCCCGGCACCCGCAACGTGCTGGTGAAGTGGCGGCGCTGTTTCGACGCGACGATGCCCAGGCCGCCCTCGCGTCGACGCTCGACCGTTCGCACCCGGTCGTCGTGGTCGATCGCATGGGCTATCTGAGCCGGCTGTACGCACTTGCCGATGTCGCGGTGATCGGGGGAAGCTTTGTGCGAAAAGGCGGACAAAATCCGATTGAACCGGCTGCGTGCGGCAAGCCGGTGTTGTTCGGCCCGGACATGCACGATTTCCCTGACGTGGCCATGTGGCTACTGAAGGCGGGCGGTGCGATTCAAGCGGAAAACGAAGGCGATCTCTATGCCGCCTGTGATCGCCTGCTGACCGAACCGGAAGAGGCGAAGGCCATGGGAGAGCGTGCCCGCCGTGTGGTCGCCGAGCATCAAGGTGCGACCGAGAGCGTCGTGGAGGACGTCGTCACGATGCTCACAGGCCGATGACCATGCTCGCTGTGTCACCGCCTCCGGCGACGGGCAGCCATGACTACCGTAGCTTCACCACCCGTCCCTCGACCTTTGTGTCGGCGATGAATTTCTCGATGTTCTTTTCCAGCACTTCATTGACCAGTTGCTGGGCGTCTTCCGGCTCGAACCAGAAGATTTCGTCACTGCCGCTGCCGAGAACACGTTCCTGAATGGTGCTCTCGTCGCTGTGGTTGGCCACCCGCACCATCATCGTATTCTTCGCAGCGAGCTCAGTCCGGCCGAATTTGCTGTCGGCGGTCACCGACAGGTCCTGGATGGTGCCGGTAATCGTCGCATCGGGGTTTCCTCCGGCTCCGTCTAGGCTGGCCTGCCAGCCGCGCTTGTTCAGCTGTTGCACCAGCGCCTTGGCCACGGCTTCTCCGACCGTCCCCTTCGGAAGATCAAAATAACTCGTGCTCCCCCACAGGTGAGACCGGCTGCCCAAATGGGTGCGATCCATCCGAGCATCGTCGAACGGTTTGACGACGACGCGAGGTCCGCTCACAGCGCTTGCGGCGGCGGCGCCGTTTGATGGCGGAGCAGGAATGATGACATCCACCCGCTCACCGGTGGCACAACCTGCAAGCACACCAAGATACATGGCTAAGACTCCCATTCGACGCATTCTTTCCTCCTGTTGCTTGTAAACCTTCGTTTGCCCTACTGGACGACAAAATGGGCCCGTCGATTTTGTTGATAGCAGGTTTCGTCGCGGTCTTTGCAAAACGGCCGCATCTCGCCATAACTCGTGGTCTTGAGTCTCGAGGCGGGAACGCCGAGGTCCTCCAAATATCGTTTGGTCGAGCGCGCACGTTTGTCGCCGAGCACCAGATTGTAGGCTTGTGTTCCCCGCTCATCGCAATGTCCTTCGATGACGATCGCCTTTCCCGGCGTACGATTGATCCAGGCGGCATTGGCGCTCAGGACGGACTGGGCGTCGCTCCTAATCGTATGCTGATCGAAATCGAAAAAAATGTCGGCAAGGGTCACGGCTTCCGCGGACCCCATGGAAGGGGCGGTCAAACCGGGGGAAGGCATGGGTGGAGGGGGCGATCCGGCGGAAGGCTCGGCTCCGCCTCCCGCACTAGGAGTTTCTCCTGCCTCGCGGGCGGTTTCGAATGTACCGCTTCCCGGGACGGTCGCCATACTTTCCGGTTTAATGGTCTCCACCGGCTTTTCCTTGGAGGTCGAAGCCGCATCGCCGGACGACGTTGCGGCGCGTTTTCCTGAACAGCCGACAAAGGGTGCAAGCATGAAACAGAGCAGACCCGCCGCGAAGATGCGCGGAACCCATGTTGACATTACCCACCTCTCTCCAGGTTGAACGGCACTCCCCGCTCAGGTTCGGAAGCGGGGCACAAGAAGGCACGAAACTTATAGCCGGTCGCGGCGTTTCCCGCAAGGGGAAGATGGCCGAAAAGTGGGTTCCACGCTGGCCTAAGGTGGGGTGTCTGAGGGCCGGGCCGAGAGGGCACGGTCGGCCGGTTGATAGGTCGGCTGTTCGTCAGTCAACGTCATCACACCGTAGATCAAGTATCCATTGTAGGCCCGTGCAGTTTCCCGCGCCCATCCCATCGAGAGCATCGTCAGCATCGCACACAGACCGATCGCCAGGATGAGCACGGGACTCGTGCGGTCCGACGCCAGGTCGGTGTCGTATCGCCATGCGGCCCAGTGCCGGGAAAACGAGCCCGAAAGAACAATCCAGTTGGTGAGTCCAAAAAAGACCAGCGCCGAAATCGCGAAATATTTATGGGGTTGCATCTTTCCAAGCGGGTTGACGACGGCATCGGTCAGGTCCGCCACGAGCGGAAGGTGCTGCACATGATACGGCATGGCAAATAGGACGCCGGCACCGACCAAGACTGCGAGTGAACAGGGCAAGATCAGCCGGCTCACACTCTCTGGCGGCGCCGCCCGGCGAACGATCCGCCAGATGTACCAGGATCCCAATACGATCAGCAGGCTATACAAGAGTGCGACGAGGTTGAACAGCCATGATCTTCCACCGAGCATCAGGACATGAAACGCTTGCGGTTCGGTGTAGCGAAGCTGCAGCAGGTACTGGTAGCCGATGGCCGGCATAATGAGAAGGGAGCCGAACCCCACGAGCACGCAGACGGCGGCGCTCCAGCGATAGAAGCCCGCGTCGAGCGACGCTCGTGCTCTGAGCCATGCGACCGCACAGAGGCACGCCAATGCGAAGCCCGTCCACACAAGGTTCCCGAACACACGGTGCACATGGAGGTAGGCCATCGTGGGATTGAAAATGACTTGCCAGAATGGCTCCGGCGCCCGGGGAGTCAGCATGTACGAGGCGACGATGTCGATCATCAGCATCGCGAGGTAGGAACAGACTGCCGCGCCCCAGCCCATCGCGATATGCCACCGTTTGCCCTGGCTTCCGCCCAGCCGGTTCCAACTGTAGTACCAGCTATATGCGAATACCGCTTCTCCGAGGAAGAAGACGGCTTCGAGCAGGATCGGCCAGAACATGATTCGAAACAAGGTGGACCAAAAGTGCGGCCAAAAGATGTTCAGACAAAAGACGAGGATCACGCCAAGAAAGGAAATGGTCGCGGTGCTGAAGATCAGCGAAAAGCCAATCAATCGGGCCAACCGCTCGAAAGCCGGACTTCGCCGAACATAGCCGAGGGTCTCAATCGCCGCACCCATGAACGCCGATCCGACGATGATCGTGGCGAAGAGCGTATGCGACAGGGCCGCCGTTGCGATGGCAATTCGACCGAACAGAAGGGGCATCTCGAGCGGTTCGAGGAGCATCGTCGTGCGTCATTCCAGCGTGTCGGTCTGCAGAGAGACGGATTCCCGATTCTTGACACTCGCTCTGCTCGCCTTTGAATGCTCGGCCTCGTCCTGAAGAGAAATGAGGTTGCGCACGGTGTACGGCCGCCGCGCGGTTTCACGAATCGTCCCCATCGTGAGGTACATCAAAATGGACAGGACGCCGAGGGCCAAGGCAAGCGGCCGCATTGCCGGCCCCAACGAGGGCGGAGTGAACAGACGCCGTCTTCCGCCGTTGGAGAAGAGCGGTCGAAGCGCCCAAAGGATCAAGACCACGAGCAGATAGAGAAGCGCTCGTCTGACCGCGGTATGGCCGACTGAAGCAATCATGAGAACTGCGACTCCCGGGATGGCCACGTCGAGTCGACCGGAGAGCCGATCTTGAGGGATCGTGCCCTTCGTCAGCCAGTAGCTACCGACCATCAGCAGCGCAAGGAGCGTGAACTGGAGATAGGCCAGGAGTCGATAACCGCCTCGAACGATTTGGTCGTATGCATCCGGCGCCGCCTGGTGGATCCACGAAGCATAGATGAGGCCGGTGAGCGGCTGAAGCAACAACGCGCCGAAGCCGCCGATCCAACCGATCTTCATCAGGAAAAGATAGTATTCGCGCCGCTCGGATGCGTCGGGACGACCTAAGCGCCAGGCGCCGTAGGCCGCGATGACGTAGCCGGCCATGACGAATTCCCCGATCAGCCGATGCAGGGCGAGCGAAAGCCACGTTGGATTCCACAGGTTGTTCCACGTCGTCTCGCCGCTTACCGGTGTGAGCATGTACGAACCCATCCCATCCAGCACCGCAACCCAGACGAGCATCAACAGGGCGGCGATCAAGCCAAGGATGATGTGGAAGCGCACGCTTCGGCGCCGGATCGGTTCCCAGTAATGATAGTAGGGATACAGAAAGGCGAATTGAAGCAGGAAGGCCGTGCTCGCCAGCGCAATGGGTGCCCGAAATTGGTTCCAGATCCACATGGTCGTGACGGGGAAGAGACCGATCAGGAGTTCCACCATGATAACCGCGAGCACGGTGCTGACACTGAAGACAAGAACCGTAAATTTCGTCACTCCATAGGCCAGGGCGGTGAAATGCGCCGCAGACAAACCCCGCCACTCGAACAGCGGCGCCCAGAGGAGAAAGGCGACCGACAAACCGGCCAAGACGATGTGCAGCATGCTCGGGATACCGACGGCGATGCTGTTGCCGATGAGGGGGAACTGCACGGCGGGAAGGCTGAGATCGAAAGGCATCTCACCGATCCTCTTCCGTTTGCCGCCGGGCGACGGACGCACGCGACAACGACGTGACGAAGCGCGCGACCTGAAGGCGTTCTTCGGCAGACAACTCTCCGCGGAAGGAGGGCATCATGTCCTTGCCGTCCGTCACCACCCGGTAGATCGCCTCTTCCGACATCGCCAGGACCTCCTCCCCCTTCAAGTTCGCCGGCCGCTCCTTGAGAAATGCCGCGACGGGACCGTCGCCCTGGCCCTGAGTTCCATGGCAATGCGCACAATTGATATGGAACAGTCTGGCTCCAGCCTCCGCCGGCCGCTTGTTGACGTCTGCATGCACCGACAAGAAGGCTCGGCTCTCCCTCGGCACGCTCTGGGGAGGCGAGTGCCGCCGCGGCGCTTCCTGCGCTTGATAAGAGGTTTGTTCCTCCATATCGCGAGAGCAGGCTGCGAAAAGGCCGGTCAAGACCAGGGGCATCAGCAGAGCGGCCGCATGGCGAACCGACTGGCTGGACGACTCGCGGTCGGAAGGGATGACGGACAATCCGACGTCGAGCGCGCCGCCTTGCTCCATCGTGTCCCGGACCCTGCCCGCGACCGGACCGATCCTCGGCACGCGAACCGTTACTCCGATTCGACCGTCGTCGATGCGCAGATCTCGAGACTGAATCTTGATGTTCGTCGTCCTGATACGAACAAGCATCGTCAGAAAGGTGACGACGATCGCGAGCAGCATCATGGTTTCATAGGAGATGATGCCCACGACCGGCGGGGCGACGATCGGTTTGCCGCCGGTCGGAAGCGGATACAGCACCGCCGTCCCAGCGGCGAAAAAGATGCCTATCCCGATGCCGACGAGGCCGGCGCCGATCGTGACCGAGTACAACGGGACTGGCCCGATGCGATGCGAGGCTCGGCCGGACAGGGGCAGCGGACTCAGGACATGGATCTGCTCGTTCCTGACGCCGGCCTCCCGCAGACGCCCGGTCAGCGCCGCGACATCCACGTCGGGCGCAAACAGACCCTGCAGTTCGAGTTCGTCAGGAGGCGGCATGCAGGCGACCTTCCTTCTCTTCCCAAATCGAAATCAATGGAACGAGTTTCGCCAACACCACGTACAGCAGCACGGCCAGCGCGAGGGCGCCCGTCAGGATGATCAACTCCGTCCACGCGGGAAAATAGTCGCTCCATTGGTAGGTCAGCCGGGGATGGGTGAGCGGGGGCACGATGATCAGCGCCCGTTCGATATACATCCCGAGATTGATGCCGATGCCCATGAGCAACATGCCCGCCGGCCAGGCACGAAACGACGGCCACGTCAGCAGCGCGAGTGGACAGACATAGATCAGAGCGATCATGGACCAAAAGGGCACTGCATAAGGGCCCGTCACCAGACTGTGCAGGATCGCCATCTCATCCGGCTTCTTCCCGTACCAGACGGTGAGTTGATCGGCGAAATACAGGTAGGCCAAGATCAATGTGGTGACGACAAGCAGCTTGCCGAGCTTGTCGAAGTGCTCGGCTCGGATGTAGCTCTCCAGGCGATACGTCCGACGGACCACGTACAACCCGATGGCCACCATCCCAAGCCCGGAATGCACGGCCCCGACCACAAAATAAGGGGCGATGATCGAGGTGTGCCAGCCGGGCACAAGCGACATACCGAAATCCCAGCCCACGATCGAGTGAACGGATACCATCACCATCACGATCAGCGGGGTGATGATCCGGATCGCCGTGTTGAGTGTTTCCCATTCACGTTGGGAGCCCTTCCAACCGAGACAGAGCACCGCGTAGAGGCGCTGCCGCCATCCGTCCACACGATCACGGGCGAGGGCGAAATCGGGAATCAACGGAAGGTACAGATAAATGGTGCTGGCCGTCGCATACGTAAAGATGGCAGTCGCGTCCCACATGAGCGGCGACCGGAAATCCGGCCAGATCCCTCGCTGGTTGGGATAGGGCAGCAGGTAATACCACCGCCAGACTCGACCGAGGTGGAAGAAGACGCAGAGGGCGGCGATGAGCACCGAAATAACGGTCATGAGTTCGGCAATGCGGGTGATCGGCCGCCGCCATTCAGCCTTGGTCAGACGGAGCACGCCGGAAATAAACGTCCCCGAGTGGCTGACTCCGATCCAATACACAAAGGATGCAATGTAAGAGCTCCAGAAGATCGGAGGATGCATATTGGTTTGGCCGATGCCCGTCTCGATCTGATAGAGCCAGACACCGGCGCCGACTGCCACGATCGCGGCGAGCCCGGCGACCAATGCCACATATCGCCCGCTGATCTCTGAAAGCGGCGTCAGAAGATCCCGATTGATCGCCGGCATCTCGCTCCATACGGCATCCCGCGTTGGCATCAGCTCAACCGCTTCAAGTAGGTAATGGCCGGATCGGTCCCGAGGGAGTCGAGCAGATGGAATCCCCGATCGCTTCGTGCCAAGGTCGTGACCTGACTGGCGGGATCATTGCGATCGCCGAACACCAACGCAGACGTCGGGCAGCCCTGCACACAAGCTGGCACCACTTCGCCGTCCCTGACACGACGTCCTTCCGATTCCGCCTGTTCTTTGGCCTTGCGAATACGTTGCACGCAGAAGGTGCATTTCTCCATGACGCCGTTCTGCCGAACCGTGACGTCGGGATTGAGCTGTTCGTTCAGCGGCGCATCCCAATGAGGATCGAACCAATTGAACTGGCGCGCAATATATGGACAGTTGTTGCCGCAATACCGCACGCCGATGCAGCGGTTATAGACTTGGGCATTCAACCCGTCGGGCGTATGGTACGACGCATACACAGGACAGACCGGCTCGCAGGGCGCATTGCCGCAGTGTTGGCACAGCACCGGCATGAACTTCGCCGTGACGTTCGGATACTCCCCTTCCCAGTACCGCTCGATCCGGATCCAGTTGATCGCACGGCCCTGAGCCGCTTCGTCTTCGCCCGAAATCCGGATGTTGTTCTCCGCGTGACACGCGACCACGCACGCTTCGCAGCCGGTGCACCGATCCAGATCGATGACCATGCCCCAGCGATAGGGTTGTGTCTCCTCAGTCATGGATCACCTCCGCTCTCATGATGGGATGGCTCGTGAGTCAATGCGGATGAGCTGTTCCGGGTCCACCGCCGGTTGCTGGAGCAGGACCAGGCGCCCTTTGCGTTCAGTGCGCTCCAGGCGAACACGGGTGGCTCCTGCCGCCAAGGCGCCTGAGTCTCGGTCGAATGCACCGGTGACGAGCCGTAACGGATTGACACCACGGCCCCGCTCGTACCGGGTTCCGGCGGTATGTCCCTGGCCAATCGGCATCGCCAACATCTCGGGACGAAGGCCAGGATAGAGCAATGCCGGTGCTTCGAGCGTTCCGGCCTGCGATTCGAGCCGCACGATGTCCCCCTGCTTGACGCCGAGCCGGGCCGCGGTTGCCGGATTGATTTCCACCCAGGTCCCCCACATGGCCGTCGTGAGTGTGTCGGGTAATTCCTGAAGCCAGGGCAGATGCGCCCCACCGTATCCCACCGTCATCGAAGGATACGGGTACAACAGAAATGGAAACTGTCGTTCATCTCCGACGAACGAGGGCAGGTCCGGCGCCACAATCGCAGATGTGTCGGTCGGAGAAAGAGTGCGTGCGGAACTGCTCCAGGATCCACCGCTCTGAAGCCGACGCATCCAAACCTCTTCCGACCCGTCCGGCATGCTATCGATTCTGGTGCCCCACTGTGTCTGTAACAGGTTGTGAAAACTGTCCCATGGGATATGCTCCGGGCGAAGCATCCGTGCGACGTCGAGCAGGACGTCTTCGGTTTGTCTCGTACCGTACAATGAACGGACTACCGGCTGCCGAAGGCTGATCGTCCGAACCGGTAGACCAATATGCGGGACGCCGTCGCCCCAGGCTTCGAGCCAGTGATGATCCGCGCAAATCAGGTCCGCATGCGACGATGTTTCATCGAAAAACTGCCCGAAGCTCGCCACGAAAGAGGCCGCGCCGAATGTTTCCACGATCGGGACGGCAGGCGGCATGCCGAAGACGGGATTGCAACCATTGACCAGCAGCACGGACGCTTTTGCCGACCGAAACTGGGCGAGGAGTTCCTCCATAGTCCGTTCAGTCAGCCAGCTGGCAGCCCGTGGGGAGTCCGCCGTCTCCCGTTCAAAGAATCTGACGCCTCCCCGCTTGCCGATATTGCCAAGCAAACCGTTCAAGCTGTTGATCGCCACCAACGCGCGCGTGCTGTTCGTATGACAGGATACCGATCCGCCTCCCATCACCAACGGATGTGTTGCGGCCGCAAGCTCCCGCGCAAGCCGGACAATCAGGTCCTCTTGAACCTCGGTGTGTTGCGCAATGGTGGTCAGAGAAATGGACTCGAAGAGACGCCGGTATGGCGTTCCATGAGCGTTTGCCGGACGCCCGGGCGTCTCGGCGAGGAGGACATGACCCAGGCCGAGGGCCAACAGTCCTTCAGTCCCGGGACGAATGGGAATCCATTGATCGGCGTTTGCAGCCGTGAGAGAAAACCGCGGCTCGACGTGCACGAACCGTCCGCGGACCGTGGGCCGCGCCTGCCGCATCCGTCCGTACGCCACGCCGTACGTCACGGGTGACAGCCACTGCTCCAGAAACGGAGTGCCGAACGACAGCAGATAGTCCGCCTCCGCCAGGTCGTACTGCGGCACCTCGTTCATACCGAACAACCATTGGACGGCAGTGCGAAGCGGCACTTCGGCCGCCGGATCGTACCAATACAGGCGTCCGCCCACGATCTCCATGAATCGTTGCAGAAGCAGGGACGCGGCGCCGGAGACCGGCCGGCTGATCATCACCACGCGCCCATGCGCCCCACGCAGCTGTGTCGCCAGTTCCGTGACGACGTCGTTCCATGACACCGGCAGCACGTCCCCCGTCCGCCGATCGCGCCTAAGCGGGCCTTGAAGTCGATCCGGGTGATACAGGCCTTGAACGGCGGCCTGTCCTCGCGCGCACAACTTGCCCTCGTTCACGGGATGCTCCGGATTTCCTTCGATCTTTTTCGCCCGTCCTTCCATGGTTCGAACCAGGACCCCGCAGCCGGCCGCGCACTCATCGCAGGTCGAGGCATACCACAGGGCGAGCCCAGGCACGATTTCATCGTCCGGAAGCAGATACGGAACGAGCTTGTGGACTTCCGGTTTGCACCCAGGGAGGGCGGTCCCCGCCGCCACCAGCGCGGCGGTCTTCAAGAATGTGCGACGTCGCACGTCCATGTCGTCACGGCATCCTTCCCGGCACTACTTGTGACAGGTCCAGCAATCGCGTGAAACGCCTTGCGCCACATGGCAGGACACACACCAGCCCATTTCGAAACTCGCTGCGCGTGGGGTCAGTGACATGTTCTCGACGTGGCCGTGGCACGTGACGCAAGACAGGCCGGACTCTAGATGCCGTTCATGCGTGAAGTACACGAAATCGGGCAGGCGATGAAGGCGAACCCATTCCACCGGCTGTTGCGTCTCCCATGAAGCGGCGAGCGCACGAATCTCTGGACTGTCCCTGGCCACGTTCTGATGACAGCCGATACAGGTTCTCATAGAGGGAATGCCCGCGGCGGTGGAGACGGAAGCGGCCCGGTGGCAGTAAAGACAATCGATGCGCAGGTCTCCCGCATGACGCGCATGGGAGAAGGCGATCGGCTGACGGTCCTGGCCTGCCAAGTCTGCGCTTCCCATGGAATACATGATTCCAATCGAAACGGCGAATAGAGCAGTGAGGCCCAAGACGATTGCGGCACTGACGGGACGGCTTTTTATGTTCGCCCAAGCCATAGGATCAATCCCGTCGTGCTAAGCGGTCACTCAGTCGGAGATGGGGAAAGGTTGTCCTGGTCCGGGACAAATCCTTCTCGCACTCAGACCCTGCCAGCCCGCGGTCCTGCGGTGGAGCGCTGGAGACCTGAGTTGATGCAAGGTGCAGTTTCGCTGCTCGTAGATACTGCAAGTCGAAGGCCTGATGGCCAGCAAGCGAAGGGCGCCGGAGGACGCCGACCCCGCCAAAACACCTCACAACCCAGAGGCTGTCCTAGTAGGGAAAACCCCAGGAACGGAACCAACGGTGGGTTGATGGCATTGTGCAAAGGTGGGGATTTTCCGGGAACCGGTCAGACCGGAGGTCGAGGGTCAGCGGGACCCAGTCCACGAATTGAGGAAGTGCAACTGGAAAACGGCCTGTCGCTCGTTTCGGAAAGCGGAGGACAATTGGGTGGTTGTCTGACGCTCACCTGATTCGAGCGCATTCGAGCTACGGGCTTATTTGACTTTCGCAAAATCCGCCGGAATCCGGATCTCCTTGCCGTCCTGCAGGTTCACGACAAAGACTGAGGCGGCATTTGGATCAAAACTCTCATACGCGAAGACGGCCGTAAAGCGAGAGCGGTAGGCAGGGCCGTTGCCTTCGTTCTTGCGTCCGCGCTCCGCTTTGCCGATGTCGATTGCTTTGACTTTCTTGCTTCCCTGCTGCAACTCGATGAGTGCGCCTTCGGCGAAATATTCGTCGTCGCCACAGAGCTGTACCTCAACCTCCATGTTAGGCATATCCACGACTTTCTTGATGAATTCATCCGGCATGCGGATGTCGGTCTTCCGTTTCTTCGACTCCGACGCTTCCTGGCGACCAAAGGCCTCAAGGCGATAACGTTTGGTCCGGAGAACAGCGCTGGCCCCGCACGCATCTTTTTCCGGATCGGCACCGACGCGCGTCGCCATGGACGCCTGCTGCAGCACCTTCTTCACGTCTTCGGGGCTGTTGGCTTTTTCCATCGGTGTCCGGCCGGCTTCCAACGCCTTCTGCGCTTCCTCCGTTGTGAGCTTGACGTCGATGGCGAACGCTGGATTGAGTCCGACACAAAGAAGACAGATCAGCAAGGCTCCGACGAGGTTCCCTCGAGCGACCATGAGACCCTCCTTAAAAAAAGCAAATGAAGGCGGCATTCTACGAAATGCCCTTCTCCTTTGCAATCAGCCGGGGAAGCGCGTCCAATTGCCGTAGGGCTTTTCGCGATAGATCGATTCGACATCGACGGGAACAGTCATGCCCGCCTGCGCCAACAGTCGGGCGACCACGTGCAGTGGAAATCCCACAACCGTGGTGAAATCGCCGACGAGTCGTTCGATCAGCTCGGCGCCGGGTCCCTGGATGGAATATGCGCCTGCCTTGCCGAGACTGTCCCCGGTTGCCAGATACCGTTCGTGTGTGTCAGCGTCGAACGGCTTCATCCGTACTCTCGCGGTCGAAATCTCCGTCCGTTCGAAACCGCGTGCGGGACAGGCTGCGGTCACTGCCGTCTTCACCAGATGATCCCGGCCCGATAGAACCCGCAACATCGAGCGGGCCTCCTCGAGATCACGCGGCTTTCCGATTGCGGCGCCGTCGGCTTCGATCAGGGTGTCGCTGGCCAGGACCAGTGCATCGCGTTCCTCCTCGGCCACGGAATTGGCTTTCGCCCTGGCGAAGTCAACGACGAGCTCTGCGGCGGAGCGATGAGGGACCATTACCTCGTCGCATGTGGGAGGTCGAATGTCGAAGGGAATGTTGAAAAGGGCGAGGAGGTCACGACGACGCGGAGACGTCGAGGCCAACACTAGCCGCATCGCGATATCAGATCGGCTGTCTCGAGTTCACTGAGGGACGACTGGTCGATTCGGTCGCCGTCGATCAGTCGCCCCTGTCGATGGTCGACAAGTACGGCTTCGACCTCCGCAAGGGAAGAGACCAGGAACATGCGTGCCCGCAAAGCCGCGGCGTGTGGAAATCCTTTGCAGTACCATCCGAGATGTTTTCGCATGCGCCTGAATTGCTGTGAACCGCCTCGAGCGTCGAATTCCCGCGCGTGCGCGAGAAGCATCTCGAACCGGTCGTCGATTGAAGGTGTCCAGGGTTGGCACTCCCGCGGCTCTGCGCTCTGCGCAAGGTGCCTGGCCTGTTCCTTGTCGCGGAAAAACCAGGGCGCCCCCAGGGCCGCCCGCCCGACGAGCACCCCATCCACGCCGGTCTCCCTGACACGGGTCGCGACCTCGCCCAAGCTCTGGACGTCGCCGTTCCCAAATAACAGAGTTCCGCTCCCCTCAACGACCCGAGCGGCCCGCCCGATCGCCGCCCAATCGGCCTCTCCTTTGTACATTTGTTGCAAGGTTCTTCCGTGCAGAGAAATCACGGCGGGAGATTCCAGAAGTAAGTGCTCGACCCACCGTTCCACAATCACCTCGTCATAGCCGAGGCGCGTTTTTACCGAAAGCGGGATCGTGGATCGAACCGCGGCCGTGGGACGGTCCCTGCCCGCATGCAATCGACGGATGGCGTCCGCTCTGGCTGTTTTGAGACCGGCGCCCTCCAAGGTCTGTCCCGCTGTCCAATCCATAATGCCCTGCCGCGCCGCCCGCATGATGGCATGCGCCAGATCAGGCGTTCTGATCAATCCGGCTCCGGATCCCGACGAGGCCACGTTCCGGGAAGGACAGCCCATGTTGATGTCCAAGCCGTCGAATCCCAGCTCGCAGACGACATGCGCCGCTTGATAAAACAGCGTTGGGTCCTTGCCGTACAGCTGCGCCACGATGGGTCGCTCGGCCTCGTCATACTGCAGGGATTCCAAAAGAAACTCGGGACCACGGCAGATGTCATGGACATGCGTGAACTCCGTGAACATGACATCGGGCTTTCCATGCCGGGCCGTCATCAGCCGAAATGCGGCATCCGTCACGCCATCCATGGGAGACAGCCCGATCACCGGCTTCGGTAGTACATTCCAAAACGTCATCAGGACCGCTCCACAAGCAGGTGGCCGACGCTGGCTCCTTCGTACCCTTCGCGCAGGGCGTCAGCTTCGTGGTGTGCACGACTCAACAGCGAGGGCGCCCGTTCTGCCACGAACTCCAAGAAACGATCGATCTTGAGCAGAAAGAAATCATATGGCCGATCGATGCGTCTCGCGATGCCAAACCACCATGGCACGAACTCCTCCAGGGAGATTCCCTCTTCCGTCAAGCCCTTGCACGTGTCTGGAAACATGTCACGCAGCTCGCCTCCCCAATGGAGAATTTCGTGCGGCAAATAGACTTGAATGTAACGGGCAAGCCCTGACGGCTCTTCGGCGACTGCCTGCCACAGCGGTCCGGCCGGCGGCCGCCGTCCTGACGCGATTTGTGCATAACGAACGTAGTCGGCCTCCAAACTCCGGAGGTCGATGACAGATCTCTCCTCTTCGTCATCGGCCACTGTAATGGGTATCGGATCATGCGCCGGCTGGCTCTCATACCCGAGCAGATGCGCCACTGTGGATCCCAGACGAGCGAAGGCCTGGTCAAATTCTTCAATGATGAGGTCGACCGGTTTTGTATCGACTTCTAGTGCGATCCCACGGAGATTTCGCAGGCCAGGATGTCTGAGCACGCGGTCGAGGATGGTCCAAGACACCGCCGGAATCGGAGCGGCATGTGCATCGATCCATTCCGGATCCCCATCCGGCAAGAGCACACGGCATTCCGCTTCATGCTCGGCCAAACCGGCAATATGAATCTCAATCACGCGCTCCATTGGGAACTCGTCCAGGAATTGCTCGAGGAAGTGCTCCAATGATTGTCGTCGTGCGGTCGAATACCGATAGAGGGTCCACAGGTGTCCGATATCGAGGACGAATCCGCACGGCGTCCGCTCGCTGATCAGTCGAAAATATTCCGGTACACTGATCGTTCCCGCCATGAAATAGGTCAACGGCGGCATCTCCAAGAGGAACAGTGGTCCAAATACATCCTGCCGCCGGCAGCTCCGGTCCAACCGTTCTTGCACCAGCGCAAGGTTGCTGGCAACCAGACGCGCGCTTTGCACCGTATATAATGGAGGCAGATAGGTGCCGAAGGAATACCCGCCCATCTGCTTGGTCGCGCATTCGTGATTGAGCCAAGGACTGCCGAGAATATTCAGCTGTGTCGCAACTTCGTCGAGCTCGTCATCCAGAAACGGCGCAGTGGAAAAGTCGGGCTGAGTCACCCACAGGCCTTCGCCATGATAGGCCAACGGTTCACGCGGCAGGTACTGCCTGACCATCTTCAGAGCCGTCGTTGTGGCTCGAAAGATTTCCAGGTAGGCCGGTCGAAAGCCCCGGCCGTCAAACCGGTTCTTGAGTTCACGGAGGTCAGGAGAATAGACGTCGACGGACAGCCCCAAGCCCAGCCTGGGAACCGCGTCGGCTCGTTCCTGAAAGTTGTGCTCGACTGCCACCCAATCCTCCTTGACCGCCCCTTGTGCTGCGACAATAATTGGCCTAGTCTAGACTCCGAACCCCTTGTTTGACAAGGGAACTACCGAGGAGGGCCGCCTCTCGCCGTCTGCTATACTTGGCTTACGCCGCAGGGGGCCTGCCGCTCTCGAGTCGCCATGAATCACGCCGAATCGCGAGAGGTTGATGCGCGGTCAAAATGAACCACCCCCTCAGTCGCCACATTCTCCAATACCCACTGTGGTAGCCCATATGATGACGCCGGGAGTCGTGCAAGTGCCGGGTGATGTGTCTGTCAGCGAGGCCGCGTTGCTGCTGGAGCGAGAACATGCGCCTTGTCTCTTGGTCAAAGACACGGAAACAGTCTATGGGCTGATGACGGCCGGCGACATCGTCAAGAAGGTCGTGGCGCGAGGCCTCGAACCCCACGACATCGAAGTTCGCAGCATCATGACGCGCCCCGTTCAATTCATCGAATACGACCAAGCTCTGGAAGAAGCGTCGACCATGATGGTGGCCACGGGGGCATCTTTATTGATTGTGACGAAACAAAATGAGCCGGTCGGCGTGTTAAGCGCTCAGGACCTGATGTTGACGCCCCCTCGGCGACCCACGAACATCCCGGCCGTCGTGACGATTGCAGAGGAAAGCACATCGCATCAGCAGGCGTATAACGCGAACATCGTACAACTGAGCCACGTCGGCGCTCGCCTGGAATCGGCGTCGAGCCTTCACAGCCGAACGCGCGTGATGCTGGCGTTTTCCTTGCCCGGCCAGAATACCCCGCTGACGATCCACGGCAAAGTATTGTCGTCCGATGCGTTGCCCGCCGCTGGCTCGCCTGGCCAACGCGCCTTCGCCGTCGAGGTGCAGTTCGCCGATGTTTCCCACGCCGACCTGGCTCGCCTCAAAGCCTGGACTCTCCAGGCGATTCCTCCCGCTTGATCATGTCAAACGTGGATCCCCACTGCTTCTTTGACCAAACGCCGGTCTACTGATAAAATTTTTCTCTCGACCATCATTCACAACATGTATAGGGCTTCATGAAAACCACTGCCAGCCGCTCACGCACGATGCCCTCCAATGACGATGTACTGAGCCAAGTTCGCTCGCTGTTGGAATCTCCGGAAGACGACCTTTCCGCCGGCTTGATCAAGGAGATCCTGGTCGGGATGCTCAAGCTGCACGATGCCCATCTCGAGCCACTGGATCTGAAGATAGTGAACCGCGCCATTAAGGAACTACGGCATGCCTTTCGGGTGTTCCGTGACTATCACCATCGGAAAAAAGTCAGTATCTTCGGATCCGCCCGCACGACGCCCGATGACCCGAATTACCGAGTCGCGTTCGAGTTCTGCCGCAGCATCGTCGAGGAGGGCTTCATGGTCATCACCGGCGGAGCGGACGGCATCATGCGTGCGGCCCAGGAGGGGGCGGGCCGGGAGAACAGTTTTGGCGTCAATATCATGCTCCCATTCGAGCAGGGTCCGAATAACACGATTGCCGACGATCCCAAGCTCGTGACCTTCAAGTATTTTTTCACCAGAAAGCTCATCTTTCAGAAGGAAGCCAACGCCATCGCGCTCTTCCCCGGCGGGTTTGGTACGCACGATGAGGGCTTTGAAATTTTGACGCTCGCCCAGACCGGCAAGAGCGACCCTCAGCCGATTCTCTGCCTTCAGGCGGAGGGGTGCGACTACTGGGACGAATGGGACCGCTTTATCAGACGTCAGATGCTCGATCGGCGGCTGATTAGTCCCGAGGACCTCGGTCTCTTCAAGATCACGAGTTCGGTCGAAGAGGCGATCGCTGAAATCCGGCGCTTCTACCGACGATTTCATTCGACGCGCTACGTCGGCCGCCATTTGGCGATGCGTCTGCTCTCCCCGATCTCCGCCGAACAGGTCGCGGGTATTCACCAGGAGTTTGCCGATTTGCTCTTGGAAGGCACGTTCGAACTTCGCGGAGCGCTGCCCGAAGAATTGGATGAACCGGATCTCAAAGATCTGCCCCGTCTCGTCTTCGCCTCCAACCGGCGAAGCGCCGCACGCCTCCGGCATCTCATTGACCACATCAACCGCTTATAGTCCGCAGATCGGACTCGTGAAGGGGCTGCCCATGCGCTCTTGACAGGCTTTTGTCCCGGCACATCCCATGGTATGCTCGGGTTCAATGGCCGGCCCCCGTTCCCGACAATATTTCCCTCTTGCGCCCACCGTGGTGCTCTATCACGCGGAATGTGCAGATGGTTTCGGAGCCGCCTGGGCGTTGTGGCGTCGCTTCCCTGAGGCCCGATTCATTCCGGTTAAGCATGGTTCGCCGCCGCCGGTAGGGTTGAAAAGCGAGCGCGTGGTCATCGTCGATTTTAGTTATTCCCGCGACATTCTCGAAACCATGGCGGGAGAGACCGACCGGCTCCTCGTTCTGGACCACCACATTACCGCGGAGAAGGCCTTGTCCGGCTTACCATACGCCTATTTCGACATGAAAAAGTCCGGTGCGGTTCTGGCCTGGGAATGGGCACATGACCATCCGGTGCCATGGCTGCTCGATTACATTCAGGATAAAGATCTCTGGACGTGGGCGCTGCCCATGAGCCGCGAAATCAACGCGGCTGTCGCGTCCCATCCGTTCGACTTTCAACTCTGGAATCGGTTCACGCAAAAGGAACTCGAACAGGAGGGCCGCGCCATTTTGCGGTATGAGCAAGAATTGGTGAACAAGCTCGCCGGACAAGCCGTTCTCGTCGAATTTCAGGGCGAGACGGTGCCGTCCGTACAGAGCGCCATCTTGACCAGTCAGATCGGAGAGCGGCTTTCTGCCGACGCGCCGTTTTGCATCATCTGGCATGACCGCGAGGGGCGCCGTTATTACAGTATGCGCTCGCGGGACGACGGAACGGATGTCGGCGCGATCGCCGCCTCGTTCGGTGGCGGCGGACATACGCATGCGGCGGGATTTTCGATCGCGCTTGGTCCGGACGGCTCGCTGCCACCAAATCCCGCATTGCCCCGTTCCCTCATCGACCGCCGTCGTCAGACCTCGTAGCGCAGGGCGCTATGATTCCGCTCCAAGACGATAATCCGACCGAACTCACCCCCATCGTCACAGTCGCGTTGATCACGCTCTGCGTGCTGGTGTTTTTCTATCAGGCCAGCTTACCAACGCGTCCTTCGGAAATGTTTGTGTTCCAGTATGGCGCCATCCCGGCGCTGCTCTTCGGCGAGGCGGATCTGCCGCCGTCGATCGCCGTCGGCATCCCGGCCTTCGGTACGTTGCTGACCAGTATGTTCCTGCACGGCGGGTGGATGCATCTCATCGGCAACATGCTGTATTTGTGGATCTTCGGCAACAATGTGGAAGATGTGATGGGTCATGCGCGATTTGTGGTGTTTTATCTGATCTGCGGGGTTCTGGCGGCATTGAGCCATGCCGTGACGGATCCCACGTCCACGATTCCGATGGTGGGCGCCAGCGGAGCGATTTCTGGCGTGCTTGGCGCCTATATCTTATTGTTTCCCAGGGCGCACGTGCTGGTGTTCATGCCGGGGATCGGCATGATGCAGGTCGCGGCAGGCGTGGTGCTGGGCCTGTGGTTTGTCATGCAGCTGTTGAGCGGCGGGATGAGCATCGGCGGCCCCGGCGGGGGAGTGGCCTTTTTTGCGCACATCGGTGGTTTTGTCGCTGGAATGGCGTTGATTGGGATCTTCAAACGTCCGGACGTGCCGTTTTTCTCGCCCGGGAGAGAGCGCCGCTGGGACGTTTAACAACCGTGAGCAGTGATGCGTGACGGGTGATCAGAGGTCACTCCTCACCTGTCACTGATCACTTGTCACTTCCCCCTACGCATCGATCAATTCCCGGACCTTTTCGACCAACCCGCGTTGGCGATACGGCCGCCTCAGGAGAAAGCGCCGATTGATCCGATGCGAAATGATGGCCTCGTC
Organism: Nitrospira sp.; assembly: GCA_035281245.1. GTDB lineage: Bacteria > Nitrospirota > Nitrospiria > Nitrospirales > Nitrospiraceae > Nitrospira_C. The sequence goes on from DATEEH010000021.1 coordinate 146,094, forward strand.
GTCATACCCCGTCACGAATAAGGCTTTCATCGTCGGATACTGCTTCAAGAGACGCTTGGCCAGTTCACGGCCGCTGATCTCCGGCATCAGAAGCCCGCTGACCGTGATGTGCACCGCCCCCGTGTGTTGCTGCGCCAACATGAGGGCTTCGACCGGTGAGCTCGCCTCCAACACCTGATACCGATGGCGTCTCAAGGTGGACAACGCCAGCTTCCGTTCAATCTCGTGGGGCTCCACCAGGAGGATCGTTTCCTGCCCTTTTGCGGCGACCGAGTATTCCGTTGGATGGGTGGCGGTAACCACACCGGCTAACGCCGGCAGATAAATACGGACTGTCGTTCCCTCGCCCGGCAGACTCGTGACGTCCACCTGGCCGCCGTGCTGCTTCACGATCCCATAGACCGATGTTAATCCGAGACCGACGTTGGTCTCTTTCGTCGAAAAGAACGGTTCGAACATCCGCGACTGCGTATCTCTCGTCATACCACTGCCGGTGTCACACACTTCAATCCGTACCGACGGGGCGTGGCCCCTTCCGTCGCTGCCGGATTTGACCGGGGAGATGCCGATGGTCAAACGGCCGCCTTTCGGCATCGCATCCCGGGCGTTCACGGCGAGATTCAAGAGCACCTGCTCGATACCCTCACGATCCACTTCCACATCAAGCGGGCCGGGTTCAATGGCGATCTGGCAATGGACGCGATCGGGCAGCAGTCCGCGTATGATGGGACCCAGGTCTTCCACCACGGTTCGCATCGAAATCACATGACGGAATTGCCGGTGTTGCAGATCGAGGGTCGCGAGTTGCGCCGTGAGAACGGCCGCCTGCTCACCCATGCGGAAAATCTCATCGACGGCGCCGTACAAAGGGTCCTCTGGAAGCAACCGGGACAACACCACCCCTGTCTGCTTGCCGATCACCGAAAACAGGTGACTGAACTCATTGGCCAAGCCGCTGGTGATCCGGCCGACCGCCTCCATTTTTTGCGCCTCGAACAATTGCCGTTCGAGCCCTTGCCGCTCGGATTTTTCCTGCTGGACCATGGCGTTGGCCTTTGAGAGGTCATCCTTTAAACCCTTGATTCGGACTTCGAGCTGCTCTCGCGACGCCTGCAGTGCCTGTTCCGTCTGTCGCAAGGCCTCAATGCTATGGAGCAGCTTCGTCTTTTGCTGACGTTCGGATCCGATCGTTTCGAGCGCCATCCCGTAGAAGACGGCCATCACCAGGAGTACCGGCACGCCCATGAGTTGGCCGACGGAAAGCGCGCCGGTTTGCACGGTTCCCTGGTACAGGACCAGACCGTAACCAGCGCAGAGGAGGAATGAGAATGCGATGACGTGGGCGAGACGCCGCAGTGACGCGGCAATGAGCATGAGAATGAAGTAGGCCAGGTACAATTCCGATCTGGCGTGGCCGGACAGATACATCGTGCCCGTGACCAGGGCAGTATCAACGGTAATGAGCGTGCCGCTCAGCCAGGCGGCCTGCAGCATACCGGAGGGGACGGCCAACAGGCCGCCGATCAAGACGATCAACCCCCCGACGATGAACTCGCCCATCACTCGGGAGACAATCGGTTCCGGGCCGAAGAGTAACTGGTAGCCCAGCATGACGCCGACCAGCGCCTGTAGGACGACATACCGGCCTCGGGACACGGCACCGACATGATCACGGGTGACGTCGCGAGGCGGAGAGGTGTCGGGAACAGGCAGCGTCGTCTGCATCATTACCCCTTGAAAGCCGAGGCAATCACCAGCAAGTCCCGTACCGACCATCAGAAGGATGAGAATCTTGATTTTCCTGGCTTCGTGGTCTGAGGGAGGCGAGCAGTTTCGGACGCAGCCTTCAGAAAGTCACAAAATCGAACGGCTTGGAGGGCATGCAGTTTCGCCCTTACGCGCGTGCCGCGCACAGGAGACGTTGATGCAAACGCTCTGCTCGCTCGCAGGCGAGCGCGCGATCTTCGGCAAGAAATGTCACATGGCCCATCTTGCGGCGCGGCCGTACGTCGCGTTTCCCATAGTCATGGAGGAACGTGCCGGGGTACTCGAGCAGCCTCCGACATTCGGCATCTTGCTTAATCGTCCGAATGTCCTCGCCAATGAGATTGACCATGGCGGCGGGGCTCAACAACCGCACTTCTTCCGGTGGAAAGCCACAGACGACGAGAACTTGTTGTTCAAACTGGGACAGACTGCAGGCATCGAGGGAATAATGGCCAGAATTGTGCGGACGAGGAGCAACCTCATTGATCAATACCGCCGCATCCGGCATGAGGAACAATTCGAGACAAAACAATCCCACGCCGTCCATCCGTTCAATGACGGCCCGAGCGAGCGTTTCGGCCTGATCTACCACGCCGGGCGGGACGAGTGCGGGCACGACGGTCGTTCGCAGGATCGCTTGCTCGTGATCGTTCTCCACCAGGGGATAGACGATCGTCCGGCCATCGATCCCCCGTGACACCAAGATCGAGAGCTCACGTTCGAACGGGACATAGGCCTCGACAATCCATTGCATCCCGGTTCTCGCAGACGCCTCGACGGACGGCAGAATGAGGGGTACCGTCGACGGATCCTCAACCTTCCATTGGCCCTTGCCGTCGTAGCCTGCCATCGCCGTCTTACAGACGGCGGGACAGCCCACTTCTTGAATGGCATGGGGCAGCTGTTGGGGTTCCGTCAGGGCTGCGAATCGAGGGACAGGAAAGCCGCAGCCGGCAAGAAATCGCTTCTGAACCAGCCGATTTTGAATACGCCGCAAGACGCCGCTCGAGGGTCGCACCGGTCTCTCTTGCTCGAGTTGCTCGCACAGCGCTGCCGGGACATTCTCCCATTCATAGGTCACGACGGAGGCTGTCGATGCAAACTTGGCGACGGTCTGCGGATCCGTGAAAGGGGTTGAAAAGGAATGAGCCGCCAACCCGTGCGCCGGTGCATCGGGATCGGGATCCCAGACCGCGACGCGATAGCCGCGTTTCATGGCCGCGCGCGCAAACAACGCGCCCAACTGACCGCCGCCGAGGACTCCGAGGGCGGATCCCGCTTCAATCACCGTGTGAATCACGATCGACGACGAGGGGAAGCCGACGGCCGACGGCTGGAAACGTTGGCTTCCGGAGAATCCAAGATCATCCTGGTTTGCGTGCTTCGAAACGCTTTGACGCGATCGGCGATCTGAGGATAACGGCCGGCCAGTATTTGCGCTGCCAGCAGACCGGCATTTTCCGCCCCGCCGATCGCCACTGTTGCGACCGGTATCCCGCGCGGCATTTGCACAATGGAGAGGAGCGAGTCGAGTCCACGGAGGTTTTCCGTGGGGATCGGGATGCCGATCACCGGCAAATGTGTTTTTGCAGCCAGCATCCCCGGAAGATGCGCCGCCCCTCCGGCACCGGCGATGATCACTTCGATGCCTCTGGCCGGTGCCTGCTCGGCATAGGCGAACAAGCGATCAGGCGTCCGATGAGCGGACACCACCATCAATTCATTGTCAATGCCGAGTTCATGTAGCACGGCCACGGCTTTCTCGAGGATCGGAAAATCAGACTTGCTTCCACCGAGCACGCCGACGATGGGACGCCTTCCTTTTTTCGCCACCACCCACTCCTTTGAAGGGACATCACCGGGGCCCCACCTTAACGGCTCTCATGAGGTTGGTCAAGCGAGGGAAACCCAATAAATACCGGTTCTTGAAGAGAAATTGACCCATTGAGTCATTTTCCTCTATGATGAATCGTCGACCGTCTTTCGGGCGCCCGACGAGGACTTCAGTGGCAAGTCTGGGACAAAGTCTACGCCAAAAAGTCCGCATGCTCGTCCAACGGCCCACCGGCTTGGATGAGATCGCGGTGGACGATCTTGCGACGTCCAGCAAGTTACGGGCGTGGGAAGCCGTCCAAATCCCGGAGCGTCTTCGATTTTCCTCTCGGCTCGCTATCAAGCTCGTCCTCTTATTTCTGTTAATCATTGCGTTCGTGCCTTGGACCCAGACGATCACCGTGAGCGGGCAGTTATCCGCCTACACTCCCTATGAGCGTCCGCAAGACATCGAATCGCAAATTACAGGCCGCATCCGCAAATGGCATATCTTCGAAGGCATACGCGTCAAACAAGGCGATTTGATCCTCGAACTGGATGATTACGATCCCAACTTCATGTCGCCGGACCTCTTGTCGCTTCTCGAGCAGCGCAAACAGGCGTTGATCGAGACCCGCCGTGCCGCCTTAGGGCGCGCCGAGCAATTGGACAAGCGCATCAAGGAGATGCAGAACCTCGTCAAAGCCGCTGTGCCGTCCGCCCAGGCCAGGGTCGTCGAAGCGGAAAACAAAGTACGTGAAGCTCACCAGAAGGTCGAGGCGGCGAAAATCGCCGTGGCGACCGCGGAATTGAACGTCGATCGTCATAAGCAACTGGCCGAGCAGGGCCTCGTCTCCCAGCGCGAACTGGAAGTCAGCATTCAAGGAGCGATCGCGTCGAAGGCCGATTTGACCGGCGCGCAGGCCAATCTGAAGGCGGCGGAGCAAGCCATGAAGGCGTTGAGTTTCGGAAAGGATCAGATCAGCGCCGAAGTGTTGCAACGACTGCTGGATGCGGAAGCGGCTCGTGATGCCTCGGTCGCCGAAGCGGCGAAAGCCACCGATCAATTGGCCGATGTCTCGCTCCGGATGTCGAACGCCGAGCAACGGCGCGTGGCCAGCCGTATCATGGCGCCCATCGACGGCACCGTCGTCAAGATGGCCGAGACCGGCGTGGGAGAGACCGTCCGCCCGGGCGACAAACTGGTGAGGATTTCACCGGCCAGCGCCGACAAAGCCATCGAGATGGTCGCGGACGGCATCGATGCCCCGCTGCTGAACGTCGGCCGCAAGGTCAAAATATTGTTTTATGGAATTCCTGCTATCCCCTTGCCGGCCTGGCCGGAGCTGATGGCCGGCACCTACACCGGAGTCGTCAAGGTTATTGACCAGGTCGACGATGGCAAGGGCAATTTTCGCTTCTGGGTCGTCCCCGATCCAGAAGAAAAACCCTGGCCCCCCCAAGAGCATGTGCGTCAAGGCACCAAGGTCATGGGATGGGTCATTTTGAACCGCGTGCCGCTATGGTATGAACTGTGGCGGCGTTTCAACCTCTTCCCACCCGACTACCAAGAGCGTCCTCCGAGCCTCATCGACACCCTCTTGCCGAAGGCGGGACGAGGTGCGAAGTAAGCTCCAGGCAGTTTCTCTTCTTTCCACTCCCCTCGCGTCTGCGGATCGTCACTCTTTTGCGCGAATGCCATGACGCACCGCCTCTGTGCGTCCATCATGAAAGGAGTGTGTCGTATGCGTCACCGAGTCCTGCTCGTCACCGGCCTGGCATTGTGCCTCAGCCTTCTGTGTGATCCGGGTTTCGCCGCTGAGCCTCCCATCAAGAAAGAGCTGCCGCCCATCCCGCTCAGCATCGATGAAATCCATGCGTGGATCGACCGCAGCCACCCGTTGCTCAAGGGAGCCGGGACCGAAAAGGTGACGGCGCGCGGCAAGATGCTCAAAGCCTTGGGCGCTTTTGAACCAAACATCGTCAACGACACGGAGCTTGAACGGTTTATTTCGAGCAGCGCTCCGGAGAAGGGTACGCAGACCGGCGGGTTCAACGACACACTGGTGGAAGCCAGGCATCCGTGGGGATTCAAATATAGCGCCGGCGTCCGGCAGGCGATCGGTGATGCCAAGATTCCAGATCTGTCATTCAATAACGGCAATCAACAGGTCCTGCTCGGCGGATTCTTTCCGTTGTTGCGGGGGTTGATGGTGAACCCGGAGAGTGCCGAACTCCAACGCTCGGAGCTGGCCGATCCACGCGCCGATATTCGCATTGCCCAAACCAGGCAGGATCTCTTTCTCGCTGCGGCCACGCAATTCTGGGATTGGGTCGCGGCAGTCAAGTTCTTGGAGGTCCAGCGCCGGGCGGTGGGTGTCGCAGAAGATCGTTTCCGCCAGGTGGAAGGCCGCGCCAAGGCCGGCGCCGTCGCACCGCTTGACGTCGTCGAAGCCAATCAGGAAGTCCAACGCCGGCGGGAAGTGGCCATTGCCGCCCAACGGTTCGTCGAGCAGGAACAGTTGAAACTGTCGATGTTCCTCTGGGAGAACAACGCCCCCATACTGCCCCCGCTTGAGCGTGCGCCCGAGTTTCCGGCACAGCAGCTTGTGCCGACGCCCGAGACCATCAAGGCCCATAAGATTCAAGCCAAATCCGATCGGCCCGAGATCAAGGAAATCGACATTGAGGCGAAGCTCAACAACATCGATCTCGAACTGGCTAAGAACAATTTGCTTCCAAGTCTCGACGCCGAAGCGGCGCCGGCCCGCGCACCGGAAAAGTTCGTCTTGGGCCTCGGTTACCGATTCGGGCTCGAACTCCGGATCCCGATCTTGCAACGGAGGAGCCGAGGCGAAGTATTGGAAGCGCAGGGGAAGGCCGACCGCTTCGTGCTGACCCAGAAATTCCGTGAACAGCAGGTGGTCATCGACGTGGACAATGCCCTGTCGGCCATTGAGCGGGCCAAGGAACGGATCACCACGGCAGTGGAATCGCTTCGTTTGGCCAAGACATTGGAGGAGGGAGAGCGCTTCCGCTTCAGTTTAGGCGCGACCAGCGTGCTGTTCGTGAATCTCCGTGAACGCAATTCCGTGGATTCGGAAGGACAAGTCATTCGCGCCAAAGCCGACTATCAGAAAGCCTTGGCCCTCTATCAGTGGTCGATCGGCGCCTGGGGAAAGTCCTTACCCTCGACGGTTCCCGTCATCTACCGAGCGCGAGACTGAACGGCGAAGAGTTGGCTTTTTCCCCTGTACTTTGATAGCGTTAGGGACGGATCGAAACGGCGTGTAGGCCGCTTGAAAGTAAAGGCGGGTGTCCGTGCAAAGTCATGTGGACGAACAGCCCAACCTCTTCCAATCCGTGGTCGGGTATGTCGGCCTCCTCCTACGGCTTGAGCGGCGGTTGCTGGCCCTGGTGGTCTCCTATTCGCTGGCGATCGGTTTGTTTGCGCTGATCGTCCCTCTGACCGTTCAAGAGTTGACCAACACCTTCGCGTTTGCCATCCAGCCCGTGACGATCGTCACGTTGGCCGGCGTCATGATTGCTGCCCTGCTGTTTGTGGGCGCATTCCGTGCGCTGCAGTACTATGCGGTCGAAGTGTTGGAGCGCCGACTTTTCGCGAGGGTCGCGATTGGAATGGCTCAACAGATTCCGCAACTGCAATTCCTTGGTTTCAAACCCCGCTATGCCAATCACTTCATGGAAACCGTGTTCATGCAGCGGGCGCTCTCCGTTCTCTTGGTGGATCTCATCAACGTGGTCGTCGGCGGCTCCGTCGGAATGACCATTCTCGTCTTCTATCACCCCTATTTCCTGCTCTACAATGCGCTGCTATTGGCAGGGTTCAGCGTGGTTTTTCTGCTCTCGCACGGCGGCCTCAAAGCCACGATAGAGATGTCGCATGCCAAATATGACACGCTTCACTGGATGCAGGAGATTTCCTATAACCTGTTGCATTTCAAAGCAACAGACAGCCGGTCCATCTTGATGCAGCGTACCGACGAACTGATCGGCAAGTATCTCGAGCGACGGCAGACGCGCTTCGGCATTCTCATCAGGCAATATCTGGGGTCGGTGGGGTGGCAAGCCGTCGCGCACGGCGGATTGATTGCCACCGCGGCGTGGCTGCTCTCCATCGGGCAACTGACATTAGGACAGCTGGTTGCCGCCGAAGTCGTGGTCAGCGGCCTCCTGGCCAGTTTTGACGAAGTCGTGAAACGCATGGGCCATATTTTTTACTTCATGACTGGATTGAGAGAGCTGGATTTCGTGCTGTCGCTCCCAAAAGATCAGTCCTCGTCGACTCTCTCGGTGCCCCTGCCCGACCCGACCATCCATGGCATCCGTTTGACCTGCAAGGACGTCGCGGTGCAACACCCCGGCGTTCCGGCGATTTTCGGACGGTTCAATGTGGAGGTGACCCCGGGGGAGAAAGTCGGTATTTACGCCAGCTCAACGGCCGCCAAGACGGCTTTGGCGCGCGTCTTGGGGGGCCTCGAAACTCCGACCTCGGGCGTGATCCGGTACAACGGTGTGGATCTACGGCATATCGACATGGGGGCGCTGAACCGCTGCCGCGGTTTCATGTTCGACTCACAGCTGACGCTCTTCGAAGGCACGATCGAAGATAATATCCTGCTAGGCCGTTCCTATATTCCCTACAGCGACGTCCGCTGGGCATTGCGCTTTGCCGAACTCGAAGAGGACGTGGATGCGCTACCGCAGGGGTTGAAGACCCACATTAGAGCACCGGGGAAAATTCTTGCGACGACACACATCATGCGCATCTTGTTGGCACGAGCCGTTCTGGCCAGGCCGCAGATTTTGATCTTAGACGGCATCCTTCACAACCTCCAACCGGTGCTGCGCGAGACCCTGCTGCGACGTCTGTGTTCGAAAGATGAACCGTGGTCGGTGATTTTCGTCTCCAACGATCCGAATCTGACGCAGCACGTGGATCGGCGGCTGATTCTCGAATAGGGAGGCCCAGTGTTTTTCTTTCGGTGGCTGCGATCGTTTCGTCCGGGTTCTTCGCAGGTCTTGATCAGCCTGCTTATCGCCGGACTCGGCTGGTTGAGCGGAGGCGCGTTGAGCCGTGTCGACCAAGACCTGCGCATCATGTATACGGAGTACACGCTCGGCGCCGCCGATTTGGCGCACATTTCAGCCGACGTGATGCGATACCGCAATACGATCATCCGCGCTCTCGAAGCGGACAGTAAAAAAGACTTCGAACGAATCACCGAATCCCTTCCGAACCAGCGGGCAAGGGTCCAACTTGCCGTGGACCGGTATGCGGCTGCGGGTCTTCGCGTCTCTCGCAGCGGCCGAAGCGAACCCGAGGACATCGAAGCCGTCCGCAAGAGCTTGGATCAGTACTTTTCCGCGGCCAGCACGACGATCGACCTGCTCTCCCGTGAGTGGAATGCGGCTTCTCACGAAGAGCGGGACCGGTTACGCCGAAAGGCCGAAGAGCATGCCGCCGACAACGCAGGTCCCAAGATGATCCAGGTCAGCCTTGCGCTGGATCGTCTGCTCGATACCGTCGCCGACGTCGCAAAGGATATGCGGGATGAGGGCACGAAAGCGATTCAATCGACGAGCATCCTGCTCGTCGGAGGAAGCTTTTTCATTGCCTTGCTGAATCTGTTTTTGTCGAAGCCACGGCGGACGAGCCGACCTGACGACGATCGGACTTCCGAACCTGCGCACGAGCCGTTGCATCCCGCACTGCCGCTCCAGCCGACGGGCAATCCTCACCATACCCTGCGCTCTTAAAGCCAGGCCGCGGCGTTTCGAGACTCGCCATTTAAGGGTTTCGCCGCAGTGTGCTCCACAGCTCTTGCTGTTCACGAAGCGAAAGCGGCTTCCAGGCCCCGGACGGCAGTCCGTCCAGAGTGATGTGCATGATCCTGACGCGATGCAGGGCGACGACCCTGTATCCAAGCGCCTGACACATCCTGCGGATTTGCCGATTCCTGCCCTCAGTCAACACCATCCTCAGCCGCCGGGGCCCCAGTCGTTCCGCA